>DASZNP010000074.1:0-21459 GCA_035551255.1 Solirubrobacterales bacterium
CCGGCGACCAGACCAGCCGGTGCTCCTGGGCGGTGGTGAGGTCGCCGATCAGCGCCGCCAGCAGGCTGGCGCCGAAGTAGAGCGTGCCGACGAAGAGGGCGACCGCGCTCCCCCATTCGAGCCCCGGCTCGGTCGCCCACCAGCGCCAGCTGCCGGCGCGGGCGTTGACGACCAGCAGCACTGAGCTGTAGCCGCCGGTGGTGAAGAAGACCCCGCCTGCCATGAAGACCGCCGCAGCCAACCGCGGCCCGCCGACGTGCGCCTGGGCCAGCAACGCCCCGAGGCAGAACAGCGAGCCACCGATGACGAAGGCGGTAGCCGCGACGGTATTCGTCCGCCTCAGCCGCTCGTCGCTCATCGGCGGCATCGTAATGACGCCGACGGGACAGAAGTACCCCTATATGGAGGGAAATCGTCCCGTCGGCAGATCAGGCGGCGCTGAAGGTGGCTGGGTCGGGGCCGATGCGCTCGCCGGTGTTCAGCCGCTCGATCGCGGCCATGTCGTCCTCGCTGAGGGCGAAGTCGAAGAGCTCGAAGTTCTCGCGGATCCGCTCCGGCGTCCTCGATTTGGGGATGACGACGTTGCCGAGCTGCAGGTGCCAGCGGAGGATCACCTGGGCGGGGCTGCGCTCGTGGTGGGCGGCGATCGTCGCGATCGTCTCATCTTCGAGCAGGTCGCCTTGGGCCAGCGGGCTCCAGGCCTCGGTGGCGATGTCGTGGTCGACATGCCAAGCGCGCAGCTCGGCCTGCTGCAGCCGCGGGTGCAGCTCGATCTGGTTCACGGTCGGGCGCTGCTCGGCCTCCGCCTCCAGCCGCTCGAGATCCTCGACGCGGAAGTTGGAGACGCCGATCGAGCGGGCGCCGCCTTCCTCCTTGATCCGTTCGAAGGCGCGCCAGGTGTCGAGGAAGAGGTCCCGGCTCGGCTGCGGCCAGTGGATCAGGTAGAGGTCGACGTGGCCGGCGCCGAGGCGCCCGATGCTCTGCTCGAAGGCGCGCAGGGTCGAGTCGTAGCCCTGCTCGGAGTTCCAGAGCTTGGTGGTGACGAAGACGTCCTCGCGCGCGACTCCGCTCGTCGAGATCGCCGCGCCGACCCCCGCCTCGTTGCCGTAGGCGGCGGCGGTATCGAGGTGCCGGAAGCCAACCGCCAGCGCTTCCTCGACCCTCTCCTGCGTCTCGGCTCCGGTGATCTGCCAAGTGCCGAAGCCGAGCTGGAAAATTTCGACGCCGTCGTGGAGGGTAAGAACGGGAACCTCGGTCGCATTGGTCATGCGATCCGGCTACCCCCGGCGCGAAGCGTTTAAGCGGCTAGCTCGTGGCTAGGCCAATTGCCAGCAGCGGGAAAGCCGCCATGATGCCGAGGTAGGCGCCGATCGCGGCGCCGGTGCGCAGGGATGCCGTGCGCGAGCGCGCACCGGAGATGCAGCCGACCAAGAAGAAGACGGCGGCGATTCCTAGGCCTAGCCAGAAGACGGGAGGCATTGCGGCGGCGACTTTAGCGGACCCCGGGGAGGAATCGTCGGCCGCGCGGCAAAGGCGCGTGGCATGAACGAAAGCACCGGTCAAAACAGCAAATTGATCCTCGCGGCGATGATCTTCGCCGTCTCGATGACCTTCATCGACCAGACGATCGTCGCGATCGCGATCCCGACGATCCAGGACGACCTCTCGCTCTCGGCGACGGGGGTGCAGTGGATCGTCAACGGCTACCTGCTTTCGCTCTCGGCGCTGTTCGCCTTCGGCGGTCGCCTCGCTGACATCGCCGGCCACCGGCGCATGGTCACGCTCGGAGTCGTCGTCTTCGCCACCGCTTCCGCCCTCTGCGGCGCCACCCCCTCGGGCTCGCTCGACGAGCCCTGGCTGATCACCTTCCGGGTGATCCAGGGCGCCGGCGCGGCGATCATGTTCCCGGCGGCCCTGGCGATCGTCCTCAACGCGTTCCCGGTCCAGGAACGCGGCAAGGCGATGGCGATCTTCTTCGCGATCGCCGGCGGCCTCACCTCAGTCGGCCCGCTGGCCGGCGGCTTCCTCGTCGAATGGACCTGGCGGGCGATCTTCTGGGTCAACATCCCGGTCGCGATCATCGCCCTGATCCTGATTGCGAAATCGAAGCCGGCAGACGAAAAGCACCCGGCGCCGCTCGACTACCGCGGCGCGGTGATGATCACCGCCGGGATGGGGCTCGCCGTCCTCGGCCTGCAGCAGTCGAGCGTCTGGCACTGGAGCAGCCCGGCGACCTGGGGCACGATCGTCGCCGGGATCGCGATCCTCGCCGCCTTCGTCCGCTACGAGCTGCGGGTCAAGAACCCCCTGCTGCGGCTCTCGGTCTTCCGCGACCGCGCCTTCGCGATCGACAACGTCGTCCTCTTCTTCCTGATGATCCCCTTCGTGCCGCTCTTCTTCTTCGCCAGCATGTACGCGCAGATCTCACTCGGCGAAAGCGCCTCGGAAACGGGGCTCTACCTGCTGATCTTCTTCGCCGGCTTCGCCACCGCCTCGCAGTGGGGCGGCAAGATCCTCGACCGGGTCGGGGCACGGCCCGCGGTGGTGCTCGGCTGCGCCGTCGCCGCGGTCGGCTTCTACCTCTGGGGCCACTCGCTGACCCACCTCTCGGTCAGCGAACAGTGGTACTACATCGTCATCGCCGGAGCCGGGGTCGGACTTGTCCTCAGTCCCGCCAACACCGACGCGCTGAACCGGGTGCCGCGCAGCCGCTACGGCGAGGCGACCGGGATCACCCAGACCGTGCGCAACTTCGGTTCCAGCCTCGGCCTCGCGGTCCTCGGCACGATCCTGATCAGCGAGAACCGCTCGAACCTGGAGGCGACGGCGGCCGAACACGGCGCGCCGAGGCGGGCCGCCGACGGCATCGCCGACGCGATCAGCCAAGGCAGCGGCAACGGCAGCAACTTCCCCGCCCACCTCCACGGCCCGGTTGCGAAGGTGGCCGAAAACATCCCCCACGACTTCGCCGCTGCCACCCAGACGGTCTTCTACTGCATGGCCGCGGCGATGGTCGTCGCCTTCGTCGTCGCCCTGGCCGGCATGCCGGCCGGCAAGGTCGAAACCGAGGTCGAAGACTTCGGCGAGCCGACGTCAGCCGGCCCCGCCTAACCAACGCGACCACACCTCGAAGTCGGGGTCAGCGTCTACGCTTGACCCGTGCCTGCGCAGGAACTCGACAAGCTTCCGGGGGCCGAGATCGTCCTCCCGGGCATCAAGGATCTGGAAGCCGGACGCGAAACCATCGATGCTCTCGCGGTAAGCGCCGCAGCGAAGAAACTCGGGGTCAGCGACCTGTTGAGCGTTGCTAACGCTGAGGAACCTGCAGCCCACCGGCTGTACAAGCGGTTGAACAGCGAGTTAGGAGACGCAGCCCACTCCCGCTACAACGCGATCTTGTCCCGGGTGGCGAAGTTCGCCCGCGCGAAGAACGTCCTCAAGCTGATCTGAGATCTAGTTCCACTGCCATTGAAGCCGCGGGAGACGAGCGACTACCGGGCTACGCGGACCGCTGACGCCTGTGCCGGAGCCGGTTCGTTAGCCGTTCGAGGGTGATCCAGAGCAGGCCGATTAGCAGCAGCGGCAGGGCGAAGAAGGCGACTACGCCGAGGCCGGCGGCGAGGCTGAGGGTGATCGCGGCAAGGAGCGCGGCGGCGATCACGTCGATCAGCAGAGCGCGACGAGCGCGGGCCCCGGGGGTGGTTCGCCGAGGATTCAATGTCCCCCCTTCGCTTTCTTCCCGTCCTTGACGTAGACGGCGAAGAAATCGCGTTCGTCGGGTTCGAGATAGCGGGTATCGGGCCGGAACATTTCCGGCAGCAGGTTCGAGGGGTCTTTGGCGCCGGGGTAGCGATAGGTGATGAAGCTGGTCCAGTCTTCGTTGATGTCGAGCTCCATCGCCCGCACCGCGCCGGCCCCCTGCAGGACCTTCGCCAGCGATTCGACCGTCTGGTCGTTGGCGGCGGCGTAGATCAGGTTGCCGCGCTTATCGACGCCGAGGCCTGAGCGCCAGACTCGGATCGCGTTGTTCACCGTCGCCCCCCATTCGGGGCCGTCGCTGAGGTTGGGGTTGAGCTTGCCTTCGTTGATGATCGGCGGCAGGTTCTGCTTGGCGAAGACGATCTTCGGGTTGATCCGTTCGCCATTCTCCCAGGGGCGGATGTCGATCCGGCCCCCCTTGTACTCGACCAGGGTGGCGATCCCGTTGACCATCGGCGCTAGCACCTGGCCGTGGTAGACGAGGCCCGCGTTGGAAGTTTCGAGCGGGAAGCCGCCGTTGAAGGTGGCGGCGATGCGGTCGCGCTTGGAGGGTGGCACCTCAGCCGGCCCGCGGTTTTCCAGTGCCGGCGGCTCGGCCAGCCCGGGCACGTATTCGAGGTGGGTGCGGCCGCTGTCGATCCAGGCGACGCCGGCGACGAACTGGGGGTATTCGGGGTCGCTGCGGAAGGTGGTGAGAAGGACCGGCGGTCGCTTCCCGGCGGTCGCCGAGGCCGGCTTCCAGACGCCCTCGCCCGGCAGCGCGGGGTGGATCAGCGGCTTGACCCGCGGCGGCCGGTAGATGTGGACTTCTTCGGGTTCCGGCGAATGGGCTGAGACGGCGGCGACGCCGACGTGCGGCAGCGACTTCAGCGGCGGCCCGCCCTTCGACGGCGCATTGAGTTCGTAGTACCAGTTCTCGACCTGCGAAATGAGCGGATTGCCGCCGTGGGCGCGCACCCACTCGACCGTGGCGATGTTCCAGCTGACGTTGCGGGGCTGGCTCAGCATCCGCACCCAGGAGACGGCGACGGGGACCAGGCAGACGAAGGCCGCGATCAGGATGACCCGGCGGACTCGGCGCCAAAGCGGAGTCGACGGGGCTTCGCGGCGGCGCATGCGCTCGTCCACCCCCAAAGCGTGCATCCCATTACTAAAGCGAAGCTTATGAACCCAGATGTTGAGGGATCTCGTTCAGCCAACGACCCGCAGCGGACCCGCTAGGTTTGGCCCGTGCGCATCCTCGCCTTCAGCGATCTCCACAACGACCTCGACCAGGGCAAACGACTGGTCGATATGTCGGCGGAGGCCGATGTCGTGATCGGCGCCGGCGACTTCGCCTCTGTGCACGAGGGTCTACCGGAGACGATCTGCACCCTGGCGGCGATCAAGACCCCGACCGTCCTGGTTCCTGGCAACAACGAGACCGTCGACGCCCTGCGCGCCGCGGTCGACGGCTGGGACGCCGCCACCGTCCTCCACGGCAAGGGGACGACGATCGAGGGCACCGAGTTCTTCGGCCTCGGGGCCGGCATCCCGGTCACGCCCTGGGACTGGAGCTTCGACCTCGACGACGAGGCGGCGACGGAGATGCTCGCCCCCTGCCCCGAGGAAGCGGTCCTCGTCCTCCACTCACCGCCGAAGGACCACTGCGACAGCGCCGGTGCGGGCGGCAACTTCGGCAGCCCCGCCCTCCTCCGCGCAATCGAAGAGAAGCGCCCCCGCCTAGCCGTCTGCGGCCACATCCACGAGTCCTGGGGCTGCGAGAGCCAGATCGGCCCCACGCCCGTCCGCAACCTCGGACCCAAAGGCACCTGGCTCGAGGTGTGAGCTACCGCGTCCTCAAAGCGGCGGATGCCTTCTGGCGGCGGTCTAATCAGATGCAGACGCCTAATACGGACCTTGGGGGACAGTTGGAGGCTTCGGCGTTGGGGGCGCGGATGTGGCGGGTAGAGCCGGGTAAAGCTTCGACCTTTCACCGGCACTTCACGCAGGAGGAGCTCTACGTGTTGCTGGAGGGAGAGGGGCGGGTGCGGATCGGCGAGGAGGTGCTGACGCTCCAGCCTCTCGACACGCTGCTGGTCGAGCCGGACACGCCGCGGCAACTCTTCAACGACACCGATGCCGACCAGCTCTGGCTCGTCGTTGGCGCTCCCCGGGAAGAGATCACCAGCACGCTGGAGATGAGCGAGGAGCAGCTGCGCCAGATGTACCCGGACGGGCCGAAAGCGCTGCCGCCCGAGCTCGGCGGCGGGCAAGCCGACTAGAGCGCCAGCGAAATCGGCTCCTCGAGCAGGGTCTTGACCCTGGCGAGGAACTCAGCGCCCTCGGCGCCGTAGAGGATGCGATGGTCGCAGGCGATCGTCGCCTTCATCAGCTGCGCGGGGACGATCTGGCCGTCGCGGACGGCGGGGGCTTCGCGAATCACACCGATCGAGACGATCGCCGCCTGGCCCATGTTGATCACCGCGTCGAAGACCTCGATCCCGTACATGCCGAGGTTGGAGACGGTGAAGGTGCCGCCCGAGAGCTCCGGCGGGATCACCGAGCCATCGCGGACTTTGGCGGCAACGGTGCGAGTGTCTTCGGCGATCTGCCGCAGACCCTTCTTGTCCGCATCAAAGATCGTCGGCACCACCAGCGCTTCCTCGGCGGCCACGGCGACGCCGACATTGACCCGCGAGTACATCTCGAACCGCCCGTCGCGATAAGCCCCATTAGCTTTCGGAAACTCCCGCAGCGCGATCGCGCAAGCCTTCACCACCATGTCGTTGAAGGAAGGAACGACCTCCCCCTCCCGAGCCGCCGCTTTAAGCGCCGCCCGAGCCTCGACCGCCTTCCCCATATCGATCTCGATCGTCAAGTAGAAGTGAGGAGCAGTCGCCTTTGACTCCGCCATCCGCCGAGCGATCGTCTGCTGCAGCTTGTTCAGCTCCTGAACCCGAGTCTCACCCTTAGCCGTCTCGATAGAAGGCGCCACCTCCGGAGCCGCCGCTGCCGCTGGAGCCTCCGCCCCTTCCACGTCCGACTTAACAACGCGCCCCCCAGGCCCAGAACCATGGAGAGAAGCCAAGTCCAGTCCCTTCTCCTTCGCCAACCGCCGAGCCAACGGCGACGCTTTAACCCTCTCCCCGTCGACCTCTGACGCTTCTCCAGCGGGTGGCACGGTAGGGGGGACCGCCTCTGAGGAAGCTTTAGCTACCGGAAGAGGTGGTGGGTCCCCTGCCGTGACAGGACCCGCTGGCCTAGCGCCCTCGTCCTGAGCCGAAGCACCATGCCCGTTGATCCTGGCGATGGGCGCCCCGATAGGAAGCGTCTCCCCCTCCTGAGCAAGGATCTCCTGGAGGGTGCCCGCGGTGTCGGATTCGTAGGCCATGTTCGCCTTGTCGGTCTCGATTTCGACCAGCTCGTCGCCAACCGCGACCTCGTCCCCGACCTGCTTCAGCCAGGTCAGGATCGTCCCCTCCTCCATCGAGTCGGAGAGGCGCGGCATCACCACCTCACTCACGGGGCAGCTCCATGCCTACAGGTTGCCACTTCGCCCCGCCGTCCCTCAGTGTTGGACCAGGAAGGTGCCGCGGAGGAGCGAGGCCGCCGCCGTGCGCAGGACGTCGGCGCGGAGCGCAGCCATCACTTCGGTCTGGCGCGCCTGCAGCCGGCCAACGGTCGCGATCGGTTCGACTTCGGGCCGCGGTTGCCCCGCCGAGGGTTCCGGCGGCGCCGTCGCCCGGGCCTGCTCGTAGGCGAGGCAGCCCTCTACCCCCTGGGCGATCAGCTGGGCGCGGTATTCCGCCCCGGCTTCGATCGGGTGCAGGTTGTCGGCCTGCATCAGCTCAGGATGGGTGGCGACGAAGGAGTTCCATTCGGGCACTTGCGTCCCCGGCCGCGAGGCGGCAAATTCGGCGACGACCCGGTTCTTGCCCGCGTCTGAGACCCCGCCCGGGTGCAGGCCGTGGATCGTCGGCACGACCATGCAGCGGTCGCCGATGATGCCCGCGACCTTGGCCAGGTTGCCGGCGAGGATTTCGGGATAGGACGGGTTGTCGTTGGTGCCGGCGTCGAAGACGATCACCGAGTCGGACGGTTCGTAGCTTTCCTGGAAGAGGTCGAAGATCTGGAAGCTGTTGTAGCCGCCTTTGGCGTTGATCACCAGTTCAACCCCTGGCAAGTAGCTGCTGAGGTGGGGCGAGGTCAATTCCTCGAGGCTGTCGCCGACGACCAGGACCTTCGGGGCCGCGGTGGCCGGAGCCGCGGCGGCGGCCAGCGCCGCGAGGGCGAGGAGGAACGCCAGCGCCGTCCTCCGGAAGCCACCGATTCGCCACACGAGGAGGGTTTCTACACGACGTAGACTGCCGCCGTGCCCACCGCAGCCCGCTTCCAGCTCGCCGGCTGCGCTCTACTGGTCGCGCTCCTGCTCGGCGGCTGTGGCAGCGGCGGATCGGGCAGGACTGGCACCGCCGCCGCGACCGTCACCAGCGACCCCGGCACCACCGTCGCTAAGCAGTCCCAGCCGGCTCAAGACAAGAAGCAGGAGAAGCCCTCAGCCGCCGATCCCTGCCAGACCCAGCTCGGCAGCTTCGTCGCCTCGATGGACTCATTGCGACGGCGGCTCGCCGTCGGCGTCACCTTTGACCAGTACGTCGCCGAGGTGCGCGGGATCCGCTCGACCTACCGCAAGATCCCGACCCGGCAGGTGGAGATCGACTGCCTCGGCGCCGTCGGTACGCCGGCCGAGCAGGCCTTCAACCGCTACATCCAAGCCGCCAACGACTGGGGCGAATGCGTCTCGGAAGCCGGCTGCAGCTCGGAAACCGTCGAACCGGTGCTGCAGCGCCGCTGGCGGATCGCCTCCCACTTCCTCTCCGAAGCCGACGCGGGTCTCAACGCCAGCGCCCCTTAAACGCGCATCGGCCGCCCGAAGGCGCCTATGCGCGGAAGGCGCCCCCGAGGGGACGCCTTCCGTCTGGTGCATGGAAACGAACGCGGGAACGGCTATCGGGCGGGACAAGACCCGACTCCCAACGAGTCGCCGGTGCCCGGGGTGGATTCCGCCGGGCGCCCGAACCAGTGCGGCGCCTAGCGGCCCTGCACCTCCAGAGTCCCATCAAGCATGTGATTCAAGTTAGGACCACCTCCTTTCTCTGGTCTGCTGATTGAAGCAAACCCGGAGGTCGGGGTCGAGTGCCTACTTCCGCCTGGCGGGCGTGTAATCGCGCCTAGCTACGGATCGAATGGGTTTACCAATAGCTCGGCAGGGCTATTGTTGAAGCATGTCCGTACTGATCATCGCCATCATCGTCGTGGTTGCGATCGCGGTTCTAGCGCTGCTCGCGGTCTCCGCCCAAAAAGCCAAAAAGCGCCGCGAACTCGAGCGGATGCGGCTGCGCGAACAGGCCGGCGGCCACCGCAACGAGGCCGAACTGCATGCCTCGAAGGCCCAAGAGCACGAGGAGACCGCCCGCGAGGCAGCCGAACGGGCCGAGCGCGAGCGCGAGCTCGCCGACCACCACGGGGATAAAGCCGAGAAAATCGAGCGCAAGCTCTAGAGCGCGGGGCCGCTTTCTGAGGCCGCGCTCCCTCTTTAGGGGAGCCGTTCGAAGGTCAGATCCCAGCCTTTCGCTTCCAGGGCAGGGCCAGTTAGTTCAGTTGTGTTGAAGGCGCGATCGCAGGTGGAGATCCCGACCACTTCGTAGGCGCCAAATGGCGCTTCGCTGCCTGGACCCATCGCGATCCTGAGGACGCCGTCAAGGTCGTCACCGGAGAGTAGGAAGCCCGGCGTGGCTACCCAACGGAAGGACGGGTCCGAGGTCGACTCGATTTCGATCCAGCCCCCGCAATTCGCTTCGGAGTTGATCCCGGAGAGATCGTCAATCAGATGCTCGTCGAAGTTGAAGGTGCTTTCCCCGCTGCCGACGTGGATTACCTGCGGCGAGATCTGCAAACCGGCAATCGTCGGGGGGGTGGTGTCGCCCGGCGCAGTCTGCACGAAGGAGGTCGGAAAACCGCGAGCTTCAAGGTCGGCGGTAGTCAGGTTGACGACATTGCCGGCGCGGTCGGTGAGCGAGAGCTGTTCCAACGTCCAGGTCCCCTGCGCCGCGTAGTGGGGAAGGTCGACTCGGAGGATCCATTCGCCATCCGACGCGTTTCCGGCGAGCCGCGGAGTCGTGAAGCCGTAGCCGCCGTTCGGCATCTGGAAGGAGCCATCGACCCTCGCCACGCCGGAGAGGCCGTCGGCCACCTTCATCGTTAACCACACAGAGGCCCCTCCGCCTCCAGCGTCTACCTGACGGGGTGAGATCTGCAGAGTCTGCAACTCGGGAGGAACGTAATCGGGTCCTTCGTAAAGAACCAGTTCGCGTGCCCACCCGAAGCGGAGTTCTTCTCGATCGGTCCGTCGTTCTTCAAGCGCGGCTTGGTCGAGACTCAGCAAAGCCCCGTCGGGCTCGCTGACCGAGACTCCGACCACCGAGTAGATGCCGGTCGGGCTCCCCTGCGCCAGCGGAATCGATCCGGTGAATTCATAGTTCAGCTGGTTCACCGCCGTCAGTTCGAGCTCGCGATGGAAGCCTTCTGGGCCACTCACTTGAGCGGTAACTCTCGAGATGTCTTCTTCGAAGTCGAAAGCGGCGACATGGACGACCATCGTCACCCCGCCTGCTTCGATGTCGGCGCTATCCGGCGTGACCCAGACCGCCTGCACGCTCGGTCCACTGCCCCGTTCGGCAATGCTGGGGCTCTTGCAAAGACTCGGCGGGCAGGGCTGTAGGCCTGGCGAGCTCCGGGGGCGGGGCCGTCCCGCTAATCGGCAGCTACGGGCAACGTCGTAGCGGGCGCTGCCAATGCAGACATCTTTGCCAGGGCCTCCTTGCATCTGATCCCGCCCGGCGCCCCCCTCGAGCCGGTCGGGCCCGGGACCACCCTCGAGGATGTCGGGGCCCGATCCTCCAAGCAACCGGTCCTTCCCGGGGCCGCCCCGCAGGATGTCGGCGCCGCCACCTCCAAGGATCTTGTCGTTCCCACCACGGCCGCAGATGGTGTCGCGACCGGGCGAGCCGACAAGGCGGTCGCTCTTTGCCGTTCCGTAGAGGGTGCAGCCGCGGGCGCCACGGTCTTGCGCCAATGCCGTGCCGGCGCAGACGGAGACGGTCGCGACGAGCAGTAGCGTCGCAGCGGTACCCGCCATCGTGCGTCCCCTGGCCACCGATAGAGCCTACGCCAGCCCGTACGATGGGCGGGTGAGCACGGAGGGCTCGACGATCGTCTTCTTCCCTGAGGGGGCGTTCGGGCCGACCAACAACTGCGTCGGGATCGGCGACGTGCTGCGGCGGCGCGGCCACCGCGTCGTCTTCATCGTCGAGGAGTCGTTCGCGGGGACGCTGGAAACCCAAGGCTTCGAGGAGCGGCTGATGCGGCTGACGCCGCCGCCGGAGACCGAGGAAGCGCCGGGCCAGTTCTGGAAGGACTTCATCCGCGACACCGCGCCGGTCTTCCGCACCTCGACCCAACAGCAGCTGGCCGACTTCATCGCGCCGACCTTCCAGGCGCTGATCGACGGCGCCAAGTACGTCGACGAGCGTCTGCGGGAGATCATCGACGAGCTCGAGCCCGACCTGATCATCGAGGACAACGTCGTCGCCTTCCCGGCGCTGCCGGCCTGCGGGCGGCCGTGGGCGCGAATCATGTCCTGCAACCCGGCCGAGATGAAGGACCCGCAGGTGCCGCCGCCGTTCTCCGGCCTGCCGGCGGAGGACCGCGGCGACTGGGAGGAGTACTGGCGCGCCTACCGCGAGGTGCACGCCGAGATGCACGCCGAGTTCAGCGCCTTCTGCGAGGAGCGCGGGGCGCCGCCGCTACCAGCCGACGACTTCATCCACGAGAGCCCGTGGCTGAACATGTACCTCTATCCCGACGAGGTCGATTACCGGCGGGCGCAGCCGCTCGGCCCGACCTGGCACAACCTGCAGGCGAGCGTCCGCGCGACCGATCCTGCCTGGGAGGTGCCGGAGAAGCTGCGCGACGGCGATGGGCCGCTGGTCTACCTCAGCCTCGGCTCGCTCGGCTCCGCCGACGTCGAGCTGATGCAGAAGCTGGTCGGCGAGCTGGCCGACGCGCCCTACCGGGTGATCGTCTCGAAGGGCCCGCAGCACACCGAGTTCGAGCTCGCCGGCAACATGGTCGGCGAGGAGTTCCTCCCCCAGACCGAAATCCTCCCCAAGGTCGACCTGGTGATCACCCACGGTGGCAATAACACCGTCACCGAGTCCCTCTACTTCGGCAAGCCGATGGTCGTGCTACCGATCTTCTGGGACCAGCACGACAATGCTCAGCGGATCGATGAGACCGGCTTCGGCGCCCGGCTCGACACCTACGGCCACAGCGGCGAGGAGCTGGCCGGAGCGATCGAGCGGCTGCTCGGCGACGAAGCGCTGGCGGCGCGGCTGGCGCGGACCTCGGCACGGCTGAAGAGCGCGCCCGGGACGGTGAAGGCGGCCGACTTGATCGAGCAGCTCCTCGCCGCCTGACCTGACGGCAACCGCTCGCACCGGGATACTGCCAGTTGCTTATGGGGGAGGCAGAGGCAAGAGCACCAAAGTCGACGCCGCGACTGATCGGCGAGACCTTCCGGCTCTACCGGCGGTATCCGCTGCTGTTCCTGATCCTGGCGGCTGGGGTTGTCGTTCCCTACCGGCTGATCGTGCTCGCCGCGACCGGGGCCGGCCCGTTGAACCAAGGGGAACTGGCGGGCGGGATCGCGCTGTTGCTCACCTTGGTCGATACGGCAGTAGTCAACCCCCTCGTCTCCGCGCTCCATGTGCGCGCGGTGGAGGAGGTCGAGGAAGGACGGACGCCGCAGCTCGGGCCCGTCGCCCGCCGCGGCCTGACGGTTCTGCCGGTGGTAGCCGCTGCGGTGATCATGTCCTGGCTCGCTTTCTTCGGCGGTCTCCTGCTGCTCGTCCTGCCGGGCATCTATGTCTTCTTCCGCCTCTCGGTGACCGCACAGACCGCAGCGATCGAGCACCAGGGCTGGTGGCCGGCGCTGAAGCGAAGCTGGGCGCTGACTGAAGGGAACCTGCTCCACGTCATCTTCTTCATCATCGGCGTCGCCGTGATCACGGCCCTTCCCGGCCTACTGATCGACCGCGTCCTCGCCGACGAAACCACGGTCGTCAGCTTCGTCGGGGGCGTGGCGGTCCAAGTCGTCGTCATCTCCTTCGACGCCCTGGCGACGGCCGTCCTTTACTTCGATCTCCGTGCCCGCCGCCGCCACGCCGCCGAGGAGTTCCTGGAGATTTCGACCCGTTCGTAGAAACTGGCCAGCTAGCCAGTTATGATCGCGGGGCGTGACCGACCAAGCTGAGATCGCCGGCGGAGGAGGGAACGTCGAGGAGGCGCTCGTCCTCGACCGCGAGCACTGGGAGGAAGGTCCACCGCTGGAGCTGTTCAAGCGGATGCGGTCGGAGTGCCCGGTCCACTGGACCTCGCAGGTGACCGAGCTGCCGCAGGCCAAGGGGTTCTGGTCGGTGACCAAGGCCGACGACGTCCACGCGGTCAGCCGCGACTGGCAGACCTACTCCTCCGAACTCGGCGGCGTCGTCGTCATCGACGAGGTCTTCCCGATCGAGCTGGCGCGGGCGATGTTCATCGGCATGGACCCGCCCAAGCACGATCGCATCAAGGCGCTGTTCCAGGCCGGCTTCACGCCGAAGCGGATCGCCGCCCACGAGGAGGAGATCCGCAAGATCGTTGTCGGCGTGCTCGACCGCCTCGAGGGGCGGGACAGCTGCGACCTCGTCACCGAGGTCGCCCAGCCCGCCGTCTCGCGGGTGATCGGCAGCTTCATGGGCATCCCCGAGGAGGACGACGCGGCCTGGGCCGAGCTGATGAACATGGCGCTGGCAGCCAACGATCCCGACTACAGCCCCGAGGTCGGCGAGGTCGAAGCGACGATCCAGAAAGCGATCCAACTCGTCTTCGAGCGCTGCAGCGCGATGATCGCCGAGCGGCGGGAGAACCCGACCGACGACCTCACCAGCGTCCTCGTCCACGCCGAGATCGATGGGCAGAAGCTGGAGGAGCACGAGATCGTGATGGGCTTCTTCCTCCTCGTTGCCGCCGGAAACGACAGCACCAAGGCGACCTACTCGAGCGCGATGCGGGCGCTGATGGAGAACCCCGACCAGCGCCAGCTCCTGGTCGATGACCCCTCCCTGATCCCGGGGGCAGTTGAGGAGGCGCTGCGGATGTTCCCCGCCTTCGCCCACTTCCGCCGCACTGCCACCAAGGACACCGAGCTGAACGGCCAAGAGATCAAAGAGGGCGACAAGGTGGTCATGTGGTACGCCTCCTCCAACCGCGACGAGGATCGCTACGAGGAGCCCGACCGCTTCGACGTCCTCCGCAACCCCGAGCACCAGGCTTTCGGCGCCGGCGGCCGCCACTTCTGCCTGGGCACCGCCCTAGCCCGCCTAGAGCTAAAAATCCTCCTCGAGGAGACCCTCGCCCGCTACCCCAACATGGAGATCACGGGCACCCCGATCTACATCGAGTCCGGCTTCCTCAACCAGCTGAAAACCCTGCCGGTGCGGCTCAATCCCTAGCTGTTGACTAGCGGTTCGCTTGCCTCGGGCGCGACCTGGCAGATCTCGGCGTCATCGGTGATCAACGGGATGCCGGCTTCCTCGGCAGTCGCAACGTAGACGGCGTCATAAGCGGTGAGCCCCTGTGCCGCCCATTCGGCAACGCCGTCGAGCTCAGGTTCGATCTCCTCGAAACCGAGTTCCGGCAAAGAAGCGGCGAGCTGATCGAGCTGTGAAGCGCTCCAATGCCAGCGCCGTGCCGCGACGTTGAGGATCTCCAGCCACAGCAGGGGCGGAGCGACGACCCGAAGCTCGCCTGCTTGAAAGTCCTTCCGCAGCTTCTGAGCTGCTTCCACATTCGCCTCGTCCTCCCGATGGAACCACTTGAGGACAACCGAAGCGTCGAGCACCACTTCTCTCAACGCGCGTCCCGTTCTTCCCTCACCGCGGCGGTTGAGTCCCCCGCGGGAGCCTTCGCGAACAGCCGATCCAGCTTCCGCATCGCCGCTCGCGCGGCAGGGTTCTCACCGGGACCAGCGGACTTGGCGAGATCTCGCTGTGCGAGCTCAGCCAGGTAGCCGCTCCGGCTCTTGCCCACCGCGATCGCCTTGCGATCGATCCGCTTCACCAAGCGGTCATCTAGAGAGACAAGGACCTTCGCCATATCAGAAGTATATCCGGGATATCCCGGATATACATTCCGGAGTCGATACCGACGATGGTGTTCCCGTCCGCCCGGGTAGGGGGTCCGCATGGCCGAAGACCACCAAGCAGCTGAGGACTTCGAGGAGCTGGTCAGCGAGCTCGATTACCCGATGTTCATCGTCACCACGCGCTATGGCGAGCAGCTCGGCGGCTGCCTGATCGGCTTCGCCACCCAGTGCAGCATCGACCCACCGAGGTTCCTCGTCTGCCTGTCGGACAAGAACCGCACCACCCGGCTCGCCCAGCAGGCGGAGGCCGTAGCGGTCCACTTCGTCCCCGCCTCCGCCACCGAGCTGGCCGAGCTCTTCGGCGGTCAGACCGGCGACGACACAGACAAGTTCGCCCACTGCGCCTGGCAAGAAGGGCCGCATGGCCTCCCCATCCTCGACGACTGCGACAACTGGTTCGCTGCCACCATCCAAGCCCGCCACCCCCTAGGCGACCACATCGCCTTCCTCCTAGCTCCCATAGAGGCCCACACCGGCACCCCCTTCAGCGAATTCACCTTCCACCGCGCCCGCCGGATCGATCCCGGCCACGAGGCCTGACCCTCGAGCAATCCGACACGCCGCTCACAATCGGCCGATGATCTGCCAACTCACGGGCCAGCCTCACCGCCTCTTCTGGATGCGCTCAGCCTGGTGGTGCGCCGACTGCCGCCAGAAGATCGAGTCCTGCTGCGAAGGCGGCGGCTGCCCCTCGGTCATCGAGGTTCAACCGGTGGTCCGCGAAGGCAGCACAGCGGAACGCGCCTGACAGGATTCGAACCTGTGACCTTCGGTTTCGTAGACCGACGCTCTATCCAACTGAGCTACAGGCGCGGGGTGGCCGGTTGGGGCCGGCGGAGGTACGAGGTTAAAGGATGGGCGCCGGTTTTAGGCGGCTAGGTGGCTTGGGGCGTGGCGTCTTGCTTGGCGTAGCTGGCCAGTAGCTGGGCTTCTTGGTCTTTGTTGGGGAAGCGGGTTGCTACTAGGAGGGCGCCTAGGAGGATGGCGATGATCCCCGCTACGTAGGCCCAGGAATCACCGTGGAGGAAGGCGCCGCGGGCTCCTTCGACGATCGATTCGGCGTAGCCGGGGTGCTGTTCGGCTACGGCCGCCGCGCTGGAGAAGGACTTGGTGAGCTCGTTTTCGACGCTGGTAGAGACGTTGTGCGGAGAAGTGGCTACGGCGGCACTTGCTGCGGCTGCGTAGCCCGCGGTGAGCAGGGCGCCGAGGATCGACTGCATGATCGCCCCGCCCAGGTCTCGCTGCAGATCGGCCGTCGCCGAGGCCATGCCCGCGCGGTGCACCGGCACCGAGGCGGTGAGGGAGCGCGAAGCCGGGGTGCCGGCGAAGCCGACCCCTACGCCGACCAGCAGGTATCCCAGGCCGACGTGCCAGTACTGGGCGTTCTCGTCCCAGAGCAGCAGCATCACCAGGAACCCCGCCAGGCAGAAGGCATAGCCGAGCAGGAGGGTGAAGCGGGCGCCCTTGGTCTCGACCAGGTGGGCCGAGCGGGGCGCGACGATCACCATCCCGATCGCCCCCGGCAGGATCGCCAGCCCCGCCTGGAGGGTCGAGTACTCCAGCACGTTCTGCAGGTACTGCTGGCCGATGAACATCGCCGCCATCAGCGAGCCGAAAACGATGATCCCGGCGCAGGCCGCGACCCAGAAGATCCGCCGGCCCGCCACCTCGAGGTCGTAGAGAGGCGCGGGTGCGCGGCGCTGGCGCAGGACGAAGGCGACGATCGCCGCGAGGGCCACGACGCCCAGGCCAGCTGCTGCGGCCTTCGCTCCCGGCACCGGGGCGAAGTTGATCCCCAGGACCAGGGCGGCGACCATCACCACCGAGAGGATGCCGCCGAGGTTGTCGACCCGATCGGAGGTCTCATTGACGTGGGCGGGGACGAAGCGCCAGGCGAGGTAGAGGGCGAGCAGCGCCAGCGGCAGGGTGACGAAGAAGACCGACTCCCAGTCGAACTTGGTCAGCAAGGCGCCGGAGACCAGCGGGCCGAGCGCCGAGATCCCTCCCCCGAGCGCTGACCAGAGCGCGATCGCCCGCGTCCGCTCCGGCCCACTCCAGAGCGCGGTGATCAGCGCCAGCGTGGTCGGGAACGCCATCCCGGCGGCCAGGCCGCCGAGTAGGCGGGCGGCGAAGAGGACGCCGATCGTCGGCGCGAAGCCCGCCAGCAGCGAGGCCGGGATCGCCAGCGCCGTCCCTCCCAGCAGCATCTGCTTGCGCCCGTGGGCGTCGCCGAGCGCGCCGAGGTAGAGAACCGAGGCGGCCAGCCCCAGCGAATAACCGACGGCGACGAGGTCGAGCCCGGTCTGGCTCGCGTCGAAGGCCTTGCCGATGTCCGGCAGAGCGACGTTGGCGACCGCGAGGTTGAGGTTGGCGACCGCGGCGACGGTGATCAGCGCCGCCAGGACCAGCTTCGCCTGCGGCGGCGAGGACGAGCTCGACGCGGCGGCCGGGCCCGTCGCGCTCGCGGTGGCGGTCGCGTCCATGGCTTCTTCTACCGCATCGCCGCCGCTGCGCATAGGCTGGCGCGATGACCAAGTGGGCGGTACTGGCAGTCCTCTCCGCGGCGCAGTTCCTGATGGTCCTCGACCAGGCGGTGATGAACGTCGCGATCAGCCAACTGGTCGAAGACTTCGACACCACGGTGACGACGATCCAGGCGGTGATCGCCCTCTACGCGCTGGTCATGGCCGGGCTGATGCTGACCGGCGGCAAGCTCGGCGACATCTACGGTCGCCGCCGCGTCTTTGCCATCGGCCTCGTCATCTACGGGATCGGCTCGGGACTGACCGCCGCCTCCTGGAGCGTGCCCTCGCTGATGCTCGGCTGGTCGATCCTCGAGGGGATCGGCGCCGCCCTCGTCCTCCCCGCCCTGGTCGCCCTGGTCGCAGGCACCTACCGCGACAAAGATCGTGCCGTCGCCTATGGCGTCCTCGGCGGCGTCGCCGGCGCCGGCATCGCGGTCGGGCCGATCCTCGGCGGCTGGGTGACCACCGACTTCACCTGGCGGCTCGTCTTCGTCGGCGAGGTCGTCGTCGCGATCGGCATCCTCCTCGGCACCAAACTGATGGCCGAACCGGAGAGTGAGGGAGAGCGGCCGGTGCTCGACTGGGTCGGCGGCGTCCTCTCGGCGGCCGGCCTCGCCGTCCTCGTCTTCGCCGTCCTGCAGGCAAGCAACTGGGGATGGCTGGCACCGCGCAGCTCACCGATCACCCCGTTCGGGTTCTCGCTGACCCCCTTCGTGCTCGCCGCCGGAGGCGTCCTCCTCGCCGTCTTCGTCTCCTGGGAGCGACGGCGCGAGCGGCGCGGCGAAGAACCGCTGCTCCACCTCGACCTCCTCAAGCTCCCGACCCTGCGCGGCGGCGTCGCGATGTTCCTCGCCCAGAACCTGGTGCTGATGGGGATCTTTTTCACGATCCCGCTCTTCCTGCAGATCGTCCAGGGCCTCGACGCGCTGGAAACGGGGGTGCGGATGCTGCCAACCTCGGTCGGCCTCTTCGTCAGCGCGATCGTCGGCTCCAGCCTCTCGACCCGCTTCGCCCCGCGGCCCCTGGTCCAGACCGGCCTCGGCCTCGTCTTCGTCTCCACCCTGCTGCTCTTGGGGACGATCGAGCCCGAACTCGACAACGCCTCCTTCCTCTTCGCGATGGGAGTGCTCGGGGTCGGCATGGGCCTGGTCGTCTCCCAGCTCGGCAACGTCGTCCAGTCGGCGATCGGCGACGAGCAGCGAAGCGAAGCCGGCGGCCTCCAGTACACCGCCCAGCAGCTCGGCTCCTCGCTTGGCACCGCCTTCCTCGGGGCGATCGTGATCACCGGCCTGATCACCGCCTTCACTGGCAACATCGCCAACGATCCGCAGGTCTCCGACCGGGTCGAACAGCAGGTCGAAA
This sequence comes from Solirubrobacterales bacterium, assembly GCA_035551255.1. Taxonomy (GTDB): domain Bacteria; phylum Actinomycetota; class Thermoleophilia; order Solirubrobacterales; family 70-9; genus VAYN01. The sequence goes on from DASZNP010000074.1 coordinate 18,934, forward strand.
CGCAGCTGAGCGCCGGCGGCAGCTTCGTCGCCTCAGACGAAGTGCGGAAGGCGGCCGAGGCCGAGCGGCTTGGCCCGCGGACGACCGACACGCTCGTCTCCCACTACGAAGACGCGCAGCTGAAGGCGCTGAAGCTCGCCTTCCTCGTCGCCGCACTGCTGGTGCTGGCGTCGTTCTGGTCGACCCGGCGGCTGCCGGTCGAGCGGCTAACCGTTTGAGTCACCCAATCGGGTCGTTACGGCGAAAGCGAACACGAGGTCGCCTCGCTTCAGCTTCTTCGGGTTGACTCACTTCTTCGTACCGTTGGCCCATTTCGTCGATCATCGGGCAGATCAGGTCGTGCTGTTCGGGGCTCATCTGGAACCCGTAGAACCCGGTGATGGTTTCCGAGAGAGCGGGAAGGCGGGCGCAGGCGCTGTAGCTTTCGGCGAACTGCTCGGTCCACACTTCCGATTCGAGGGTCGAGGGAGTGATTTCTCCGAATAGCACCGAGGCGATGCGGCCGAACGTCTTCGGCACGAATTCAGTTCCCTGCCGTCGTTCCCAGCGCAGGTTCCACATGTAGCTCTCGAAGACATGGCCCATCTCATGTGCGGTCGTCTCCGCATCGAGGCCGCCGGTGGAGGGATCGAGCCAGATCGTGTCCATGCGTCGGCCAGAGGTATGACACCCCTGGGAAGGGAAACCGTCAGGGCAGGCGCCGATGACGACCCGAACAGGCCGCGGCAGCGTCGGGACGAGGAAGGTGCTGACGATCGAGCGGACCTCGGGCGGGCCGATGACGTCGTCGGGACCGTAAGCCCTCGCCGCGGGGGTCAGTAGGAGACAGGCGGAGGCAACCACCGCCACGGCAGCAGCAAGAGCTGAGCGGTGGATATGCAGATGCGGATGGCTGAACCTCACTCCCGCGCTGTCGGCGCCAACAGCGCGGTTTCCTAATTAAGTCAACCGCTCTGGACAATCGTCGTAGGGACGATTGGACGGATGGACGAAGAGAGCAGTTCGAAAATTAGGTAGGCGCTGTCGCGAGAACCAAGGGTACCAAGACAAAACTCGAGTAATTGAGGTGGTTCAGTCCGCTCAGTCCTCCTACGTTCAATCCTTCTGTAATCCAGACAGGGGGACTCATGAGCCCATTCAAAGCGTTCAAACATCCGAAGGTGATTTTGGCGGCCGCCTTGCTGGCGCTCGCCGCGCTGATGGTGCCCGCCCAGGCAGGCGCGATCTCGAAATCTCAGCTGGTGGAAAAGAGGGAAAGGAAGAAGTGCGAAGGGAGGGTCCAGCGGGCCTTCCTAGCCAACGCCTCGAGGCACCCAAGGAGAAAATTCCGCAACGCCCGCCGCAGAGCGAGGAAGGCAGCGAGGCAGATCTGCAAGCGGCAGCTCAGCCACGAGCCGGTAATCGGTAAACAAGGGCCTCCCGGGCCTCCCGGACCCGCCGGCCCGACGGGCGCAACTGGCCCCGCCGGCCCGACGGGCGCAACCGGTCCCACGGGTCCCGCTGGTCCCGCTGGTCCGGAAGGACCTGAAGGTTCCGAAGGAACCACGTGCCACAAGGGAGGGCCGCCGTGGATCCCCGGTCGCTGCCCCCAGGGACCACCCTGGCAGTAGCAACCGGCGTTATCGCGCGGCCGGATCTTTGAGCCGGACGTGCCAGCGAACGTTGGCGGCGGCCACCTGGTCGCCGTCGGCGTTCGTCAACTCGACATCGCAGGGGAACTCGACCTTGCCGTCGGCGTCGAGGGTCTCGAGGGCCTTGGCGGCGGAGACGCCGAGCTTCGCCTTCGCGGTGACCGGCCCTTCGGCGATCTTCTCGTAGGAGATCTCGGCGCTGCGGGCGAGCGGAATCAGGTCGCCCATGCGCTCGGCGAAAGCGCCGACAAAGGCCGCGCCCGAGGCGGTCTCGGCGACGGTGAAGAGGGCGCCCGCGTGCTGGGAGCCGACGTGGTTGAAGAGCTCGCCGCGGTCGGGCAACACCGCCGTCGCCTCCCCCTCGCCGATGCTCGTCACTTCGACGCCGAGGTGGCCGACGAACGGCACCGCCTGACTCATCCCTTTCGCGATCAGGTCGAAGTCGGTCATCGGGCCACCCTACTGCTCGTCGGCTTGCCGACGAGCGTTTATCGGCCCTGGAACTCGGCATGGCCGGGACCGCCATGCTCGAGGAAGGTGCGGACGGCGTTCTGCAGGTCCTCGGTCCCGAACAGCTCGGCGGCGTCGGTCCGCACCGCCTCATCAGCGGCCGGGATCCCGCCTTCGCGGAAGCGACGCAGGATCAGCTTCGTCATCGCGTGGGCCTTGGTCGGGCCGGCGGCAAGTTCGGCGGCGAGCTCCCGCGCCTGGGCGTCGAAGTCGCCGTCGAAGATCTTGTTGACGACGCCCCAGCGCTCCATCTCCTCGGCGCTGAAGATGTCGCCTGACATCACGAAGTGGCGCGCCCGGCCGCTGCCGGCGCGCTCGGCGAGGCGCTGAGTGCCGCCCATCGAGGGCGTCAGGCCGACGACTTTCTCAACCAGGCCGAACTTGG
>DASZNP010000075.1:0-39254 GCA_035551255.1 Solirubrobacterales bacterium
AGGAGTGTAGTCATGGTCTCTCAGACCTATAGCCGGACGCTGAAAGCCCTCAAGCTGAGCGAGCACGAGGCCGTTGCGGCGGTCTCCGTCTCTGAGTTTCTCGACTTGACTGTCCCGGGGCGGGCTTTCCTGCCGAAAGCCCAAAACGAACCGCTGATCCAGCGCCTGGTCGAAGAGATGCATGAACTTCACGACTTGATCCAGCGAGACTTGACGGGGCAGAAGCTGAAAAACGCCCGTGGACCGTTGGCCGATTACATTCTCCGCGACTGGCTCTCTGAGCCGGATCAGGGACCGAGCCCGGGAGTGATGGGCCCCTTCATCGTCGTGACCCCGACCCTCCTTGAGTTCGTTGAGGAGGAGGCCGGCGACCTGGGGATCCGCGCCGGTCAAAAATTCATCATCGAGGATGGGGAGTCTCGAGGCGAGTCGTTCCTCTGGCTGCTCGAACAGCCGGGCATGCCGGAGGAGCTGATCGAGCGGATGCTTGGTAAGGAGATCACGATGGTGATCCACCACGGCGTCTCTGTGGAGATGGCGGGCAAGTGGTTCGCGGACATCAACGGCCGCGGGGTCAAGGTGAACGCAAACCTGATCGTCTCCCGCGACTTCACCGATCCTTTCGGAGATATCGCGAGGACGGTCTTTCCCGCTCTCCACGCGCCTCTAGAGGAAAAGGGGCGTCAGGTCAAAGCCAGCGGCCCCGAGATCTTCACCGCCCTCCAGGCGAGACTCGCAGTCACGGCGATGACCTTGGGCCCGAGCGCCATCGGTTACGGAGCGGGGCGGATCCCCGACGACGGCGTGGATTTCGAACGGCTCGAGCTGGCGACCGAGGAATGGTTTGGCTATGTCTTCAAGACGCTCGGCGTAGCTGCCTTCAAGAACAAAGACAAAGTTCTGCGCTCGGTCCCCGTCCTGGCAGCGATCGGAGCTGTGGGACGGCCTTATTACGACGGAGACGAGAAAACCCGAAGGGCGGCGCAGCGGATCATCAAAGACTCGACGATCAACTGGGACGCACGCGACCACTGGGGGGGCATCTGCGGCAAGGTCAATCCGAACACCGGCAAATTCGCCGTCGGGTCGGCGAAGGAGTACGGGAAAGCCGCCTTCAACGCGCTGACCGATCCGAACAGCTACGGCTACGAGAAGATCCGAACGAAAGGGAAATAGCGCTCTGTTCAGGGCGCTTCTTCAGCTTCGTACCAGTCGATCCACTGGTCGCATGCCTGGCCGAGCGGCACCGTGCGGTGCCGCTTGGCCGGGACCGCGACGAGCTCGCCGATGTAGGCCTTGCCGTCGTAGCCGGTCAGGCTCTGCAGGGTGCTGGCGTCGGCGGTCGCGAGCGTGAAGCGGGTCTTGCCGCCCTTACTCTCGTAGCGGCCGGCCGGCCAGAACTGGCCGTTGTTGCCGAGGCTGATCGTGTTCGGCCGCTGGCCGTCGAGGGCCGCCTTAAGCGTTTCGCTGAACCCGGGCGCCGAGAGGGTCAGGTCGAAAGGCGAGAAGTACTGGATCGAGAGGTTCCAGCTGCCCGCCGGCAGTTTCAGCACCTGCGAGGTTTCGGCGCCGGTGCCGAGGATGCTCCCCTGGTCCCAGCTCCCTTTCTGGCCGATCACCGCGTCGGGGAAGAGCCCGGCGCGGCCCTGGCCGCCGAGGAGGATGCGGATCTCCGGCGCCGCGCAGCCGGCGAAGGCGCCGGCCTCGGTCCCCTCGAGGAGGACGTGGCGATTTTCCGGGGTCGGCCCCGTCTGCTTCCAGAGCACGAAGGAGGGGGTCGTCGCCACTCGCTTGAAGTTGGGCGGCGCCTGACTGTTCCAGGCGGCGCGGCTGGTGATCACGTATGGGAAGCGGTCGAGCGTGCCGCGGGAGAAGGAATCGAAGTCGATCGGGCTATACGCATCGCCGGTGTCAAACGGCTTTTCCGAGTTCGGCGACACTGCGGGGTCGGGGAACTCGACCAGGGGCACGTGGGTGTCGGCGCCCAGCAGCTCGTAGGCGGCGTAGCGATCCTGGCCTGCGTAGAGGACGGGTTGGCCGTGGACGATCGGCAGGAACGCCTGCAGCTCCGAGCCGTGGCCGGGCGGACCGACCGGGGCGTCGCGTAGAGCTAGGAAGCTCGAGTAGACCGCGCCGGCGATGAAAACCACTGCGAGCACGGCCCACCCGATCCGCAACAAGCCGCGCCCTCGCCACCACTCCGTTAGCAGCGGGCGGACTGCGACGAGCATCGCCAGGGGGGTGATGATGATCAGGGCCTTGGCTTGGGAGTAGTCGCCGCTGGTTGGGAGGGACGCGAGGTAGAGGAGGGCGCCGGCGCCTAGGGCTATCGGGAACGTTGGTTCGCGGCGGTTTATCCACCAGGCGATGCCGACTAGCAGGGCTAGGACTGCGGTCGCCCCGGCTAGGACCGGGAGGTGGGTGCCGCCGGCTGCGTCTAGGCGGTAGTTGGCTGCTGGCCAGATGCCCAGCGCCTCGATTGGGGAGACGGGACCGTAGGTGTTGGAGCCGGCGACTTTGTTGAAGCTGCTGCCGAAGCCGAAGGGGCCGATGGTTACTGCCACGGCAATCGCGGCGAGGAGGACCAGGGCGGCGATGGTCAGGGGGCGCAGGAGGAAGCGGAGCAGCAAGCGTGGGCGCAGGGCCGCTCGCACCTCCGGCAGGGTGAGGCTCCAGAGGACGAGGGTCACAACGGGCCAGGCGACGCCGGAGAATGAGTACGAAAAGAAGATGCCGCCCAGCAGCGCCAACGGCGGCAGCACGAACATCAAGCGCGACCACCAGATCGACCATGCGCCTTTGTCCCCGGTATGCGGGGAGAAATAGGTTTGCACTTCCTTGACGTTCGTCAGCCAAATCGCGAACGCGAGGACTAGGAGTGCCTCGGCGAGCTCCTTGAAGGCGGCCTGGGCGAAGTAGGAGGCGGCTAGGTAGGGGAGGGCGACCATCGCTGCGGCGATCGTGCGGCGGCCGGGAGTCATGCCGCGCAGGGCGCCAAGAGCGGTCAGTCCGGTCATCACCCCGATCGCGATGATCTCGCCGAGGAAGGCCTGGGCGAGGTTGATGCCTGGGACGACCGCGGTCGCCACCGCCAGGCCGTGCGGGCCGAGCGGGTAGCCCGGATCGGGTGCGGGGCCGAAGCCGCTGCGCAACCACTCGGCCCAGGCAAGGTGCAGCCCGAGGTCGTTGTTGAAGCCAACGCCGAGCAGCCCCCAGCCCCCACTCACCGCAAACGGAATCGAGAGCGCAACGAGGACCACGAGCGCCACCGGCAGCCCTTCGCGCCACGGGCTGAACCCACCCGCGGCGTTCGTCCTTTTACCGGCATAGCCGTCCCAAGGACGAACGCCGCCGCCACGCCAGAGGACTGCTGCGGCGGCGAGGATCAGCAGCGCTAGGGCGATGGTCGAGGAGGTGCCGTGCCCTGGCGCTCTGGCAACGATTCCGGTTGCCGTCAGCACCGCGCCGAACCCGACCGCGGGCTCCAGCCACGTCCACTCGCGCCTGCCCGCCAACGAGAGGATGGCCCGGCCGACCAGCAGCGAGACGGCGCAGATCAGCGCCGCCGAGGCGTAGGTCCCGATCATCAGGCGCCAGAACTTATGGCAGCGGGCGTTTTCAGTACTTCTCGGCGGCCCGTTCGAGCGTCTCGCGCAGATTCTCGCCCTGCAGCGGATGCTCGTGACCGGGCGCGACGACGCGCGGTTCCAGCGCCGCCAGCTTGCGCACCGACTCCTTCGCCTTGGTGTGGTCCCAGGCCCAGGCAGGGTGGGGCACGCTGGCCTCGCCGGGCGGCAGCGGTTTCAGCCGCGCCGAGTCGACCAGGTAGACAACGTCTGAGACCAGCGCCACCCGATCGCTCTCGCGCCAGAGCCCGATCAGCCCAGGCGCGTGCCCCGGGAAGTGCAGGACCTTGAAGCCGGCGACTTCGTCGCCTTCGATCACCGTGTCGGCGATCTTCACCGCGCCGCCGTCCCACCGTTTCAGCAGGAAGGGGTAGATCCACCGCACCCAGGCCACCGGGAGCTGCGAGAGGTCCATGTAGGGAGCGATCGCGGCGCTGCTTTCGGCGTCGACCACTTCGTCGGGATGGCAGAGGACCGGCGCGTCCATGTAGGGCGCGGTGCCGCGATGGTCGGCGTGCGCATGGCCGAGGACGACCCGCTTCAACCCGCCCAGTTCCGCCGCCGCGGCCTTCGCCTTCTTCCGCATCGCCTTCGTCCCGGCGTCGAACTGGACGACCCCGTCGCCGTCCTCGAGGAAGTAGATGTTCATCGCCCCGCGGAAATCCCCGCGCAGCAACCAGACTTCGTCCGCGACTTTCTCCAGTGCCATGGCCGCACCTTAGCGCCGCAGCCGACCGCCCCCGCGGGCTAGGGTCCAGCCCGTGCCCCCCGTCTGGAGAGCCTCGATCGTGATCCTCGTCGTCTGCTTGGTTGCGGCGATGGTGATCGGCATCGTCCGCCTGGTCGAAACTCCGACCGAAATCCTCGGCGACGGCTTCCGCGGCCTGCCGGCGAAGGAACACCAGCCGTCTTCCAACCAGCGTTAGTATCGGCCCGTCCAGCGACCGAAGGAGGCGCCGTGTTCAAACGCATCGTGGTGGGGACCGATGGCTCGGAGACTGCCGCAGAGGCGGTGCGCCAGGCGGTCGAGCTGGCCAAGATGACCGGAGCGACCCTCAGCCTCGTTAGCGCCTACCAGCCGGCCTCCGGGCGCCGGGTGCAAGCCGAGCAGGCCGAAGCGCCCGCCGACGTCCAGTACGAGATCGGGCCGCGGGAGGACGTCAACCTCATCCTCGACGGCGCCGCTGCAGACGCAAAACAGCAAGGGATTGAAGTCCAGACCCACCCGGTTGAGGCCGACCCGGCCGACGCGATCCTCAACGTCGCCGAAGAGACGAAGGCCGACCTGATCGTCGTCGGCAACAAGGGCATGACCGGCGCCCGCCGCTACCTACTCGGCAGCGTGCCGAACAATGTGTCTCACCACGCTCCATGCAGCGTGATGATCGTTCGCACGACTTGACGGGCGCCGTCAGGGACGCGTGACCGGCTCGGTCGCCCGGCCGACGTCGATCAGCCCGGCGCCCTGCTGAGGCGAGGGCAGGCCGAGGTCGCGGGCGGTCTGCCGCAGGCGTTTCGTTACCTGGTCGACGCGGAGGCGGGGCTCGAGCTTGGGGTTGATCGCCTTGCTCGCGAGCACCAGGGCGGCGGCGCCGGAGACGTGGGCCGCGGCCATCGAGGTGCCGACGTAGGTAGCCGGGATTGCGAATTCGCTGGTGCTGCCGGGTCGCAGGGTGACCTGGTAAATCGGGCGCGAGGAGACCGAGGGACAGCCGGGGCGAGCCGTGCCGCCGCCCGGCGCGACCAGGTCGATCGAGCCGCCGGCCAGCGAGTAGTAGCCGAGGCAGCCGCCCTCGGTGGTGCCGCCGACGCCGATCACCCGTGGCCCCGTCGCCGGCTCCGAGACGCAGCCCTCGGAGCCAAGATTGCCGCCCGAGGCGACGGTGACGATCCCGGCCAGATAGGCCTGATGTAGCGCTTCGTCAACCACCGGCACCCGCTTGCCGCAGGGGAAGTTGAAGCTCATGTTGATCACGTCGGCGTGGTGGACGATGGCGAAGCGGATGCCGCGGGCGATCGCCAGCGCGTTGCCGCGCCCCTGCCGGTCCAGCACCCGCACCGGCATCAGCTTCGCCCCGTAAGCGAGGCCGGTCAGCCCGAAGCCGTTGCCGGTCTTCTCGGCGATCGTGCCGGCGACGTGGGTCCCATGACCGTTCTGGTCGAGCGGCAGGCTGTCGTGGCTGACGAAGTCGTAGCCCGGCACGAACTGGCGGGGGCCGAAGTCGGGACTGCGCTGGTATTCGCTTCCGTAGGAGCGGTAGGCGATGCCGCTGTCGAGCACGGCGACCACAATCCCCGCGCCGCCGGGCCGTCCGGCTTCGATCAGGTTGCGCCAGGCGTCTGGAGCGTCGATCCCACCGGGCGAAATCGGAAGCGTTGCGGTTTCGGGACCGCCCGGAGAGAGGAAGTTCCACTGCTTGTAGGCCCACTTGCCCGATTCGCCGGCGCTGGCGGCGGTTGCTTCTATGGACCCGGAGTCATTGGGATCGAAGGGCGGCGGTTCGGCCGCCGAAGCGGTGGCGATGTAGTTCGGCTCGGCGTAGACGACGCTGGGGTTCTGCCGCAGTAGCGCTGCTGCTTGGTGGACCGCGGTGCCGCGAGCCAGGACAAAGGCGCGAGCCGACCGCTGCCCCTCGAACTTGACCAGCAGCTGCCGCGGCGCAAATTCGCGGGCGGGCGCAACCCCGGTCGGGCTCGCGCCGGCGCTCCCTGGCGCGACGGCGAGGGCTAGGGTCAGGGGTAGAAGAATTCGCAGAAGTCGTCTCATCATTGGTCAAGTCGCCCGCCGCGCCCCCGCGTCGGCTGGCTCTCTTGGAACACCGCGCTGCCACGGAAGTTGTCGGCGGACATACTGCCCCATCGTGAATGCCGGCAATTCTCGTTCGCCCGACGAGGCCTTCCACGAGCAGGCGATGGCGGTCGCGCTCGCCGAGGCGCGCCAGGCCGAGCGCCACGGCGACGTCCCGATCGGCGCCGCGATTTATCGCGAGGGCGAGCTGCTGGCCCGGGCGGGGAATGAGCGCGAGCTGCGCAAGGACCCGACTGCCCACGCCGAGGTGCTGGCAATCCGCGCCGCCGCCGAGCGGCTCGGTGGCTGGCGGTTGCCGGGCGCGACCCTCTACGTGACCCTCGAGCCCTGCGCGATGTGCGCCGGCGCCATCGTCCTCGCCCGCATCCCCACCGTCGTCTTCGGCACCCCCGACCCAAAGGCAGGCGCCGCCGGCAGCATCCTCGACATCCTCGCCGAGCCAGCCCTCAACCATCGCCCCCAGGTGATCCAGGGCGTGCGGCAAGAGGAGTGCGCCACCGTGCTCCGCGAGTTCTTCGCCGCCAAACGCTAGGACGCCCGTTGTGAGACAGAGCTCTCAGGCCGATCACGGGCACATGACCCAACTTCTCGCGGCTCTGCGCGAAGCGCTGCGAACCGAGCAGAACGTGCGCTTCGCCCTCCTGTTTGGCTCAGCCGCCCGGGGAGATGACAACGAGGGAAGCGATGTGGACCTAATCGTCGAGATGCGTGATCCTGCGCCGGTTCGCGTCATCGACCTGGAGCTGAAGCTCGAAGGTCTGCTTGGCCGGCGTGTCGACGTGCTTACGCTGGAGGACGCCGGCGCGAATCCGGTGCTGTTGGCCGAGGCTGTGGCAGAGGGCCGCACCATCGTTGACCGCGAGGAACGCTGGGCTCAGCTCAGCTCGGAAGCGAAGACAATCGATTCTCGCGCCCGAAGGTACCTGCACGATCGCAGCCGCTATGCCCTTGCCAGGATCGGCCGTCTCTTCATCTGAAACGGGTCCAGAAAGCGCGGTTGGATGTGGAGCACGAATATCCGGGAATGAGCACCGGTCGTCTACATGGGCGGTCGAGTTGTCGCAACATGCCGCCAGGTGAGCCGATGCGAAGCTAGGAGCCGGACCCGTTTTCGTTGGCTGGTGGCTCCTTGAAGGGCGACTTGAAAAACAAGAAGGCCCACGAGCCCAGCATCGGCTCGGTTTCTCCCGTCTCCACGCGCTCTTTGGCGGCTTCGGACGCTTTCATCGTCTTGTAGATCGCATCGCGGAAGATCTTGGCGATCGTCTGCCAACCTTGCTCGTCGAGAATATCTTTACTCCAAGCGAGCGCCCGATCTTTGCGCTCATCAAAGGTCTCCTCTCGCATTGCTTCCGCGACGGCTTCCAACAGATGGGTCGTGGTCTTGCCGCTCCACCTGTTTCTCACGGTCTCGGGCATCTGTTCCCAGACCTTTCCATCGAAAAGCGCTTGCCTGGTTGCCTTGAAGAAGTGCTGATTGGCACCGCGCACGCTCACTTTGGCGATTTCTTCTAGGCATCCATATTTCTCAAGCACGCGAAAGTGATAGCTGACGAGGGAGCAGTCCAGATCGTGGCGCTTCGCGAACTGCGAGGGGCTCATCACCCGGTCGTTTGCTTCCATGAGGATGAGAGCCCGCACCTCATGGCCGATCGCTTTAGCAAGGTCCTCATCGACGTAAAGTTCCCATGGCTGATCCACGGTGGATGTCCCCTCTTCCGATCAAGAGCTTTGACAGCACAAGGATCGTAAGGAGTACGGGCGGCAGGATTTGCAGTTCGGCGCAAATGCGCCGGTTTGCTGACGAGCTTTTCAGTAATGGGCAATCCTTCCTGCCGTCCAATCGGATGGAGGGGAGGTGAGGACCGATGAAGCTCGTGCGCATCCACGCAGTGCCGCCTGCGATCACCAAGAACGGCTAAGTCACGGCTCTAGCGATGCGGAGCCGTGGGGTCTTTAGGGCGGCTCCGCCTATCGCCAGCGTCTGCGAGGGAGGCGCGACGTGCCACGGGTTCAAACGCATGCACGCCGCGCCATGTCCCGCCAGGGAAGGCGACCCCCGCCGCCTAGGGAAAGGCGCCGGGGGTCGGTGGTTGGGGGGCAAACGGCAGGACAAGCAGCGCGCCGTCTACCGCGATCGAACGTAGTGGAGCGGTCGTCTGGGAGCAATCCAAACGCCGTCAGCGCTGATCCAAATTTTTGTAAAACGGTCAGTAGCGTTTTTGCCAGATGGCGGCAGGGAAACCGAGGCGGCAACTCACAGAGGAACAGGCTCGCAAGTCCCCAGTGCGGCTGCGCATCCTGGAGCTGTACGAGGAAGACGAGGCGCGCTCGCTCGACCCCGACGAGTTGCTTCCCCGGTTCTGCGAATGGTTCGGGAACGTCTCCCGATCTCAGCTCGTCTACCACCTTCGGTGGCTACGGGATGCCGACCTGATCCCGCAAGCTGACCCAAGGAGATAGGAGGTGGGTCGGCTCAAGGTCTCCCTGCAATGGGAAGGTGGCCGCAGTCGCCGCCGGTACCGCTTCGCCGTCCCTCAGGAAAAGGGCGAAGTCAGCGGGCAAGTAGACGATTCAGCAACGGGGCCGGTCTATGCCGTCCAGCACTGCGTGGTGGACACCTTCGACGGGCGGATCGTCCTCCCGCCGACGACCGACGAGGCCCAGGCGGATGATCTGGCGGCACGATTGAACGCCGGGATGGTCGAGGGGGAGGGGTGACGGGATTGCTGGGAGGCCAGATGACAGAGCCTCGAGGACTTTTGTCTGTCGTCTAGCGGAGAGGGTGGGATTCGAACCCACGAGGCGGGTTAACCCCGCCCACGCGATTTCCAATCGCGCTCCTTAAGCCACTCGGACACCTCTCCGGGTCAGCAAAGGGTATTCGCTTGCCTTGAACAGCTCATTCCCGGCCGGCAACGGCTGCACGTTGCGGCAGATACTTCCTAAGGAACTTAGAGAGTATTTGAGGAAAACTCTATACTCAGAAAGGTAATGGAGTGTCTGACTTGAACTTCGTTACAAGTGAGAGGGCCGGCATTTCTTGGCCGATGATGCCGGTCCTCTCCTCCCGCAGCGCAGCCGATTAAAGAACCGGTGCGTTGGAAAAGGATACCGATCTAAGCCTGGCGTAGGGCGGGGATCGAAGGCCGCAGCGGTACTGGCTCCGGCTCGCGGAAATCCTCGAGGGAGACGACGATCGCCTCCTCGCCCGTGAACGGAGTGACCGGCCGGTGGCCGCGCAGACGCTCGTGGGTGCAGACGACGTAGCACCACTCCATCAGGTGCAGCCGCGCGTCGGGGTCGATCTCGAGGATGGTGGCGCCGATCAGGTGCTTGCCCTCGACCTCGCGGCAAGTGCGGACTTCGACCTTGGCTGCGACCTCGTGCATCATGCCGCGCGCATCGGCCAGCTGCAGGAGGACGGCGGGTTCGCTGCGGAGCTCCAGCGGCGCCTCGGCGATTAGGCCGAGGCCGGCGGCCGAGGCGTCGACCAGGCGGGCGGGGGTGTGGGCGTCGGCGTCATAGACGTGCGCCTCGGCATCGCCCTCGAAGCGGTAGACGAGGCGGCGCTGGCGCCGTCGCATCACCGCCGAGCTGGTGGCGAGCAGGCGCCGCAGCTCGTAGAGGCCCAGCAGCGGCACCACCACGGCGGCGATCCCGGGCAGGTCTGGCAGCGGCCCGACCCCAGCCAGGTCGAGCAGGCGCATCACCGTGCCGGTCGCCAGCAGGACGGTGCAGAAGAGGACGAGGTGGAGCTTGCGCAGCGAGTCGAAGCCGCCACCGTCGCGGCCCTGCTTCGGCGTCACCTTGAAGGCGGTCTTCCCCGGGCGGACCACGCAGCGCAGCGCCCGCGTGTAGATCTCCATCGTCAGCAGCTCGTAGTGGGCGCTCTCGGGGACGCGCATGTAGCCGCGGGCGAGCGCAGCGCCGGCGCTGAAGTTGAGCGCGACCGAGGGTAGCCACAGCGCCGCCAGGGCGACGACGCTGATCTTCATCGGCAGCGCCCCCGTCCACAGCACCGCCCCGAGGGTGAGCAGGAGCAGCAGCCGCATCGGCGGCGCCAGGTAGGCGAACAGGCTGGCGAGGAACGAGAGGCGCTGCTTCGCGCTCAGCGTCTTCGCCCGCAGCGGCGACTCTGGCAGGGTGAAGACGGCGAGGTTGCCGCGTGCCCAGCGGTCGCGCTGCAGCAGGTAGCCGTCGAGGTCGTGCGGGGCCAGTCCCTGGACCAGGACCTCGTCGTGGTAGCGGGTACGCCAGCCGTGCCGCAGCAGCCGGATCGTCGTGTGGAAGTCCTCGGCGATCGTCTCGGTCGCCACCCCGCCGATCGCCAGCAGGGCGTGGCGGTTGATCAGCGCCGCCGAGCCGCACCAGTAGGCGGCGCCGTGGCGGTCCTTGCCCGGGCAGACGACCCGGTAGAAGAGCGACTGCTCGTGGCGGCCGACGCGGTAGTGCTGGACCGAGTCGTGGTTGAAGAAGTCGTGCGGCGTCTGCACGATCGCCATCCGCTCGTCGTCGAAGTAGCCGACGAGCGCGTCGAGCGCGTCGGGCATCGGCACGTGGTCGGCGTCGAGGATGAAGACGAGGTCGCCCTCGGTCCGCGGCAGCGCTGCGTTGAGGTTGCCGGCCTTCGCGTGCGAGTTGTCTTCGCGGGTGAGGTAGCGGGCGCCGGCGAGCTCGGCCAGCTCCTTCATTTCGGGCCGGCGGCCGTCGTCGAGCAGGTAGGTGGTGTGGGGATAGGTGAGGGCGCGGCAGCCGGCGAGCGTCGCCATCACTACCTCGGCGGGCTCGTCGTAGGTGCAGACGTAGACGTCGACCTTGCGGCCGGGGGTGGCGGCGGGCCGGGCCGAGGGCGGGCGCGACCAGGAGAACCAGGTGAGGATTGCCAATGCGTAGAGGCCGTAGACCTCCGTCGCCAGCAGCATCGCGAAGACGACCGGCTCGGCCCCTTCGCCGCTCCAGCCGACGCGCCAGGTGAGGTAGCCGACGCCCCAGATCAGGGCAAGCAGCGCCAGCGCCCGCAGCAGCCGCGGTCGCCGGTCGAAGAACTGTCCGAGCTTGGTCTGCTCGTCGCTTGCCACACGGCTTCTTCGACCGCTACCGCCAAACCCTTGAACCGGACAGCCGCCTTGCACCGCGGCGGCTCCCTAGAATCTCCTACTCCACGGAGGGGTGCCGGAGCGGTTGAACGGGGCGGTCTCGAAAACCGTTGGCCTTCGTAAGGGGGCTCGTGGGTTCGAATCCCACCCCCTCCGCTCCGGAGTTGGTGTCGAGGCTGCGGCTAAGCGACGCGGTCGCGGACGGCTGCGACCGCGGCACTGGAGGTGCGGCAGGCGCGGGCGATCGTCGCGTTCGGTGCTTCGGGCGCGCGGCCGATCTCGAATTCGATCAGGGCGGTGCGGCGGAGGCGGACCCGGTCCTCGCGCGAGCACGCGTCAGGCGCCAAGTCCATCGCCGCCTCGCCGGCCTGGGCGCGGCTGCAGGTCAGGCAGAGGACTTCGTCGTTGGACCGGGACCAGCTCGACGGCAGCAGCGTCGGCTCGCCGTCCATCTGGCCGACTGAGACCTGGCAGCGGGCGCAGCTCCACCTGACGGCGTCGGCGGCCATCCTCAGACCGCCGCCCTGTTGTGACGACGGCGGTTGCGGCGGGGCCGCTGCTGGGGTCGCGAGGAGGTTGCCGTGGGGGTCGGCTCGCCGAGGCCGTGGTCGAGGCCGAGGCTCGCGGCGATTTGCCCTACTTCCCCGGCCTGGTCGGCGAGGACGAAGCTGATGCCGGTGCCGGTGCGCCCGGCCCGGCCGGTGCGCCCGACCCGGTGCACGTAGGCCTCGCGGTCCTCGGGCGCGTCGTAGTTGATCACGTGGGCGACGTCGGGGATGTCGATTCCGCGGGCGGCGACGTCGGTCGCGACCAGGGTCATCACCTCGCCGCGCTCGAAGCGAGCCAGCGCCCGCTCGCGCTGGCTCTGGCTCTTGTCGCCGTGCATCGCGACCGCGTTCACCTGGCGGCTGCGCAGTCGCTTGACCAGGCGGTCGGCGCCGCGCTTGGTGCGGACGAAGACGAGCGAGCGGCCGGCGTCGTCGGTGGCGAGGTGGGTGACGAGGTGCTCGAGCTTGGCGCCCTGCGATTCGACCGGCAGGAAGCGGTGCTCGATGTTGGCCTCGTTGCGCTCCGGCTCCGCGTGAGTGTGGGAGCGGGCGTCGCGGGTGTAGGCGGCGGCGACCTTGCCGGTCGCGCCCTCCAGCGTCGCCGAGAAGAACAGAGTTTGGCGGTCGGCGGGGGTCAGCGCGACGATCCGGTCGACTGCGGGGCGAAAGCCCATGTCGAGCATCCGGTCGGCCTCGTCGAGGACGAGGACGCGGACCTGGGCGAGCGAGACGGCGCCACGCCCGATCAGGTCCTCGAGGCGGCCCGGGGTGGCGACGAGAATGTCGGCGCGCCGGGCGGCGGCGATCTGCGGGCCGAAGCCGACGCCGCCGTAGACGGCGGTTATCTTCAGCTGGCGCGACTTCGCGAGCGCCTCCAGCTCGAGGACGATCTGGCCGGCGAGCTCCCGGGTGGGGGCGAGGACGAGGACGCCCGGTCCCTTGCCATCGGGCTGAATCAGGTCGACCATCGGGACGCCGAAGGCGAGGGTCTTGCCCGACCCGGTGGGGGACTGGACGAGGAGGTCGCGGCCGGCGAGCGCATCGCGGATGACCATCTCTTGAACGGGGAACGGCTGGGTGATCGAGCGCGCGCTGAGGGCGTTGACCACCGGCCTGGAGGTGCCGAGATCGGCAAAGGTAGTGATGTTGCGAGCTCCTAGATAGATACGTCTTGGGAGATCCTGCGACCCCAAGGCGCGTACGAGCACGTGGAGGAAACGGAACCTCTCGGGTGGCGAATCGGCCAAACCCGACCTCTCCACCGTAGCAGCAGATCCCTGCTCCGTAAGCTCGGGCCGGTGGAGAAACCTTTCCGTCATCGCCCGGCAATCGCCTGCGGAGCCATCGCCCTGCTCGCGCTGGCGGTCCTCTCACTGTGCGTCCTCAGCGGCTGCGGGCAGGCCGGCGGCGAGGCTTTGGATCGCCAGACGCGGCCAGCACCTCTGCTCCCGAAGCTGCCGGCGGACTTCCCGCCGACGCAGTTCGAATCGATCCGGCCGGTGCCCTTCGGCCTATTCGTCGTTACCTACTCGGGCGAGGACGGCCGCCCCTGGGTGATCGTCTTCGACACCGAAGGCAGGCCCCGCTGGTGGTTCAACCCCGACACGCGGGCGCTGTGGGGGCAGATTGTCCGCGACGGTAGCGTCGTCTGGGCGCGCTCCTTCGGCGACGGCTACGGCCTCGATCCGCGGATGGCCCACGAGGTGCGCTCGGAGTCGGGCAAGCTGCTGCGCCTGGTCAAGACCGGGGGATCGATCGTCGACGGCCACGAGTACCGCGAACTCGCGAACGGGAACGTGCTGCTCGACACCTACGTCCCGGAAACGGCCGACCTTCGCCGCGTGGGCGGCCCCCGGCGGGCGACGATCGTCTCCGCCGAAGCGCAGGAAGTCGATCCCGCCGGGAAGGTCCTGTGGCGGTGGAACTCACGCGGCCACATCGCCCTCTCGGAGACGGGCCGCTGGTGGCACAGCGTGCTCAGCAACCCGCGCCGCCGGCTCCAGCGCGAGGCCTACGATCCCGTCCACATCAACTCGATTGAGCCGCGGGGGCAGAACGAAGTGATCGTCTCCACCCGCCACACCGATGCGGTCTACGGGATCGACCGCGCGAGCGGGGAAATTCGCTGGAAGCTCGGCGGCAGTCAGACCGGCAAGTCCCTGCAGGTTGTCGGCGATCCGGCGACGAAGCTGCTCGGTGGCCAGCACGACGCCCGCCTCGACCGCTATGGCCGGCTGACGATCTTCGACAACGGCAAGGACCGCCCCCGCCGTCCGCGGGTCGTCTTCTACAGGCTCGACATTGCCGCCGGCAAGGCGGTTTACAAGGGCCAGCTGAACGACCCGGAGGTAAAGCGCAGCCATTGCTGCGGCTCGGCGCGCGAACTGCCCGGCGGCGGCTGGCTCGTCAGCTGGGGCGACAACAAGCTCGTCTCCGGCTTCGACCGCCAGGGCAGAATCGCTTTCCGCCTCCACCTACCAGCGCCCACCTTCCGCGCCGTTCCGGTGCCACCAGGTGCGACCAGCGTCCGCCAACTCGCGCGGGGTATGAGCATGATGCGGCTCCGCTCGGCCCCCCGCTCGGTGTCCAAGAGCGATTTTTTGTCACCCTGACTTGCAGGAATTCTTGTCGGTTGACGGAGCGTTTGTGACCGCTGCAAACGATTGCAGTTTCGACTTGCAGGGGTTTCGGGAAAATGCAATGAACGAATTGGACTGGCTGGCTAGCTAAAGGGCTTGAACACAGCCTGTTAAGCCGCTATCCGGAAGTTGTGCAGCCCAAAATCGAGCTGTACTTTGTGTCCAATTTTAGTACTCTGGATCTAGTTGACCGCGAACGCTTCACCTGCTGCCTCATGACCCTCATACGGAAGGACCACGAAGTACATCAGCGAGGGAAGAAGGGCTTCGAGCCGGTCGTATTCCTGCTTGCAGAGGCGGGAGTAGAGGAGCGATTCGACGCCACCGATGATGCCCGAGGCGGTGACTGCATTTTTGGGTTCCACGCCAGGCAGGAGTTCGCGGGCCTCTTCGTCGAGGCAGCGAGCGAAGTCGTCGAGGAGCTGCACCCGACGCCGCACGGCCGTAGCGCTTGCGGCCCGCGCCTCGACGACGAGGGTGCGAGCGGTGTCGGGCTCTTGCTGGGCGAAGTCAAGCAGGGCTTCGAGGCCGCAGCGCACTCGATCGCGCCAGACGGCGCCGCCGTCGTTGACGGCCCCGTGGACGAGGTTGCGCAGGCGCTCGGCGCTGGAGTCGAAGGCGGCAAGGAAGCAGTCCTCTTTGTTGGAGAAGTGCTCGTAGAAGGTGGGACGGGAAACGCCGGCCCGGTCGATCACGTCCTGGACGTTGGTTTCCAGGTAGCCGAGCTCGGCAGTGGCATTGAGCATCGCGCCCAGCAGGCGCTCGCGCTGGATCGCCCGGATCAGCTCGGATGGCAGGCGGCGGACTCCGGATGGGAACTTGCCGCTGCTGTTGGCGAGCAGGTCGAGAGCGGCCTCGATCTGCTCGGGGGGCCAGTCATCACCGACCGCAGCGAGGAGGGTCTCTTGGCTCAGCTGGATTCGCTCGAAAGGCACCGAAGAACTCACAAGTTTCCATTAAAAACAACGAAAGTTTTCTCACGGTACCAGAACAATGGTGCGCAGGACGCGCCATTGGCGACCAATTTCGTCTCCCGGCGAGCAACTTCGGGGACGCAGGAGGGGGCCCGATGAGTGCGAGGCCAGAGCTTCCGCGCGAGTTCGTAGCCGGTCACAAGCGGCGGCGGATGATGGACGCGATCGCCGAGTTGACCGCCGAACAAGGCTACGAGGCGACTAAGATCGCTGACATAGTGCGCCGCGCGGCGGTGGCGCGCAAGACGCTCTACGACAACTTCGACGGCAAGGAGGACCTCTTCCTCTCGGCGGTCGACGCGACGATGGGCGAAATGCGGGTCGTCGTCGAAGAAGCGTGCGAACGGACCGACTCGCCTGAGGAGCAGGTCGTCGCCGGCCTCGAGGCCCTACTCGAGTTCATCGCCGACCACCCTGCCGCCACCCGGATGTGCATGGTCGAGTCGATCTCCGCCACCCGCAGTTCCGCTCGTCTCTACGACGCCGGGATGCGCGACTTCGTCGATCTGCTTCGCACTTCTGCACTCGACAACAGCGACCTCCCGGAGACGATCGAGGAGTCGCTGGTAGGTGGGGTGGCCTGGATCCTCCAGCAGCAGATTCGTCGCGACGAAGCGGAGCGAGCGGTCGAGTTGCTGCCTGAACTGTCGCAGTTCGTCCTATCGCCGTACCTCGGTGTAGGGAAACCACGGGAGACCGCGCGGCGAAAGTAACAGTACGGTGGCAGACTCCATTAGGAAATGGACCGGCTACCAAGGGGACGTCACGGGCTTTCGCCCGAGTTCGTCGCGCGTAACCAGCGCGAGCGGCTGATCACCGGCCTGACCCAGGCCCTGTACGAGGTCGGCTATCAAAAAACCACTGTGTCACTCATCGGCCAGCGAGCAGCGGTTTCGAAGAGTGACTTCTATAAACACTTCGAAAGTAAGGATGACTGTTTCATCGCTGCGTATGACGAGGCGGTGGGGCGGATGCGAGGGTGTGTGGGGGAAGCGTGCGATGGCGCCTCGGAGAAGGCGTGGCCCCTTCGGGTCAGCGCCTCCCTCGATGCCTTGCTGAAGCTCCTCACCGCGGAGCCGGCGCTGGCCAGCATCGTGCTCGTCGAAGGACTGCGGGCCGGCCGCGGCGTCTACGATCGCTATCAGGGGGCGATCGAGTCGTTTGTCAGCTACCTCCGGAGCGGCGCGCCGGGGGCACCGGGGGGAAGCGAAGTGCCGGAAGCGACCGACGAAGCGGTGATCGGCGGCGTCGCCTCGATGCTCGGGCGCCGTGTCCTGGCTGGGGAAGCGGAGCAACTTGATCAGCTATTTCCGGAGATTCTCGAGTTCGTCCTCTCCGCCTACCTCGGTGTGGAGGAGGCGCGGCGAATAGTCTCCGCAGGATGAGCGAGGCGACCAGCGGCGTCCTTCCTTCGCAGGCGCTGCAGCAGGCGATCGAGTCCGAGTGGGTGAGCTCGGGGGACTACCGGATCCGGCCGGAGGCGGTGCAGCCGGCGAGCATCGACCTGCGGCTCGGCGACTTCGCCTGGGCGCTGCGCTGCTCCTTTCTCCCTGACGTCGAATCGACGGTCGAGGAAAAGATCGACGGGCTCGCCTTCCAGCGCGTCGACCTGCGCGACGGCGCCGTGCTCGAGCGGGATCGCCCCTATCTGGTGCCGCTGCTCGAGGAGCTGAGCCTGCCCGAGGACATGCGGGGGAAGGCGAACCCGAAGAGCTCGACCGGGCGGCTCGACGTCTTCACCCGGGTGATCACCGACCGCCACCACCGCTTCGACGACATTCGCAGTGGCTACCAGGGCAAGCTCTATCTGGAGATTGTCCCGCGCTCTTTCGCGATCCAGGTGAAAGCGGGACTGTCGCTCAACCAGCTGCGGCTCTCGCGCGGGGACGTGCGTCTTTCCGACGATGACATCCGCGACCTCCAGGACGAGTTCCCGCTGCTCTACCTCGATTCGCACGCGCTGCGCCAGTCGGAGATGGCGGTCAGCGACGGCCTCTTCCTCAGCCTCGACCTCTCCGGCCCGACCGACCGCGTGGTCGGCTACCGGGCGAAGAAGAACAGCCTCCCGGTTGACCTCTCGCGGATCCGCGCCTACCGCTGGACCGACTACTGGGATCCGGTCTACCCCGAGCCCGGTGGGCGGGTCGTGCTGGAGCCGGAGATCTTCTACCTACTGCTCTCCGCCGAGGGGGTCTGCATCCCGCCGCAGATCGCCGCGGAGATGATGGCCTACGACCCAACCGCGGGAGAGCTGCGCACCCACTACGCCGGCTTCTTCGACCCCGGCTTCGGCTACGACCCCGAGGGGGGCCGGCACGGCAGCCGGGCGGCGCTGGAGGTGCGGGCCCGCGACGTCTCCTTCATGGTCGAGCACCGCCAGCCGGTCTGCAAGCTCGGCCTGGAGCGGATGGCGGCTCCGGCGGAGAGCCTCTACGGTGCCAGGCTCGGTTCGAACTACCAGGGCCAGGTCACCATGCTCAGCAAGCACTTCGAGGAGCAGACCGCTTCGGTAGAGGGGACGGACACCCCTCTCAAAACGCGCGCCTAACGGCGCGCTGGGGGAGTGTTTTGAGAGGGGTGTCCGTCCCCTCTGGCCTCGCGCAAAAGAGATTGGACTCGCCGCCGGCGCTGCAGTAACTCCTGTTCTAATTTGGCGATCTCGTCGCGTCTGCGGCGGACCAGGTCGAGTTGGCGGCCGGTGTAGGTGAGCGACTGCTCGAGGATCTCGCGGCGGCGCACCGGGTCCTCGACGCCGCCGTGCCACTCGCGCCGCAGCTCCGCCCGCGCCCCCTCGGCCTCGACCAGCTCCTTCAGCTCCTCGAGCGAGAGGCCGAGCAGGTCCTTCAGTTGCAGCAGCTCGGTCAGCCGCTCAACGTCGGCCTCGGCGTAGGTGCGGTGGTTCCGGGCCGCCCGCTCGCGCGATCCCGGCAGTAGTCCGATCTCCTCGTAGTAGCGAATCGTCCGCGGCGTCGTGCCGGCAAGCTTCGCTACCTCGCCGATTCGCATCCCCTCGCTCATGGGGTCGCCCTTACCTCCTCGGCGAGGGCCTCCTCGAAGGCCTCGTTGGGTTGGACGTGCATCGCCGCGCCCTCGTCCTTCGGCCGCAGCAGCGAGACGCCGGCGCCCACCACGGAGGTGGCGGCAAGGACCCAGAGGGCCTCGTGCATATTGTGGATGAAGGGGTCGAGCTGGGCACTGGAGAGGCCGGCGGCGAGGCCGGAGAAGATCGCGAAGAGGACCTCTTTCGGGATCGAGTTGGTGACGATCGCCAGTACGAAGGCGATCGAGATCACGGCTCCGGTGTTCTGCAGCATCGTCCGCGCCCCGGCGGCGATGCCGCGGCGCTCGGTCGGCACCGTGCCCATCATCGCCGCCGTGTTCGGCGAGTTGAACATCCCCGAGCCGATCCCAACCAGGGCCAGCCAGACGCCGCTCTCCCAGTAGGGCGAGTCGGCTTGCAGGGTAGTCATCAGCGCCAAGCCGAGGGCGGTGACGAGCATCCCGGCGGCGGCGAGGGCGCGGGAGCCGTGGCGGTCAGCCCAGACCCCGGCAAGCGGAGAGGCGATAAGCATCCCGATTGCCATCGGCGCCAGTTTGATCCCGGCGGTGATCGGGTCGTCGCCCTGGGCGCCCTGGAAGTAGAAGACGAAGATGAACATCAGCGCGAAACGGGAAAGGCCGTTGATGAAGGCGGCGCCGGTAGCCGCGGCGAACAGCCGGTTGCGGAAGATCGAGAGGTCGAGCATCGGTGCGCTGCCGCGGTGCTCGATCCAGACGAAGAGGGGAAGGAGGATCGCGGCGAGGGCGAGGCTGCCGATCACCAGCGTGTCGTTCCACCCGGAGATGCCGCCGCGGGAGATCCCGTAGACGAGGCCGGTGAGGCCGACGACGAAGGTCAGGGTTCCGGCGACGTCGAAACCGCGCTGGGTGTCGGGGCGGGCGAGCTCGCGGAGGATGAAGACGCCCCAGAGGCCGCCGGCCAGCGCTAGCGGCACGTTGAACCAGAAGACCCAGTGCCAGGAGATTGCGACCAGAGCGCCGCCGAGGACCGGACCGATGACGAGGCCGATCGCCGCGACCATCGTGTTCGTCCCCATCGCCAGGCCGAGCTGCTCGCGGGGGAAGGCGTCGGTGACCAAGGCGGGGCCGTTGGCGAAGATGAACGCGCCGCCGATCCCCTGCACGATCCGCCAGAGGATCAGCTGAGTGCCGTCAGCGGCAAAGCCTGCCCCCAGCGAAGCGGCAGCGAAGATGACGAAGGCGCCGACAAAGGCGGTCTTGCGGCCGAAGAGGTCGGACAGTCGCCCCGCCGTCAGCACCAGCACGGTCGAGGAGATCATGTAGGCGAGGATCACCCAGACCAGTTCCAGCAGGCTCGTCCCCAGCGCCCGCTCCAGGTCCGGCAGGGCGATGATCAACGTCCCCGAGTTGGTCGCGACAAGCAGCATCCCCAGCGAGGTGCAGGAGAGCGCCCACCACTTGTAGTGCTCATGCGAGGCGTCGACTCCAGCGCGTCTTCTAAACCTCTTCCTTACGTTCACGTCAATTAGCGTAGCAAGAGACGCTATGTGATCCGCGCCGAGTTACCCAGCTGAGTGCAATCATCAGCGGGACGGAGGGCGTGGGATTCGAACCCACAAATGCCAGTCAGCATTCCCCGGTCCTAAGTCGGGGCGAGTTCACCTTTACTCAGGCCCTCCGTCATCCCCGTGCCTCTTCTGGAGAGACCCGAAGTTCTTCCGGAACCGCGTAGACGCCGACGCTCTCCCGGTCGAGCTCGCCGTCTCTGTACATGCGGGACAGGTTGACCTGGACAGAGTGGGTATTGCCCGCCCACCCACGCTTGAGGATCGCCTCCAGCATCTCGGAGATGGTCCAGGTGCGTTTCTCCGGCGTTTCGCGGATCACCTGCCGGACGGCATCGCGGCCACGAAAGGGCGCGCTGGCCTCAAAGACCCGCGTCTGCCGCACCGGCCAGTTTCCTCGGCGCGGATCCAGTCTCTCGTTGGCGAAGGTGCGCTTCATCGCGAGCGCCTGCTCGCGGATCTCGATCGCCCGGTTGATTCCGCTTACCTGATTTCGGAGCTCCTCGAGCTCGGCCTCGATCGACTCCTCTGGTAGCGATTCAAGCCATTTCTCCACCTCGTCCGTCATGGGGGAAGGACGGTATCACACACCTCTCAAGTGGTGGTGGTGAGGTATATCCGCGAGCCATCGTGGCAATTTGCGAACATGTGTTCGTATGCGTTGGGATGAACAGCGGGTCGAGAACGACTTGCGTCTGCCTGGGGTAGGCGACGGGACCGTCGTCCGCACCTTCGACGCGCCGGAGGCGATGGGGATCAACTTCCACGAGGTTCGCGCCCGCTCGGCGCTGAACCACGTCCCCGGCGACCGCTTTGGTTTCCGCTGGACGATCAACCCCTTCAGAGGCTGCACGCATGCCTGCAAATTTTGTTTTGCTCGGCGCACCCACAACTACCTCGACTTCGGTCCGGGGGAGGACTTCGAGCGGGAGATCGTGGTCAAGGTGAACGTGCCGGAGCTGCTGCGGGCGGAGCTGAAGCGGGCGAGCTGGCGGCGGGAGCTGGTGGCGCTGGGGACCAACACCGATCCCTACCAGTGGGTAGAGAGCCGCTACCGGTTCATGCCGGAGATCCTCGAGGCGCTGGAGGCGGCGGAGACGCCGGTGACGGTCTTGACGAAGTCGCCGCTGGTGCTGCGGGACATCGACCTCTTCAAGCGGATGGCGAAGAAGGTGCCGGTCTCGGTCAACCTCTCGGTTCCGACCCTGGATGAGGCAGCCTGGCGGGCGACCGAGCCGCACACGCCAAGCCCGGCAGCCCGCCTCGACGCCGTAGAAGAGCTGCGCGCCCGCGGCATCGAGTCAGGCGTCCTAGTCGCCCCACTGATGCCCGGCATCAACGACGAGCCCGAGCAAGTCCAACCAATCCTCGAACGCGCCAAAGCCGCCGACGCCAGCTTCCTAACTGGCATAGCCCTCCACCTACGCAGTGAGGTAAAGGACGTCTTCTTCGGCTGGCTAGAAACCAAACGCCCCGACCTCCTCCCCAAATACGAACAGCTCTACAAGGGCCGCGCCTACCTGCAGCCCCAACAACGCCGCCACACCACTCGCGCCCTCAAAGGCTGGGGTCGCTCTCGAGGAGCCAGGTCTAGGCCGGCGGCTCCTCGGGTGGGTGGCGACGATCGGGAGGACTCTCCCGGGAGGGAGAGCCCCCGATCGGAGACAGGACCCGCCCGCCAGGGCGCCCTCTTCTAGCCCGCTCCTTCATCCAACTGCTCGAACTTGCACTCCCGCGGCGCTTTGTCGTCCCGAAACCGATGGAACCGGGCCCCGTGCCGAATCCGCCCCGAGGCAGCATGGTCATAGCCAACCTCGATCACCAACTCCGGCCGCAGCTCCACCCACCCCAGCTCCCGCCCGCCGGTCCACCGACTCGGCTCCGCCGACCCGCTCTTGCCCGTCTCCAGCGGTGCCAGCATCGACCGCATCCCGTGTTTCGCCGCTTTCGAGAAGCCGGAGATGTGACCGACCGTGCGTAGCTCGGCGCCGTCGTAGAGGCCGAGGATCAGCGAGCCGACCGTGCCCTCTTCTTTGCCCGGTCGCCAGCCCATCACTACGCAGTCGATCGTCCGCTCGCGCTTGACCTTCGCCATCCCTTTGCGTTTGCCTTGGCAATACGGGGCGGTCAGGTCCTTGGCCACCACCCCCTCGATGCTGCCCAGCCACTTCTCGGCCTGGGCGGCGTCGGGGGTGAGCGGGGTCAGCTCGAGGCCGGCTTTCTCGGCGATCGTCTCCAGCCGCTCGCGCCGCTCGCGCAGCGGCCGCTCGCACAGCACCTCGTCCCCCTCCGCCAGCAGGTCGAAGGCGACGAACCCAGCCGGGATCTGCTCGGAGAGCATCTCGATCCGCGACTGCGCCGGATGGATCCGTTCCTGTAGGGAGTCGAATTCGAGGTTTCCCTCCGCATCCCGGATCACCAGCTCGCCATCGAGCACCCACCGTCCCGGCGCAAAGCTCAGCTCCGGGAAATACCGGTTGAGGTCTTTCCCCCCGCGCGACTGAATGTAAGCCTCATCCCCGTCGACGAAGACGATCGCCCGAAACCCATCGAGCTTCGGCTCATAAGCCCACTCCTCCCCCGTCGGCAGCTCTTTCCGCGTGAGCGCCAGCTGAGGCTTGATGGGCGGCCGAAGGGCAAGCGTCATGCCACGAGCATAAGTCCGGCGGGTGGCACGGTAGGGGGGACCATGTCTGAGGAAGCTTTAGCTACCGGAAGACATGGTGGGTCCCCTGCCGTGACAGGACCCGCCGGCCCCCAACCTCCGTCCCTAGGCGGAGGACACCTGCCGCCGTTCCCGCGACTCCCGCGGGTCCGGGATCGGCACCGCCGCGAGCAGTTTCTTCGTGTAGTCGTCCTTCGGGTTCTCGCAGACCTGATCCGCCGTCCCCTGCTCGACGATCTTGCCGCTGTGCATCACCGCGATTCGGTCGGAGATGTGGCGGACGACGCCGATGTCGTGGGCGACGAAGAGGTAGGCAAGGCCGAGTTCATCCTGGAGGTCGTCGAGCAGGTTGACGATCTGCGCCTGGATCGAGACATCGAGGGCGGAGACCGGCTCATCGCAGATCACCAGCTTCGGTTTCAGCGCCAGCGCCCGGGCGATCCCGATCCGCTGCCGCTGGCCGCCGGAGAACTCGTGCGGGTATCGATTCAAATGCTCGCTGGAAAGCCCGACCCGCTCGAGCAGCTCCTGCACCTGGCGGCGCAGGTCAGAGCCTTTCGCCACCCCTTGCAATTTCAGCGGGTCGCCGACAATCTGCCCGATCCGTTTGCGCGGGTTAAGCGAGGCGTAGGGGTCCTGGAAGATCATCTGCATCTCCCGCCGCAGCGGCCGCATCTGGCGGCGGCCGAGGCCAGCGATCTCCCGCCCCTCGAACTTGATCGACCCCGAGGTCGGCTTGATCAGCTGCAGAACCGCCCGGCAGGCGGTCGACTTGCCGCTGCCGGACTCGCCGACCAGGCCGAGCGTCTTACCCCGTTCGACGTTGAAGCTGACACCGTCCACCGCCCGCACCTGGTCGACTTCGCGGTCGATCAGGATCCCGCGCTTGACCGGGAAGTGCTTGACGAGGTCGGTGACCTCGAGCAGCGGCCCGTCCGGGTTCACGGTGCCGTCGCTCATCCGCGCGAGACCTCCTGCGGCGCCTCGAGTCCGATCTGCCCTTCGACCTGGCGCTTCTCCCGCTTTTGCTCTGGCGTCAGCCAGCAGCGGTCGCGGTGATCGGGCGCATCCGTCACTCGCGCCTCCAGCCCCGGGTACTCCGTGCACTTCGAGAACTCGTGCGGGCAGCGCGGCCGGAACGGGCAGCCCTTGGGCAGGTCCAGCAGCGAGGGCGGCGAGCCGGCGATCTGCGGCAGCCGGTGCGGCCGCGGCCGGTCGAGCCGGGTCAGCGAGCCCATCAGCCCCCAGGTGTAGGGATGCTGAGGGTCGTAGAAGATCTCGTCGAGCGTCCCTTCCTCGACCACCCGCCCCGCGTACATCACCAGCACCCGGTCGGCCACCTCGGCGACGACGCCAAGGTCGTGGGTGATCAGGATCGTCGCCAGGCCGCGCTGGCGGTTCAAGTCCTCGAGCAGGCGCAGGATCTGGGCCTGGATCGTCACATCGAGCGCGGTCGTCGGCTCGTCGGCGATCAGCACCTCGGGCTCGAGCGCCAGGGCCATCGCGATCATCGCCCGCTGCCGCATCCCGCCGGAGAACTCGTGCGGGTAGTTGTCGATCCGCCGCTCCGCGTTGGGGATGCCGACGGCCTCGAACAGCTCGACCACGCGTTGGCGTGCTTGCTCCTTGCCGATGCTTTCGCCATGGGCGCGGATCGCCTCGACGATTTGGGCGCCGAGCCGGTAGACCGGGTTGAAGGAGGTCATCGGGTCCTGGAAGACCATCCCGATCTTCTCGCCCCGCAGGCGCCGCATCGTCGCGTCATCGGCGTCCAGCAGCTCCTCGCCTTCGAGCTTGACCGAACCCTCGATCCGCGAGTTTTTCGAGCGGGTGAGGCCGATCATCGTCTGCGCAGTGACGCTCTTCCCCGACCCCGACTCGCCGACGATCGCCAGAACTTCACCCGGCGTGAGGTCGAAGCTGACCTGGTCGACCGCCTGTAGTAACCCGCCTTCGGTGGCGAAGCCGACGCGCAGGTCGCGGACCGAGAGGATCGGCTGCGCGCTCATCGCGCCGTGCTCCCCAGCCGCACCCGCGGGTCGAGGTAGGCGTAGGCGATATCGACCAGAGCGTTGATGAAAACGACGAAGAAGGCGCCGTAGAGGGTGATGCCCATGATCGGCGGCAGTTCGAGCTTTTTGATCGATTCCGCCGCGTAACTGCCGATCCCTTCAATGTTGAAGAGCACTTCGGTGATGATCGCGGTGCCGGCGATGGTGGCGCCGAAGTCGAGCCCGAAGAGGGTGATGATCGGGATCAGCGAGTTGCGCAGCACGTGTCGGGTCATCACCTTGCGTTCGCTCAAGCCCTTCGCCCGGGCGGTGCGGACGTAGTCCTCGTTCATCACGTCGAGCATGTTCGAGCGCAGGACGCGGCTGTAGAAGCCGATCGAGAGGACCGCGAGCGTGAACCAGGGCAGGATCATGTGCTGAAGCCATCCCCAGGGGTCTTCGGTGAGGCCGACGTAGCCGCCGTTGGGGAAGATTTCGAGCTTGTAGGTGAGGAAGTAAATGAGGACGGGAGCGAGCAGGAAGACCGGGATCGAAATACCGGCGATGGCGACGCCGGTGAGGGTGCGGTCGAGCCAGCCACCGGCCCTGATCGCCGAGAGATAGCCCAGCAGGAGGCCGAAGGCGAGCCAGATGATCCCGGCGCCGATGCTGAGCGAGAGGGTCGCTGGGATGCCTTCCTTGATCCGGTTGTCAACCGGAATCCGCGGCGAGTACTGGATCAATTCGCCGTTGAAGACCTTCTTCATCATCGTCGCGTACTGAACCGGCAGTGGTTCGTCGAAGCCCCATTCTTCTTCGATGCTTTTGACCAGGGTCGGCGTCGCGTTCTTGCCCGCCAGCCGTTGCGCCGGCGGTGAGTTCGGGATCACGTTGAAGATCACGAAGACGAGGACCGAGACGACGAAGAGGACGAAGACCATGCCGACGATGCGCCGGACAATGAAGCGGAGCATCAGATCGCCGCCCCCTCTGGCTCGGCGACGCCAGTTTTCGCCTCGAAGCGGACTTTCGAGCGCGGGTCGAGCGCGTCACGCAGGCCGTCGCCGACGATGTTCAGCGAGAGCACCGTCAGCATGATCATCACTCCGGGGATGATCGCCAGCAACGGCTGCGTCGTCAGCAGTTCCTCACCAACGGTGATCATCGTCCCCCAGGAGGAGTTCGGCGGCTGCACGCCGGCGCCGAGGAACGAGAGCGCCGCCTCGAAGAGCATGTTGTTGGCGATGTTGAGGGCGAAAAAGACGACGATCGTCGAGGCGAGGTTGGGGAGGAGCTCGCCGAACATCACCCGCAGCGGCCCGGCACCCTGGGCGATCGCCGCCTCGACGAACTCCTTTTCGCCGAGCGAGAGGACTTCGCCGCGGATCGGCCGCGCCACGTACGGCGTGTAGAAGATGCTGATTACGAAGATCGGGATCCAGATTGAGCCGCCTGGGATGTGAATCGGCCCGATGCCCAGCCCTCCGAGGGCCGAGGCGGTGCCGATCGCGATCCCGAAGAGCAGGACCGGCAGTGACCAGAGCACGTCGAGGGTGCGGGCGATAACCGCATCGACCCACCCCCGGTAGTAGCCGGCTAGGAGGCCGAGGACGACGGCTAGGAGGGTCGTGATCAAGCCCGAGACGAAGCCGATCAGGAGCGAGGTCCTGCCCCCGTACATCAGCCGCACCATCTCGTCGCGCCCGAGCCGGCTGTCGGCGCCGAGGAAGAACTTGCCGCCGGCTTCGAACCACTGCGGGCCGATCGGTTTGCCTTCCGGGGTGACGACTTCGCGGGTTTCCCCGTTGACGTGGAGTTTCTGCAGCGTGTGGGTCTCGTTCGGGCCGGTGTGAGCGACGTGATGCGCCCACAACGGCGCCGCCAGTACGAAGAGAACGATCAGGAAGAAGAGGACGAGGAACGCGACCGCGACGCGGTTGCGCAGGAACCTCCGTAGAGCTAGGCGCCAGGGCCCGTAATCGGCGGAGCCCGTTCCGGGCTCCGCCGGGGCAGCGTCTCTATTCGTTGAATTCAAAGCTGGTCAGGTAGTGACCGAACGTCGGGTTGAAGATGACGCTTTCCAGGTTGATCGCGCTCGACACGAAGGTGCTGAGCGTCCGCTGTCCGTAGGGAGCCCAAGGTGCCAGTTCCATGTATTTCTTGTCGAGTTCGCTGTACTGCTGTTCCTGTTTGGGTCCGAGCTGCTGTTCCCGGAGTTCGGTGATTTCCTGGTTCAGTTTCGGTTCATTGATCTGAGCGAAGTTGCCGTTGTTGGTCTTGAGGATGCTTTCTCCGGCCAAGAGCGGCTGGAAGAAGTCGTTCGGGTGCGGGTAGTCCTGGAACCAGTCCGACCAGCCGGTATCCAGGTCGGGGGTTGAGAGGTTGCCGATTACCGTGAAGTAGTTGTCGGCGTTGATCTCCTTCAGTTTCGTGTTGAAGCCGAGTTCTGCGAGCACCCCTTCGTAGTATTCGCCTGCTTCTTTGTTCGGGCTTTCGGTGTCCGTCCAGACGGTGATGTTCATGTCCGAGGGGTTGGCTTCTTCAAGCATTTCTTTGGCTTTGGACATGCTGTGCGGGTAGAGGTTGATCGGCTTATGCCCAGGCATCCCGTTGGGCAGGATCTGGTGGCTGGCTTCGATCTGACCGGCGTAGATCCGTTCCAGCGCGGCCGGGTCGATCGCGTAGTTGACCGCCTGCCGCACTTTCGGGTCGTTGAACGGGGGTTGGGTCACGTTCATCCAGAAGTAGTAGGTGCTGATCGTCGGCACGACCTTGAACTGGGTGCCCTCGAATTTTTCCTTGACCTGGGCGTAGCGGCTGGCCGGCGGCGGGTTCTCCATCCAGTCGAATTTGCCCTGTTCGACATCGTTCACCTGGGTGTCCGGGTTGCGGACGACCGTGACCTTTGCCCCGTCGACGTTGCCGCTGGGGTAGTCCGGCATCTCTTCTTCGTTGGCTTTGGCCCAGTACGGGTTGCGGGCGTATTCCCAGCCGCGGCCCGGCTGCGATTTGGTGATCATGTAGGGGCCGGTCCCCGGGGGCGGGTTGCCGGAGAGGTCTTCCATCGGCGTCCCTTTCGGCACCGGGGCGACGAACATCAGTCCCAGCTCGTTGACGAAGGTGCCGCGCGGTTTTTCGAGCTCGATCTGGATTTCCCCGGTCTTGTCGTTGGTTTTGATCCCGGGGATGCCGCCCTGCTTGGTTTCGGCGAACTTCTGGGCGCCAACGATGCTGGTGTAGAAGACCGAGCCGCCAGAGTTGAGCTTGAAGCAGCGTTCGACGGCGTAGGCGAAGTCAGACGCTTTGACCGGTTTGCCGTTCGAGTATTTGAGGCCTTTGCGAAGGAAGAGCGTGTAGGTCTTGCCGCCGTTGCTGATCTCCGGCATTTCTTTAGCCAGGCCGGGGATGACTTCGCTGCCTTCGGTGCCTTCGGCGTGTTTGTAAGTCAGCAGCGGGATGTAGACGTCCGCCATCGCCGTCCAGCCTTCCTGCGTGTAGGAGAGCTGCGGGTCCAGGTAGTCGGGGAAGGAAGCGTAGGTGGCGTTGAGGGTGCCGCCTTCTTTGCCGCCACCGCCACTACTGCCGCTGGAGCTGCCACCGCCGCCTCCGCACGACACCAGTCCAAGTGCGGCGACCGCTGCAAGTCCCAGAACCGCGATGACTGCCCTTAGCTTCTTCAAGTTCCCTCCTCGATAGACGGCTTCCCGGACACGCCTCCCGGGATCAACTCCACCACAACGTCGTCACGGGCGTCAAGCACGTCTCCATCCTTTCCATCCGAGGTCCCTCCGCCCTCTAGCCAATTCGCCCCAAGGATCGGGGCCATGACGACAACGATGGCGATTACCCCGAAACCCGCTGCTAAAAACGTCATTCGTGGGCTGACCAAGGCGGCGATCACGCCGCCGACCACGAAGCCGACCCCCGGCATCGCCGCGCCGATTGACTCGAGCACGCTCATCACCCGGGCCTGCATCGTTTCCGCCGTCAGCTCCTGCACGGCGGAGATCGCCGCCACCCACTGGATCCCGTTTCCGGCCCCACCGACGACCGAGGCCGCGCAGGCGAATGCAAGGGTGGGGGCGACCCCGAGCCCGAGGTAGCCGACGCCGATCGCCAGGGTGCTGAAGAAGAGCTGACCGGCTAAGGAAGTCTCGCGGATGCGGGCGAAGATCAGGCTGCCGAGGACCATCCCCACCCCCCAGCTGGCGAGCATCAGGCCGTAGCCGGTGTCGTTGGACCCGAGCGATTCCTTCACATAGACGACCTCGACCGGGAGCACGGCGGCGAAGAAGACGAAGGCGATCCCCTGGGCGAAGAGGATGCGGCCGAGGACAGTCTCTTCGCGGATGTAGGCGAACCCGGCGCGCACCCGATCGCGCATCCGGCCCTCTTCGGGCTCTGCCTGCGGCATCGATCCGGCGGTGAAGAGGATCCAGGCGACGACGTAAAAAGACACCGCGTCCAATAACAGCGCCGATTGGACACCGAATCCGGCCACCACTAGTCCGGCGAGGGCGGGTCCGATTGCGGCCCCGCCGGTGAAGGCGACGTTCAAGATCGCATTGCCGGCGCGCAGCTCGCCGGTGGGCTCCAGCGAGGTGGCAACGACGGCGCGGGTTAGTGCCCGCCCAGCGAGCGCAAGGGCGCCGTCGATCGCCGCCAGGGCGACCACGGCGGGGAGGGAAAAGTGGCCCGCCAAAAGAGCGAGCACGCCAAATACCGCGGCCTCGCCGCAGTAGATGACAGGCAGGGCAAACCGGGGCGGAGGCCGCTCTGCATGCGCAACCAGCACCGGAGCGAAGAGGGCCGGGAGGAAGCGGGTGCCGAGAAAAAGGGCGGCGGTGGCGAGAGCGCTGTTGGTCTGATCGAAGACCAAGACCGAGAGGGCGATGATCCCCATCCAGTCGCCCAGCTCGTTGACGGTGTACGAGGCCGCCAGCCGCCTGAAAAGCGGCCTGCGGAGGGGGTCGGTGAGGTGGGGCTCAGGCATTAGCTGGCCATGCGTCCTACTGCATTTCTGCACAACTTTTCCTGCAGATGCACAACTTTCCGCCAACCTGTGCTACAAAGTGCCCAGAAATTGATCGTTTCCACGATGCAACGCACAACGTTGCGGGCTTCAACGACTACGGAAGGGGCAAGGAACATGGGCTACCGTCACTAAGTTCTTTCAAGCAGACCGGCCAATCACCAGGTCTGCACCAGACTTCGAAAGGGCGTCCCCTCGGGGGCGCCCTTTCACGTTTTCGGGGTGACGGCCCGTCGCCCTGCGCCGTCTCGCGGCATAGCTCAAGGACGCGGACTGGTTTTGGGCGAATTTGGCCATGCGGCTAAATGTCTTGCCGATCCCCCACCGGGCGGGCTAACTTCTGAGTTCGCAAATAGCGGAAACGTCAAGCAAAGCCCGCGCGCAGGGAAACAGCCAGCGCTCGGGAATTGTTTGACAAATCGTGTCAAGCCTCGTTCCCGAATAGCCGATTCCAGAATCAAGAGATGTCTCAGCCCCGTCCCACCCGACTCGCCATAGCGACGATGGTCGCCGGCCTCGTGCTGGTCACGGCCGCTGCGATCTGGCGCGCCGAAAGTGCTGACTGGAACCTGCCGCTGTTCTGCATCCTGCTCGGCTTCTCGGTCTTCAGCGACCTCACCGCGATCAGCACCACCTCGAAGGTGAAGATCTCGGGCAGCTTCCTCGCCCTGGTCCTGGCGATGGTCTTCCTCGGTGGTACGCCCGCCGCGGCGATCGGGGTGCTGACGATCCTCGCCGGCTGGCTGCGCTGGCGCGACGAGGGGCACTACCTCCTGAACAACGTGCTCACCTACGCGACCTTCCCCTTGGTCAGCGGGATCGTCTTCCACGAGATCATTGACAACAGCCAGGTCGCCGAGACCGACGCCTCCTTCTACGCGCTGATCTTCGGCGTCTTCCTGCTCGCGCTGGCGATCAACTTCACGATGATCGCCTCCTACTCCTGCTATCTGGACCGCAGCTCCTTCTTCGTCAAGGTGCGCACGGCGCTGTTCCCGCTGCTCCCATCGGAGCTGGCGGCGGCGCTAATGGCGGTCGGTGTCGCCTACCTCTACGTCCAGCTCGGGCTCGCCGGAGTGGCGATGTTCGGCGTCGTCCTGGTCACCTTCCAGTACCTGCTGGGCGCGCTCCTCGTCTCCCAGCAGCGGGCTGAGGAGCTGGAGCTGCGCTCGAAGCAGCTGGCGAGCTTCCAGGTCGGGATGTTGAGCGCGATGCTGCGCACCCTCGACCTGCGGGATCAGATGACCGCCCGCCACAGCGCCGCCGTCGCTCGCTACTCGCGGGCGATCGCCCAGCGCGCCGGCTACTCGCGCCGCGAGGAGGAGCTCGTCCACATCGCCGCGCTCCTCCACGACATCGGCAAGTTCATCCTTCCCGACCGGATCCTCAAGGCCAACGTGCCGCTCACTGACGAGGACTGGATGCTGATCAAGCGCCACCCCCAGCAGGGCGCCCGCGTCGTCTCCTCGCTTGACGGCTACGGCCCGGTCGCGGAAATCATCCTCGCCCACCACGAGCGGATCGACGGCAAAGGCTATCCGCGCGGTCTGGCCGGGGATGAAATCCCCGAGCTGGCCCGGATCATCTCCGTCGCCGACACCTACGACGTGATGACCGCGCGCGACTCCTACCGGACGCCGATGTCGAGCTACGACGCGATCGTTGAGCTCCGCCGCGTCGCCGGCAAACAGCTCGACGCCCGCTTCGTCGAGATCTTCATCGAGCTGCTCGAGGGCAAAGACGTCTCCTTCCAGCACGGCGAGGCGGCCGACTTCGAGAAAGAGCTGGCGCTCGAGGCGCGGATCGAAGAGACCGCCAGCGTCGGCGGCGAAAAAAGCCGCTTCCAGGTCGCCGGCGTCAACTAGGGGGCTTTCCTGGTCCGGGGCCGGTAGCGTTCGGCGCCATGCGCGCCGTCACCTTCCAAGCGCCCGAGCAGGTGCGGATCGAGGAGAAGCCCGATCCCGAGATCTCCGCGGCCGACGACGTCGTCGTCCGCGTCGAGGCGAGCGGCATCTGCGGCTCGGATCTCCACATCTACCACGGGCGGGTGCCGGTCGAGCAGGGCTTCACGATCGGCCACGAGTTCGTCGGGACGGTCGTCGCGGCGGGCGACGACGTCGAACGGGTCGCCGTCGGCGACCGCGTCCTCGGCACCTTCCACACCGCCTGCGCGACCTGCGCCTCCTGCCTGCGCGGCGACTACCACCGCTGTCGCAACGGCCAGACCTTTGGCCACGGCAAGAACCTCGGCGACCTGCAGGGAGCGCAGGCGGAGCTGCTGTTGGTCCCGCGGGCGAACCTGACCCTGCGTCGGGTGCCGGAGGGGATGTCGGCCGACGTCGCCCTCTTTGCCGGCGACGTGATGGGGACCGGCTACCACTCAATTGCCCACGCCGAGATGAAGGCCGGCGACACCGTCGCCGTGCTCGGGCTCGGTCCGGTCGGCCTCTGCGCCGTCCAGGCAGCCGTCGCGGGCGGAGCGGTCAAGGTCTTCGCGATCGACACGGTCGCCGAACGGCTGGAGATGGCCGGGCGCTTCGGCGCCACGCCGCTGCACCTCAGCGAGGACGACCCGAAGAAGGCAATCCGCGCGGCGACCGAAGGCCTCGGCGTCGACGTAGTCGTCGATGCGGTCGGGGACCCAGGCCCGCTGGCCCTCGCCGTCAGCCTCGCCCGCGACGCCGGCACCGTCTCCGGGATCGGCGCCTATGCGGGCAAGGGCGAGGTCCCGCTCGGCCTCGCCTGGCTCAAGGGCCTGCAATTACGCCTTGGCCTCGCCAACGTGATCGCCCACGTCGACCGCGTCCTCGCCCTGATGGAGGCCGGCAAGCTCGACCCCAGCCCCCTGGTCACCCACCACGTATCGCTAGACCAGGCCTCCGAGGCTTACGAGATCTACGACGGCCGCGAAGCCCTGAAGATCGTCCTCACGCCGTAGATACAAGTGTTCTAATTGACTCGCACAGTGGTTCTGACTACTGTGCGACCTAGTGACACAGTCCGAAGCTAATCCGTTTCTCCTTGACCCGAGCGACGAGCTGCCGCTCGGGCTCCAGCTCAGCTGGCGCCTGCGGGCGCTCATACGCACTGGCGAGCTCGGCGCCGGCGAGCGACTGCCGAGCTTCCGCCGTCTGGCCGAGTGGGCAGGGGTCAACGTGGGAACGGTGCGCGCTGTCTACGAGGCGCTGGAGGAGGAAGGGCTCGTCGTCAGCCGCCACGGACAGGGCACCTTCGTCACCGAGGGGGTGGAGCCGGCGCCCGAGCTGGAGGCGATCGCCACCCAGGCGCTCGAGCGGGCGCGGGCGGCGGGTTTCGCTCCGCGCGACCTCGCGGTCGTGGCGATGGCCTGCGCCGGGCTGCCGCCTGAGCTGGGCGACGAAATGGAGCTGGAGGACCTGCCCGACCTGCGGACAGAGAGCGAAGCGATCGAGGTGCGACAGGAGCTGCGGCGGCAGATCGCCCGGCTCGAGGCCGAGCTGGCTTCCTACACCGCTCATCTCGGGGCAAATCTGCTGACTGCTCCCCGCCGAGCCGTCGCGCACGTCGCCGGCGTCGAGGAGCTGGAGCAGACGCGCGACACCCTGATCGCGCAGCTTGCCGCGGCCCAGCGGGAGAGCCAGCAGGAGGTGCGGCGGCGGGCGGCGGATCGCGGTCCCCTCGGCAGGGCGATGAGCCGGTGGCGGGCGAAGCGCTGAACCGGGGCCTGCTCCCCGTCAAGGCGGTGTTTGAGGAGGTCGGAGTGATGATGCTCCTGACCGTGCGGACCCTGCGCGCCGCGGTGAGAGCCCCCAATCCCTATGGAGAGGAGCTGGTCTGGCAGTTCCTCTTCGTCCTCAGGCTCTCCTGGCTTCCGCTCATCGTCTCGACCTTTGCCCTTAACCTCGGCGCTCCGGGCCTGCAGGCGGCCGGGATCCTCTCTCTGTTCGGGGCTCTAGATCGTCTTGGTGGGTTCTTCGTCGTAATTGCGATCCGCTGGATTGGGCCGCTGGTTACCGCGGTCGTGGTGGCCGGCGTGGCCGGGACCGCGATCACCGCCGACCTTGGTGCCCGCAAGATCCGCGAGGAGCTGGACGCTCTGCAGGTGCTCGGCGTCGACCCGGTCAAGAACCTCGTCGTGCCGCGCTTTCTGGCGCTGATGCTCGTCACCGCCCTTCTCGACATCTTCGCGATCGTCATGGGCCTCAGCGCTGGCATCGTCGCCGAGCTGCTCTACCACCAGCCGCTCGGCGGCTTCTTCGCCACTCTTTTCACCAACGCCACGATCACCGACCTCTGGAGCTCGATCTTGATGTGCACGATGTTCGGCGCGATTGTCGCCGTCGTCTGCTCTTACAAGGGGATGTCGGCTTCCGGGGGAGCGGCCGGAGTTGGACGAGCGGTCAATCAGGCGGTCGTGATCGCCCTGGTCGCGGTCTTCTTCTTTCAGTTCGTCGTCAGCTCCGTGATCCTCGCCAGCAATCCGGAATTGCAGGCCGTCCGGTGAACGCTTGGCTCACCGCACCGCGGCACTGGCTGGACTCCTTTGGCGAGATCGCTCGCTTTGGACTCCAGATGGCGAGGCAGGTCTACAGCGGTCGCGTCTTCAAGTTCTTCGGCGAGAGCCTGCGCCAGGCGGGCATCCTCATCTTTGGCTCGGCCCTGATCATCTGGGCCTTCGTCTTCATCCTCGGGCTCCAATGCGGCCTCCAGGGTGCGTACTTCAACCGCTCGATCGGCGCACCATCGCTGGCCGGTCTCTTTTCGGCCTATTGCGATCTGCGAGAGGGCCTTCCGTACGCGTTCGGCTACATCCTCTCGGCCAAGGTCGGGACCGGCATCGTCGCCGAGATCGGGGCGATGCGGATCTCCGACGAGATCGATGCGCTCGAAGTGATGGGCATCCAGCCGCTCACGTTTCTGTGTGGGACCCGTCTACTGGGTGCCTGGATCGCGATCCCCTTTCTTTACCTGGTAGGGATCGGCGTGATCTATGCCGCCAGCTACCTCTCGGTGGTGAACCAGGTAGGAGACGTCTCCTCGGGCGGTTACTTGTTGATCTTCTGGATGTATCAGAACCCGGGAGACCTGATCTTCAGCCTAATCAAGGGGTTGGTCATGGCAACCGTGATCATCGTCGTCGGCTGTTACTACGGCTACACCGCCTCCGGCGGCCCAATCGGCGTCGGCACCGCAACCGCGAAGTCGATGGTCTTCAACATCGTCGCCGTCCACATCATCGGCATGCTCGGCACCGTGATCTTCTGGGGGGCCAACCCAAGAGCCCCGATCGGCGGCTGACTCAGCTTTTGGCGAGGATCGTCACCATCAGGATCACCCAACTGGCGGCGGCGCCCAGAACGAAGCGGTTGAGGGTCGCTTGCACGGCAAAGAGGCCCAGTTTAAGTTCACGGATATTGCCTTCGACTCGGTCGAACCGCTTGTCGACTTGCTCGAAACCTTTATCGACCTGCTCAAACCGCCATCTGGTTTCTTCTTGTCCTTCGGTGATCCGACGATTCACGTCGTCGAAGCGTTCGTCGATCCGCTCGAACTGTGCGTCATGGAGCTCCATCGGCATCTCCCTCTCTTCGACCACCGTCTGCATGAACAGCAGACTAACAGTTTCGGAAACCTTTTGTCTTGGCTAGCGGTGGCGCCGGAAGGTCTCTTCGACCCACCGGTAGCCGGGGCGATTGCTGAGGCTTTGGCGGAAGCTCTCTAGGCCGGCGGGGCGGGGTAGGTCTGGGGAGAGGGGGCCCTCGGGGGGGACGACGATCGGGTAGAAGAGCGAGGCCGCAGTGACGTCGGCGACGCTGAGGCGGTTGCCGACGAGGAACTCGCCGTTGCCCTCCTCCAGCTCCGCCTCGAGCTTGTCGAAGGCGGCGACGATCGCCTCGCGCGCCCGTTCTGCGTCCTCGCTCTTGTTCGCGCCCCAGCGCAGGCTGGCGAAGCCGCGAGCGTAGGCGCCGACCACCGGCTTCACCTTTCCGAGCGGGCCGGGCACGTTTTCGGCGGCGACCTCGGCGAAGAGGTCGGGCTCCTGGATCAGCTCGTAGAACGACAGCAGGCGCGCGTGGGGGCCAAGGTTCTCGTCGAACCAGTCCTCGAGGTCAAGCGCCCGCTCGCGCTCGTCCGGCTTCGAGGGGTAGAGGGGGTGATCGAGGAATTTGGCGTCGAGCGCGGCGATGATCGCGGTCGAGTCGCCGATCGCCCGCCCGTCCATCTGCAGCACCGGAATCGTCGGCTGCGCCCCGCGGGTGAGGAAGAGCGCGATCGGGATGTGCGTGCCCGGCAGCGGCGAGCGGCGGACGTGGTCGACTTCCTTGTAGTCGAGGGCCCAGCGCGCCTTTTCGGCGTAGTGGGAGAAGTCGATCTGCCAGAGGACCGGCTTGTCGCTTGATTGCACGCTCATCGCTCGGCTGCCAGCATAAGCGCGTGGCCTTGCTGAGTGACGCAGAGGTGAAGGAGAGGCTGGCCAGCCTCGACGGCTGGGAGCGGTCGGACGCGGCGATCGAGAAGAGCTTCAAGCGCGGCGACTTCGTCGGTGCCGTCGAGTTCGTCTCCAGTTTGGTCGAGCCGGCGGAGACGATGAACCACCATC
Organism: Solirubrobacterales bacterium; assembly: GCA_035551255.1. Classification (GTDB taxonomy): domain Bacteria; phylum Actinomycetota; class Thermoleophilia; order Solirubrobacterales; family 70-9; genus VAYN01. Next base: position 36,550 of record DASZNP010000075.1, read on the forward strand.
CCGACGTCGCGATCTCCTGGGAGACGGTGACGGTCACGATCTCGACCCACTCCGAGGGCGGCCTCACCGCCGCCGATTTCGAGCTGGCGGCAAAAATCGACGCCCTGGCCTAGCGACGTGGCGAAGCGGAAGAAGCAGCGGCGGCCACGGGAGAAGGCGCCGACCGTCGATTACACCGACCCCGAGGGCAACGTACTCAGCCTGCGCGAAACGCTCAGCGCCGGCACGATCGCCAAGGTGGGCGAGCCGCCGGCGGGGAAGGCGGCCTCCCAAGACGACGCCTGGCATCGCCGCTCCGAGGTCCTCTTCGAGCGGCTCGCGGTGCGCTGGGAAATCGCCGGGCTGCCGCTCGACGACCAGAAGATGCTGCTTGGGCGCTATCGGATGGCCGATGCGGAGACGCAGCGGTGGGTGCGGCAGACGATCGCCGAGCACCTCGAGCGCCACATCCCCGAGCTCGCCGGCTGAGTGATGGCTGAGGAGCTGCGGATCAACGAGCGGCTTTCGCTGCCGCTGGCCGAGATCGAGCTGCGCACCAGCCGCTCCTCCGGCCCCGGCGGCCAGCACGCCAACGTCACCGCCTCGCGGGTCGAAGCCGTCTTCGACATTGCCGCTTCGCAAGCCCTCGACGACGCCCAGCGCTCGCGCCTGCTGGAGCGGCTGGGGCCGGTCGTCACCGCCGTCGCCCAGGACGCGCGCGGGCAATCCCGTAACCGCGAGCTGGCGCTGCGGCGGCTGGCGCAGAAACTCGCCGCCAGTCTGCGGGTGCAGCGCAAGCGCCGCGCTACGCGACCAACCCGCGCCTCCAAGCAACGGCGGCTCGAGCAGAAGCGGCGGACCGCGGAAAAAAAGAGCGCGCGGCGGCGACCGACGTTAGAGTGAACAAGATGCTTGGGGAGAGCAAGGCAATCAGCGGCTTCGCGGTCAAAGACCTGAACGAGGCGAGGAGCTTCTACGAGGAAACGCTCGGCCTCGACGGCGAGGTCCTCGACCAAGAGCACGGCGTGACCAAACTGAAGCTCGCCGACTGCGACGTGCTGATGTACCTCAGCGCTGATATGTCACCGGCCAGCTACACGATGCTCAACTTCGAAGTTGACGACATCGACGCCGCCGTCGACGACCTCGTCTCTCGCGGCGTCAGCTTCGAGCGCTACGAAGGCTTCGAGCACGACGAGAAGGGCATCGTCCGCAGCCCGGGGCCGCAGATCGCCTGGTTCAAGGACCCGTCGGGGAACGTTCTCTCGGTCCTGCAGCAACCGTAGGCTCGCGCACCGTCCCTTTGCGGTTCACCTGGACGACCGGGAGGTCGCCCGGCCACATCGCCAGGGTGGAGACGAACCCGAGGAGGAGCAGCGCGGCGGAAACGTAGGTGCCCGCCTCGATCTCATAGCTGGAGTCGAGGCCGGCGACCCTGACGAGCAAGGCGACCAGGCCGGTGAACCAGAGCAGCGCCGCGATCGCGAGCCGCGTCTTGAAGTAGCGGGTAAGCGCAACTTGGCGGGCGCGGCCGAGTACCAGCGGCAGAGCGATCAGGATCAGAGCCGGCCCGACCAGAAACCCGCCGTTGATCTTCACCGTCCCGTGCGAGTTGCTCGCGAGGTCGAAGAAGGCGGAGCGTCCCCACCAAGTGAGAGCGGTTCCGAGCAGCCCGAACAAGAGGAGGGCTGCACAGATTCCGGCGACGTCGCTGGCCAGCCGCACACGCCGGTTCGGCACGTAGGCATCGCGCAACTGAGCTTCCCTGGAACCCATCCCATCCATGGGGGGAAACGCTAGCCGCGAGGCGCTGGTCCACCATCGGCAAAGACCCACGTGTTTTGTCGCTGCGACTACGGAGAAGATGAGCAGACGATGGTCAGCGAACGCAGCGAGGAGGGGTTCCCAGCACTGACGCTGGAAAGCGAGGCGCTGGGCGGGGTGGAGGCGATCTTCGTCCCCGAGGCGGGGATGGTCTGTTGCTCCCTGCGCCACCGCGGTGAGGAGTTGCTCGGCCAGCGGGGCGGGCTCGGCAAGTATGTGGAGGCGGGCTCGACGATGGGGATCCCGTTCCTGCACCCCTGGGCAAACCGGCTCGGGCGGAGCCGCTTCGAGCTGGACGGGCGGGAGGTGGATCTGGAGCTGGAGGGCCTGCACGTCAAGCGCGACGACGGCGGTCTGCCGATGCACGGGCTGCTGACGGCGGCGCGAGGATGGCAGGTCGAGCGGCACCTGGAGCTGGAAGGTGGGGAAGAGGACGGCGGGGTCCTCGCGGCGAGCTTCGACTTCGGCGCCTACCCGCGTTTGCTGGAGGCGTTCCCGTTCCCGCACCGGGTGGAGATCGAGGCGAGACTGGAGGGGGCGGAGTTGACGATTTCCTGGCGCCGGCAAGCGGGGAGCCATTCGCCATCAGCGGCGGCGGTCGCCGGCTGGAGCTGCGAATGGGGGAGGCCTATCCCTTTGCCCAGATCTACTCGCCCGCCGAACTCGACGCCGTTGCCTTCGAGCCGATGACGGCGCCGACCAACGCCTTGGTGAGCGGTGAAGACCTGCAGATGCTGGCAGCGGGGGAGAGCTTCACCGCCACTTTCGGGCTCACGATCATCGAGACCGTCTGATCTAGGCGGCCGCCAGCTCCCGCGCCACCGCGTCGTGGCGGTAGTCGAAGATCTTCTTCAGGTCCCGCCGCACCAGCAACCGGTCCGCGAGCTCGCCGAGCGGTCCGA
>DASZNP010000076.1:0-7549 GCA_035551255.1 Solirubrobacterales bacterium
CGGCCGGCGCGGGTGGTCGCCATCACGTCGTACATGTTCAGCCCGAGGCCGAGTTTGCGGTCACGGCGCTCCTCGCCGAGGGCAGCGACGAGGAACGGGGTCGGGTAGACGAGGTGCGGTGCCAGGCGGACCATCAGCTGACGCTCGAGCAGCGCCTCGCGAACGAGGCCGAGGTCGAAGTTCTGCAGGTAGCGGAGGCCGCCGTGGACCATCTTCGAAGAGCGGCTGGAGGTGCCGACCGCGTAGTCGCCGCGCTCCAGCAGGGCGACCGAGTACCCGCGCGAGGCGGCGTCAAGAGCAACGCCAGCGCCGGTGATGCCGCCGCCGATCACCACCACCTCGAAGTGCTTCCCGGCGATCTCCTCGATAGCCCGCGCGCGCGTCAGCATCAAAAACCCCGCCGACGGGACGATTTCGGTCTATATAGGCCCGTTTTCGTCCCGTCGGCACCCATCAGTCGAGGTAGGTCGTGGTCTGGTCGGCGGCGGGGCGCTCGGGAGCCGTCTTTTCCTGGCGCGGGTGGCCGAGGTGGAGGAGGCCGACGAAGCGCTCCTCTTCGCTGAGCCCGACGGCGGCGCAGCCCTCCGGGGTGCGAAGCAGGCCGGGGGTGCGCCAGTAGCCGGCAAAGCCACGGGCATGGGCGGCAAGCAGAACGATGTAGGAGGCCGCAGCGGTCGCGTGCAGATCCTCTTCCTCTTCGACCGGGTCGCCGCTGAGGACACATGAGACAACGATCAGCGTCGGCGCCCGGTCGAGCTTCGCCGCACCCTCCGTACCGGCGACCTCCTTCAGCCGCCCCAGCGTCTGCGGGCCGATCACCCGAAAGCGCCAAGGCACCGTCAGGTTGTGGTTCGGCGCCCAGGAAGCGAGCTCCAGCAGCTCGTCGATCTGCTCCCGCGGCAGCGGCTCAGGCGCAAACGCCTTATGCGTGCGGCGAGTGCGGACCGCGGTCTCGACGTCCATGCGTCGAGGGTATAGCTAGAAGACGTGTAGCCCGATGAGCGTGAGCGTGCTCGTCGCGTTGATCCCAACCAGGACAAAGAATCCGTGGATCATCGTCTGCCGTAGTTCCCGAAGATCTGCGTCCATTCGGTCCAAGCGCTTGTCGACCTGATCGAAGCGCCTATCAATCTCATTGAAGCGTCCATTGACGCTCGCTTTGAACTCGTCGAGGCGCTCGTCGGTCCAAATCTCCCGCGGGGTCATCACCACCATGATCATAGCGTAACTGATTGTCTGTAACGAATTACGCGAATGACGGCAAAATTTGTGTGTCAACCGTGCCGATTCAGTGACCTACAAGCCGTAGCGCCAGCGCATCCAGCCCTTGCGGACCGCGAGGCCGAGGCCGAAGAGGACGCAGCCGGCTAGGAGGCCGAGGACGATCGCGCCGGCGGTGCTGCTCTGATCTTCGGTCGCCGAGGCTGGTTCTCCGGAGGCCTCGCTCGGCAGCGCGCTTTCAGGAAGCGGCGCTGGGGAGATTGCTTCCGAGGGGAGCTGGCCTCCAGCGGATCCGGCCCCCGGGCTGGCCCCTGCTCCGCCTCCCTTGCCGGACGGTGGCAACGGTGACGCTGGCGCACCGCTGCTGCCCTCTTCTCCTTCGAACTGTTCAAGCACTTCCAGCGGGTCCTTGCCGGAGCTCGACGGAGGCACGGCGGCAGGCGGGGGACTCGAGGGCAGATCGCTCGACGGCGGCACCCCGCCGCTCGAACTCGAGGGGCTGCTGTGAACGTTGGGGATGCTCGAGGGCTTCGGCTCCCGCGGCGGAGCGGAGATCGGGAGGTGGGTGCCGGCGAGCGGGACGAGCACGTCGGCCGTCACCCAGACCGGGGATGCTTCCTGACCTGGCGCCTGGAGGAAGTGGCCGTCGTCTGCCTGCAGATCGCGGAGGTAGGCGAGCGAGCTCTTGCCGGAGCCGAAGCTGGCCGGGTCCTTGCCCGCCGCCAGCAGACCCTGAATGGCCCAGGCAGTGGCCTGCGCGTTGGCTTCGAGGTTGTTGCCGGGGGCGAAGCCACCGTTGGGGCGCTTCGCGTCGCGCAGGTAGCCGAGGGCGCGATCGCTGGCGCCGGACCCCGGCGTCAGTACCTGCAGAACGGCGCCGGTGATCTCGGGGGTGCTGGGGTCGCCGGGTTCGTTCCCCCAACCGCCGTCCTTGCCCTGAACCTTGCGCAGCCAGCTGACCGTCGTCGCGGTCGCATCGTTCGCTCCCGCCGCCCGCAGCGCCAGCACCGCATAGGCGCTGGTCGCCGGCCACCCTTGGTAGGAGCCGTTCTGCCGCCGCTGGGCGAGCAGGCGGGCGACGAGGTTTTCGCCGCCGAACTGGCGCGGGTCGCTCCCGGCTGCCTCCAAGGCGAGGATGGTGCGGGCGACATCGCCGGCGTCCTTGATTTCGTCGGCGTGCGAGCGTAGGAAGTCCACAGGCGTTTTGCCGTCCTTGGTGACGTCGAGCGGATTGCGCCCCATCGAGGCGATCGCGATCATCGCCCAGGAGGTGATTTCCGCCCCCGCTTCGCGGCCGCTATCAGCGGCGAAGCCGCCGCTCGGGCGCTGCTGAGCTTCCAGCCAGTGGAGGGCGCGACCGGCCGAGGCGGCTTCTTCGGCCGCGTCCGCGTGAGCGGTTGGCGTGAAGACCGCGGCGAGGAGAACCAGGAGCACTGCTACGACGCCGCCGCTGCGGAGGGCCCCGCCTAGACCGCGACCGGAGCTGCCCGGCGTCGCCGTGGTCGGCTCCCGCCGCCACTCGAAGCGTTCACGGAAGCGGGTCAGCATCCGCACCATCGCCGGTCCGGCGACGAGCGCGAGGACCACGTTGGCGGTGAAGTGGGCGACTTCGAAGGCGACCGCCTGGCCCTCGTAGAACCAGAACTTCTTCCACGACAGGTCTCCTCCGTAGGTCGCCATCAACGAGAAGTTCATCAGAGCCCCGTAGAAAATGGCTGCAAACCCGCAGGTGGCGGCGAGGGTGAAGCGGCCGGAGTTGCGCGTTCCGAGGGCCAGCAGCGCCCCAAGCACCCCGCAGAGGCCCCAAGCGGTCATCTGCCACGGCGTCCAGGGCCCTTGCCCGAACCAGAGGTTTGAGCCAAGCGCGGTGAAGGCGCCGACGGCGAACCCAGGCGCGCCGCCGAGGGCGTAGCCGGCAAAGACGATGATGTCGGTGGTCGGCTTGACGTTGGGAAAGGCAGCGAAGGCGATGCGGCCGGCGATCGCCAGAGCGGCGAGGGCGCCCACCAGGGCGACGACCTGCGAGGGCGGCCGCGAGCGCTCGTACCAAGCGAAGCCGCCGAGGAGGACGAGACCGAGGATGACGAAGCTCGTCAGCTGCCAGCTCATCCCAGCGCCTCCTTTAGCACCGCCGCCCCCTGCTCGGGCGTGACAACCCCCGGCAGATCGAGCACCCGCGCCACCTCGGTCGCGAAATACCAGCCACCGGAGAGGATCTCCTCCATCGGCCCGTCGGCAATGACGACGCCTTCGCCCAGCAGCACCACGCGCTCGGCGAACGCAGCGGCGAACTCGACGTCGTGAGTGGCGACCACGACTGCGGTGCCTGTCGCTTTTGTCCCCTCATGGGAGACAAAGTCGACACCTCCCGCGAGGCCTCGGATCAAAGCGACGAGGTCGTCCTTGCGAGCGCGGTCCATGCCGCGGGTCGGCTCGTCGAGAGCGACGAGGGGGGGGAGCTGCTCGCCCTCCATGCGACCCGCGAGCGCGATCGCAAGCGCCAGGCGCTGCCGCTCACCGCCCGAGAGGTCGCGCGGGTCCGCGTCCATCGCGTGCTCGAGCCCAACGACCCGCAGCGCCGCCATCCCCTCGTCACCCGGCAGCTCATCGCCGACGCGCTCACGGACGAGGTAGTCGCTGGGGTTCTGCGTGAGCAGCGCGATCGAATCGATCTCGAGCTTCCCCGCAACCGGCTCATGCAAGCCCGCAGCCGTCCGCAGCAGCGTCGACTTCCCCGCGCCGTTCCGCCCCATCAGCGCGATCCGTTCACCCGGCCGCACCTCGAGGTCGATCCCCCGCAACACGTCCCGCATCTCCTCCCCTCGGTCCAGCTCCACCCAAAGGTTCTGGGCTCGCAGCACAGGCTCGGAGGAACGGGGATCGGGCACCCTCCTACTTGCAATGTGCGGAGGGTGCCCGATCCCCGTTCCCCGAAGCGTCTGCCGTGCATCGCGGACACCCACCGGCAACGGCATTAGTCCAGCGAGCGAGAAGAGTCGCGCGGCCGGAGTGGAGAGAGCGGCGTCGTTTTCGTGCGACCAACGGAGGAAGTCCGCGGGCGCTCCGTCAAACGCGATCCCCCCACCCTCCATTGCCACCACTCGGTCCGCTGCCGCCAGACAGCGCTCGAGCCGGTGTTCGGCGAGCAGGACCGCCACCCCCCACTCCTCGTTGAGGCGACGCAGCAGCCAGATCAGCTCGTCGCCGGCCACCGGATCGAGCTGGGAGGTCGGCTCGTCGAGAAGGATCAGGCGCGGGCGGGTGACGAGGGCAGCGGCGAGGGCCACGCGCTGCAGCTCGCCGCCGGAGAGGGTGTCTACAGCCCGGTCGAGCAGGTGCGGGATCGCCAGCGCAAGGGCCACCTCCTCGACGGCGCGGGCGCGGTCGGTGGGCGCGTCGCCGCGCATCTCCAGCGGCAGCTCGATCTCGGCGGCGACGGTGGTCGAGACGACCTGCGTCTCCGGATCCTGTGCGAGGTAGCCGACCGCGGCAGCGAGCTCGCCCGGGCCCGCCTCGAGCGCGTCGAGGTCGGCGACCCGCACCTCGCCCTCGATCTCGCCGCCGTGGAAGTGCGGCACCAGGCCGCAGGCGGCTTTCAGCAGCGTCGACTTCCCCGAAGCCGAGCGCCCGGCGAGAAGCACGAACTCCCCCGGCGCCACCTCCAGGGACACGCCATCCAGAGCACGCCGTGGCACTCCCTCCCCCCGCCCCGAAGCGCGCGGGTACGAGTAGCTCAACCCCTCCACCGCAAGCGCCGGGGCCGCCCCCCGCCTGATCGCCAGCTCAGACACGCGCCACCCCTTGCTTCATCCGCCGAGGGGACGATTTCCCTCCATATAGGGGTACTTTCGGCCCATCGGCCGCAGGAACGCGGCGCTTCATCGGGCGACGCAACGGTGCGAGGCCGCTCAGGGCGACCACTGCGGCTACGGCTACGGTGGCGGGACCGAAGCCGATCGAGACCGTTGGATAGGCCTGGAAGTTGTCGGCGCCTGCGAGTTTGCCGGCGATTGCGGTGACTAGGACCACTGCGGCTACGGCGTAGAAGCGGCGGTCGTAGCGGGAGCGATCGCGGCGGTTGCGGTTGCGCGGGGCGGCGAGGCTGTAGCCGCGCAGCTCGAGGGTGGCGGCGACATCGACGGCGCGGTCGAGAGAGCCGGCGAGGAGGCGGCGGGCCAGCGGGGCCTTGCCAACGGGGGCGGCGCCGGGGCCGCGGAGCGTCGCCGCGTCGCGGAGGCGGGCGGCGTCAGCGGCGGCGACCGGGACGAGGCGGGAGACGAGCGTTGCGGTCAGGGCCGAGCGGCCTGCCAGCGGTCGCAGCGCGCGCAGCACGCGGTCGGGGTTGACACAGGCCGAGTAGACGGCCGCAGCGACGATCGTGGCTGCCGCGACGAGGCCGTAGGAGGCGCCGGCGACGATCGCCTCGAGGGTGACGTCGACTCGCCCCAGCAGCGGCCAGTGGCCGAGCCGCGCCACCACGGTCTCGCCGCGGCTGGTCGCCAGCGCGTTGACCACGGCAACCAGCAGTGCCAGCGAGAGCGCCATCTTCAACGCCACCCGGACTGCACTGCCGGCGCCGGCGAGAACGCCCGCTAGGGCCGCCGCCGCGAGCGCGGCGAGCAGGATCAGCGGGTTCAAGTAGAGGAAGGCGACGACGACGATCGCGCCGAGGTAGGCGACGGCGGCGCCCGGCGAAGCCTCCTGCAGCGGCGCGCGCCGCGGCTTGTAAGCGAGCAGCGACCTCATCGGCCCGCTTCCGGCAACGGCATCGGCTTCCCGCCTTCGATTGCCACTGCGTAATGGTCGCGCAGGTGCGCGGCATCCAAGGCGCCGGCGGCTTCGCGAACTGCCGCAGCCGTGCCGCCGGTGACGAGCCAGATCGGCGGCCCGCCGTAGCGGCTCGTCGCGGCAACCAACCCGGTGTCCGCACCGAGCAGTCGTCCCGGCTCGCCGTTTTCACGGAGCGCCTCCAGATCGCTTCCTTTGAAGTCTGCGTAGATCCCGCTTTCCGCCGGCCCGTCCTCGAGCAGTTGCGCCGCCGGGTCTTCGCGCAGCCGATCCCAAGGGCCGACGAGCACGCGGATCGCCCCCTTGGGCGATCCCGAAGCCAGCTCCACCCCTTCGCGTTCAAGCGCCTTGCGAGCGGCCGCGCAGGCGCCGCCCCACGCAACTCGTGGTTCCTTTTGCACCGTATTCGTGCGAAAGGAACCACGCGATTCGGTGGCGCATTCGACTACAACCGGGTAGCTCTTCCCCGCCACCCCGTGGACGAACGGTGCCGGCCAGGAGCCGACGACGGCCGGGACGTGGTTCGTCACCGACCAGTTGCGATAGTCCCACCAGACGCGCTCGTCGGCCTTCAGCTCGACGTCCGCGGCGCCGACCGGGGACTCGACCCCGTCAACAAAGAAGAACCAGTCATAGGGGTCGCCGCCGTGTTCGCCCTCGGCGACGCCGTCGATCGAGTGGATGAAGCCGCCGCCGTAGCGGGTCTCGACTTCGGCGTTGGCTTCCGTCGTCCGCATCGCGGTGTCGGATTCCTTCACCTCGACCGAGCGCTCGAGCACCGGCTCGCGGCCGAATTCGCGCGTCACCGTCAGCTGCACCGAGCCGACGTCGGCGCCGGGCCCAAGACCGCAACCGGCGGCCGCGAGCGCTGCTCCGAGCAGCGCGATCGCGGCCGCCATGCCACGGCGTCGGGTCATCTCGGGTCGCGCCCCATTACTTCGGGCACTTACCGCCGATGCAGACCGGCTCACGCGCCGAGGGGATCTCCCCCGCCGCCGTCGCGATCAGCTTCGCCGGCTTCGAGAGCGTCACGGTGGTGCGGCCGTCGGCACCGGTCGGCGCGCTCGCCCCGGTCACCTTCACGCCCGCAGCCGGCTTGCTCTTGCCCTTTTCGTCATAGGAGAGGACGCGCACCGTGAACGGGACGCCGGCCTTGGCCGTGTCCGGCCCGGTCAGCACCAGCTCTTCGGGGTATTTGTAGCTCGGCGCTTCGGTCTTGACCAGCGCGTAGAGCACTTCGTCGCCCGGATGAATCTTCGCCACGTCGCCGCCCACCGAAAGCGACTTGTGGTTGACCTTCAGGTACCAGGAGGAGCTGCCCTTGGCGATGCTCCGGCCGACCCCGCACAGCGCCAGGCCGAAGTCGAAGCTGTCGCTGATCGAGAGGGGGCTCAGCGCCGGGGTGAACTTGGAGGCGCGGGCGAGCAGGCCCATCGCGGTGTTGCCCTTGATCGTGACCGGGTCACCGCTGCCGCCGGAGCCCTTGCCGAAGCATTCGGCCTTGGGGTCGGTCTTGACCGTGGTGGTCGCGGCCGCGACC
>DASZNP010000077.1:0-19066 GCA_035551255.1 Solirubrobacterales bacterium
TTATGCCTTCGAGTACCGCACGGTCGACTTCAACCGCGCCAACATCGACTCCTACGCGAGTTTCGGCCGCACCTTCGACCTCTTCGGCGACGGCTCAATCCGCCTCGCCTTCACCCCCGGACACAGCGCCGGCCACACCTCGATCATCTGCCGCCTTGCCCAGCGCGACTTCGTGATCGGCGGCGACTGCGTCTACCTACTGCCCCAGCTCGACGGCTCCGAGCAGGGCCCGCCGCGCCCCCAGGACGCCCACAACTACCGCCGCTCACTGCAGGAGCTGCGCCTCTTCCACCGCCAGTTCCCCGACGCCATCATCACCCCGGGCCACGATCCCGACTTCTACGGCCGGGTCGAGCAGCGCTACGAGTAGTCGCGACGCCCCGCCGCCGAGAGCGTCTCGTACATCTCGCGGACCCGCGCGAAGACCTCGGTTGCGACCTCGAGCTGGCGCTCACGGCTCGGCGCCTCCTCGACCGGGAAGGTCAGCGGCTCGCCGAACTGGACCGTGACCTTGGGGAAGCGCAGGCGCTTCCACTGGCGGGCGCGCTCGGAGCCGTGGATGCAGACGGGGACGATCGGGGCGCCCGTTTCCAGGGCGATACGGCCGATCCCTGGTTTCGGTTCGCCCAGCTCGCCCGAGCGGGAGCGGCCGCCCTCGGCATAGACGAGCAGCATCTCCCCCTGATCGACGAGGATCCGCGCCGTTTCCATCGCCACCTCGTCATGGTGGCCGCGGCGGACCGGGAAGACGCCGCCGTGCTTATAGATGTAAGTGAGGACCGGCGGGCCGAAGAGCTGCGATTTGGCCATGAAGCGGATCTTCCGCCGCAGGTAGACGCCGGCGAAGAAGTGGTCCATCTGGCTGAAGTGGTTGGGGGCGAGGACGAGCGGCCCCTGCTTCGGCACGTTCTCGACCCCGATCGCCCGTACCCGGAAGAGCAGGATCGTCGGGATCGTGAGGACGAGGCGGGCGAGCGTGTAGGTCCAGCCGACGCCCTTTCGCGCGGCATTGTGGAACTCGTTGAAGTACTCCGCCGGGCGCGGGTCCTTATAGACCTGTGGCTTCATCTCGGCCATGACTTGAGGCGGCGGGGGTGGTCGCCGTGACACTTCCTACTCGTGCCGGTGCGACGGGTTACGCCCAGCCGCGCGAGCGCTCGACCGCCTGTTCCCAGTCCCCCAGCAACTCCTGCCGCTTCGCCTCCTCCATCCGCGGCTCGTAGCGGTCCGCCTCCCGCCACATCTCCCCCACCTGCTCCAGGGTCCAGACGCCGGTGGCGATCCCAGCCAGATAGGCGGCCCCGAGCGCGGTCGTCTCGGCGATTTCCGGGACCGAGACCGGCGCCCCGAGCACGTCGGCCTGGAACTGCATCAGCCAGCGGTTGACGGTGGCGCCGCCGTCGGCCCGCAGCAGCTCCAGCCGCTCGCCGGATGCCGCCTCCTGCGCCCGCACCGCGTCGACGGTCTCGTAAGCGATCGCCTCCAACGCCGCCCGCGCCAGGTGGGCGCGGCCGCTGCCGCGGGTGAGGCCGACGATCGTGCCGCGCGCGTAGGGGTCCCAGTAAGGCGAGCCGAGGCCGGTGAGGGCGGGAACGAAGTAAACGCCGTCGTTGGAATCGAGCGAGGCGGCAAGCGCCTCGGTCTCCCCCGCTTCCCCGATGATCCCGAGGCCGTCGCGCAGCCACTGCACCACGGCGCCGGTGACGAAAATCGCCGCCTCGAGGGCGTAGGAAACCTCCTCGCCGGTGCTGGCCGCGACCGTCGCCAGCAGTCCTTCCGGCGCCCGCGGCGGCTCCGGCCCGCTGTTGAGGAGGACGAAGCTGCCGGTGCCGTAGGTGTTCTTTGCCATCCCCGGCTGGTGGCACGCCTGGCCGAAGAGCGCCGCCTGCTGATCGCCCGCCACCCCCGCCACCGGAACCTCGCCACCGAACTCGCTCGTCGTCCCGAAGACACAAGAAGAAGGGAGTGGGTCCGGCAAACGAGCCGGATCGACCCCGAGCAAGCCGCAGAGCTCCTCGTCCCAAGCGAGCTTGCGGATGTCGAACAGCATCGTCCGCGAGGCGTTCGTGTAGTCGGTGACGTGGCGGCCGGTTAGCTTGAAGAGGAGCCAGGAGTCGATCGTCCCGAAGACCGCCCGCTCTGCCCCCTCGGCGTTCCGCAAGAGCCACTCGATCTTGGTCCCGGAGAAGTAGGGGTCGATCGTCAGCCCGGTCCGCTCTCGCACCAGCGGCTCGTGGCCGGCCTGCTTCAGCTCCTCGCAGCGCGCCGCCGTGCGGCGGTCCTGCCAGACCAGCGCCCGGTGGATCGGCTCCCCCGTCTGCGGGTCCCAGGCGACCACGGTCTCGCGCTGGTTGGTGATCCCGATCGCCTCCAGATCCGAGCCGGCACCCGCGTCGGCAAGCGCCTCCGCGGCGACTCGCCGCGTCACCTCCCAGATCTCGTTCGCGTCATGCTCGACCCAGCCCGGCCGCGGGAAGAACTGCTCGAACTCCGAGTAGGCGCGGCCGCAAACCCTGCCCTCGCGGTCGAAGACAAGACCAGTCGTCCCCGTCGTCCCCTGGTCGATCGCGAGGATCACGGCTGGTTACGTTACTTCTGGACCTTGCAAGTGCGGATCAGGACCGAGGAGAGCTTGCGCCCGTCGGCAAAGGTCATCGAGACCTTCGAGAAGGGGAAGGTGGCGCTGGTGAAGCCGGCCGGAGCCGAGCAGGCGGCGCTCAAGTAGCTGTGCTTCTGCCCGCGGTAGACGAAGGTCCGCCGCAGGTTGAGGCTGATCTTCTTCAGGTAGCCCGAGCGGTTGAGCCGGGCCGGCAGGGCGGCGCTGAGCGTCGTCCCGAAGGTACCGCTGTGTGCCTGGTGGATGTGGAAGACGATGATGCGGCTGTTCGGCACCGGCTCGCCGCCGTAGACGTGGGCGAGGATCGCCCGCTGGCCGTCGACGATCGCGTTGAAGGCGAGGACACGGCCCTGCAACGGGAAGCGGTTCTGTTCGGGCAGTGCCAGAGCGCCCGCGTAGCGCCCTTCGCCGACCAGTGCGGGACGGCACGCTTCCAGCGCCTGCTGCGAGGTCGCCGGTTCGATCTGCGAGCGCCGGCAGGTCGGCAGCCCACGGGTGTCGATGACGCCGCCGCGGTTGATCGCGATCGAGATGTGGCGCAGGGCGGGTGGGCGTTCCCCGGAGAGGGCCCGGACCGTGCCGTCAACCCGAACCGAGATCGGCGCCCGCTCCGTCCGCGGCAGCGCCGTTGGGGCGATGCCGCCGGCGAACTTGACGAAGAGGTTCCCGCGCTCGACCAGCTCGGCATTGGCGACGCCGGCGACGAAGAGACATGCGGACGCCAGCACCAGGACCGCAGCAACCCTCTTCCTCATCCGCGCCATCGAGCGAAGAACACTAGGGCGAAGTCGCGCAGCTGACCAGCGCGATGGAGGAAGCCCCTGAAGTCCCGGCCGGTGGCGCGGTGCTCGAGGTTCAGCTCGTACTCGCGCAGACGGTAGCCGGCGCGGACAGCGTCGACGGTCATTCCGATCTCCATCCCGTACCCCTTGGCCAAGGGCAGGGTCGCTCGCAGGGCCTCGACTCGGAGCGCCCGCTGGCCCGAGATCGGCGCCTCGGTCTCGGCGCCGCAGAGGCGCCTGATCGCCCAGTGCGCGAACCCGAGGGCGAGGCCGAAGCCGCCGCCGACCCGGCGGCTGAAGGCGGCCACCGCGAGGTCGCACTCGTCCCGTTGCACTGCACCGACCAGCGGCGCCAGGCGAGCCGCCGAGGCCCCGAGGTCCCCGTCGCAGAGGAGCACGAGCCGCGGCGCCGGCTCGACGCTGAGCGCCGCCTCGGCCGCGGCGCCGACGTTGCCGCCCTTGCCGTGCGAGCGCCCGCGCCGCACCACCTCCGCCCCGGCCAGCATCGCCGCCTCGGCGGTGCCGTCGGTGGAGGCATCGTCGGCGACCCAGACCCGGGCGCCGGGGAAGGCCTCGCGCAGCGCCCGCACCGTCTCCCCCACCCGGTCGGCCTCGTTGCGGGCGGCGACGATCGCCGCCAGCCCCTCGTATCCCGTCGCCGCCGGCTCAGGTCCCGGATCAAGTCCCATCAGCGGGCTATTGTCCCCGCCCATGGCAGACATCGAGGCACACATCACCGGCAACGTCTGGAAAATCGAGGTCGCGGTAGGCGACAAGGTGTCCGACGGCGACACCGTCGTCATCCTCGAGTCGATGAAGATGGAGATCCCGGTCGAGGCCGAAGACGACGGCGTCGTCAAGGAGATCCGCTGCGAGGAGGGCCAGTCGGTCTCAGAAGGCGACGTCCTCGTAGTGCTGGAGTAGCGGCAGTGGAGGAGCAGCTCGCGGGCGGCAAGCTCCTGCTCGACCAGCCGGCCGAGGCGGTCACTCGGCTGACGATCTCCAACCCGGCGCGGCGCAACGCGCTCGACCACGAGATCCTCGACGCCTTCGCCGAAATCCTGCCGCAGCTCGACCGCGGGATCGAGAACCGCTGCGTCCTCATCACGGGGGCGCCGCCGCTCTTCTCCGCCGGCTACGACATCGCCGGCATCCCCGACGAGAGCTTCGAGCGCGACGCCGAGGCGCTCGTCGCCCACCCTTTCCACGCAGCGATGGAGGCGATCGCCAAGCACCCCTGGCCGACCGTCGCCGCGATCAACGGCCACTGCCTCGGCGGCGGCCTCGAGCTGGCGATCACCTGCGACCTGCGGATCTCCGCCGCCGGCGCCAAGCTGGGGATGCCGCCGGCCAAGCTCGGCCTGATCTACGGCCACACCGGGCTGCGCAAGTTCCTCGACGTCGTCGGCCTGCCCCGGACCAAGGAGCTCTTCCTCACCGGCCGCAACTTCGGCGCCGCGCGCGCCGAGGCGGTCGGCCTGGTCAACGAGGTCGTCGCCGACGAGGAGCTGGCGGACGAGTCGGTCGCCCTGGCGGCGGCGATCGCCGAGAACGCGCCGCTCTCGATGCGCGGCAACAAGCACGCGATCAACCTCCTCAACGAGGTCGCCGAACTGACCGCGCAGCAGGAGGCGGGCCTGGTCGCCCTGCGCGAGTCCTGCTTCGAATCCGAGGACTTCCGCGAGGGCATCCGCGCCTTCGGCGAGAAGCGCCGCCCGCAGTGGCAGGGTCGGTGAGCGCGAAGGCGCGCAAAGCACTCGCCGCCGCGGACCCGACGATGGGCGCGTTGATCGACCGCCTCGGGAAACTCGACATCGCAACGCGGCTGCGGCGGCGCAAAGAGGAGCGGCCCGCCGACGCTTACGGGGCACTCTTGCGGGCGATCGTCGGCCAGCAGCTCTCGACCAAAGCAGCGCGGACGATCTACCTGCGCGTGCTCGACCTCTTCGGCGGCACCACCCCCAGCCCTGAGCAGCTGCTGGACGCCAGCGAGGAGGACCTGCGCGGCTGCGGGCTCTCCGGCCGCAAGACCGAATACGTCCGCGACCTCGCCCGCCACGTGCTCAGCGGCGAGCTCGAGCTCGACCGACTCGAGGAACTCGAGGACGAACAGGTCATTGAGGAGATCGTCGCCGTCCGCGGCCTCGGCCGCTGGACCGCCGAGATGTTCCTGCTCTTCCACCTGCAGCGCCCCGACGTCCTCTCCGGCGGCGACCTCGGGATCCGCAAGGCGATCCAGATCGAGTACGGCCTCGAGGAGATGCCGACGCCAACCCGGGCGCTGGAGATCGGCGAGCCCTGGCGTCCCTACCGCAGTCTTGCCAGCCTCTACCTATGGGAGTCACTCAGTAATGCGCCGGTCGAGGTTCGGTAGCTCCCTGGTCCACCGCGAAACACACGGTTGGATGCGCCCACCTGTGGATAGAGGTGAGCGCATCCTTTCACCGTCAGGCCATCTTGGTGATCCGGCCAGCCGGATTCGGAACACACTTGGTGATCTTCATTTCTAGTCACCTCCTTACTGTCGAGTGAAGGACCCGACAGAGGAGTTTGCTTTAAACCGGCTATAGCGGTCTAAGCGATTTGAAGGCAAGCCCTTTCGCGCTTGCGGCTAGGGAAGCTCTTCAATACTCTGCGTCTCTAGATCACTCCAGCAGCGCGAGGGATGTGGAAGGAGTAACGCCGATGGGGAAGCCGAGAAAGAAGAAAAAGGCGACGACGGTCAGCGCCTCCGGCGGGCCAATGGATGGTGTGTTGGCTAGGGGACTACGGCATCCGCTACGGGCGAAGATCCTCGCCTTCTTGAACGACCAACAGGACATTGCGAGTCCGGCCGAAATGTGCCGAGCGGGTTTCACGGACAGCGAAGGCAACGAGTACACGCTGACGAACATTTCGTACCACGTTCGGGTACTGGAGGATCTGGGGCTGATTCAAGAAGTGGACTCCCGACCAGTGCGAGGATCGCTAGAGCACTTCTACGAAGCAACCGCTCGGACCCTGCTGGATGTGGAGGAATGGTCGAGGCTGTCACCGGAGGCAAAGACCGAGGTCAGCCTTGCCGCTGTAGAGGAAACGCTCTTCCGCGCCACCAAAGCCCTGTCGGCGGGCACCTTCGACACCTTCGATGAGCGAGCCGTCATCAACCTCCCGTTGACGCTGGACGCGGAGGGCTTCATCCAGCTCGCGTCGGATATGACCGAGTTCATGGCGCTGTGCGAAAAGCGGCAGGCCGAAGCCGTGCAGCGCATCAAAGGGAACACGAGAAAGCTGGTGCATGCCTCGGCTTCCCTCTTGCTCTACGAGTCGCCTCCCCCAAGGCGGAATTGAAACAAGCAACTCCTGGTCAAGTGGTGGCGTAGCCTCATCGACGCGGACGAAGTTAAGTCCGTAGCGCTGGTCAAGATCGACCCTGCATAAGGGTTCAACTCCTGGCAGAGTTCGGCCGCCATCCCCTCATGAGGACACGGTTCTGGATCAGCATCGCCGCCGTCGCCGCTATCGCGGTCGGCTCGGTAATCGCCGCGATCGCGATCTACCAGAACGACAAGAACGACTTCGAGCGCGTGCAGAGCGACGATGCGGCGCGGGCCGCCCGCCAAGCCGAAGCGGTGGCGGCACTCTCGGTCGGCAAGCTCTCGACTGCGGCAGCGATCGTGCAGACGCAGGGGCAGGTGAACCGGCACGAGTTCCGCGTGATCGGCCGCTCGCTGCTGGGTGACGGAGCGCTCGACGGCGCCGCGTACGTGCCGCGGGTGCCGGTCGCGCAGCGAGCCGCATTCGAAAGCACCCACGGCATCGAGATCCGCGAACGGAGCGTCGGCCCGATCCTCAAGCGGGCCGGAGCGCGGCCGGTCTATTACCCCGTCACCTTCGGGACCAGCGAGCTCGAACAGCCGCAGCGCGTGCGCGGCTTTGACCTCGGCTCGGACCCTCTGCGCGCCCGTGTGCTGCAGCAAGCCGGCGATACTGGGATGGCCGTCGCGACCCCGCTAGTGCGGCTGCTGATCGGTGGCACCGGGATCAACGTCTTCCGGCCGGTCTACGAGGACGGCGCGCCGGTGAAGAGCGTCGCCGAGCGGCGGCAGGCGCTGAAGGGCTTCATCGCCGGCAGCTTCCGCGTTCACGACGTCGCCACCGCCGCGCTCGCCGTCCTCCCCAAGGACGCAACGATGCAGCTACGGGTCGGCCGTCGGCCCGCCTTCGGCCCGAACGGTGAGCTCGAAGACGCCGCCCAGGTCCCGATCCACATCGCCAACCGCACCTGGCTGCTGGTCCTCCAGGCTCCCGGCAGACCGCCGGTCGGGCTGCCGATCGCCGTCGCCATCCTCGGTATCGCCCTCGCCGCCCTGCTGGCGTCCCTGATCGTCAGCTGGAGCCGCGGCGAACGGATGCGCGAGCTGGAACGGCAGGCGAGCCAGGACTCCCTGACGGGGCTCGGCAACCGGCGCCGGTTTGAGGAAGACCTGGCGGCGGCGATGGCGCGCAGCCGCCGCGATGGCAGCACCGGCGCGCTGCTGATGCTCGACCTCGACCGCTTTAAGCAGGTCAACGACTCGCATGGACACCCGGCCGGCGATCTGGTGATCAAGGAGGTGGCCGAGACCCTGCGCAAGCGCACCCGGGCGAGCGATTCGCTGGCCCGGCTCGGCGGCGACGAGTTCGCGGTGATCCTGCCGCGCTGCAGCAGCCAGGAGGCGCTGATCGCGGCTGAGGCGATCGCCGACGAAATCCGCCAGCACGACTCGGAGGACGGTCACAGGCCGCTCACGGTCAGCATCGGCGTGGCGATGTTCGGCGAGGACCCGAAGGCCAGCGTGGCCACCGTCGTCTCCGATGCCGACGCGGCGATGTACGCCGCCAAGGACGACGGGCGTGACGGCGTCCGGATGTTCGAGCCGTCCCCGCCCGTCGAGGACAGCTCTCGTCGCTAGAGCGGTAGCTCGGCGCGCAGGGCCAGGACGCGTTCGACCGCCGCGACGAAGGCGGCTCGTTCGAGTCCACCCGAGCGAAGCTTGGCAAGCAGGGCGCGCCGCGCTTGCATCGCCGGTCCCAGGCGCGTGTAGAGGAGCAGGTCGGTTCCGGCTGCCGCTCCCGCGACCGCTGCCTCGGCCGGAGTGCCGAAGTGTTCGACCGCCGGCGTTTCGAGCGCATCGCTGATCGTCACGCCTTCGAAACCGAGGCGATGGCGCAGCTCGGCGGTGGCGATCGCGCGGGTGAAGGCGGCGGGGCGGTCGGAGAAGGCCGGGTAGATCGCCGTGCTGAGCATCACCATCACGCCGCCCATTTCGCTGAAGCGCTGGTAGGGCGCCTCGTCGATCTGCCGCAGCTCCTGCTTGGAGAGGTCGATCCGTTCGACCGAGAAGTCGGTGTTTTCGCGGGCGGCGCCAAAGCCGGGGAAGTGCTTGCCGGTGGCGCCGACGCCGCCGGACTGCAGCGCGCCCCCGAAGGCGATCGCCATATTGCCGGCGCGGACTGAGTTGGAGCCGAAGCCGCGTTCGGTTTCGGCGATCACACCGCCCGGGCGGGCGACGTCGAGGACCGGCGCCAGGTCGATGTTGACGCCGACGTCGCGCAGGTTTGCGGCCGTGCGCGCGCCCTGTTCGCGGCTAAAGGCGGCGCCGCGGGCCCCCATTTCGGCTGCAGAAGCGGTCGGCGCGCCGCTCAGCCGCTTCACCTGCCCGCCCTCCTGGTCGACTATGATCAGCAGCGGGCTGCGCAGCTTCCGCGGGCGGGGGATCGCCTGCAACTGCTTGATCAGGCGCGCACCGGCAGCGCGGGTCGGGAAGTTGCCGGCGAAGAGGACGACTCCCGCCACTTGACCCTGGTGGATCGCGGTGTGCAATCCGGGGCTGACCGCGGTGCCGCTGACGCCGACGACAATCCGCTCCCCCGCGAGCTGCGCGGCGCTCAACGTGCTCGCCAAACCGGGCTTGTCCTTGGCTTCGCTACTGCCGTCGCCAACGGTCGCACCGCCGGCGAACGCCGCCAGCGCCACGCAGGCCAAGATCACCGCCGCTCCCCTTCGACGCCGCGCCAGAGTTCGCTCCATCGAGCTGATGCTATGGATGGTTCAGGCGTCCGGGCCGCTACCTAGGCTGCGCCGCATGCCCCCCTTGATCACCGCCGAGGAGGCCCTCGCCTACGGCCGCCAGACCGAGCACGCCGAGATCGAAGCCCTGGTCGAACGCGCCTGGGAAGTCCGCCGGGAAAACTTCGGCAACTCGACCGATATGTGCTCGCTGGTCAACGCCAAGTCCGGCGGCTGCGCCGAGGACTGCGGCTTCTGCGCCCAGTCCCGCTACGCCGAGGCGGACACGCCGATGCACGCGATGATGGAGCCCGAGCAGATCCTCGAGCACGCGAAAGCCGCCGAGGCCGCCGGCGCCCACCGCTTCTGCATGGTCACTCAGGGCCAGGGGCTCTCGAAACGGGACTTCGAGAAGATCCTCGAGGGCACCCGGCTGGTCGCCGAGCACACCAACCTCAAGCGCTGCGCCTCGATCGGCCATATGTCGGCCGAACGGGCGAAAGCGCTGAAAGAGGCCGGGGTCCAGCGCGTCCACCACAACGTCGAGTCCGCCCGCTCCTACTACCCGGAGGTCTCGACCACGGTCCGCTACGAGGGCCGCCTGCGGACGATCCAGGCGGTCAAGGAGGCGGGCCTCGAGACCTGCGTCGGCGGCATCCTCAACCTCGGCGAGACCGAGGAGCAGCGGGTCGAGATGGCCTTCGAGCTCTCTGAGATCAACCCCACCTCGGTCCCGATCAACCTCCTGATCCCCAAGGAGGGGACGAAATTCGGCGACCGCGAAGTGATGGACCCGTGGGAGGTCGTGAAGTGGATCGCGATCTTCCGCCTAATCATCCCCGGCGCCCTCTTCCGCCTCTGCGGCGGCCGGGTTGAGAACCTCGGCAGCATGCACAAACTGGCGGTCAAGGCGGGCCTGAACGGGGTGATGATGGGGAACTTCCTCACCACGCTTGGCGCCGAGCCGGCTGAGGACCGGGCGATGTTCGAAGAGCTCGGCCTCAACGTCGCCCGTCAGCCCGATAACGGCGCCAACCCGCGGCCCGACAACCGCTCCGGCTGGCTCGAGGGCGAGGCGCCGGAGACGCCGATCGACGAGCTGATCGACAGCCAGACCGAGGCGAACTTCTGGGACCCCTCGACCCAGCTGCGGGTCGTCAAGAAGAAGGGCAAGACCCCCTCGTACCCACAGGCGGCGTGAGCGAGGTCGCCGAGCGGCTCGAGGAGCTCCGCGAGCGCGGGCTCTACCGGCGACTACGACTGATCGAAGGGCCCCAGGGGCCGACGGTGACGCTGGACGGGCGCGCGGTCCTCCTGCTCTGTTCGAATAACTACCTCGGCCTCGCCGACCGCACCGAGGTACGCGAGGCGGCGGCGGCGGCGGCGCTGCGCTGGGGCGCAGGCGCCGGGGCCTCGCGCCTGATCTCCGGGAACATGGAGCCCCACCGCCAGCTGGAGGAGCGGCTGGCGGCTTTCAAGGGCTACGAGGGGGCGCTGCTGTTCGGCTCCGGCTACCTCGCCAACACCGGCCTGGTCGCGGCTCTCGCCGGCCGCAACGAGGTGATCTTCTCCGACGAGTTGAACCACGCCAGCATCGTCGACGGCTGCCGCCTCTCCCGCGCCGAGACCTTCGTCTACCGCCACTGCGATCTCGAACACCTCGCCTGGGCGCTTTACCACCAGCGCGGCAAGCCGGCCCTGATCGTCACCGACGGTGTCTTCTCGATGGACGGGGACGTGGCACCGCTGGCCGAGCTGCTGGAACTGGCGCAGCGCCACGGAGCGCGGCTCATGGTTGACGAGGCGCACGCGACCGGCGCCGTCGGCCCCGGCGGCCGCGGCTCGGTCTCCGCCGCCGGGCTCAGCGGCGAGGTCGACGTCGTCGTCGGCACCCTCGGCAAGGCCCTCGGCTCCTACGGCGCCTACGCCTGCGCCAACGCAGAGACGATCGACTACCTCGTCAACACCGCCCGCCCCTTCATCTTCTCGACCGCGCCGCCGCCACCGGCGGTGGGCGCGGCACTGGCGGCCCTTGAGCTGTTGGAAGCCGAGCCGGAGCTGGTCGACCGACTCCAGCAGAACGCCCGGCAGCTGCGGACCGCACTCGCGGCCGAGGGACTAGGCGTCGGCGCCGCGAAGACCCAGGTCGTCCCGGTCCACGTCGGCGAGGCAGAGACGACTATGGCCTTCTGCGAGGCGGCGCTGGAGCGACGGATCTTCGCCCAGGGCATCCGCCCGCCGACTGTCCCCGAGGGCGCCTGCCGCCTGCGCTGCACGGTGATGGCAACCCATTCCTCTGAGGACCTGGCCCTGGCAGCCCGCCAGATCGGCGCCGCCGCCCGCGACGTCGGCCTCGCCCCCACCTCGCAGGCTCTGAGCGCCCGGGTCGCTTAGCCATGGCGGGGGCTGCGGAGGACACGCCAGGCGTGTTCGTCACCGGCACCAGCACCGAAGTCGGCAAGACCGTCGTCGCTGCCGTCATCGCCCGAACTCTCGCCGAGGAAGGCAAGCGCGTAGCCGTCTTCAAGCCCGCAGTTACGGGACTGGAAGAGGAGGGCGAGACCGACCACGAACTGCTGCGCCGCGCCTCCGGCTCGCAGCAGAGCGACGAGGAGATCGCGCCCTACCGGTACCAACCACCCGCCTCCCCGCACCTAGCTGCAGCCCTTGCCGGAGAGGAAATCGACCCCGAGCGACTGCGCCAAGCAGCCCGCGACGCCACCGCAGGCGCGGACGCAATCGTCTGCGAGGGCGTAGGCGGCCCCCTGGTCCCCTTGACCCCCACCTACCTGGTCCGCGACCTGGCCGCCGACCTCGGCTACCCTCTGGTGATCGTCGCCAGCCCGGGCCTAGGCACGATCAACCACACCCTCCTAACCCTCGAATCCGCCCGGGCCGTCGACCTAGAGGTGGCGGCAGTAGTCCTAAATCCCTGGCCCGAAGAGCCAACCGAGATCGAGCGCGACAACCACAAGACCATCGCCGAATTAGGCAACCTCCGCGTGGAGACCCTCCCCCACCTAGACCTCAACCGCCCCGAGACCTGGCCGCTCCTCCAAATCGGATGCCGACGGGACGATTTTCCTCCATATAGGGGTAGTTTCGGCCCGTCGCCATAGGTTCAGACGATCACGTCGAGGGTGCCGTCGTTCCCCTCCACGGTGAAGCCGGCCGCTTCGACCAGCGTCGCGGCGGCCTCGGGATCGGCGGGGGGTTTCTTCGCCTGCAGTAACGCTCGCGCCACGTCGCCTCGGACGGCCTTCGCCATGTGCGAGACCGCCTTGCGCTCGCCGTTCTCCTCGGTGAAGGCCCGGACCGCTAGGAGCGTCGCGCGCTTTGGCTTCCACATCGTCGAGTAGGCACCCGAGCGCATGTCGACGATCAGCTCGCCCTCCTTATCCGGCAGCGCCTCGGCGAGAGCCGGCCGCCAGTACTTCGCCAGCGGCCCGATCCTGGGGAGTTTCTCCTTCGGTGGCAACTTGTATTGCGGGATCCGGTCGTCCGGCCGCACCACTCCCCATAGAGCGCTGGCGATCAGCACCTGCCGCCGCGCCCTCGCCGGCAGCTGCGACAGCTCCAGCCGTTTGAAGAGGACGCCCGTGTATACCTCGGCGGCTGGGGCCGCGCGAGCCCTGCGCAGCTCGGGGTCGAGCGCGTCCAGCAGCTCCTCCCGCTTCTCCCCCAGCTCATCAGCGAAAGCGAGCGAACCGAGGTCAACCGGCTCACCCGATTCAGGCGCGGTCTTCCCTTCCGAAGGCGGCAGCAGGACCAGCATCGGGCGGCAGCCTATGCGGCTGCCGCCTCCTCGGCGGCGATCGCCTCGCCGCCGGGGTTGGCCTCGGCGGTTGCCGCCTCGACGCTGGTGTGGCCTTTTGCTTTCGCCCGGATCGCGATCGCGCCGATCGCCGCGCCCAGCAGGGCGACGAAGCCGGAGACGGTCATCGCGTGGCCGAGCGCGTAGACGAAGGCTTCGCCGCCGGCGCTCGCGACCTCTTTCGCCTGCGCCGTGCTCAGGCCCGGCACCTTCGCCACCGAGCCGCCGCCGAGCTGTTCGGAGACCGCTTCGCGCTGGGCCGCGGTGACGCCGCTGCCGCTCAGCAGGGAGTCGAGCTTCGAGGTCACGAGGCCCTGGAAGATCGCTCCGGTCACGGCGACGCCGAGGCTGCCGCCGACCATCCGGAACATCGAGAGCACGCCCGAGGCCAGCCCGGCTTTCTGCACCGGTACCGCGTTCATCGCCGCGCTCGTCATCGGCGACATCGTCATCGCGATCCCGATGCCGAGCAGCATGAACCCGGGCAGCAGGTCAAGGTAGGTGGAGTCGACCGCAATGCGACTGAAGCTGAACAGCGAGGCGGCGACGATCGTCAGCCCGATCGCGATCAGCCAACGCGGGCCGAAGCGGTCCGCGAGCCGCCCGGCGACCGGCGCGACGCCAACGATCATCAGGGTGGAGGGCAAGAACCGCACCCCCGCCTCCAGCGGCGAGTAGCCGAGGATGTCCTGCATGTAGAGGGCGAGGAAGAAGAAGACGCCCAACATCCCGAAGCTGATGATCATCGCCACGCAAACCGCGGCGAGGAAGTCGCGGTCGCTGAGCAGATCGAACTGAACCATCGGCGCCTTCACCCGGTTCTCGACGAAGACGAAGGCGGGCAGCGCCAGCGCCGCAACGGCGAGCAGGCCGATGACTTCGGTCGAGCCCCAGCCCCAGCTGTTGCCCTCGACCAAAGCCAAGACAAGCGCCGTCAGGCCGACGGTGAGGACGCCGACGCCGGCGTAGTCGACGTCGCGGCCGACCGAGGTGTCGCGGGACTCGCGCACCGCGAAGAGGGTCGCCAGCACGGCGCCGATCGCGACCGGGATGTTGACGTAGAAGATCGCCCGCCAGCTGACGTGCTCGGTGAGGAAGCCGCCGAGCACCGGCCCGACCGCCAGCGCTAGGGCCGAGACCCCGGCCCAGGTGCCCATCGCCTTGCCGCGCTCCTCGGGAGGAAAGGCGTCGGTGATGATCGAGAGCGTGCCCGGCATCATCAGCGCCGCGCCGACGCCCTGGACGACGCGACTGATCACCAGCGAGAGCTCGTCGGGCGCGAAGCCGGCGGTCGCCGAGGAGAGCGCGAAGATGACGACTCCGGCGAGGAACATCCGCCGCCGGCCGAAGATGTCGCCGAGCCGGCCGCCGGTCGCCAGCAGCACCGCAAAGGAGAGCGTATAGCCGTTGATCGTCCACTCCAGCCCGCTGATCGAGGCCCCCAGGTCCTTCTGGATCGAGGGCAGGGCGACGTTCACGATCGTGTTGTCGAGCATGATCATGAACAGCGCGAAGCACATCGCGCCGAGCGTCCACCACTTGCGGTTGTCGTCGGTGATCAGGTGGCTGTATCGCGTCGTCAAGAGCGATCACTTCCCTTCAGGTGCTCGTAGGTCTGGGCGAGGTCTTCGCGATCCAGCAGCGACTCGACGGCGGCGTCGAGCTTGCGGCGCTGCGCGGCGCTTAGGGTCGCGACGAAGCTTTCGATGCCGGTCAGGCGGACGGTGACCAGGGTGGCGACCAGGTTCTTGCCCTTGGCCGTGATCTTCACTCGGCGCACCCGGCGGTCGTTCGGGTCCTCGACCCGGGTCGCCAGCTTCGCCTTGACCAGCGCATCGACGGCGCGGCTCATCGAGGGCACCGAGACGCCGAACAGCTCGGCGAGGTCGCTGACCTGCCAGGCCTCAGCAGCGTGCCCAAGCCCGCCCAGCTCGAGGAGGACCTTGCACTGGGTCATCGAGAGACCCGTCTCCTCGATCACCCGCAGCTGGTTGCCGCGGTCGTAGAGGAACATGTGGTGCATCAGCGCGGTCAGCCGCGCCGCGGTGTCTTTCTCAGCCGGACCGGTCTCCTTGCGAGAGGCCGCTTTGATCGCTTTTACATCCGTCGCATGCATGCGAACAATAGTTGCACGTGCGCAACCTTTTCGGAAGGGCAAAGGTTGTTCGTGTGAGATATATCACTCGCCTGTTACTCCCGATGGGAGCACGGCGCGGTGCGGCTTAGGCCTCGCCGTCGAAGTAGTCGACGCGGCTCTCGCGGCGGACCAGGACGTCGGTCTCGGACTCGCCGGTCCAGATCCCGACCTTGTCGCTGTCGGGATAGACGGTGGCGGTGGGGATGACCACGGTGGAGAACATCAGGACGCGGACGGTCTCCTCGGTCTCGTTGCCGATGCCGTGGGCGCCGGCAGCGCCCTTCTCGAAGAAGACGACGTCCCAGGGCTCGAGCCGGTCTGAGCCCTCGGGGTGGCGCAGCGTCGGATTCCCCTCCAGCACCAGCAGCCACTCCTCCTCCCCCACCTCGTAGTGGTACGGGCAGACGGCCTGCCCGGGCGGCAGCTCGTAGATGCTGATCCCCGACTCCTCGGGACCGCCAAGCAGCTTCCCGAGCCGCGCCATGCCGCTGCGGAAGCCCTCCGGATCATCCTTGTCGTACTCGAACTGGGACGCCGCGATGTTGATCCGCTTCATGCGCCGAAGCTAGCAGCGCAAACAGCGCCTTTCGGAGCCGCCGGCTCCCGCCGAGGCCGGGACTAACGTGCGAACGGATGCCGACTGACTACGCCCAGCTCGACCGTGACTACGTCTGGCACCCGTTCACCCAGCAGCAAGGGTGGAATGAGGAGGACCCGCTGGTAATCGAGCGCGGCGAAGGCTCCTACCTGTTCGACACCGAGGGCCGACGCTACCTGGACGGCACGGCGGCGCTCTGGTGCAACGTCCACGGCCACCGCCACCCGGCGATCGATGCGGCCGTGCGCGAGCAGCTTGACCGGGTCGCGCACACGACGATGCTCGGCCTCACCCATCCCGGCGCAACCGAGTTGGCGGCGCGATTGGTCGAGATCGTGCCCCAGGGTCTCTCGCGCGTCTTCTACTCGGACTCGGGCTCGACCGCGGCTGAGATCGCCTTGAAGATCGCCTTCCAGTACCAGCAGCAGCGCGGCGGCGAGCACGCCCGCCGCACCAAGTTCGTCCGTCTGCGCGAGGCGTACCACGGGGACACGATCGGCTCGGTCTCGGTCGGCGGCATCGACCTCTTCCACTCCACCTACCGGCCGCTGCTGTTCGAGACGCATGTCGCCGAGCCGGGCGACCCTGCCGACCTCGAGCGGGTGCTGGAGGCGCACGGCGAGGAGGTCGCCGGCGTGATCGTCGAGCCGCTGGTCCAGGGCGCGGCCGGGATCTTCGTCCAGCCGCCCGGTTACCTACGCGCCGCCCGCGAGCTCTGCGACCGCTACGGCGTACTGCTGATCTGCGACGAGGTGGCGACTGGCTTCGGCCGCACCGGGACGATGTTCGCCTGCGAGCAGGAAGGCGTGGCGCCCGACCTGATGTGCCTGGCGAAGGGGATCACCGGCGGGTACCTGCCGCTGGCGGCAACGCTGACCAGCGAGGAGATCTACGAGGGCTTCCTCGGCAACTACGAGGAGTTCAAGACCTTCTTCCACGGCCACACCTACACCGGCAACCCACTCGCCTGCGCGGCGGCCCTGGCCAACCTCGACGTCTTCGAGCAGGAGCGGACGCTGGAGCGCCTGCAGCCGAAGATCGCCCTCTTCGCCGAGCTGCTTACGGAGGTCGCGGCGATGCCCGAGGTGGCCGAGGTGCGCCAGAAGGGCGTGATGGTCGGCATCGATCTCGGCGACCACGACGCCTCCCTGCAGATGGGCCATCGCGTGACGAGGGAGGCCCGCAAGCGCGGTGCCTTCATCCGCCCGCTAGGCAACACGATCGTCCTCATGCCGCCCCTCTCGATCAGCGAAGACGAGCTGCGGGAGCTGGTCGCGATCGCCAGCGCTTCGATCCGGGCCGCAGTCGCATCGGCGCCCGTGGATCTCCCCCAGGCCGCCTGACGGTTGGCGAGTTAGCCGTCCTATAGCAAGGTCAACTCGCCAATCGTTCGATACTCGGCGTGATGGATTCCGATCCCCGCCGTAGTACGGGCATGGAGCAGACGTTGGTGGCAGAGGCAAAGGACGCGCCGCGGGAGGGCGACCTCGCCTTCGACCGCCTCTACCGCTCCAGCCGCGATGACGTCTACGCCTACGTCGCCGGGCTGCTGCGGGACGCCACCGCAGCCGAGGAAGTGACTGCGGCCACCTTCGAGCGCGCCTACCGCAAGCGCCACCGCTTCGACCCGCAGCGCGGCGAGCCGCGCGCCTGGCTCTTCGGCATCGCCCGCAACGCTGCTCTCGACGAGCTGCGCCGCCGCGGTCGCCAGGCGGAGCTGGCCGCCGAGCCGGCCGACCTCGACAGCTTTGGCGTCCACGAGGGCGCCGAGCACAGCGAGCGCCGCCTTGCTGTCTCCGCCGCGCTCGAGCGCCTGCAGTCAGGCGAGCGCGAGCTGATCGCGCTCAAGTTCTTCGCCGGCCTCGCCAACGCCGAGATCGCCCAGGTCCTCGGCACGAGCGAGTCGAACGTCGGCACCAAGTTGCACCGAGCCATGACCAAGCTGAGGGAGGCCTGCGATGGAACCGCTTAGGGACGACCAGTTGATCGCCGACCTCCAGGCCCTGCGCCCTACTCCCCGACCGCAGTTCGCCGCCGAGCTTGACGAGCGCACCGCCGCGGGCTTCCCGCGGCGCTCGCGACTGCGGTTAGAGCTCCCGTCGCTACCTTCCCTACGCCCCTTGATCCCCGCGGGGGGAGTGGCCGCGATCCTGCTCGCCGTCGTTGTTGCGCTCAGCGCTGGCGGTGGGTCAGAGAGCAGCCAGGGCGGGGAACATTTCTCAGAGTCGCCGAGCTCCCCGCCGAAGGCGGCGACCAACCAAGCCGCACCAAACGCTAGCCAGGGCGCAGCCGCCGCTCAGGAATCGAGCGGGACCCCCTACGGAGCGGAAGCTGAAGCCCTGCCGAGCGAAGAGTCCGTCCGCCCCTTCAACCGGAACATCCACCCCGGGCTCCACCACCGCGCCGTCGAACGCTCCGCCGAGGTCACCCTGGCCGCCGATCCCAAGGACGTGAACGACGACGCTTCGCGGGTCTTCGAAGCGGTCCACGCCAACAACGGGATCGTCATGCGCTCCTCGACCCAAGAAGGGCGCCCAGGCGAAGCCGGTGCGACGTTCGACCTGCTGATCCCCAGCGGAAAGCTCGACGACGCGATGGCGGCCTTCTCGGAAATCGACGCGGTCCGCTCGCGCCATGAAGCGACCGCTGACATCACCGCGCCGACCGTCACGGCCGCCGAACTGCTGAAGGAATCGCGGGCCCGGATCGACAGTCTCCTCGGTCAGCTCGAGGCGGCGGAAACCGAAGAAGAGCAGGAGGCGATCGAAGCCGAGCTGCGACACGAGCGCCGCCACGCCAGCCGCCTCGCCGCCCAGCTCACCCACCTGCACAAGCGAGCCGACTTCTCCCGCATCTCGCTGCGAATCGAAACCGGCGGCAAGGAATCCTCGAGCGGCGGCGCCTGGGGCATCGGCGACGCCCTCCACGACGCCGGCCACGTCCTCACCGTCGTCGCCGCGGTCCTCCTGATCGCCCTCGCCGTTCTCGGCCCGATCGCCCTGATCGCGCTCCTCGCCTGGCTCACCCACCGCGCCTGGGTCCGCCGCGAGCGCCGCCGCGTCCTCAGCTGAGGGTTAGGCTCCTCCG
>DASZNP010000078.1:0-28911 GCA_035551255.1 Solirubrobacterales bacterium
AGGGCGCCGACAGCCTTTTGTCCTGTTGGTGCTCCGCCCACCCCTCGAGCTCCGCGACCACCTCCGCCAACCCAACTCCCCCCCGCAACGAAAGCGGGACCGCTTCGCCGAGCCCCACGACCCCGTCCGCATCCCGCACCCGCAGTAGCACTATCTCCCGCCGCTCCAGCACCCCGCGCGCGGTCACGTACGACTCCTTGAACGGGAGCGCGTACGGAATCACCTCGACAGACGCAAATTGCACGCCCCGAACCCTCTCAAACCCGAACTGCATCAACTTCTACACCCAGCAGAAGTAGAAGTTGATGCAGTTCGCGACTCAGGCCGAGATCAGCAGGCCGATCGTGACCAGGACGCTGAAGACGGCCAGGACGCCGCCGGTTGCCGCGAGCACGCCGTTCAGGGCCGGGCCGTCCCGCCGCTCCTGCAGCGTCCGGTAGGGCTTCACCGCCAGCGGCGCCGCCAGTAGGCCGATCAGGGGCAGCATGCTCGCTTCGCCGGCCACCAGGGCGATTGGCAGGACCACGAACGCCCCCAGCACCAGAAGCCCGTACAGACGCACCGCCGACTCGCGGCCGATCCGCACCGCCAGCGTGTTCTTGCCGGCGCGGCGGTCGGTCTCGACGTCGCGGACGTTGTTGACGACGATGATCGCGGTGGCGAGGAAGCCGATCGAAATCGAGAGGCCGAGCGGCAGCGCGTCGAGTTCCTCCAGCTGCACGTAGTAGGAGCCGTTGACCGCGACGAGGCCGAAGAAGAGGAAGACGAAGACCTCGCCGAAGCCGCTGTAGCCGTAGGGCCGGGGTCCGCCCGTGTAGAGGACGCCGGCGGCGATTGAGAGCACGCCGATCAGCAGGATCACCGGACCCGCGACGAAGGTTAGGTAGATGCCGCAGACGACCGCGACCGCGAAGGCGATCCAGGTCGCACGCATCACCCGCTGCGGGGTGATCATGCCGCTGGCAGTAACCCGCACCGGCCCGAGCCGGTCAGCGGTGTCGGCGCCGCGCTTCGCGTCGGAGTAGTCGTTGGCGAGGTTGGTCCCGATCTGGATGAAGATCGAGCCGATCAGCGCCGCGAAGAACGCCCCCCAGCGCGGCAGGTGCCCCAGCCACTGCACCGCCGCCGCCGTCCCGACCAGCACCGGGGCGATCGCGGCCGGCAGCGTCCGCGGCCGCGCCCCCATCAGCCAGATCCTCATCGAACAACCCCTGCCCGACCGCTCACGCCCGCCTCGGGAACTTGTCGAATTCGGGGGTCCGTTTTTCCTTGAACGCCTCGCGCCCCTCGGCCGCCTCGTCGGAGCCGTAGAAGAGGAGGTTGGCGTCGTGGGCGAGCTGCTGGATCCCGGCATAGCCGTCCTCGTGGGCATTGAAGCTGGCCTTGACCAGGCGCAGCGCGAAGGGAGAGAGGGCGAGCATCTCCCGGCACCAGGCGACGGTCTCGCGCTCCAGCTCGGCCAGCGGCACGACCGTGTTCACCAGCCCCATCTCCAGTGCCTCCTCGGCGCTGTACTGGCGGCAGAGCATCCAGATCTCCTTCGCCTTCTTCGTCCCGACGAGATCGCGCAGGAGCGAGGCGCCGTAGCCGCCGTCCCAGGAGCCAACCCGCGGCCCCACCTGGCCGAAGACGCCGTTGTCGGCAGCGATCGTGAGGTCGCAGCAGAGGTGGAGGATGTGGCCGCCGCCGATCGCGTAGCCGGCGACCATCGCCACGATCGGCTTCGGCAGCCGCCGCATCTGCACCTGCAGGTCGGTGACGTGGAAGCGGCCGACCGAGGCGCCCTCCTCCATGTAGCCGGTGCTACCGCGAACGGTCTGGTCACCACCCGAGCAGAAGGCGCGCTCGCCCTCGCCGGTCAGCAGGATGACCCCGACCTCAGGGTCCTCGCGGGCGATCTCCATCGCCGCCGAGACCTCGATCAGCGTCTGTGGCCGGAAGGCGTTCAGCACGTCGGGCCGGGCGATCGTCACTTTGGCGATCCCGCCGCCGGTCTCGTAGCGGATGTCCTCGTAGCTGCCGGGGCCGGTTTGCCAGTCGATTGGGGCGTAGAGCACGTCCTCGGACGGAGCTCCTTTGTGGCGTTTGGGCATGATGGGCACGATATCCCGATGAAGCTCGACGACTGGCTCTCGCAGAGATCACAGAGCTGTCCGGACCGGACGGCGCTGGTCGCCGACGGCGCCGAGATGACCTACGCCGAGCTCGAGGCCGAGGCGACCTGGGTCGCCCGGCGGCTCGCCGCCCACGGCGTCCGCCGCGGCTCGACCGCGGCGCTGACGATGCACCCGCGCCGCGAGCAGGTCGTCCTCCTGCACGCGCTGCTCAAGGTCGGGGCGGCGCTGCTGCCGCTGGGCCCGCGCCTGACCCCGGCCGAGCGGGAAGCGATCGTCACAGCCGAGGAGCCGATCGTCGACCTCGACGACCCCGGCCAGCTGACCCAGACCGAGGCCGACATGCCGCTGCTGGGCGAGCACGACATGGACGACATTGCCTGCCGGGTTCTCACCAGCGGCAGCACCGGGAACCCGAAGCCGGTCGCGCTTAGCTACGGCAACTTCCTCTGGAACGCGGTCGGCTCCGCCTTCAACCTTGGCGTCATGCCGGAAGACCGCTGGCTCTGCTGCGTTCCACTCAGCCACATCGCCGGCCTCGGGATCATCATGCGCTCGGTCATCTACGGGACCACCGCGGTCGTCCACGACGGCTTCGACGTCGATCGGGTGGGGGAGGCTCTGGAACGTGATGGGATCACCCAGGTCTCGTTGGTGGCGACGATGCTGACGCGCCTTCTCGACGCCGGCGTCGATCTCTCCGGCCCGCGGGCGATCCTCGTTGGCGGCGGCCCCGTCCCCGCGGGGCCGCTGGAAGAGGCGATCGCCAAGCGAGCCACCGTGGTCCAGACCTACGGCCTGACCGAGACCTGCTCGCAGGTGACGACGCTCGCCCCCGCCGACGCCAAGCGCAAGCTCGGCTCCGCCGGGCGGCCGCTCCTGACCACCCACCTGCGGATCCGCGACGGCGAGATCCTGGTCCAGGGGCCGACCGTCGCCCCCGGTGCCGCCGACGCAGACGGCTGGCTCCACACCGGCGACCTCGGGCGGATCGACGAGGAAGGGTTCCTCTACGTCTCCGACCGGATCGACGACATGATCGTCAGCGGCGGCGAGAACGTGGTCCCGGCCGAGGTCGAGGAGGTGCTGCTGCGCCACCCGGCGGTCGCAGAGGCGGCGGTGATCGGCCGCGAGGACCCGGAGTGGCAGCAGGCGGTGACCGCGGTGGTCGTGCTCGAGGACGGCTCGGAGGTGACCCCGGACGAGCTGCGCCGCCACTGCGCCAAGTCGCTGGCCGGGTTCAAAGTGCCGAAGCGGGTGGAGCTCGCCTCGGCCCTGCCCCGCACTCCCTCCGGAAAGCTGATGCGCAGAGCGCTCCGCTAGCCTGCCGCGTCATGCGAACCGACGACATCTTCACCGACAAAGACGCCGACCTCAGCAAGCTCGACGGCAAGACCGTCGCGATCCTCGGCTACGGCTCCCAGGGGCATGCCCACGCCCTCAACCTCAAGGACTCTGGCGTCGAGGTGGTCGTCGGCCTGCGTCCCGACTCCTCGAGCCGCGCCAAGGCCGAAGCGGCCGGGCTCGAGGTACTCGACGTCGCCGAAGCCGCCAGCCGCGGTGACCTGGTGATGATCCTGCTGCCGGACGAGAAACAGGCCGAGGTCTGGCGCAATGAGATCAGCGACGGAATCGCCCCTGGCAACCTGCTGCTCTTCGCCCACGGCTTCGCGATCCACTTCGGCGAGATCGAGCCGCCCCCAGGCGTCGATGTCGGCATGGTCGCGCCGAAGGGCCCGGGCCACTTGGTCCGCCGCCAGTACGAGGAAGGCAGCGGCGTGCCCTGCCTGATGGCCGTTCACCAGGACGCCACCGGCAACGCCCACGACCTCGTCCTCGCCTACGCCTCCGGGATCGGCGGTGGCCGCGCCGCGGTGATCGAGACGACCTTCAAAGACGAGTGCGAGACCGACCTCTTCGGCGAGCAGGCAGTCCTCTGCGGCGGCGCCTCGGAGCTGGTTCGCGCCGGCTACGAGACCCTGGTCGAGGCCGGCTACGACCCGCGCCTCGCCTACTTCGAGTGCCTGCACGAGCTGAAGCTGATCGCCGACCTGATGTACGAAAAGGGCATCCAGGGCATGCGCTACTCGATCTCCAACACCGCCGAGTACGGCGACATGACCCGCGGCAAACGGGTGATCGGCGACGAGAGCCGCGCCGCGATGAAAGAGATCCTCTCCGAAATCCAGTCCGGCGATTTCGCTAAGGAGTTCATCGCCGAGAACCGCGCCGGCAACGAGAACTTCGACCGCATGCGTAGCGAAGCGTCAGGGCACGAAATCGAGGAGATCGGCCACGACCTCCGCGATCTCATGCCCTGGATCGATCAGGGCTTCAAAGACACGAAATAGCGGTTGCGTGTAGGGAGGGGTGGGCGTCCCTCTCGTCCCTGGGTTGCTGGCCTCTAAGTGGGCTGTCTCTCGCTAACTGGTCTGTGCCAGCCACAGGACGCCGGGCGCGAGAGGGACGCCCACCCCTCCTAGCGACAGTCTCTGGGAGCTCTGAACCTTGGAAGTGGGAGGCCCGAACGGCGGGAGCTGCTTAAGAAGAAGCTGCCGCCTTTGAGCGGTAGAAGCAGTGCGTGTTGCTGAGGGGTCCGGGGTCCTCTGAGGGAATGTTCGGGCGATATGCAATCTGATTTTTGTCCTCCATAGGAGGACCAGCATGTTCCGGAGCCGGCCCCGATAGGGGCGCGACAAATTCACTCAGAGGACCCCCGGACCCCTATACAGGAGGCCCTACGAATCACCCTTTGATCGGCCCTCGAGGGTCCGTCTCGCCAGGCGGCAGCTTGCCGTCTCGGCCTACGTAGCCGTCCTTGCCTCCGACTACGAAGTAGATGGCGTCTTCGTCGGTGCTGAGGTTCTTGAAGCCGCGGACCACCGGGGCGTCTACCCAGGCGACGCCGCCTGGGCCTAGCTGGTGCTTCTCGCCGTCCAGGTCGATCTCGAGCTGGCCCTGGTGGACGAAGTAGAGCTCCTCCTGGGTCTCGTGGAGGTGCCGCCCCGACTCGTAGCCGGGCGGTATCACGATGATGTTGGCGCCGAAGGCTCCGACCCCTAGCTCCTTGCGTACCTTGCGGAAGCCCCAGCCCTCGCCGAGGTCGTCGAGGCCGGCGACCGCCCAGCCCTCGCCTTTGATCACGTCGCCCACAGAAGGTCCTTTCGCTGATGATGTTGATGATTTCTCATGCCGTCACCGGTGCGGTCGGCGGCACGCCGGGGTCGGCGTCGGTCGGGCCGCCGGCCTTCTCCGCGCCGATCGGCGGGTACTCGTCGGTGAGGAAGGCGACGTAGCCGTATAGCCGCGCGTAGAAGCCGTTGACGAAGGTCAGCGCGGTGTTGATCCCCTCGGGCTGGTAGCCGCGGAAGACGATCGTCACCCAAGCGACCAGCGCTACCCAGAGGTGCATGTAGTTGACCGCGTAGGAGACGAGCAGCATCGGCAGCGCCAGGATCAGCCGGAAGAGCGCCTTTAGTCGGCTCTGGTGCTCGGCCCGGGGGGCGATGTCGACCCGGATCGGGTAGCTCGGGTCATCCGCCAGTCCAAAGGGCGGCCATTCGTCGGTCTGCAGGTAGAGCCAGGCGCCGAAACGCACGCCATAGCGGACGACCCCTGAGTTGAACTCGTAGAGCCATTCCGGATAGCGCCCGAGGACGATGATCGAGATCCAGGCGAAGAAGTGGGTGAAGATGAACAGCAGCCCCCAGAACAGGGCGACGATCATCCACGGGATCGCCAGGATCGGCCGGAAAAACGTGGTCCAACGGTTCGGAGCGGGGTTGAAATCCGCTTCGTAGGTGACTGGGTACATCGCTCTCCCCTCTCGGTAGACGTGCGTCAAACCGCGCTGCTGAGCCTAACCTGAGCCCCGGCGTCGCTCAAAGGCTTTGCTCGATAACTTGTCCGATTCGGATGGCGCCTGAGACGACCCTGCAAATTCCCGCTGAGATCAAGCCGGCTGACGGCCGCTTCGGCTGCGGTCCCTCGAAGGTGCGCCCGGAGGCGCTCGCCGCGCTGGCGGAGCGCTCCGACCTGATGGGGACCTCGCACCGCCAGGCGCCGGTTCGGGACCTGGTGCGGGAGGTGCGGACCGGCCTCGCTGAGCTCTTCTCGCTGCCTGACGGCTACGAGATCGCCCTCGGCAACGGCGGCACCACGGCCTTCTGGGAGGCGGCGACGGCCTGGCTCGTGCGCGAGCGGGCGCTGCACCTCACCTACGGCGAGTTCTCGAGCAAGTTCGCCAAGTCAACCGCGGCGGCGCCGTTCCTGCAGGACCCGATCGTCGTCGAGGCCGAGCCGGGCGACGCGCCCGAGCCGACCGCCGACTCTTCCGCCGACGTGATCGGCTGGGCCCACAACGAGACCTCTACCGGGGTGATGGTCCCGGTGCAGCGCCCCGAGGGCGCGGCCGAGGCGCTGGTCCTGATCGACGCCACCTCCGGGGCGGGAGGCCTGTCGGTCGACCTCACCCAGTGCGACGCCTATTACTTCGCCCCGCAGAAGGGGTTCGCTTCCGACGGCGGTCTCTGGCTCGCCGCCCTCAGCCCCGCCGCGATCGCCCGCATCGAGGAGCTCGATGGCGCCGGCGACCGCTGGCAGCCCGCCTTCCTCTCGTTGCAGACCGCGCTCGACAACTCGCGCAAGGAGCAGACCTACAACACGCCCGCGCTGGCGACCTTGCTGTTGCTGAACGACCAGGTCCAGTGGATGCTCGGTCTCGGCGGCCTTTCCGGCTGCGTCGAGCGCACCTCGGACTCTTCCGGCCGCCTCTACGGTTGGGCCGAGCGCAGCGATTACGCCAGCCCCTTCGTCACCGACCCAGCAAAACGCTCGCTGGTCGTCGGCACGATCGACTTCGACGAATCTGTCGACGCCGCGGCGCTGGCCAAGGCGCTGCGTGCCAACGGGATCGTCGACGTCGAGCCCTACCGCAAGCTCGGCCGCAACCAGCTGCGGATCGGGATGTTCCCGGCGATCGACCCTGACGACATCGAGGCGCTGACCGCCTGTATCGACTGGGTGGTCGAGAACGTTGACGGGGTGCGCGCGTCGTGAAGGTCCTGGTCAAGGAGAAGATCGCCGACACCGGCGTCGACCTGCTGCGCTCGCAGTTCGACGTTGATCTCGGGCTCGAGATGTCGGACGAGGAGCTGCGCGAAAAAATCGGCGGCTACGACGCGATCCTGATTCGCTCGGCGACGAAGATGACGCCGGAGCTGATTGAGCTCGCCGACAACCTCAAGGTGATCGGTCGCGCCGGCACCGGCGTCGACAACGTCGACATCCCTGCCGCGACCCGCCGCGGGATCATCGTCGCCAACGCGCCGGAATCAAACTCGGTCGCCGCCGCCGAGCACACGCTGGCTCTGGCGCTCGCCCTCTTCCGCAACGTCCCGCAGGCGCACGAATCACTCGTCGCCGGGCGCTGGGACCGGGCCAAGTTCAAGGGCTCCGAGCTCTACGGCAAGACGCTCGGGGTAATCGGCTTCGGCCGCATCGGCCAGCTCGTCGCCAAACGCGCCCAGAGCTTCGATATGGACGTTGTCGCCTTCGACAAGTTCGTCTCCGCCGAGCGCTTCCGCGACCTCGGTGTCGAGGGGCTCGACTCGATCGAGGAGGTGCTGGGCCGCGCCGACCTCGTCACCCTGCACACGCCGAAGACGCCGGAGACGATCAAGATGATCAACGCCGAGACGATCGCGGCGATGAAGGACGGTGCCCGCCTCGTCAACTGCGCCCGCGGCGAGCTGGTCGACCTCGACGCGCTGGTCGACGGGCTCGAGTCCAGCAAGCTCGGCGGCGCCGCGCTCGACGTCTTCCCCGAGGAGCCGTTCACCGAGCACCCGGTCTTCTCCCGCGGCGACGTCGTTGTCACCCCGCACCTCGGCGCCTCGACCGCCGAGGCGCAGGACCGCGCCGGCGTCGTCACCGCCGAGCAGGTGACCGCGGCGCTGACCGGCGGCGTCGTCACCAACGCGGTCAACATCGCCGCCGTCCGGCCGGAGGTGATGGAAGCGTTGGCGCCCTTCGTGCCGCTCTGCGAAAAGCTGGGCCGGCTCGCCCAGGGCCTCGGCAGCGGCTCGGTCGAGCGCGTGTCCGCCGAATTCCGCGGCCGCATCGCCTCCCACGACACCCGCCTGCTCGGGATCGCCGTCCTCGCCGGCATCCTCTCCGGCCACACCGAGGAGCCGGTCAACCTCGTCAACGCGCCGCAGATGGCCGAGGAGCGGGGGATCGAGCTCTCCGAGACCACCGACGCCAGCGCCGAGGACTTCACCGAGCTGGTCCGCGTCCGCATCACCACCGCCGACGGCGACGTCGAGGTCGCCGGCACCAGCGTCGGCCCCCGCAATGAGCCCTACCTGGTCTCCGCCTGGGGCGAGAGCTTCTATCTGCCCTTTGCCGAGCACATCACCGTCTTCCGCTACGCCGACCAGCCGGGGATGATCGGCCGCGTCGGCACCCTCTTCGGCGAGGAGGGCGTCAACATCGTCTCCGCCGCTGTCGGCGCCGAAAGCGGGGGGGAGCGCGCAGTGATGGCGCTGACCACCGATGCGCCGGTGCGAGGGGAGACGATCGAGAAGATCCTCGCCCTCGAGGGTTTCTCCAACGGCCGCTCGGTCGACCTCTGAGCTGTAGACGCTTTCCAGGCTAGGCCGCAACGTCTGCCTGTAACGCTTGTTCGTATGGGAGGGTCATCGTCCGACCCTGCCGGGGAACCAATGAAGAAGTCGATCCTCATCGTCCTGACGCTGTTCGCGACCCTGCTCGCGCCGCCCGCCCATGCCGAAGGTGGTCCGCTGACCCTGCTCCTCGCCGGGACCGGGGCCGATGATGTCTTCCGCATCGGCCTCAGCCCCGATGGGCGCGAATACCGGATCTCATCCGGGGCGATGCTCGAAGCGGGCGGTGACGTCTGTCGGCATCCGGAAGAACGCCTGAACGAAATCGCCTGCGACGCGCCCGCGATCGCCGGCTTCGAAGTCAATGTCCTTGGCGGCGATGACACCGTGGTGCTCGGCTCCGACATCCCGATCCCGGTGACGCTGCGGGGCGGCCCTGGGCGCGACCGGCTGATCGGTGGCAGCGTCGCCGACAAGATCATCGGCGGCCCGGGCGACGATGTGCTTAGTGGCCGGCGCGGCGACGACCTCCTGATCGGCGGGCCCGGTGATGACCGCTTGGTCGGCGGACAGGGCAACGACCGCCTGCAGGGCGGTCCAGGCGTCGACCTCCTTGTCGGCGGCCCCGGTCAGAACTCGCTTCTCCAGTAGTCGGATCTAAGCCGTTTCGCGCGCCGGCTCGTTCCGGCCGATGATCCGGCCGCCGACCAGGCTGATCGCGATCAGCAGCCCGATCACCGCCAGCGCCGCGTCGAGCCGCATCGCCGCCTGGATGCCGTCGACGAAGGGGGGGATCGCCGCGGAGAAGACGGTCGTCGTCAGGCCCAGGCCGATCGAGCCACCGGCGATCTGGAACATGTAGACGATGCCGCCGGCGAGGCTGGTCTGCGATTCGTCCACCGAGGTGACGCCGGCGGTCGTCGCGGTGGGGATGAAGCTGCCGGCGCCGATGCCGAGCACGACCATGCCGGGGACCAGGGCGCCGTAACCGGAGCCTTCGTCGAGCAGGCTGAAGAGGATCGGGCCGAGGGTGATGAGGGCGGCGCCGATCACCGCCAGCTTCTTCGCCCCGAGGCGGTCATAGAGCGGGCCGGCCGCGAAAGAGGAGAGGGCGAAGACGGCGAGGAAGGGCAGCATCCCGACGCCGGCTTCCAGGGCCGAGTAGCCGAGCTGTTTCTGCATGAACTGCGGCAGGTAGAGCAGGGCGGCGAAGAAGGTCGCCGCCATGAAGAGGACCGCAACGCAGGCGGAGGTGAAGCTCTCGTTGCGGATCACCTGGCGCGGGATCAGCGCGTGCTCGCCGGCGCGGCGCTCGATCGGAACGAAGGCCAGCAGCCCGATCACCGCGGCGGCGAAGAGCCCGATCACCCGCGGATCGCCCCAGCCCCAGTCATCGACCTGGTCGAGCGCGACCAGCAGGGAGACGAGCCCGACCGAAAGCGCCGCGATCCCCGGGTAGTCGATCCGGTGGTCCTTGCTCTCCGGCTCCTTCACGTGGACCAGCAGGTAGGTCACCCCGACCGCGAAGGCGGCGATCGGGACGTTGAGGAAGAAGATCCAGCGCCAAGAGAGCTCCTGGGTGAGGACGCCGCCCAGCAGCGGCCCGACCGCGTTGCCGAGCCCGGCGGCGCCGATGATGATCCCGCCGGCCAGGCCCGCCTTCTCTTCCGGGAGGATCTCGTAGGTCATCCCGAGGATCGCCGGCCACATCAGCGCGCCGCCGATCCCCATCAGAGTGCGGGCGGCGATCAGCGCCGTCTCGGTCGGTGCGGCGCCGCCCAGCGCCGACATCGTCGCGAAGATCGCGCTGCCGACGAAGAAGGCGTTGCGGCGGCCGAACATGTCGGCGAGTCGACCGCCGGTAACGATCATCACCCCGAAGGTCAGCGCGTAGGCGTTGATCACCCACTGGATCGTGTTGATGTTGGTGTGGAAGTCACTCTCCATCGTCGGCAGGGCGACGTTGACCGCGGTGAAATCGTTGGCGATGACGACCACCGCGGCGCCCATCGCGAAGAGGGCAAGCCAGTTGGTTCGCTGCGGACTGGTGGCTTCCGGGGTTGCGATTCGCGCAGCCTACGCTAAGGTTCGGAGCCGAATGGGCACTCGGCTCGACAGCCTCGCGCTACTCCTTCTCCTCCCCCCTCGGGGGGAATAGCGCTGGGCGGCGCGATAGCCGCGAGAGACAAAGGCCATTCGAATCACAGAGAGAAGGAGAGGTCCAATGGGACCGCAAACTGAAGGACATACCGACGCCAACCGCGTCCACATCTTCGACACCACGCTGCGCGACGGCGAGCAGTCGCCCGGCATTTCCCTGAACACGGCCGAGAAGGTCGAGATCGCCCAGCAGCTTGCCCGCCTGGGGGTCGACGTGATCGAGGCCGGCTTCCCGATCACCTCGCCCGGCGACTTCGAGGCGGTCCAGGAAATCTCGCGCAAGGTCGAGGGGCCGGTGATCTGCGGCCTCGCCCGCACCCACAAGGCCGACATCGATGCGGCATGGGGGGCGGTGAAGGAGGCGGCGCGCCCGCGCATCCACACCTTCATCTCGACCTCCGACATCCACATCGAGCACCAACTGAAAACCGATCGCGATGACGTCAAGGGCCAGGCCCGGGCGGCGGTCTCGTTGGCCAAGTCCTACTGCGATGACGTCGAGTTCTCGCCGATGGACGCGACCCGCGCCGACATCGAGTTCACCGCCGAAGTCTGCGCGATCGCCGTCGAAGAGGGGGCGACCACGGTCAACATTCCCGACACCGTCGGCTACACGACCCCGGAGGAGTACGCGGACTACTTCAGGCGCCTGTACGAGCTGGTGCCGGGGCTGCGCGAGGTCGAGACCTCGGTCCACTGCCACGACGACCTGGGGATGGCGGTCGCCAACTCCTACGCCGGGGTGCTGGCGGGGGCACGGCAGGTCGAGTGCGCCATCAATGGGATTGGCGAGCGGGCCGGCAACTGCTCGCTGGAGGAGATCGCGATGCTGATCGGCGTTCGGGAGGACGTGCACGGCCTCTGGACCGAGATCAACACGCGGGAGATCGCCCGCACCAGCCGCATGGTCAGCCGCCTGACCGGCTATCCAGTACAGCCGAACAAGGCCGTGGTCGGGCGCAACGCCTTCGCCCACGAGTCCGGCATCCACCAGGACGGCGTCCTGAAGGAGCGCAGCACCTACGAGATCATGGACGCGACCGAGGTCGGCCTGGAGTCGAACTCGATCGTCCTGGGCAAGCACTCCGGACGGCACGCCCTGAAAGACGCGCTGGAGCAGCTGGGCTTCAAGGTCGAAGGCCAGGCGCTGAACAACGCCTTCAAGGCGTTCAAGGAGGTCGCCGACCGCAAGAAGCAGGTGACCGCTCTGGACCTGGAGGCGATCGTCTCCGACGAGATGCGCGAGCGCTCCGACGCCCACGAGTTGGCCTGGTTCGAAGTCGAGGCCGGGACCCGCAAGCCGCCGGTGGCGAAAGTTGCCGTCACCAAACCCTCGGGCGAGGAGTCGGTAGGCGAAGCCAGCGGCGACGGCCCCGTAGACGCGATCTTCCACGCGATCCAAGACGCCGTCGACACCGAGTGCGAGCTGGTCGAGTACAAGGTCGAGGCGGTGACCGGGGGAGAGGACGCCCTGGGCGAAGTGGCAGTGCAGCTGCGGGCGGCGGGACGACTGGCCACGGGCCAAGGCGTGGCCACGGACATTCTCGAGGCCTCTGCCCGCGCGTACGTGCGGGCGATCTCGAACGCCCTGGAAGGCGCCGCGACCCGCGAGGCCGAGGCGGCGACTGCAGAGGCCGCGGTGGAACGGACGCCTGGGCCGTAAGGGGACCCGGGTGACCCTCCCCCAGAGACCGTCGCGCAGCTGAGCGGAGTGCTGGGCGCGAGCGTGGTCTCTGGAGCCTCTGTGGGAGGGTCACCCGGGTCCTTCACAGGTCCGCGCGCTTCCGTTCGCGCAAATGTCACGACCTGCGCGCCATACGCGCGCTTTTGCCGGGCACGATCCGGCCATGTCCCGCGAGTCTGTCTCAGACCTTGTAGAGCAAGGAATTTCACGGACTCGCGGCGATGACCGCGGGATAGCGGAGTTGGCGCGGCGGCAATACGGCTTGGTCAGCCGGGGACAGCTTCTCCATCAGGGGTGGACGAAGGAAGAGATCGACTGGCGGGTCCGCGCGGGGCGCATGCACCGAGTGCACGATGGCGTCTACGCCGTAGGACACAAGGTGATGCCGAGGCAGGGCCTATGGATGGCGGCTGTACTTGCTTCGGGCCCCGAAGCCCTCCTCAGCCACCAGACCGCAGCGGCGCTTTGGGGCATCCGCGGCTACTCCGGTGGCGTGATCCACGTGATCGTCCCGCACAAGAGCACCTCTACTAAGCGCATCCGCCGGCACTTCTCGTTGGTCCCGGCCGATGAGCGGGCAGAACATGAGAGAATACCGGTGACCTCGGCCCATCGGACGATCTTCGACCTTGCTGCCTCAGAGGATGCTGACTCAGTGGTAGCGATGATCAAGGAGGCGGAATATCTGAACCGCTGGGACCGGCTCTCCCTTCCGGATCTCTTGGAGCGCTATCCGGGGAAACGAGGGTCTCGAAACATCCGGTTCGCCCTAGAGCGACTGGAAGAAGAGCCGGCAGGGCGGAGGCGCTCATGGCTGGAGGAACGATTCGCCCCCTTCCTCCGCCGGCACCACCTGCCCTTACCCCGCTTCAACGACTGGATCCTCCTCGGCCCGAAGCGCTACCAAGTTGATTGCCATTGGCCGGACCTTCGCCAGATCGGCGAGCTCGATGGGTGGGAGGGCCATTCCACCCGCTCGGCCTTCCAAGACGACCGAGCCCGCGACCGCGCCCTCAGAGTCGCGGGCTACTCAGTCATCCGCCTCACCTGGGCGCAGCTC
Organism: Solirubrobacterales bacterium; assembly: GCA_035551255.1. Taxonomy (GTDB): domain Bacteria; phylum Actinomycetota; class Thermoleophilia; order Solirubrobacterales; family 70-9; genus VAYN01. Next base: position 13,645 of record DASZNP010000078.1, read on the forward strand.
GACTCAGAACCCACCCAAGTAGCCGCCGATCTAAGAACGCTCCTGGGCCGGGTCACATCCACCTCTACTAGCTAGTGGGGGTGGATGTGACCCTGGCAGAAGCGCTTCCGAAGAATTCTTTATATACAAATGTCTGTGATAACGTACACTCCCATGGCCGCTGCCACCGCTGCGAAGAGCGATACCGCAACCTCCGTCGGCCCGCGCATCCGCGCGCTCCGCGACGCCATGGGCCTAAGCCTCCGTGAACTCGCCGAGCGCTCTGGGGTCTCGGCGCCGATGCTGTCGCAGGTGGAGCGCGGGGAGACCTCGCCTACGCTCGCGGTCGCCGGCAAGATTGCCGCCGGGCTGGAGCTGACGCTCTCGCAGTTGCTGCGCCTGGATGAGGGTCAGCACGTGGTCGTCAGCCGCGCCGCCGGGCGCCGGCGCTCCGATCGGGGTGGCCACAGCGTCGAGGAGCTGACGCCGCCGCTGCCGGGGCAGCGCGCTGACGTCTCGCTGCACGTCATGGAGCCGGGCGCCACCACCGGCGGCCGCTCCGATCCGCCGATGCACGAGCCGGGCAGCCGCGAGACCGCGGTCGTCCTCGCCGGCACCCTGGTGCTGGTCGTCGACGGCGCCCGCCACGAGCTTCAAGAGGGGGACAGCGTCACTTTCGACGCCGACCTGCCACACCACTTCGAGAACGAAGGCGCGGAGGCAACCCGTTTCCTCGCCGTGATTGCCGCCGGCCTCAGGAGGTCATAAGAGAAATGCCAAAGACGATGTTCGACAAGATCTGGGAGCAGCACGAGGTCTCACCGGGGCTCATCTACATCGACCTGCACCTGGTCCACGAGGTCACCTCGCCGCAGGCCTTCGATGGCCTGCGCCTGGCCGACCGCAAGGTCCGCCGCCCGGACAAGACCCTGGCGACCGCCGACCACAACACCCCGACCGACGGGACGATGGCCGCGCGCCTGATCGCCGACCAGCTCTCCCGCGTCCAGGTCGAAACCCTGGAGCGCAACTGCGCCGAGTTCGGCGTCCCGGTCTACTCATTGGGCTCCGACCGTCAGGGCATCGTCCACGTCATCGGCCCGGAGCTGGGCGTCACCCAGCCGGGGATGACGATCGTCTGCGGCGACAGCCACACCTCCACCCACGGCGCCTTCGGCGCCCTGGCCTTCGGGATCGGCACCTCCGAGGTCGAGCACGTCCTGGCGACCCAGTGCCTGGTCCAGAAGCGGCCGAAGACGATGCGGATCAACTACTCCGGCGAGCTGCGCTCCGGCGTCACTCCGAAGGACCTGATCCTGGCGACGATCGGCCGCCTCGGCACCGGCGGCATGACCGGTTACGCGGTCGAGTACGCCGGCCCCGCGATCGAGGCGCTCTCGATGCCGGGCCGGATGACGATCTGCAACATGACGATCGAGGGTGGCGGCCGCGCCGGGATGATCGCTCCCGACGAGACCACCTTCGAGTGGGTCAAGGGCCGCCCGGCCGCGCCCGCCGACTTCGAAGCGGCGATGGCCCGCTGGCGCGAGCTGCCGACCGAGCCTGGCGCCGCCTTCGACAACGAGGTCGAGATCGATGCCTCGAGCATCTCGCCGATGGTCACCTGGGGCACCAACCCCGGGCAGGTCGTCGAGGTCACCGACCGCGTCCCCGACCCGGCCGAGCTCGACTCGCCCGCCGACCGCGAGGCAGCCGAACGCGCTCTCGCCTACATGGGCCTGGAGGCTGGCACGCCGATGACCGAGGTCGCCCCGGAACGGGTCTTCATCGGCTCCTGCACCAACAGCAGGATCGAGGACCTGCGCGAGGCGGCGGCGATCGTCGCGGGGCGCAAGGTCGCCAGCGGTGTCAGCGCGATGGTCGTCCCCGGCTCCCAGCAGGTGAAGAAGGCAGCCGAGGAAGAGGGCCTCGACGAGGTCTTCAAGAGCGCCGGCTTCGACTGGCGCGTGGCCGGCTGCTCGATGTGCCTGGGGATGAACCCGGACACGCTGGCAGAAGGCGAGCGCTGCGCCTCGACCTCGAACCGCAACTTCGAGGGGCGCCAGGGCAAGGGTGGCCGCACCCACCTCGTCAGCCCGAAAATGGCCGCCGCCGCGGCCGTCGAGGGCCACTTCGTCGACATCAGGGATTGGAGCTAGAAGATGCGCCCCGTAGACAAGATCGAAGGCAAGGTCTCGGTCCTCGACCGCAGCGATGTGGACACCGACCAGATCATCCCCAAGCAGTTCCTCAAGCGCGTGGAGCGGACCGGGTTCGGCGAGTTCCTCTTCTACGACTGGATCCGCGACGGGGAGATCGAGCTGGAGCCGAACCCGATCCTCGTGACCGGGGCCAACTTCGGCTGCGGCAGCTCCCGCGAGCACGCGCCCTGGGCGCTGGAGGATTTCGGCTTCAAGGCGATCCTCGCCCCCTCGTTCGCCGACATCTTCTACTCGAACTGCACCAAGATCGGGCTGCTGCCGGCGATCCTCGACGAGGAGCACTGCCGCGCCATCGCCGAGGCGGGGGAGGCCCGCATCGACCTCGATGACGAGACGGTCAACTGCGCCGCCGGCGTCTTCCAGTTCCAGATCGAGCACGACGTCAAGCACCGGCTCCTGAACGGCCTCGATGACATCGGGATCACGCTCGAAAACGAGGGCGCGATCGACCAGTTTGAGGCCGGCGAAGAGGCCTCCGTGGGGCCGGTCACGACGAGCCTGTAGCGATGGCCGCCAAGCCCGCCGAGTGGGACGCGGAGGCCTATGACCGCCTCGCCAAGCCGCAGGAAGAATGGGCGCGTCAGGTGCTGGAGCGCCTGCCGTTGCGGGCCGACGAGGTAGTCCTCGACGCCGGCTGCGGGTCCGGCGGCGTGACGCGGATGTTGCTCGAGCGGCTGCCGCGGGGGCGGGTGATCGGCGTCGACGGCTCGCGGGCGATGATCGACCAGGCGCGCTCCAACCTTGAGCAGTGGGGCGACCAGGTTGAGCTGCGGGTCGGCGACCTGCAGCAGCTGGAGCTCGAGGAGCCGGTCGACGCCGTCTTCTCCAACGCCACCTTCCACTGGGTACCTGACCACCCGAAGCTCTTCCGGCGCCTGCGCGAGGCGATGAAGCCGGGCGCGCCGCTGGTCGCCCAGTGCGGCGGCGAGGGAAACGTCGCCGAGTTCGCCGCCGCGATCGAGGAGACCTCCGCGCTGCCGGAGTTCGCGCCCGCGTTCGAGGGCTTCTCGACGCCGTACAACTTCGCCGGCCCCGCCGTCACCGAAGAGCGGCTGCGGGCGGCGGGCTTCGACGGGGTTCGCTGCTGGCTCGAGGACCGTCGGGTGGAGCCCGACGACCCGCGCGCCTTCGGCGCCGCGGCGGGACTTGCCCCGCACCTGGAACGGCTCCCCGAGGAGCAGCGCGACCGCTTCGTCGACGCGGTGATGGAACGCCTCGCCAAGCCGATCGTCTACCGCTACGTGCGGCTCAACATCGACGCCCGCGCTGCCTGACTAGAGTGCCGACCTCGTGAACGGCACTCCGCGCATAGTCGTCCTGCCCGGCGACGGGATCGGCCCCGAGATCGTCGCCGCTGCCCGCCAGGTTCTCGACGCCCTCGGCGAGTTTTCCTACGACGAGCGCCTGATGGGCGGCTGCTCGATCGACGAGCACGGCACCGCCCTCACCGACGAGGTGCTCGCGGCCTGCCAGGGCGCCGACGCGGTCCTGCTCGGCGCCGTCGGCGGCCCGAAGTGGGACACCACCGACCCGAACGCGCCCCGTCCCGAGCAGGGGTTGCTCGGTCTGCGCAAGGGGATGGGCCTCTACGCGAACCTGCGCCCGGTGCGGCCGAGCCCGGCCCTGGTCGGCGCCAGCCCGCTGCGCGAAGAGCGGATCGCCGGTACCGACCTGCTGGTTGTCCGCGAGCTCACCGGTGGCATCTACTTCGGCGACTCCGGCCGCAACGGCGACGTCGCCCACGACACCTGCGAGTACTCGGTCGAGGAGATCGATCGGATCTCCCGCACTGCTTTCGATGCCGCCCGTCGCCGCGCCGAGAGTTCCGGCCGTAAGCCCAAGGTCACCTCGGTCGACAAGGCCAACGTGCTCGAGACCTCTCGCCTCTGGCGCGAGGTGGTCGGCAAAGTCGCCGACGACTACTCGGACGTCGAGCTCGAACACCTGCTGGTTGACAACGCGGCGATGCAGCTCGTCTCCCGCCCGGCCGACTTCGACGTCGTCCTCGCCGAGAACCTCTTCGGCGACATCCTTAGCGACGAGGCGGCGATGCTGACCGGCTCGCTGGGGATGTTGCCCTCCGCCAGCCTCGGCGCCGAAGGCAAGCCAGGCCTCTTCGAGCCGGTTCACGGCTCCGCCCCCGACATCGCCGGCAAGGGCATCGCCAATCCGCTCGCGACCTTCCTCTCGGCAGCGATGATGCTGCGCCACGGCCTCGGCCGCGGCGAGGATGCGTCGCGGATCGAGGTCGCCGTCGACGCCGTGCTCGAGCGCGGCCTGCGGACCCCCGACCTCGCCTCGGGCACCGTGATCCAGCCGCCGACCAGCGAGCGCCCCTCCACCGAGACCGAAGTGGGGACGGAGGAGATGACCGCGGCGGTCCTGGAGCAGCTCTCCTAGAACCGCCGCGGCCTGAGCACTACGGAGCGGTCACTGCCCAGTAGCCGAAGGCGCGATTCCCTTCTTCAGCGCTGCCGAATTTCGCTTTCAGGCCGAACCCGAGCCGGGTCACGCTTTCGTCGTCGAAGGTCACCGCCGGGGAGCCGGAGGTGCTTTTGACGTAGACGCAGAGCTGTCCGGCTGCCGCTTCGGGCGTCTGTCCGCCGCCGCCTTTGAGGCCGGGGCAGGAGGCGCTGGTTGCATCCGCCGCGAGAATGTTCGTTTCCGGCGCCGTCGGCGCGTTGGTCAGCGGGAACTGGAAGGTGACCCCTTCGCGGGCGATTTTGCTTTCACTGCCGAGGTCGAAGATGCCACGCAGCGTCTCGCCGCTTTCCAGCTTGCCCTGGAGTTCCTTGATCACGCCCGGAGCCAGCTTTGCCGGCGTCACCGAGCCATCCCCGAGCTTGTTGCTGTTGACCGCGGCGTCGCCCAGCTTTGCCGTGGTCACGGCGCCGTTGGTCAGCTTGGTGCCGGTGACGACGCCGTTTTTGATTTTGGCCGCGATCACCGAGCCGTCGCCGAGCTTTTCGGTCGTGATGATGCCGTTGCCGAGGTTGCCGGGGAGCACGGCGAAGGGGCCGAGCTTGCCGGCGGTGACCGCCTGCGGGGCGATCTTGCCGCTGGTCACGGCCTTGCGCTTGAGCTTCGCGGTCGTCACCGCGCCGCGCTTGATCTGCTTGGTGCCGACGCTGTTCTTCGGCAGGCCGGCAGCGACCGCGGCGCCGCCAAGGGCGACGAAGAGCGCGATCGTCGCGATCACGTTCGCGTAGTTCAGCTTAGGACGGGGGATTCGCATCTTTCTCTCCTTGAAATCGGTTCCGGGACTTCATTCGAGACGCTTGGGCTGAAGCCCTTTGACCCATCGGGCATACTTCCTTCCAACATGGATCAGGTCGAGTTGATTTGGCGAAACGGCGAGTTCCTCCCCTGGGAGGAGGCCCAGACGCACGTGCTGACCCACGGGCTGCACTACGGCACGGGCGTTTTCGAGGGAATTCGCTGTTATGAGACCGCCCGCGGGCCGGCGATCTTCCGCCACCACGACCACCTCGACCGGCTGGAGAAATCGGCCGAGCTCTACTACCTGGAGCTGCCGTATTCGATCGAGGAGATCCGCCAGGCGACGCACGAGCTGCTGGTCCGTAACGAGCTCAAATCGGCCTACATCCGCCCGCTCGCCTACCGCGGCTACGGCAGCCTTGGCCTCTACGCCAAAGACGCCCCGATCGACCTGATCATCGCCGCCTTCCCCTGGGGCGCCTACCTCGGCGAGGAGAGCAAGAACGGCGGCATCCGCGCCAAGGTTTCGAGCTGGCGGCGGATCAGCCCCGGCGGCTCGATCCCGCACGCCAAGGCCTCGGGCTCCTACCTCAACTCGATCCTCGCCAAGACCGAGTCGCATAACGCCGGCTACGACGAGGCGATCCTGCTCGACGAACGCGGCTTCGTCTGCGAGGGCTCGGGCGAGAACATCTTCGTTGTCCGCGACGACCAGATCTTGACCCCGCCGCACGTCGCCTCGATCCTCGACGGCATCAATCGCAAGTCGGTGATCCAGATCGCCCGCGACCTCGGCTACACCGTGGTCGAGCGGGACATCGCCCGCGCCGAGCTTTACTTGGCCGAGGAGGTCTTCCTCACCGGCACGGCGGCCGAGCTGGTGCCCGTGCGCGAGATCGACGACCACCCGCTGGGTGAACCGGGCGAGGTGACCCGCCAGGTCCAGGCGAAGTTCGAAGACGCCCTCTGCGGGCGTGCCGAGGAGTACCTGGAGTGGCTCGATTTCGTCGAGATCCCCACGGGCAATGGTTCCAACGGCTCATCCGAGGCTTCCGGCTCCGAGTCGATCGGGCGAATTACCCCCGCCGCATAAGCGGCCGGCGCGGCACGCCCGCGCACGCGGGGCCATCGAGGCCCACCCGATCTTCTTCAGACTCGAAAGGCAGTGATGATGCAGGCGATGGAACAGGTGAAGCTCTACGACACGACTTTGCGCGACGGCATGGGCGGTCGCGGGATGTCGCTGTCGGTGGGCGAGAAGCTCAAGGTCGCGCAGGCGCTCGACGCGCTCGGCGTGCAGTTCATCGAGGCGGGATTCCCGAGCAGCAACCCGAAGGAAGCCGAGCTGTTCAAGCGGCTGGCCGAGGTCGAGTTCGAGAACGCGACGGTCGTCGCCTTCGGGATGACCCGACGGCGCGACCGCGCCGCTGCCGAGGATGAGGCGCTGACGGTGCTGACTGGCTCGTTCGCGCCGGCGGTTTGCCTGGTCGGCAAGAGCTCGCCGCTCCACGTCGACAAGGTGATCCGGGTGACCCGCGAGGAGAACCTAGCGATGATTGCCGACTCGATCGCCTTCTGCCGCGACCAGGGCAAGCGACCCTATTTCGACGCCGAGCACTTCTTCGATGGCTATCGCGAAGACAGCGCCTACGCGCTCGAATGCGTGGCGGCGGCGGCCGAGGCCGGGGCGGAGAACGTCACCCTCTGCGACACCAACGGCGGCAGCCTGCCGAGCTATGTCGCCGAGGTGACGGCGGTTGTCGTGGACGCTCTGGGCGACGCAGTCGAGATCGGCATCCACACGCACGACGACGCAGGTTGCGGGGTTGCCAACTCGCTTGCCGCGGTGGAAGCCGGCGCCCGTCTCGTGCAGGGCTGCATCAACGGCTACGGCGAGCGCTGCGGCAACGCCAACCTGGCGACGATCCTGCCGGCGCTGCAGCTGAAGCTGGGCTTCGAAGCGGTCAGCGCCGAGCAGCTGGCGAGCCTGACCCAGACCGCGCACTACCTGGACGAACTCTGCAACCTGACGCCGGACCCCGACCGACCCTACGTGGGCCGCAACGCCTTCGCGCACAAGGCGGGCATGCACGCCGCCGGGATCGAGGCCGACGCCAGCACCTTCGAGCACCTCGACCCCGCCCTGGTGGGTAACGAGCGCGACATCGTCGCCTCCGAGCTGGCCGGCAAGGCGACGATCCGCAGCCAGGCCGAGCGCGCCGGGATTGAGCTCGACGATGCCGCGGCGGCCCGGGCCGTGCAGCGGCTGAAGGACCAAGAGCACCGCGGCTACCACTACGAGGCCGCCCCGGCCTCCTTCGAGCTGCTGCTGCGGCGCGAGGCCGGCACATACAAGCCGCTCTTCCGGCTCGAGAGCTTCCGCGTCGTCGTCGAAAAGCACGCCGGCGGCGAGGTGACGACCGAGGCGACGGTCAAAGTCGAGGTCGATGGCGAGCGCTACTTCGAGGCTGCCGAGGGGAACGGCCCGGTCAACGCTCTCGACAAGGCGCTGCGGGCGGCGATCGCCGGCAAGTACCCGCACCTCGCCGACGTCGAGCTGACCAACTACAAGGTGCGGATCCTCGACGAAGCCCACGGCACCGGCGCCGTCACCCGCGTCCTCCTCGACTCCGCCGAGGAGGGGCGCGAGTGGGGGACCACCGGCGTCTCGGAGAACATCATCGAGGCCTCCTGGGAGGCCCTGGTCGACTCGCTGGAGTACGCCTTCCAGTGAGCACTGGCGAAGCCGCATCTGAGATTCCGCTCGCTCAGCCGGACATCGGCGCCCGCGAGGAGGAACTGGTGCTGGAGGTGCTGCGCTCCGGGCAGCTTTCGCTGGGCCCGATGGGGGAGCGGTTCGAGCGCGAGTTTGCTGCCTGGCTCGGGGTCGAGAACGCGGTGATGACCTCCAGCGGCACCACCGCGCTCCACCTCGGGGTGCGGATGCTCGGCTGGGGCGAGGGCGACGAGGTCGTCACCAGCCCCTTCAGCTTCGTCGCCTCGGCCAACTGCCTGCTCTACGAGGGCGCGCGGCCGGTCTTCGTCGACGTCGAGGAGGAGACGCTCGATCTCGATCCTGCTGCCGCGGCTGACGCCGTGGGGGAGAAGACGGTCGGGTTGCTGCCGGTCCACATCTTCGGCTATCCGGCGGCGATGGCCGAGCTCGAGGCGCTCGCCGCTCGTCACAGCCTCGGCATCCTCGAGGACGCCTGCGAGGCGCTCGGTGCGGTCGACTCGGAGAATCGCAAGGTCGGCGCCCGCGGCAACCTCGCCACTTTCGCCTTCTACGCCAACAAGCAGATGACGACGGGGGAGGGGGGCATGATCATCCCCCGCGATGCCGACGAGGCCGCGCGGCTGCGCTCGGAGCGCAATCAGGGACGCGCCGTCGATATGGGCTGGCTCGACCACGACCGCCTTGGCTTCAACTACCGCCTTTCCGACCTTGCCGCCGCCCTCGGCGTCGCCCAGGTCGAGAAGCTCGACTCGCTGCTGGAGCGCCGCGCCGCGGTGGCGCGGATGTACGAGGAGCGGCTGGGCGGGATCGAGGGCCTGCGCACGCCGATCTCCGGCCGTGGCGCGGAGGTCCGCAGCTGGTTTGTCTACACCGTCCGCCTGCCGCAGGGCGCCGATCGTGACGCGACGATCGCCCGCCTCGCCGAACGGGGCATCGCTTCCAAGGCCTACCTGCCCTGCATCCACCTGTTCCCGCACCTGCGCAAGCTCGGCTACCGCGAGGGCCAGTTCCCGGTCGCCGAAGCCGCCTCAGCGGACTCATTGGCGCTGCCGTTCTTCCCGGCGATGACCGAGGCGCAGGTGGACCGCGTCTGCCAGGAGTTGGCGGCAGCCCTCGGGCAAGCGCCACTCCCGGCATAATCGCCGGCCCTATGTCCCGCTTTCGCAAGGACCCGGACCCGCGCTTCTGGCGGCTCAACCGCTCGCTGGCCTTCGACTCCTGGCTGGCGCCCTACGACATCGACCAGTCGAAGGCGCACGCGCGCGGCCTCTGCGGGATCGGCGTCCTCACTGAAGACGAGCTGGGCCAGATCGAGGAGGGGCTCGACCGGGTCCGCGCCCGCATGGCCGAGCACGGCTTCGAGTTCGAGGCCGCCGACGAGGACATCCACATGGCGATCGAGCGCCTGCTCGGCGAGGAGATCGGCCCGCTGGCGGGCAAGCTCCACACTGGCCGCTCGCGCAACGATCAGGTCGCGACCGACGTGGCGATGGTCGTCCAGGCGCACGCCTTAAGGGCGATCGAGCTCTGCGGCGCGGCGATGCAGCGCCTGCTCGGACTCGCCGAGACGCACAAGGACTGGACGATGCCCGGCTATACGCACCTGCAGCGCGCCCAGCCGGTCTACCTCGGCCACCATCTGCTCGCTTACTTCTGGATGCTCGCCCGCGACGTCCTCCGCTTCCAGTTCGCCCTCGACAGCGCCAGCGTCATGCCGCTCGGCTCCGGCGCCCTCGCCGGCGTGAACTGGGAGATCGACCGCGACTCGGTCGCTGCCGACCTCGGCTTCGCCCACGTTAGTCATAACTCGATCGACGGCTCCTCCAATCGCGACTTCGTCCTTGACTACCTCAATGCCGCCTCGACCTGCGCGATGCACCTCTCCCGCCTCGGCTCGGAAATCGTCATCTGGAGCTCTAGCGAGTTCGGCTTCTGCGAGCTCGACGAGTCGTTCTCCTCAGGGAGTTCGATCATGCCGCAGAAGAAGAACCCCGATTCGGCCGAGCTCCTGCGGGCGAAGAGCCCGCGCGTCGCCGCCTCGCTGCAGACCCTGCTCGGGGTGATGCACGCGCTGCCGCTGACCTACGGCAAGGACATGCAGGAGGACAAGGAGCCGCTCTTCGACGCGATCGACACGATCGAGGCGCTGCTCGACGCCAGCGCCGGGATGCTCGACGGGATCGAGTTCCACCGCGAGCGGATGGAGGAGGCCTCCGGGGATGAGATGCTGGCGGCGACCGAGGTCGCTGACCTGCTGGTCCGCCGCGGCGTGCCGTTCCGCGAGGCGCACGGAATCGTCGGCGGCCTAGTCCGCGACGCGGTCGAGCGCGGCAAGTCGCTCTCCGAGCTGACCCCGGAGGAGCTGCGCGAGCGCTCCGAGCAGCTTGACGACTCCTACTACGAGGTGCTGCAGCGCAGCAGTTGGCTGGAGTCGAAGCGGATCGCCGGCGGCACCGGCTCGGCGCCGCTGGCACGCCAGATCGAGGAGGCGCGGGAGACTCTCGCCGCGGTGCAGACGCGTGTTCAGGAGGGCCGTGGGTAGAGAGGTTCCGTGCCCGATCGCCTAGAGCACGACTTTTTCAACCGTTCTGTTCACGAGGTCGCCCGGGACTTGATCGGCTGCACGCTCCTGTACGAAGGCTGCGGCGGCGTCATCGTCGAGACCGAGAGCTACGAGGCCGACGACCCCGCCTGTCACGCCTACGTCGGCCTCACCGAGCGCACCAGGGTCCTCTTCGGCCCGCCCGGCTACGCCTACGTCTACCTCTCCTACGGGATCCACAGCCTGCTCAACGCCGTCGCCGAACCCGAGGGAGAGGCCGCCGCGGTCCTGATCCGGGCCCTGGAACCGACCCACGAAGTCGAGCTGATGCGCAAGCGGCGGGGGGTGAAAAGCGACCTCGACCTCTGCTCTGGCCCCGGCAAGCTGACCGAGGCGCTCGGGATCGACCTCAGCGACAACGAACGCGACCTCTCGCGGGACCCATTCCTGATTACGCCCCCCGAGGGCGAGCGGCCGGAGATCGTCACCGGCCCGCGGATCGGCATCACCAAAGCGGTCGAGAACCCGTGGCGCTTTTGCGCCGCCGGCAACCGCAACGTCTCGAGGCCGAGACCGAAGTTGACCTCGCTATAGCGGGGTGAAGGTCGGAGTCGTGATCAGCCGGCGGTAACGCCGCCGCCACCGCCCGCAGGCGCGGCTTCTTCGGGCGCGGGTTCAGGCGTCGCTTCTTCAGGCGTTGCTTCTTCAGGTTCGGGCGTTTCGACCGGGCCTGGTTCGGCTTCTTCGCCGCCCGCTTCCGGTTCGACCGGCGCTTCGTATTCGCTTTCGCCTTCGGGCGCTTCGTATTCGTATTCGGACGATTCACCGCTTTCGGGGGATTCCCTGTCCTGACTACTTTCGCCTGCTTCCTTCGCGGCTTTCCTTGCCGCCCGTTCGGCGGCGTGTTCGGCCTGGATGTCCCGCCAGGCGGAGATCACGCTGGCCCAGATCAGCGCCGGGAAGGTGCCGCCCATCACCGGCCCGCCGTTGTAGAGGGTCGTCATCGGCGTCGTCGAGTCGGGGTAGCCGACCCAGACGCAGGCGGTGACTTCGTCTCCGACGCCGCCGCAGAACCAGGCGTCGCCGTTGTTCTCGGTCGTCCCGGTCTTGCCCCACTGGCCTTCGACCCCGATCTGAGCGTTGGTGCCGGTGCCGCTGGAGACGACGGTTTCGAGGATGCTCTTTGCCTCTTCGATCTTTTCCTGGTTGAAGACCTGGTGGTGGATCGAGTCGTTGTCGCCGCCCTTGATCAGGTCCCCGTCCTTGTTCGTCACTTCGGTGTAGGCGACGGGGCTGTCGCCGGGCCGCGGCGCCAGGGTGCCGCTGACGCGGTCGCCGTTGTTGCCGATCGTGCTGTACGCGTAGGCCCAGCCGAGCGGGGTGACGCCTTCTTTAAGCCCGCCGAGGACCATCGCCGGGTTGGTCGAGATCGGGTCGCCGTAGCCGGCCTTGTGCGCGGTCGAGGCGATCGAGCGGGTGCGGTCCTCGACCGTCTTGCCCTTCAACCCTTCGAGGCCGAGGGCGGCGTAGATCGAGTTGTCTGAGTAGGTCGTCGCGCAGATGATGCTGCAGGAGCCGAGGTAGGAGTCCTCGTCGTTGGAGACTTCGAAGACTTCCTTGTTGTGCTTGCCGAAGTAGAAGGTCCGGTGTTCTGAGGGGTAGACCGTTTCGGGGGAGATCCCCTCTTCCAGGGCCGTAATCAGGGTGAAGGGCTTGATCGAGGAGCCTGGCTGGCGATGCCCCTGCGTGGCCAGGTTGAACGGCTTGGTCTGGAAGTCCGGGCCGCCGACCATCGCCTTGATCGCGGCGTTGCGGTTGTCGATCACCACCACCGAGGCGGTCGCCGGCGAGTAGCCGAGGTAGTTGTTGACGGCTTCTTCGGCCTTTTCCTGCAGCCCCAGGTCAAGCGTCGACTTGACTTTGAGGCCGCCGAAGAAGGCCTTGGAGGCGCCGTAGCGTTCGACCAGCTGCTGGCGCAGGTAGGCGGTGAAGTAGGGGGCCTTGGAGTCGAGGGTGGGCGGTTCGATCGTGCTCGGGGCCGGCAGCGCTTTCTGCTGCCCTTCGACCATCTGTTCTTCGGAGATGTAGCCCTCCTGCGCCATTTTTTCCAGCACCAGGTTGCGGCGGCCGAGCGCGTTTTCGGGGTAGACCTTGGGGTCGAAGGCCGAAGGCGAGGCGATGATCCCGGCCAGCAGCGCCGCCTCCCAGGGGTCGAGGACCGAGGCGCAGGGTTCGGTTGGCGTGCCGCAGCCGGGGTGGGCGGCGCCGAAGTAGGTGCGGGCGGCGGCCTCGATCCCGTAGGCGCCCTCACCGAAGTAGATCGTGTTCAGGTACTCGGTGAGGATTTTTTCCTTGCTCCAGTGCTTCTCGAGGCGGTAGGCGAGCGCCGCCTCGCGGAACTTCTCGAGCACGGTGCGGCTGCCTTCGGCTTCGAGCGCGTTCTTGACGAACTGCTCGGTGATCGTCGAGGCGCCCTGCTGGGCGCTGCCGCTGGCGATGTCGCTGACCAGGGCGCGGGCGATGCCGCGGAAGTCGACGCCGTTGTGTTCGTAGAAACGTGCGTCCTCGATCGAGACCACCGCGTTCTTGACGTTGGGAGAGATCTGCCCCGAGCTGAGCAGGATTTTGTTCTGGTCGCTGGTCAGCGTCCCGATCACTTCGCCGTTGTCGTCGAGGACCTCGCTGTTTTTCGACGCCTTGTACTGGGCGAAGTCGTAGATCGCCGGCAGATCCTGGGAGATCGCGGCCATCATCCCGAAGATCATCGACACGACTGCCAGCATCCCGAGCCCGAGCAGGACGAAGAGGATCCGCAGCTTCTTCAGCCGCGGCGTCATTTTCTGGGGAGGGGAGGGCGGCCCCGGCGCGGTGGCAGAGATCGGGGGCGGAGGGGGAGGCGGGATCTCACCGCCGCCGTTGCTCCGACGTTTGAGTCGTAGGACAGCCATCGAGAGGGGCGCTTCAAAAACAAGGCTCGACGGTCTCAAGACCCGCCGAGCGAAGGCGGCAGTCTAGCATTGCCGCCGTGCCCGACCTGACGCGAAACGCTGTCGACGTGCTGCCCGAGGGGCGGCTCGCCGAGCAGTTGCAGAGCGGCAAACCGCTGCGTGTGAAGCTCGGGATCGACCCGACCACGGCCGACATCCACCTCGGCCACACGGTCGTCCTGGAGAAGCTGGCCGAGTTCCAGCGGGCCGGCCACACCGTCGTCCTGATCATCGGCGACTTCACCGCCCAGGTTGGCGACCCGAGCGGCCGCTCCGCCACGCGGCCGGTGCCGACGACGGCGGAGATCGAGGAGAACGCGGCGACCTACCAGGAGCAGGCGTTCAAGATCCTCGACCGCGAGCAGACCGAGGTTCGGCGCAACAGCGAGTGGCTGCGGATGGAGCCGGAGGCGCTGCTGGGCCTGCTGGCGCAGACGACGGTGGCGCGGCTGCTCGAGCGCGACGACTTCCAGAAGCGGATGGCGGCGAGCCAGCCGATCGCGGCGCTGGAGCTGCTCTACCCGCTGCTGCAGGGCTACGACTCGGTCGCGGTCGAGGCCGACGTCGAGCTCGGCGGCACCGACCAGAAGTTCAACCTGCTCTTCGGACGCGACGTCCAGAGCGCCTACGGGCAGGCGCCGCAATCGATCATGACCCTGCCGATCCTGGTCGGGAGCGACGGCGTCCAGAAGATGAGCAAGTCGCTCGGCAACTACGTCGGAGTGACCGACCCGCCGGAGGAGATGTTCGGAAAGCTGATGAGCATCCCCGACGAGGCGATGGCCGAGTACTACAGGCTGCTGCTGGGCTCAGAGCAGCCCGAGGCGCCGCCGAACGAGGCCAAGCGCGAGCTGGGGCGGCGGATCGTCGATCGCTTCCACGGCGAGGGCGCTGGGACGGGCGCCGAGGAGCACTTCAACCGGGTTTTTGTCCAGCGCGCAGCGCCCGAGGAGATGCCCGAGGTCGAGCTCGGCGAGTACCGGGCCGACGGCAACGGCCTCGTCCACCTGCCGCGGCTGATTGCCGGCGCATTTGGGGTCAGCAGCAGCGAGGGCCGGCGCCTGATCCAGCAGGGTGGCGTCAAGCTCGACGGGGAGGCCGTGCCCGCAGAGCCTCTTGACCTTGAGGCTGATAGCCTCGACGGCAGAGTTCTGCAAGTGGGGAAGCGACGCTTCTGTCGCCTACGGGCCACCCCCTAGACACCCCCCGCAGGCAGTGCTATATTTCTTTGCCCTCTTGAGGCCGCCATGCGGCCCCGAGCGCTGAGAGCAGCGAGACCCGCTGCGGAGGCGCAACGGTCTTTGAAAACTGAGCAGCGTGCACTCCGCGGATCCAAGCAAGGATCTGCGGAATGTTTGAAGCCCGACCCATTCGGTGCGCCAGCGTGCCGGATGGTCTTGATTTACCTCGTCATGTCGGTCGTCGTACTTGTGTACTCGACGGCCAACTGAGATATGACAGGCTCTCTGTAGAAGTACATTTCACGGAGAGTTTGATCCTGGCTCAGGACGAACGCTGGCGGCGTGCTTAACACATGCAAGTGGTGCGACGAACCAGGGCTTGCCCTGGGGCAAAGCCGCG
>DASZNP010000079.1:0-28258 GCA_035551255.1 Solirubrobacterales bacterium
CGACCACCCGCGCCGGCCGCAGCCGCCGCGAGCGCCGCGCTTCCCGCGAGCGCGAGGAGGCCGACGACTACTGGTCCCCCGACCGCCACCGCACGATCGACCGCGAGGAGGTGCTGGAGCTGGTGCCGGCGCTCGCCCCGCGCGAGCCGAAGGACGCCTACCTCTTCTACGACTGCCAGACCGACGACGTCCGCCTCGTCCTCACCGTCCTCGGCGAGGCCGAGCGCTTCGGCGCGGTGATGCTGAACGGCGCCGAAGTGACCGAGGTGCTCTCTGCTAACGGCAAAGCGACGGGGGTCGCCTTCCTCGAGGAGGAGTCGGGAGAGCGGATGGAGGTCAGCGCCGACCACGTCGTCAACGCGACCGGCGTCTTCGCCGACGGGATCCGCCCCGAGGAGCTGCTGGGGGAGGAGGACGTGCCACGGATCGCTCCCAGCCGCGGCACCCACCTGCTGATCGATGGCGCCGACCTGCCGATGGGCAAGGCCGCCTGCATCGTCCCGGCCGGAGAAGGGCGGATGATCTTCTCCCTGCCCTGGTACGGGCGCACCCTCGTCGGCACCACCGATAACGACTTCGAGGGCGACACCGCTCACCCGCGCCCGGCGCAGGACGACATCGCTTATTTACTCGACGCAGTTAATGATTTCTTCGGCACCTCGCTTACGGAGTCCGACCTGGTCGGCGCTTACGCCGGGGTGCGGCCGTTGATCTCCACCGGCGACCCGCGCAAGTCGGTCGACATCTCCCGCAAAGCCGAGCTCTACGAGACCAGCTCGGGGATGCTGACGATCACCGGCGGCAAGCTCACCACGTGGCGGCGGATGGCGAAGCAGACGGTCGACCGCCTGGTCGAGCGCGAGGGCCGCGAGGCGCCCTGTCACACCGACGAGATCCCACTGGGGATGCCCGCGCGGCCGGAGGACTTGGAGGCCCCCGATGGGGTGGGGGAGGAGGCGACTGAGCAACTGGCCTTCCGTTACGGCCATGCGGCCCGCAAAGTCCTCGCGATCGCCCGCGAGAACCCGAAGCTGGCGCGCCCGATCGTCGCCGGCCGCCCCGACCTGCTGGCCGAGGTCGCGCTCGCGGCCCGACTCGAGCAGGCGCGCAGCGTCGCCGACGTCCTGCTGCGCCGCACCCGCCTCGGGATCCTGGCGGCGCCGGAGCTACGCTCGGCGAAGGCGGTGCGGCCGGTTGCCGACGTGCTGGGGGCCGAGTTCAGCTGGTCGCGCCGGCGCCGTTCGCGCGAGGCCGAGGCCTGGCTGGAGGTCGCGGCGCAGGAGGGCGTCGACCCAGCTGCCACCGTCAGTCGGGTCGGCTGACGCGGTCGGGCTCGCCGGTCGAATAACCTGCCGCGCGATGACCAAGACCGAGCTTGAGAAAAAGCACCTGTCCGACCTGCACCTGCTGGCCTCCGAAGCCGGCATCGAGAAGTACCGGCTGCTGACCAAGAGCGAGCTGGTTGACCGCCTCGCCGAGGACAACGGCGATGGTGGCGAGGGCCAGGCGGAGGAGCGCCCTGAGCGCCAGGAGCGTCCGCGCCGTCGCCGCCGTGGAGGGGAGGGACGCGAGCGCGGCGAGCGTTCCGAGAAAGCGCCCGAGCGCGAACGTGAGGCCGAGCCCCCTGCGAGGGAAGAGCGTCCTGAGCCGGCTGCAAAGGAAGAGCCTTCCGAGCCGGCTGAGGTCCCCGCGCCCGCCGAGGCGCCGCGGCCGCGGCGCCGGCGCAGGCGCCGCTTCGGCCGTCGCAAGCAGGGCGTCACCCTGCAGACCCTGTTGCTACCGCCCGAGGCCGGCCGCCAGGCACTCGTCTTCGCCGAGAGCCGCGAGGGCTGCACGGCGCTGCTGCGCAGCGTCGCCGCCGATCTCGCCGCCGACTCCAAGGGCCCGGACCCCGTCGCCCTCCTGATCGATCCCACCCCGGAGGAACTCGCCGACTGGAAGCGCGAGGCCCCGCAGGCGGAGATCGTCTCCGCCGGCCAGCCGCGCCACGCCTCAGACGCCCTCGCCCAGGCAGCGGCCCGGGCCGGCAAGGGCGAAGACGTGATCCTCCTCGTCGACTCCCTCACCCGTCTCGGCGAGGCCTACGGCGACGCTGAGGCTGCCAAGGAGTTCTTCGACGCCGGCCGCGCCCAGGGATCGGCCGGTGGGGGGTCACTCACCGTGGTAGCCGCCCTAGAGCGTCCTGAATCCGACTGACTCCGAACTTCGCCCCGCTATAGCGAGGTCAATCGCGTAATCGCGCCTATCGCCGGTAGGCGATGCGGCGCCACGACGGCTCTTTGCTGAGCTCGATCAGCTCGTCGCTGCGGTCCGGCTGGACGTAACCGAAGGTCTGGGTGCGCTCGTCGAAGACGACGTCGAGCTCACCCTCCTTGACCCGCTGGTCGAGCCAGGCGCCGCGGAAGACGAGGCGGCGGATCCAGTGGACGAGGCTGCGGTTGGAGGGGCCGACCAGGTCCTCCCAGTTCTCGTTGATGTGCTCGCCGAGGGCGGAGGAGGGCTCGGCGATCTCGCCGCTGACCGCGAGGTCGAGCAGGTCGTCGAGCTCCTCGGCGCTGAGCCCCTGGTTGACGAACCGCAGCTTCACGGCCGCCTGCTCGACGCGCTGGGCGAAATCCTCCTCGTTGAACGCGAAGCGGAGCTCTCCGTACTCCAACACGTAGTCGGAGCCAGACTCGTAATTCCCTCTGCGGGTCGTTTTCTTATCCATGAGTTGAAGCCGATCCACTCACGCAAGCCCGGCGTGAGCAGGGCCATGATCTTGCCGATCATCGTAGAGACGTGCCTGTTCGGGCCTCTGCCTGAACGCACGGTTGCACCTTGGAGGGTCCGTTGCACTTCTTAAAGCCGGCTGGACGGGTAGCTAGCCTGCCGAGGCGCCGTGATCGATCTGCACTGCCACATCCTCGACGCGATCGACGACGGGGCGCGCGACGCCGACGACAGCGTCGGGATGGCCCGCCAAGCCGAGGAGGACGGGATCGAAGCCGTCTGCGCGACCCCGCACATCCGCCATGACCACGACGTGCAGATCGAGGAGTTGGCGGGACGGGTGCGGGGGTTGAACGCGCGCCTGGAGCAGGAGCTGATCGCGGTGCGGATCCTCCAGGGCGGCGAGGTCGCCGAGACCGCGGTCGAGGGCTTGGGCGAGGAGGAGCTGGCACGAGTCTCACTCGGCGGCGGCAACTGGGTCCTGCTCGAGCCGGCGCCAGGGCCGCTCGGCGACAGCCTCCTGCGGCGGGTCGCGCACCTGCACGATCGCGGCTACCGGGCGCTGATTGCCCACCCGGAGCGCCATCTCTCGGCCGACATGTTCGAGCGGATGGCGGCGCTGGTGGCTGAGGGAGCACTGATCCAGGCAACCGCCGACTTCTTCCTCCGCGAGCAGATGCAGATCGGGATGCTGGCGATGGCCGAGCGCGGCCTCGTCCACGTCCTCAGCAGCGACGCCCACACGGTGCTGGCAGGGCGCCCGGTGCGCCTCTCACCAGCGCTGGAGAAGCTGCGCGAGGTGGAGCTACTAGCGCCCCACATCGACTGGATCGCCGAGACTGCACCCAGCGCGATCGTCAACGGCGAGCCGCTGCAGCCGCCATTCGAACCGGCGCTCTAGCGACTCCGAACTTCGGGCCCCTATAGGGGACTCAATCTCGGAGTCGCTAATTCAGCTCGCGGAGCTGGACCCGCGGCGCCAGCTCCTCGACCACCTCTCGGGAGCCGGTGCCGAGGCCGTGACGGAGGAAGTTGGTGGCGCCGGCGGCGGCGCTTAGCCGCAGCACGTCGTCCCACTCGCGATCGGCGGCGATCGTCGCTGCCAGGGCGCCCATCATCGAGTCGCCGCAGCCCTCGCGGGCGCCACGCTCGAATTTCGGCGGCGTCAGCTCGACGAACTTGCCGTCGCGCAGCGCCAGCGCCGGTTCGCCGGCGCGGGTGACGATCACGCTCTCGGCGCCGGCGTCACGCACCCTCTCCATCGCCGCTCGCATCCGCTCCTCGGTATCGACCGCGTCTGAGACATAACCGGCGATCTGCCAGTCGTTGATCTTCACCAGGTCCGGCTTCCCCTCCAGGGCGCTGTCTAGCCGCGGCGAGGAGAGGTCGACGATCGCCGGCACGCCGTTCGCCTTGACGTCGGCGATGAGGCTGCCGTAGATCTCCAGCGGCACCGTGTTGTCTGGGTAGGGGCCACAGACGGCGAGCAGGTCGCAGTCGAGGGCGGCGGCGACGGTGACCGAGAACAGTTCGTCGACCTCGTGGCGCGAGGCCGGCAGCGCTGCGCTCTGCGACAGCGGCTGGCGCTCGCCCTCGCGGCGGTCGTGGATGTAGGCGCCGCTCGCCTCGGTCGTCTCGACCAGGCGCAGCTCGATCGGGAGCTCTTCCAGCAGCGGCCGCAGGACCGTGCCGACCTCGCCGCCGATGAAGCCGCAGAGGACCGGCTCGGCGCCGAGCTCCGCTGCCATCCGCGCCACCCAGACGCCCTGGCCGGCGGGGTGGATGTGGATGTCGTCGCCACCGTCGGCGCTGAAGCTCTCGATCGCGATCGAGACCATCGGGTTAGGGCTGAAGATCGCGACACGCGGCTTCCGGTCCACGGGCTAGAGCCTAGAGGGGGGAGAGACCGCTTCCGTTGTCCTCTTAGGAAGAGGTGATCGAGCCCCCTTTCGACGTTCCGGTTGCCGACAGCTTCCGCTCACGCCTGCGCGGCCTCGCCTGGCGCGACCGCGCACAGGCCGGACCCGGCCTCTTGATCCCTCGCTGCGCGAGCGTCCACACCTTCGGGATGCGCTTCGAGCTCGACGTCTACTTCCTCGACCGCGCGGGCGAGGTGCTGGCGGTGAGGCGCGCGGTCCCGCCTAGGCGGGTCCTCTGGCATCACGGCGCGTCCGCAATTTTGGAGATTCCCTCGGCGGAGGGGGGAGAGTTTCGCCCGCCCAGCCCTTAACGACCCATGCTTCCTGAACGAGAAAACATCGCCAGTCTCGTCGTCTGTGAGGACGACGAGGTAACCCTCGACATGCTCTGCGACCACCTCTCTGCGGACCGCTTCGCCGTGATGCCGGCGCCGAGCGCCTCCGACGCGCTGCGCCTCTGCCGCTACAACCACCCCGACCTGCTCCTCCTCGACCTCACCTTGCCCGACGCTTCCGGCCTCGACGTCCTCCGTGAGATTCGCGAAGCCGACGGGATCGGCGGCCGCTTCGACCCGCGGCTGCCGGTCGTCGTCCTCACCGGCCGCAGCAGCGACCACGACCGGGTCCGCGGCCTCGACTCCGGCGCCGACGACTACATCGTCAAGCCCTTCCGCTACGGCGAGCTGCGGGCGCGGATCAACGCCGTGCTCCGCCGTCGCGCCCACGCCAACGAAGGGCCGAGCAAAGTCGGAGCCCTGACGATCGACCCCGGCCGCCGTCGGGTCATGGTCGGCGACCGCTTCGTCACCCTCTCGAAGAAAGAGTTCGGCTTGCTGCGCATCCTCGCTTCCGACCCCACCCGCGTCTTCACCAAGGAAGAGCTGCTGGCGGCGGTATGGGCCTACCGCGGCCCTTCGAAAACTCGAACTCTCGACTCGCACGCAAGCCGGCTGCGACGCAAACTCGACCCCGAGCACGGCCGCTTCGTAATCAACTGCTGGGGGATCGGCTACCGCCTGATCGAGGGCTGAAAAAAGCCCCTGGCCGGGCAGGTCGGCCAGGGGCTTTGAGCAGAGGTTGAGGTCCCTTACTTCTTTTTCTTTGCGGCCTTCGCGCCCGGGACCTCGAAGTGCATGATCGCCAGCTTGGTCTGGATGGCTTTGTCCTTGTCCTTGCCCATCCGCTTCACAGCTTCCTTCTGGATCGCCGTGGCTTTGTCGACCGTTTCCGTCAGCACCTTGTTGATCTCCTTCCAGCCCTGTTTGTCGAGCTGGAGGGGCGTGTCGGAGAGGTGTGAATCGCTGCGGGCGTCGAGGGTGCCTTCGGCCATCGCCTCGGTCGCGCTCTGGCCGATCGACTCGAGGATCGAGCCGGAGATGCCCTTGCGGGCCGAGGCTGGGATCTTCGCCCAGTCGGAGTCGCTGAGGAAGGCCTTGTCGGTGGCGCGGTAGAAGTGCTCGACCGCGCCGCGGCGCGGCTCGGTTTTCACCAGTTCGACGCAGTCGTATTCGAGCAGCGTTTTCACGTGGTAGCTGACGTTGCCCAGCGGCTCACCGAGCTCTTGGGCCAACTGGTTCGGGCTCGAGATCCCTTTGTGCAGGGAGCTGAGGATGCGAACGCGCAGCGGGTGGGCGAGCGCCTTCGCCAGTTGTTGGGTAATGCCCTCTGGTGAAGTGCGGGACTGTGGCAAGGAGGACCTCCTGGGGTTGGGGTCTCAGACGCAAGGTAGGGGTGGCAAAGGACGTCCGAGTTACTAGACAAGTATTCCAAAACGCATGGAGGGTAACCGCGCCCGCGAAAAGTTATGCACTAAAAAAGAGCAACCAATGTAGTTGCCTCCAGTTTCTTTTTCTAATGGGTTTGGGAACTGAAGTGTCATGACTTAGGGTCTTACCCGTTGCACCCGTCCCGTCGTGGCGCCTGGCCGAGACCGCTTCGAGGGACGGGTGCTTCTTTTTCCGCACGGTCCGGGAGCAATGCGCTCAGTCCGCGGCTCAGGGGGGAGAAGTTCGCCCGGCCCAGCCCTTACCTCTCCGATGCAACCGAGAGGCAGGCACTAGGCGATGGCGGTGGAGCTCGCGCAGGTTGCGGCGGGTTTACCGGTGGCGGCTTCTTTCGCATTGGCAGGCGGAATCACGAGCTTCCGCGAGGGGCGCCGCCGGGCTGGGTTGAACGAGGCGATGCACGAGCTGCGACGGCCCCTGCAGGTCCTCAGCCTGGCCTTGCCCGTGGACTCGCACCGGTCCCCTCAGGTCGAGTCTTCGCTGGAGCTAGCGACGGTTGCGCTCGAACGTCTCGACCGCGAGATCAACGGCGAGGGTCTGGAAAAGATCTCGACCGAGGTTTCGGTCAACGCTCTGATCGCGGAAGCGGCCACTCGATGGCACGGTCCGGCGAGAGACAGTGGAAGGAGGTTGAGCAGGGAGTGGAACGGTCCCGAGACGTACGTCGAGGGGGACCGCTTCGAGCTGGCCCAGGCATTGGACAACCTGCTCAACAACGCAATCGAGCACGGGGCCGGAGAGGTGGCGATCGGCTGGCGCCGGGAGGGCGAGTGGGTTTGCGTCACGGTCTCCAACAGTTGCGCTTCCTCGCCGGTGCAAGGACGTCGTCTGGAGCGCGGCGGCCGTCGTCGCAGGGGCCACGGGTTGCGGGTGGTGCAGCGGGTCGCCAGAAGACACGGCGGCAGCTTCGTATTGCACCCCGCGAGAGGCGGCGTGAAGGCAAGCTTGCAGCTGCCGCTGTTGCGCCGGGACGGTGCAGGATGAGCCGGCGCGTCCGTGCGATCGGATTCCTCCTCGCGGCGCTGTTCGCGGCCGCTGCTGCCGCCGCGATCGCCAACGGTTACGGCGACAGGGTGGTGAGCGGTTACGGGGAGCTGCGGCCGGTCCTCATCGCCGGCTCGTCTCTGGCCGCCGGGAAACCGATCGATCCCGAAGCCGCGGCCGAGGACCTCGAAGTGCGGCGCGTTCCCGTCCGCTTTGCTCCGCCGGGCGCGCTTTCCGCTCCGGCCGAAGCGGTTGGCCTGGTCCCTGCAGCGCCTGTGCCCGCCGGCTCCTACCTGCTCGCGGCGCAGCTTCATCCGCCGCGGGCGGCTGGGCCTCTTGCCTCCTTGGGAGGTGGTCGGCGGCCGGTGGAGATCGCGGTCAGCGGTGCCGGTGCCCTCGAAGCGCTGGGCGGCCCGCCGGTCGGCTCGAGGGTCGACGTCGTGGTGACCACCGAACCGGACGGAGTCGGCGACGGGCGCACCTATGTGGCAGCGCCCGGTGTGCCGCTGCTCGGACTGGGAGCGGGCGGCGAAGGGGTGGAGGGAGAAACCGCCACGGCGACCCTCGGCCTGACCCGCCCGCAGGCCCTACGTCTGATCGAGGCCGAGAGCTTCGCCCGCCGCGTGACTCTGATCCCTCGCGGCTGATGAGCCTGCGCGAGCGCAACATCGCCGCGGTCTCAGAGCGCCTGCGGCAGCGCCTGATCGAGCGGCGGCGGGATGAGGCGGCGAGAGGAGTTCGGGCGGAAGAGGGCATTGAGCAGACCGTCGAGCGCCTGGTCGAGGAGCAGGCAGCGGTCCTTCCCGTCGCCGCGCGCGAGGAGCTGGCGGCGCGAGTCGTCCGCGACAGCGTCGGCCTCGGCCCGCTCGAGGTGCTGCTGGCCGATCCCGCGGTCGAGGAGGTGATGGTCAACGGTCCCGACCGCGTCTATATAGAGAGGAGGGGCCTGCTCGAGGAGACCGACGTCCGCTTCGAGAGCGAGGAGGAGCTGCGCAACGCGATCGAGCGGATCCTCGCTCCGCTCGGGCGCCGCATCGACGAGCTGAGCCCGATGGTCGACGCTCGGCTCGCCGACGGCTCGCGGGTCAACGTCGTGATCCCGCCGCTGGCGATTGACGGACCGGCGCTCTCGATCCGGCGCTTCGGCGCCAACCGTCCGGGACCCGAGCGGCTGGTCGAGCTGGGGACGCTCTCTGAAGAGCAGCGGCGCCAGCTCGAAGGGGCGGTTGCGAATCGCCACAGCGTCCTCGTCAGCGGCGGCACCGGCTCTGGCAAGACGACGCTCTTGAACGCGCTCTCGAGCTTCATCGCCCCCGGCGAGCGGGTGGTGACGATCGAGGACGCGGCCGAGCTGCGACTGCAGCAGCCGCACGTGGTGCGGCTGGAGAGCCGGCCGGCCGGGGTCGAGGAACGGGGAGAGGTGACGATCCGCGACCTGTTGCGCAACGCCTTGCGGATGCGGCCCGACCGGATCGTGATTGGCGAGGTCAGGGGCATCGAGGCGCTCGACTTGCTCTCCGCTCTAAACACCGGCCACGACGGTGCCCTCTCGACCGTCCACGCCAACTCGTCCCGCGACGCCCTCAGCCGACTCGAGACCCTGGCCCTGATGGCGGGCGTCGGTCTGCCGCACGACGCGATCGCCGAGCAGGTGCGGCGGGGGATCGACCTCGTCGTCCACCTGCAGCGCCAGCCGGACGGCAGCCGCCGCGTCACCGAGATCGCCGAGGTCGAATGACGGCGGCGATTGCGATCGGCGCCGCGGCGGGCGGACTGCTGGCGCTGGCGGCGCGGGAGACGGCGATCGCTAGTCCGGCGGTTGCGGGGTGGGTTCGGTTTGCGCTCGAGCCGCTGCGCCGGGCAGCGGAGGAGGGCTACGCGCCCTCCACTGTCGAGCGTCGGCGCCTGGCGGCCTTGGCCACGGGCGCCGCGATCCTCGGTGGCTGGTTCCTCGGCGGGTTCAGCTTGGCGTTGCCTCTCGCCGTCGCCGGGCCAGCGGCGATGGGGTGGGCGATCGGAGCACGCCGCCGCCGCTACCGCCGTGCGGTCGAGCGCTCGCTGCCGGAAGTGGCGACGGCAATCGCCGACTCGCTCAGCGCCGGTCGCTCCTTGCGCGCCTCGCTGCCCGCCGCCGTCGCCTCGCTCGACGGGCCGCCGGCGATCGAGCTCTCGCGGCTGGCAGCGGAGCTCGACCTCGGCGCCCCGACGGTGGCGGTGGTGGAGGGCTGGCGGCGGCGGATGCGCTCGGAGCGAATTGACGCCTTTGCCGCCGCCCTGCTTAGCCAGCGTCTCGCCGGCGGCGACCTCGCGGGACTGTTGCGTCGCTTTGCCGCCGGCGCCGCCGAGCGCGAGCGGGTGGTCGAGGACGCGCGGTCGGCGACGGCGCAGGCGCGCTTCACCGGCCTCTTGGTGGTGGCAATGCCGACCGGCGGCGCCCTCTTCGCCGAGCTGCTGCAGCCGGGGTTCCTGGCGACGCTGCTCGCCTCGCCGCCGGCCGCGGTCCTGCTCGCGCTCGCCGCGGCTCTGCAGGTCGTCGGCTTCTTCGCGATCCGGCGCTTCTCGCAGGTGGTCGAGTGAGCGGCAGCGGCTTGCTGGCGGCTGTGGCAGTGCTGCTCGTCGCTGCCGCTTCGCGCGACCTGTTCGGTGGCCTCGAGGTCCAGCTGCGGATGCCGAAGCTGCTGCTGGGGAAGCTGTTTGGCGCTGGCTGTGGAGGGTTGCTGGGACTGGTCGTCTCGCCGGTGGCGCCAGGGCGCTTGTCGTTCCTCGTCCTGCTCGGTCTGCCGGTCGCCGGCTTTTTCCGCCCCGACGCGATCCGCGAGCGACGGGCGCGGCAGCGACAGCGGCGGCTGGTCGCGGCGCTGCCCGACGCTCTCGACCTGCTTGCCGTCAGCGCCCGCTCTGGCCGCGGCCCGGCCGCCGGGATCGAGCAGCTGGCGCGGGCGGGGGAGGGGCCGCTGGCAGAGGAGCTGCGGCTGACCGTCGCCGAGCTTTCCTGCGGCGTGCCGCTCAGCGCCGCGCTTGCCTCGCTGCGTAGCCGGGTCCCCGGTAGCGAGCTGGCGACTCTTGTCGCGGCGGTCGGGCGCTCGCGCAGGTTCGGCTCGCCCCTTGCCGATCAGCTGCGCCGGCAGGCGACGGCGCTGCGCCGCGACAGCCGCCGCACCGTCGAGGAGCGCGCCGCCCGCGCGGCGCCGAAGATCCAGCTCGTCGTCGCCCTCGTCCTCGTCCCCTCGGTCCTGCTGATGATCGCCGCCGGCCTGATCGCCAACGCCGGGACGTTGCTAGCCGGCTTCTGAGGGGCCGTCGGCCGGCGCGCTGGTTTCCAGCGCCTCGTCTTTCAGCCGTTTCGCCACTGCGGCGGTGGCGGCGGCGATGCCGTCGAGCTCGGCGGCGTCTTCCTTGTGGCCGCTGACGTAGCAGCAGAGGGCGCCATCGACGAGCTCGAAGGCGAACTTGCTCGGCGCCGCTTCGTTCAGCCAGACGATGAAGGTGGGCGAGAAGAGGCGGCGCAGCCAGACCGCGTCCTGCTCCTTGGTGGCGAAGATCTCGTACTTCTCGTCGAGCTCCGTGCTCTCCAGCTTCACCCGCTCTTTGTTGCCGCGGAAGACGTCCTCGAACTTCTCCAGGGCGCGCAACCCGAACTTGCGCTGGCAGTACAGCTCGGGCACGTGGGGGACGCAGTCGGGCGCCTCGACCAGGCCCAGCGTGTAGCGGTAGTAGTTGGTCTGCTTGTCCCCGTCGCTGTCGGTCGTCTCCTCCTCGTAGGTATAGAGAGCGAGAACGCCTTCGAAGCCGTCGCCGATCTGGCCGCTGAGGGTGCGGTTGGCGTAGCGATCGTCACCTTTCTTCAGCAGCGGCGTCGCCCGGGGCAGCGGCCCCTTGCCGCCGAGCGCGAGCCCGCGTTGCTGGGCGTAGGTCTCGAAGAAGGCGTCGGCTGCCTGCGAGTCGGCGATCGCGAAGACGATCAGCAGGCCGACCAGGACGGCGGCGACGAAGGCGGCGCCGCCAAGCGCCGGGCCGACGAACGCCCCGGCGGCGCCGCCGGCGATTAGGGCGAAGACCCCGATCAGGATCCAGGTCAACGGCTTGTGCAGCAGCCGCTTGAAGTGGAAGCCGCGCAGGTCGTTGGCGTCGTCGGGCGGGTTTGCCGCCGCCGCTTGTGCGTCTGCCGTCGTAGGCACGGCCCGCAACCTACCGCGCCCTCGCGGATGCAAATGGGGTTGCAGAGGCGGGTTGTGTTGCAAAGTGGGGGAGAGTGGGTTATTGTGGCGATCGAGTTGAAGCCCAGGACCGGGGTGGTGAGGCTCCTCCCACCTCATCACTCCGGTCCATTTCGTTTCTGACTTTCGCCCCCCGTTGCAGAAAGGACTCGCGAGGTGGCCTTCCGGGGTCTCTACGAGCACAGCCTCGATTCCAAGGACCGGCTCACGGTCCCCTCTCGCTTCCGGGCTTCCCTCGCTGACGGCATCGTTCTGTCCAAGGGGTTCGACCCCTGCGTCTGGGTGCACACGACCAGCGAGTTCGAGCAGCTGTCCGACCGTTTCCTTTCGCCCCACAGCCCCTTCGGGCGCGACGCCCGCGCCCTGCGCCGCCGCTTCCACGGTGGCTCGTTCGACGAGAAGCTCGACTCCGCCGGGCGCATCCGCATCCCCAAGCCGTTGATCGAGCATGCCGGCCTCGACGGCAACTGCGTCGTGATCGGGGCGGGGGAGTACCTGGAGATCTGGAACGCCGACGCCTGGGCGAAACAGGAGGAAGAACTGGACGCCGCCGCCCCCGAGATCGCTGAGGGCCTGGCCGCCGCCGGCCCCGCCGCGTAACCATGAGACTGAATGCCGCCGCCAACCTCCACGCCTACGGGGTCACGGGCCGAAAAGTCCAACCCCACCCGCCGATGGGCCCATTTGACCAAGCGGCTGAGTCAAATCGGCCCGTCGGCAAGTGGAATTCGACTTTGCGGCCCGTGGAGGCTGTTATGAGCGAGCACGAGCCTGTTCTCGCGCCGGAGTTGGTGTCGCTGCTGGCGCCGGAGCCGGGCCAGACTGCGGTTGACCTCACCTTTGGCGGTGGCGGGCACGCGCGCCTGGTCGCCGAGCTGATCGGGCCGGAGGGGACGCTGATCGGGATCGACCGCGACCCGGCCACGCAGGAGCGCTTCAACCGCTTCGCCGCCGAGGTCCCATGTCGAACCCTCTTCATTAGCAGCGACTTCGCAGCAGGACTTCGCGCCCTGGAGGGCGAAGGAGTGCGCCCAGACATGGTTTATGTAGATCTGGGGATGTCCTCGATGCAGGTAGACGCGTTCGAGCGGGGCTTCTCCTATTCCTACGACGCGCCGCTTGACATGCGGATGGACACGCGGCAGGAGTTCACCGCCGCCGACCTTGTCAACGAGTGGCCGGAGGCGCGGATCGCCCAGGTACTGCGCCGCTTCGGCGAGGAGCGCTTCGCCGGCGGGATCGCCCGCGAGATCTGCCGCCGCCGCCCGCTCTCGACCACTTCCGAGCTCGTCGAGGCGATCAAGGCCGGGATGCCCGCCTCAGCCCGCTTCGGTGCCGGTCACCCAGCCAAGCGCAGCTTCCAAGCGATCCGGATCGCTGTCAACGGCGAGCTCGAGGCGCTCGACGAAGCGCTCCCGCTCGCCTGGCAGCAGCTGAAGGTCGGCGGCCGCTTCGCTGCGATCTCCTTCCACTCGCTCGAGGACCGGCCGGTTAAGCAGTTCCTCGCCGCCAAAGCGCGCGGCTGCGTCTGCCCGCCCGAGCTTCCCGTCTGCGTCTGCGGCCACGAGCCCGAGGCCGAACTGCTGACTAAGCGGGCGATCGCGCCTGGTCCGGAGGAGACGGAGCGCAACCCGCGCTCGCGCTCGGCGCACTTGCGGGCGGCGCGGAAGATCGCCGAGGCCCAGCCTGTAGGGGAGGCCGGCTGATGGCCGTCGCCGTTCCGAAGGTCCGCACCGCGCCGGCGCCGCGACCATCGCGGACGACGGCGCCGCCGAAACCGCGCAAACCAGCCCGCTCGCGGACTACTGCCGCGCCCGCGAAGGCGCCAGCCCGCCGTGCGCCCGTCCGCAAACCGGCAACCAAACGCACCCCCGCCACCCGCCCAAAACTCGCCGTAGTCGCCGGCCGCACTGCCGTCGCCGTGCGTCAGCTGCCGGACTCGAGCCTGGTCGTGCGGATGACCCAGGGGCGGCTCTGGATCGGGGTCCTTGGCGTCCTCCTCGTCGGGATCGTCGCCCTCAACGTCGCCACCCTCAGCTTCGCCACCGCGGCCGGCAAGATCGACCAGCAGATCACGGCGCTGGAAAAAGAGAACTCGATGCTGGAAAGCCGCGAGGCCGAGCGCTTCAGCACCGCCCGCATCCGCGGCGAGGCCGGCGAACTCGGGCTGGCGATGTCGAACACCGAAGAGCCGAGGCTGATCGAATACAAGCCGGGCGACGTCGCCACCGCCGCAGCCCGCCTGGCTGCCGCCGGAGGGTAGGAGAGCATTCCCGGATGCGGTTGATCGAGCGGCGGATCGGGCTCCTCTTCGGCGGCTTCCTCCTCTGCTTCCTCATCATCATCGTCCGTGCCTTCTGGCTGCAAGGCGTGCAGGGCTCGCAGCTCGCCTCCCAGGCGGCCTACCAGCACTCCCAGGTGATCACCGTGCCGGGCCTGCGTGGCGACCTGCTCGACCGTCGCGGCAACAAGCTCGCGGCCAGCGAAGACGCAGCGACGATCTACGCCACGCCCTACCAGGTGAAAAACCCGCCCCAGGCGGCGGCGCAGCTGGCGCCGATCCTGAAAGAGAAGAAGGGGGAAGTGCTGGAAGCGCTGACCGCCGAAGGCGGCTTCTCCTACGTCGCCCAGAAAGTCGATCTCAGTACCGCCGCCAAGGTGGAAGCGCTCGAACTGGAAGGGATCGGCGAGTCGCCCGACAGCCGCCGCACCTATCCGCAGGGTGAGATGGCGGGGCAGGTGATCGGCGCCGTCGGGACCGAAAACGAAGGCCTGACCGGGCTCGAGCAGGGCGAGGAAGAAGTCCTGGCGGGCACCAACGGCGAACAGCGGCTCGTCAACGACGCCCTCGGTGAACCGATCCACACGGAAACCGTCCACGAAGCCGAAGACGGCGAAGACGTCGAACTCACCCTCGACCCGGTGATCCAGCGGGAAACCGAACGCGTCCTCAACGGCGTCGGCGAAACGTACATGCCGAAAGGCGCGACGGCGATCGTTGTCGACCCGCGCAGCTCGCAGATCCTGGCGATGGCGAACTGGCCTCCGGTCGACCCAGAAGACCTCTCCGAAGTCAGCAACGAAGACTTACTGAACAAGGCCACTGGATTCACGTATGAGCCGGGCTCGACCTTCAAGGCGTTCACGGTCTCGGCGGCGCTGGAAGAAAAACTGGTGACGCCGACGACCGAATTCGTCCTGCCGCCGCAGCTCCAGGTCGCCGACCGGACGATCGAAGACGCCGAGCCGCGGGGGACCGAAACGATGAGCGTCGCGACGATCCTCGCCCGCTCCTCCAACGTTGGCGCGGTGACTATCGGGCTCAAAATCGGAGCCGAAAAGTTCAGCGAATGGATCAAGCGCTTCGGCTTTGGCAAACCGACCGGCGTCCAGTACCCGGCCGAGGAGCAGGGCATCGTCCCCGCTCTCGACGAATACTCGGGCTCGACGATGGGCAACTTGCCGATGGGGCAGGGCCTGTCGGTGACGCCGATGCAGATGGTCGCCGGCTACACCGCGATCGCCAACGGCGGCATGCTGAAACCGCCGCAGCTGATCAAGCGGGTCGGCGAAGAAACGATCCACGAGCCGAAGGGCAAGCGGGTGGTCAAACCTCAGGTCGCCTTGCAGGTGCGGGAAATGCTCGAGGGCGTGCTGGCGGCCGGCGGTACCGCTTCGGAGGTCAGCGTCCCCGGCTACACGCTCGCGGGGAAGACCGGCACCGCGCAGGTCGCCGAAAACGGCACCTATTCGGAAACGAAATACGTCGCTTCCTTCATCGGCTTCGCCCCCGCCCAGGACCCGCAGTTCCTCTGCGCGGTGATCGTCGACGAGCCGCAGGGCGAAATTTATGGTGGCTCGGTGGCGGCGCCCGCCTTCGGCCAGATCGCCGAATTCGCCCTGCCGTATCTGGGCGTCCCTCAGGAATAATCGGCCGCGATGAGACTGGCCGAGCTTGTCGCGGAGCTGCCCGGGGCGCGAATCGTCGGCGACGGCTCCGTCGAGATCTCCGAGCTGGTCTACGACAGCCGCAAGGCCGGGCCGGGGTCGCTCTTCTTCTGCGTCGTCGGCGAGAAGGTCGACGGGCACGAGTTCGGGCCGCGGGTGGTCGAGGAGGGGGCGTCGGCGCTGGTGGTCGAGCGCGAGCTGACCGAGCTGGCGGTGCCGCAGGTCGTGGTCGAGAGCTCGCGAACGGCGATGGCGCCGCTGGCGGCGCGGTTCTGGGACGACCCGACGGCGCAGCTGCGGGTGGTGGGTGTCACCGGGACCAACGGCAAGACGACGACGGCCTTCTTGATTCGGGAGATCCTGCAGGCGGCCGATTTCCGCTGTGGGCTGCTGGGGACCGTGAAGATGGTCGTCGGCGGGGTGGAGAAGGAAGTGGAGCGGACGACGCCGGAGGCAATCGAGCTGCAGCGGACCTTCCGGCAGATGCTCGAGGGCGGCGACGAAGCCTGCGCGATGGAGGTCTCCTCGCACGCGATGACGCTGCACCGGGCCGACGCGATCCACTTCGAGGTCGCCCTTTTCACCAACCTCACCCAGGACCACCTCGACTTCCACGCCGACATGGAGGACTATTTCCTCGCCAAGCGCAAGCTCTTCGAGATGGCTCCGGGGACCCGGATCGTCAACGTCGACGACCCCTACGGGCGCCGACTGGCGGAGGAATTCGAGTGCGTCACCTTTTCGGCTGAGGGCGCGGAGGCCGACTACAGCGCCAGCGAGGTCGAGTTCGACGCCCTCGGCGCGAGCTTCAGCCTCGGCAAGATGCGGCTGCGGACGGCGCTGCCGGGGCATTTCAACGTCGCCAACGCGCTCGGCGCCTTCGCTGCTGCGGAGGCGCTCGGGATCGGCGGCGACATCGCCGCTGCGGGGTTGGCGCGGGCGGCACGGGTGCCGGGCCGGTTCGAGCCGATCGACGAGGGCCAGGGGTTCGGCGTCCTCGTTGACTATGCGCATACGCCGGACTCGCTGGAGAACGTGTTGCGGGCGGCGGGCCGCCTCACCGAGGGGAAGGTCATCTCGGTATTCGGAGCCGGCGGCGATCGCGACCGCGACAAGCGCCCGAAGATGGGGCGGGCGGGCGCGGAGCTCTCCGATCTGACCGTGATCACCTCCGACAACCCGCGCTCAGAGGACCCGGAGACGATCGTCGCCGAAGTGGCTGCGGGTGCCGAAGGCGCGAAAGAGCTCGAGGTCCTCGTCGACCGCCGCGCGGCGATCGCGCTGGCGCTCTCTCGCGCACAGCCCGGCGATACCGTCGTCATCGCCGGCAAGGGGCATGAGCAGGGGCAGGAGTTCGAGGACGGTCGGAAGATCCCCTTCGACGACCGCGAGGTGGCCCGCGAGGAGCTCCGCAAGCTGGGAACCGTGGTGTGAACCTCTCGCCGGCGGAAATCGCTGCCGCACTGGGGGCGGAGGTGGTGGCCGAAGGGACAGACGAGTCACCACGTCGCGCCACGATCAACTCGAGCGAGGCAGGCCCAGGCGACCTCTTCTTCGGTCTGCGCGGCGAGAAGCGGGACGGCGGCGAGTTCGCAGGCGCGGCGATCGAGGCCGGCGCCTGGGGCGTGGTCGTCTCACCAAGCTGGCGTTCGTCCTTGGACCGGGATAGCCCTCCCAAGGACGAACGCCGCGCCTGGGTCTTCGTGGTTGGGGATCCGCTGACAGCGATGCACTCGTTGGCGCGCGCGTACCGGCGGGCGCTCGGCGCCCAGGTCGTCGGCGTCACCGGCTCGGTCGGCAAGACCTCGGTCAAGGACATCGCCAAGGCGCTGATGCCGGGCAAGGTCCACGCCAACCCGCAGAACTTCAACACCGAGATCGGGCTGCCGCTGACGATCCTCGAAGCGCCCGGCGATACGGACGTCCTTGTGCTGGAGATGGCGATGCGGGGCAAGGGTCAGATCGCCGAACTGGGCGCGATCGGCGAGCCGGAAGTCGCGATCGTCACCAACGTCGGCCCGGTCCACGTCGAGCTGCTCGGCTCGGTCGAGGCGATCGCGGCGGCGAAGGCGGAGATCTTCGACGGTCTGCCCCCGGATGGGACCGCGGTGGCGCCGGTCGAGGCGGGGGCACTGGAGCCCCACCTCGAGCGGCTCTCGAAGCTGCTGCGCTTCGGCCCCGGCGGCGACGTCGAGGCGACCGAGGTGCGGGTCGAGGACGGCGTCACCGCGGCTCGGGTCCGCACGCCGCTCGGCAGCGAACGCTTCCACTTCCCCTTCACCGAGGCGCACAACCTCACCAATGCGCTGGCCGCGATCGCCGCCGGCGTCGCGCTCGGCGCCGACCTCGCCGGAATGGCCGACCGCGCTGCGGACATAGGATTCTCCCGCTTCCGTGGGGAGCGACTGGAGCTACCCGGCGGAATCGTCCTCGTGAACGACTGCTACAACGCCAACCCGGTGTCGATGCGCGCGGCGCTCGACCATCTCGCCACCCTCGACGCCGAGCGCTCGGTCGCGGTGCTGGGCGAAATGGGCGAGCTTGGGCCGGACTCGTCGCGCTACCACCGTGAGGTCGGCGAGCACGCCCGCGCCGCCGGGATCGACTTCGTGATCGGCGTCGGCCTGCCGGCCCGCGACTACGACCCCGACGAGCTGGTCGCCGACCCCGACGAGGCCGCCGAGCTCTTGGCCGCGCAGCTGGAGCCGGGCGACGCCGTCCTCGTCAAGGGATCGCGCTCCGCCGGTCTCGAGGCGGTCGCCGAGCAGTTGCCGGCGCTGGTGGAGGTCGGCGATGGGTGAAGTCCTGATCGCCGGCATGGCGGCGATGTTGATCTGCATCTTCCTCGGTCCCAAATTCATCGAATTCCTCCGCGTCCGAGAGTTCGGCCAGCACATCCGCGAGGACGGGCCGCAGGAGCACCACACCAAGGCCGGGACGCCGACTATGGGGGGGCTGATCGTCTTCGCCTCGATCTGCGTGCCGTTCCTCGTCCTCTCCGATCGCGACGCCCAAAGCCTCGCCGTCTTCGGCGTCGCGATGGGCTGCGCCGCCCTCGGCTTTGCGGACGACTACATCAAGATCGTCAAACGCCGCTCGCTCGGCCTTGCCGGTCGCTGGAAGTTGCTCGGCCAGCTGATTCTCGCCTTCGGCCTCTGGTGGGTCGCCCGCCACTCGGTCGGCCTGGAACCGACCCTCTACTTTCGGATTGGCGAGGGGAGCCTCGACCTCGGCCCGGTGCTCTACTTCATCCTCGTCTTCCTCGTCATCGCCGGCACTTCCAACGGCGTCAACCTCACCGACGGCCTCGACGGCCTCGCCGCCGGCTCCTGCGCGATCGTCCTCCTCGCATACACGGCGATCGCCTTCGTTGCCAACGAGCAGCAGAACCTGGCGCTGCTCTCGGCCTGCCTGGTCGGCGGCTGCATCGGTTTCCTCTGGTTCAACGCCTTCCCGGCCTCGATCTTCATGGGGGACACCGGCTCGCTCGGCCTCGGCGGCGCGATCGGGGCGCTGGCGGTGATGACCCAGACGGAGGTGTTGCTGATCATCATCGGCGGCATCTTCGTGATCGAGGCACTCTCGGTCCTGCTCCAGGTCTTCGCTTTCAAGACCTTCCGCCGCCGCGTCCTGCTGATGGCGCCGCTGCACCACCACTTCGAGATGATGGCCTGGTCGGAGACGAAGATCATGCTCCGCTTCTGGATCATCGCCGCCGTCTGCAGCGGGATCGGATTCACGCTCTACCAGCAGTCCATAGGTCGCTGAGCTGTGTGACCGATTCGGTGGGATTCTTGGTCGGCGGCCGGAATGATCTGGAGCCGTGCCAGAGGTAGAGGTCACGGCCGGGCGAATCGCCTACCAGGACACCGGCGGCGACGGGCCGGTCGTGGTGATGATCCCGGGACTGCTGATGGACTGGAAGCAGTGGCGGAAGGTGATCGATGAGCTGACGCCGGAGTTCCGCTGCGTTTCGCCTTCGCTGCCGATGGGAGCGCACTGGAAACCGATGAAGCACGACGCCGACCTGACCCTGGTGGGAATGGGGCGGATCGTCACCGAGTTCCTCGAGGCGGCCGACCTGCGCGACGTCACCCTCTGCTTCAACGACTGGTGCGGGGCACAGGTGATGATTGCCGACGGCGGCATGGACCGGGTCGGCAAGCTCGTCCTCGTCTCCTGCGAGACCGCCGGCAATTACCCGCCGGGCCTCGCCGGCTTCGCCGCCTGGCTCTCGGCCAAGCTGCCGGGCGGCTACATCGCCACCCGGGCGCTGCTCCTGCAGCCGCGCCTGCGCCGCCTGCCCTTCGTCTTCGGCCAGATGACCAAGCGCGGCGTCCCTGACGAGCTGATGCGCGACTGGCTCGAGCCGCTGCGCAAGAAGGAGATTCGCCGCGACCTGCGCCGCTACGCCGGCGACGCGATGCGCGGCAAGCACGACCTCGCCCGGGCCTCCTCCGCCCTCCCGTCCTTCGAGAAGCCGGTCCTAGTCGTCTGGGACAAGGAGGGGAAGATGATGCCCAACGAGGCCGGCCGTGCTCTCGCCGCCTCCTTCCCCAACTCCCGCTACGTCGAACTCCCCGACTGCTTCACCCTGATCCCGGAGGACCAGCCCGAGGCGCTGGCCGAGGAGATCAGGAAGTTCGCCAGACCCTGACGACAGGGCTATCCGGGGCGCCCGCGAAGCTTCAGGCGTGCAGAAGCGCGTTCCGGCTAAGGAAGTTCGCCCGCCCCTGCCGCGGGGGCCGTTCCTCGTGGTCGGTTTGGCGCGTTCCGGGCAGGCGGCGGCGCGGATGTTGGCGGCTCGGGGGGAGGCGGTGCGGGCGGTGGATTCGGGGCATCCGGAGGGGGCGGCAGGTCTCGAGGGAGTCGGCGTCGAAGTCTTTCTGGATACGGATGGAGTGGCACAGCTCGAGGGGACGCGGACGGTCGTCAAGAGCCCGGGAGTTCCCCGGGAGGCGCCGGTGATCGCTGCTGCGCTGGAGCGGGAAATCGAGGTGATTGGGGAGCTCGAGCTGGCGTGGCGGGCGCTGCCTAACCGCTTCATTGCGGTCACTGGGACCAATGGCAAGACGACCACGGTTGAGCTACTCGGCCACCTCTACCGGACCGCGGGCGAGCCGGTCGCAGTGGCGGGGAACGTCGGCACCGCACTCTCGGAGCTGGTCGGGGAGGTGCCGGCTGACGAGACGATCATCTGCGAGTGCTCCAGCTTCCAGCTCGAGGACACCGTCGCCTTCGCGCCCGAGTGCGCCGTCTTCCTCAATCTCGCGCCCGACCACCTCGACCGCCACCGCGACCTCGAGTCTTACCTGGCGGCGAAGCTGCGGATCTTTGCCAACCAGGGCAACGACGATGTCGCCGTCTGCAACGCCGATGATCCCTTTGTCGCCAACGTCGACCTCGGCGGCTGCGCCCGTCGGATCGCCTTCTGCCACGGCGCCGCCCCCGACTGCGAGGTCACCGTCGCCGAGGGGACGATCTTCTACGACGGCGAGCCGCTGATCGCGGTCGCCGAGCTCGGCCTCTTCGGCGAGCACAATGTCGCCAACGCGATGGCCGCGGCGGCCGCGGCGCTGGCGATGGGGATCGACCGTGAGGCGGTCCGCGACGGGCTGCGCAGCTTCGCCGGCGTCCCGCATCGGCTCGAGCGGGTGGCGGAGATCGGCGGGGTGCGCTTCGTCAACGACTCGAAGGCGACCAACGTTGCCTCGGCGACCGTCGGCATCCGCGCCTTCGAGGGCGGGGTGCACGCGATCCTCGGCGGCAGCGAGAAGGATGAGCCGTTCACGCCGTTGATCGACCCGATTCGCGAGCGGGTCCGCGCCTGCTACCTGATCGGTGCGACCGGTGAACGGATGGCGCGCGAGTTAGCGCCGGTTCTCGAGGCGGGGGTCGAGCTGCGCCGCTGCGAGGGGCTGGAGGATGCGGTGCGGCGGGCTGCGGCCGCTGCCGAGCCGGGCGAGGTCGTCCTGCTCTCGCCGGCCTGCGCCAGCTTCGACGCCTTCGACAACTTCGAGCAGCGCGGCGACCGCTTCCGCGAAATCGTCGGAGGGCTAGAGCGATGAGCGCGAAAGCGAAATCGCTCCGCCGCGGCAAACCAGCGCGGAAAAAGAAGCCCGCCAAGAAGCGCTCGCGCGCTCGCGTCTCGCCCGAGTACAACATGCTCCTCACGGCGACCCTCTGCCTGCTCGCGCTCGGCGTCGTGATGGTCTTCTCCGCCAGCTCGACGACCAAAGTGCTGCAGGAAGGCGGGCTCTCCAGCAGCGCCTACTACCTCAAGCGCACGCTGATCTTCGGCGCGGTCGCCTTGGTGATCATGCGGGTGGCCTCGCACATCGGCCTCGAGAAGATCCGCAGCCTGACGCCACTCCTGCTCGGTGGCTCGATCTTCCTCCTCGTCGCCGTCCTCGGCGCCGGCAGCGAAGTCAACGGCGCCACCCGCTGGATCGGCGGCGGCTCGCTGCAGATCCAGCCCTCGGAGCTGGCCAAGGTGGCGCTGATCCTCTACGGCGCCGACCTGCTGGCGCGCAAGCCGAAGCGGGCCCGCTCGCTGGAAGGAATCATGCCCTTCCTCCTCGTCACCGCTGCCTCCTGCTTGCTGATCATGCTCGAGCCCGACATGGGGACGACGATGGTGATCGTCTTCGCCGTCGCCGCGACCTTGATCGCCTCCGGCGCCCGGGGGGCCGACCTCGGCAAGATCGCCCTGGTGATCGGCGGGCTGATGCTGCTGATGGCGGTGGTCGAGCCATATCGGATGGCCCGCCTCACCTCCTTCCTCAACCCCAGCGCCTCGGCCGAAGGCGCCGGCTTCCAGGCCGCCCAGGCGAAGATCGCCCTCGGCTCGGGCGGCTTCTTCGGCGTCGGGATCGGCAACGGCGTCTCCAAGGCCTTCTACCTGCCCGAGGCCCACACCGACATGATCACCGCGGTGATCGGCGAAGAGCTGGGGATGGCCGGGATCACCGCCCTGGTTGGCCTCTTCGGCCTCTTTGGCTACGCCGGCCTCAAAACCGCCCAAAAGGCGAAGGACAACTACTCGAAGCTGCTGGTTGCCGGCCTGACCTCGCTGGTCTTGGTGCAGGCGATCATCAACCTTTTCGCGGTGATGGGCCTGGCGCCGCTGACGGGGGTGCCGTTGCCCTTCGTCTCTTATGGCAACAGCTCGCTGATGGCGACGCTTTTCGCTGTCGGCCTGATCCTCAACGTCGCCCGCGGCGGCTCGGCGAAGGCGGCGCGCAAATCGACGCCGGCTGGCGCTGGCAAACTGCGCGTCGTCCAAGGAGGGCGCACGCCTGCCCGAAGCCAAAGGAGTGGATCCAGCAGTGCCAGGAAAGCCAAAGGTGGTCGTAGCAGCGGGGGGAACGGCGGGGCACGTCGTACCCGCCATGGCGGTCGCCGACGAGCTTCGGGCTAGCGGTGCCGAGGTCAGCTTCCTCGGCACCCGCGATCGGATGGAGGCCGAGCTCGTGCCGGCCGCCGGCTACGAGATCGACTTCGTCAAGGTGCGCGGGATCGACCGCCGTAACCCGCTGAAGGCGGCGCGGGCCGGGGCCGAGGCGATCGGCGCGGTGGCGGCGGCGCGCAAGGTGTTGCGGCGGCGCGGCGCAGACGTCGTGCTGGGCGGCGGCGGCTTCGTCGCCGGCCCGGCTGGTCTGGCGGCGGCGCTGACGCGGACGCCGCTGGTGCTCACCGAGGCCGATAGCCACCTCGGGCTGGCGAACCGGCTGCTGGCGGGACGGGCAAGGCGGGTCTGTCTGGCGTTCCCGATCGCCGGGCGGGAGGGGGAGCCGTACCTCGTGATCGGGCGGCCGGTGCCGAAAGCCGTGCTGGAAGGCGATCGCGCCAAGGCGCGCGAGCGCTTCGGAGTTCCCGCAGACGCGCGCTGCCTCCTCGTTTTCGGCGGCAGCCAGGGCGCCCGCACGATCAACTTCGCGGCGGTTGAGGCCTTTGCCGAGAATGTGAACCTAGTTCTCCCCGGTATGCGGGGAGAAATCGGTTCACAAAGCTTCCACATCGTCCATGTCGCCGGCAAGCGCGATTACCCGGAGATCAAACGACGGCTCGCCGCGGCCCCGGGGAACGAGCGCTACACGCTGCTCGAGTACGAGCCGAACCTCGGCGACGCGCTCGCCGCTTCCGACCTCGTCCTCGCTCGATCGGGCGGCTCGATTTTCGAGGTGGTCGCTGCCGGTCGCCCGGCGATCCTCGTCCCATTCCCGTTCGCCACTGCCGACCACCAGAGCGCCAACGCCGAGTGGATGCGCTCGGGCGGGGCCGCCACTGTGATCCCCGACGCCGAGCTGACGGCGAAGCGGCTGGGGGCGGAGGTAGTGGCGGTGCTGGGTGACAAGGCGCGGCTGGAGGCGATGGCGACCGCAGCGCGGAAGCT
The DNA here is from genome assembly GCA_035551255.1 of Solirubrobacterales bacterium. Classification (GTDB taxonomy): domain Bacteria; phylum Actinomycetota; class Thermoleophilia; order Solirubrobacterales; family 70-9; genus VAYN01. Next base: position 23,960 of record DASZNP010000079.1, read on the forward strand.
CGCCAAGCCTGACGCCGCCCGTCAGATCGCCGACGAGGTCCTGAAGGCTGCCGACGCCGCAAAAAGTCCTCCTCAAGGTGAGTTTTTGCGGTCTCGCGAGGGAGGCGCCTTGTGAGTGGTTGGTCGGAGCGGCGGCTTCACTTCATCGGGATCGGTGGGGCGGGGATGAGCGGCCTCGCTCTGGTCTGCGCTCGGCTCGGCGCCACGGTCACCGGCAGCGACCGCAGTGACTCCTCTTATATGGAGCGCTTGCGAGAGGCCGGACTGGAGCCGGTCGTCGGTCACGACGCCGCCAACCTGGCGGAGGGCGCCGAGGTCGTTGTCTCGACCGCGATTGGCGAGGACAACCCGGAGCTGGTGCTGGCGCGGGGGCGCGGGCTGGAGCCGATCCACCGCGGGGCACTGCTGGCGGAACTCTGCGCCGAGAAGCGCCTGATCGCGATCGCCGGTACCCACGGCAAGACGACCACCACCGCGATGACCGTCTGGGCACTGCGGGCGATCGGTGCCGATCCCGCCTTCTTCGTCGGCGGCGAGGTGCCGGGGCTCGGCCCCGACGGCGGCACCGCCAACGCCGGCTGGGGGGAGGGGGAGTGGGTGGTGGCCGAGGCCGACGAGAGCGATGCCAGCTTCCTGCGGCTGCGACCGGAGGTCGCCGTCGTCACCAACGTCGAGATGGACCACCACACCCGCTGGGGATCCCTGGCCGAGCTGCACGAAGCCTTCCGCAGCTTCGCCGGCCCGGCGCGCGGGTTGGTCGTCCCGGCCGACGAGGAGATGGAGTGGCTGGGAGAGCGGGCCGAGGAGGTCCGCTTCGATGTCGCCGCGCCCGGTCCCGCGGACTTGCGGCTTGCCGTCCCCGGGCAACACAATCTCCGCAACGCCCGCGCCGCGCTCGGCGCGATCGAGCTCGCCGGGCTCGACGTCGATGCCGCGGCCGCGGCGCTCTCGAACTTCGCCGGCGTCCATCGCCGCCTCCAGCCAAAGGGCTCCCGCGGCGCGGTCTATATATATGACGACTACGCCCACCACCCGACCGAGGTCAGGGCGGCACTCTCCGCTCTACGGGAACTCGAACCGAGCCACCTGATCGCCGTCTTTCAGCCCCATCTCTACTCGCGGACGAAGGCCCTGGCTGCCGAGTTCGGCGCCGCACTGACCCTCGCCGACGAGGTGGTTGTCCTCGATGTCTATCCCGCCCGCGAGGAGCCGGTCGGCGAGCTCGCCGGCGTTAGCGGCCTGCAGGTGGCCCAGGCCGCGGCCGAGCGGGGAGCTGGCAAACCCGTTTGGTGGCTGCCCGAGGCGGAGACCGCCCAGCGCGCCCTCAGCGACCGCCTCGACCGCGCACCCGAGGGAACCGTGCTGGTGACGATCGGCGCCGGCAGCGTCTTCAAAGTTGGCGAGGCGCTGGTCACCGAGCCAGTCGGAACTGGGGAGGAGATGGGATGAGCTCGCCGCCCGAGGGGGTGCAGCAGGACTTTCCGCTGGCCCGGCTGACGACGGTGCGCACCGGCGGCTCAGCGGACTGGTTCGCGCGGCCAGCTGAAGAGGAGAGCCTGGTCGCCGCGCTTCGCTGGGCGGACTCCGAAGGCCTGCCGGTAGGCGTTATCGGCTCCGGCTCGAACCTGCTCGTCGCCGACGACGGCTTCCACGGGTTGGCGATCAAGCTCGACGGTGAACTGGCCGAGATCGAGCGGGAGGGTGAGCGGGTGATCTGCGGCGGCGGCTACCGCTTTCCTTCGGCGGCAGCGAAAACTGCTGGTTGGGGTCTCTCCGGCTTGGAGTTCGGAGTGAACATCCCAGGCACTGCCGGCGGCGCGGTGCGGATGAACGCCAACGCCTATGGCGGCCAGCTGGCGCGGGTGCTCGAGTGGGTCGACGTCTGCACGGCGCAGGGGACCGAGCGGCGGGGCCCGGACCAGCTCGGCTTCGAGTACCGGCGCTCGAACTTGAAGCCGGGGGAAATCGTCGCCCGTGCCTCCTTCCATCTCAAGGGCGCCGACCCCGAGGAGATCAAGGCCACGCTGGCCGGGATGCGCGAGCGCCGCCGCGAGGCCCAGCCCTCGGGGATCAAGACCTTCGGCTCGACCTTCAAGAACCCAGAGAGCGCCGAAGGCGCGCCTACGGAAGGCCGCTCTTCGGGGCAGCTGCTGGAGGCGGCGGGTTGCCGCGGCCTGCGTCACGGCGGAGTCCGCTTCTCCGAGAAGCACGCCAACTTCGTCGAGAACGACCGCGACGGGACCACCGCCGACGTCCTCGAGCTGATGGCGGAGGGGCGGCGACGGGTGCACGAGCGCTTCGGGGTCGTCCTCGAGCCCGAGGTCCAGATCCTGGGGGAGGTCGAGTGGCCGCGCGGCTGGGATCTGTAAGGGCGCGGGTCATCGCCGGAGCGGCGGTCGCCGTGGTTCTGGTGATCCTCGCCTACTGGTTCCTGATCCGCCAGGACACCGCGGAGCCCCGCGTGCTGGTGCCTCAGCTGACGGCGACGATCGGCGAAGGCGATGGAGCGATCGGAGTTGCCGCCAACGGCGGCCTGGTGCGCTGGCTGCCATTGCCCGAAAAACCACCGCTGCCGCGGCTGTCGCTGGAAGCGCCACCGGAGAAAGGGGGGCGGGTGAAAGGTCCCGCGCTTGAACAGGTCCATGTCCTCGCCGCCGTCCCCGACAAACTGCGCCCGTACGTCGAAAGCAGCGGCTACGGCGAAGACACCGGGGTGGTGGTCACGCTCACCTCGGGCATCGAATTGATCTTCGGGGACGACTCCCAGGTGGCGAAGAAGTGGCGCGCGGCTGTCGCTGTCCTCGCCAATCCAGAAATCACCTCGGTCGATTATGTGAACCTGCAAGCGCCGAGCCGACCGTCATACGGAGGCTCAGAACACGAACTGCCATCCGCTCCTTGAGGCTTGTTCGGCCCTTATAAACCGCTCTAGCATGCCGTTCTGCAAAGTCTCAAGTAGAGGCTGAGGGTAGGCAAACACTCAAGTAGTAGTTGAGAATTGCGCCTGCACGGACACCTGCGCTCGTTTGACAGAAGGGGGAGAATGCCCTACGTTCAAGCGCAATTTCCGCCCTTCCTAAGGCGACTCGAACTCTCGATCATCGCTAAAGGCTCGGACGGAACAAAGGCTCAACTCAACTGAAAGCTTTCAATAGCGCCAAGGGAAACAGGGCGCGCTGGAGAAAAAGCGGGAGATGGAATCCACTTACCTCGCGGTCATCAAGGTCGTCGGCGCTGGCGGCGGTGGTACCAACGCGGTCAGCCGCATGATCGACGCTGGCATTCGCGGCGTCGAGTTCGTCGCTGTCAATACCGACGCGCAGGCGCTGCAAGCTTGCGACGCTGACATCAAGCTCTCGATCGGGCAGGAGTTGACCCGCGGCCTCGGCGCCGGCGGCAACCCCGAGGTCGGGGCGGGCGCAGCGGCGGAGAGCCGCGATGAGATCAAGGAGGCGCTGAAGGGCGCCGACATGGTCTTCGTCACCGCCGGCGAGGGCGGCGGCACCGGCACCGGCTCGGCGCCGGTCATCGCCGAGATCGCCAAGGAGGAGATCGGCGCGCTGACCGTCGGCGCGGTCACCAAACCGTTCGAGTTCGAGGGCAAACGACGGATGCAGCAGGCGCTCGAGGGCATCGAGAAACTGCGCAACAAAGTCGACACCCTGATCATCGTCCCGAACGAGAAGCTGCTGCAGGCGGTCGAGCGGCGGACCAGCGTCCTCGAGGCGTTCCGCCAAGCCGACGACATCCTTCGCCAGGGCGTCCAGGGCATCACCGACCTGATCACGATCCCCGGCCTGATCAACCTCGACTTCGCCGACGTGCGGACGATCATGCGCGACGCCGGCTCGGCCCTGATGGGCGTCGGCTCGGCGACGGGCGAGGCCCGCGCGCTCGACGCCGCCAAGGCGGCGATCACCTCGCCGCTAATCGAGGAGTCAATCAAGGGCGCGACCGGGATGCTGCTGAACATCACCGGTCCCGAGGACCTCGGCCTGTTCGAGGTCAACGAGGCCGCCCAGCTCGTCCAGGCCGAGGCCGACGACAACGCCAACATCATCTTCGGCTCGGTCGTCGACCAGTCGATGAAGGACGAGGTGCGGGTAACGGTGATCGCCACCGGTTTCGAAGGCTTCGAGCTTCTGGCCCGCTCGCCGCAGCGGGTCCGGCGTCGTTACGAGAGCCGCCCGCGCGTCTCGGCTGAGGACACCGAGATCAGGAAACTGAGGGTGTCCGAGGACGACATCGACGTGCCTGGCTTCCTCAAAGAGTGAGGTTTGGGCGGCGGTCGGGGTGCCC
>DASZNP010000080.1:0-4911 GCA_035551255.1 Solirubrobacterales bacterium
TGCTGCGGGATCTCGCCGATGCGATCGAGGCTAGGCGCGAGGACCTGGCGCAGCTCGAGGCTCGGAACGCCGGCAAGCCGATCGCCGACGCGCGCGGCGAGATGGAAATGGTGGTCGAGACCTTCCGCTACTACGCCGGCGCGCCGGAGCGGTTGCTCGGGCAGACGATCCCGGTGGCCGGCGGCGTTGACATGACCTTCCGCGAGCCGCTCGGCGTCGTCGGCTTGATCGTGCCCTGGAACTTCCCGCTGACGATCGCCTCCTGGAAGGTGGCGCCGGCGCTCGCGGCCGGCAACTGCATCGTCCTCAAGCCGGCGGAGCTGACGCCACTGACTGCGCTCGAACTGGAGAAGATCGCATTGGACGCGGGCCTCCCGGAGGGAGTCCTCAACGTGGTCGCCGGTCCGGGCAGCGTTTGCGGCCGTCGCCTGGTCGAGCACCCCGACGTCGCCAAGATCGCCTTCACCGGCTCGACCGAGGTTGGCCGTGGAATCGCCGCTGGTGCGGCGCAGACGATCAAGCGGGTGACGCTGGAGCTCGGCGGCAAGTCGGCGAACGTCGTCTTCGCCGACGCCGACCTCGATGCGGCCGCGGCCGTCGCGCCGATGGCGGTCTTCGGCAACGCCGGCCAGGACTGCTGCGCGCGCTCGCGGATCCTGGTCGAGCGCAGCGCCGTCGACGACTTCCTCGCGGCCCTGCAGCCTGCGGTGGAGGGGATCGCGGTCGGTGACCCGCTTGACGACTCGACCCAGATGGGGCCGCTGATCTCCGCCGGCCAGCGCGAGACGGTCTCCTCCTACGTGCCGGGGGACGCGCCAGTGGCGATCCGCGGCAGCGCCCCCGACGGAGCGGGCTACTGGTTCCCCCCGACGGTGCTGGCGCCGGTTGCTAACGACGATCGCGCCGCCGCCGAGGAGATCTTCGGGCCGGTCGCCTGCGTCATTCCCTTCGCTGGCGAGGAGGAGGCGGTGCGGCTCGCCAACGAGACGATCTACGGTCTCTCCGGCTCGATCTGGACGGGCGACGGCGCCCGGGCGCTGCGGGTGGCGCGGGCGATCGAGACCGGGGTGATCTCGATCAACTCGAACACTTCCGTGCGGGTGTCGACTCCGTTCGGAGGGTTCAAGCAGTCCGGGGTCGGGAGGGAGCTCGGCCCCGATGCGCTCGAGCACTACACCGACGTGAAGAACGTCTACTACGCGACCGAGGGAGGCTGAGCCATGGCAGGGAGGCTTGAGGGGAAGGTCTGCGTCATCACCGGGACGGCGAGCGGGATCGGCGCCGAATCGGCGCGGCTGTTCGCGGCGGAGGGAGCGAAGGTCGTCGGCATCGATCTCGACGCCGAGCAGGCGGTCGGGGCGCTGACGATCGCCGCCGACGTCTCCGACGAGGAGCAGGTGCGCGGCGCCCTGGCCGAGGCGCGTGAGCAGTTCGGCCGCATCGACGTGCTGATGAACAACGCCGGCATCAACCCAACCGATGACGGCTCGGTCCTGGAGACGAGCCTCGAGTCCTGGCAGCGGGTCCAGGACGTCAACCTGCGCAGCGTCTTCCTCTGCTGCAAGCACGGCATCCCCCATCTGCTCGAGGCCGGCGGCGGCTCGGTAATCAATGTCGCCTCCTTCGTCGCCGTGATGGGCGCCGCCGTCTCACAGGGTTCCTACACCGCCTCCAAGGGTGCCGTCCTCTCGCTCTCCCGCGAGCTCGGAGTCGAGTTCGCCGACCGCGGCGTCCGCGTCAACGCCCTCTGCCCGGGACCGGTCAACACGCCCCTGCTCAAGGAGCTCTTCGCCAAGGACCCCGAGCGCGCTGCCAAGCGCCTCGTCCACGTCCCCATGGGCCGCTTTGGCGAGCCCGAGGAGATAGCCAAAGCCGCCCTCTTCCTAGCCAGCGACGACTCCACCTTCGTCACCGCCAGCACCTTCCTGGTAGACGGCGGCCTCTCGGCGGCTTACCTGACGCCGATCCAGGCCCCGTAAGTACAAAAACTTTCTTGTCTAAAAGCTTCTGACGGGGGAGACTCCCCTGGAAACGGTGCTCTGCGCCACAAGCTCAGAGCGGAAGAGGAGAAACGATGAAGCTCAAAGGTCTCACCTGCGCCGTGATGGCGCTCGCGATCCTCCTAGCGCTAGCCAGCAGCGCCTCGGCAACCACACTCGAGGTCAAAGGGCTGAAGCAGACGGGAGCGGTGACCCTCAAAGCATCGCTCAAAGCGGGTACCTCGATGCGGCTGGCCGATACAAGCGGCGAATTTACGATCAACACATGCACCGTATCGACCATCGAAGGAGCCAGCACGATTTTCACCGGCACCACCGTGACCATTCCGGTAAATGCCCTGACGTTCCAAACGTGCACTGAAGAGCCCATAACGATCGATACGAGGGGCAGCCTCACGATTGAAAATATTGCCGGGACGACAAAGGGCACAGTACGCTGGACCGGCCTCAAGTGGACATGGCCCTCTAACTTCGGAGTCGTATCCTGCACTACCGCTGCCTCGCCCGGCACCGACATCGGGACCCTCACCGGAGTCGCAGCCGGCCAAGCGACGTTGGAAATCAACACGGTGATCAACTGCACCGGCATGTTCACCTCGATGAAATGGACGGCCACTTACACCGTCACAACTCCCGAAGGCCTCGGCGTCACGGCTTGACGTCATGCTCAGGATTAAGGAGAAGGAAATGAAATTCATAAAGATAGTCGCTGCTCTCACCACTCTGCTGTCACTCTTGGTGTTCGCCGCAGACGCCTCAGCTACGACACTTGAGGTCAACGGGGTAGCGAAAAACAGTTCCGTCACGATCGAAGCGGCCTTGCCAGGCGGCGTTTCAATGCTCCTCACCGACACAGGTAACGTAGCTGCGAACACATGGGCCGTAGCCCCCCTCGTGATGAAAACCAGCACCTTTACCGGAACTACCGTGGGCGGATCGATCACCGGCATGTCTTTCACTACCGGGACCGAAGGGAACGTCACGGTTGACACCGCGGGGAGCTTCTCTATCGAACGCATAGGAACCACTACAAATGGAACACTACGGTGGAGCGGGAGCAAGCTCACAATACCGTCGTTCTTCGGGCCCCTTACCTGCACGACCAGTAACACCGACATCGGCACCCTCTCAGGCGTCGCCGCTGGTAACGCAAAAGTCATCGTCAACGCCGTGCTCCCATGCACCGTTATTGGGACGGCGAAGTTGTCGGGCACCTACACGGTCACGAACCCATTAGGACTCGGCGTTACCTCATAGACAACTCGTAGCCAGAGCGAAGGGTAGGGCGGCTCCTTCAGGGGCGGCCCTACCTCATCCCAGGGTCCGCAACCAGCGGCCGCACAGGGCGCGCCCGAGGTCGTTGAAGGCGTCGATCTTCGCTTCGGTCTCCGGCTTGAGGACCGCCGGGTCGATTCCGATGCGGATGGCGTCGGGGTCGGCCTCGTAGTCGTCGACCCAGTTCAGGGCGTCGGTGCGACTTACCTCGGGGTGGAATTGGATCGCCCAGGCACGCTCGCCGAGGCGGCAGGCTTGCAGGCAGACCTCGCTGCGGGCTAGGGGGATGGCCCCTGGCGGGAGGGGGAACTCGTAGCTGTGCCACTGAAAGGCTTCGAAGGACGGGGTGAGGGAACCGAGCAGAGGGTCTTCTTCACCCTCGGGCGTGACCGCGACCTGGTGCCAGCCGATCTCCGGGCGGGAGGCACGGCGGGGCTGCGCTCCTGCCGCCGCCGCCAGCAGTTGGCCGCCCAGGCACAATCCGAGCAGCGGTGCCTCGCGCTCGAGCAGCTCGCGCAGCAGCGCCTCCTCCTCGGCGATCCAGCCGTGGCGGTCGCCTTCGTCTACGTTCATCGCCCCACCGAGGACCATGACGGCGTCGTAGCCGAACGGGTCGGCCGGCGATTGCGGGCGCTCGGCCAGAGTCCACTCATCGAGCTCGCCGCCCGCCTCGCGGATCGCCTCGGCGAAGACGCCGGGGCCGGCGTCGCGCTGGTGGACGATCGCGAGGACCCTCACTCGACCTCACCGTATAGGGTGGATTTAAGGGAGGTAGTCATGACTAAACGAAATAGTTACTTGCTTGTAATTGCTGTGCTGAGTCTCGCTGTGGGCGTGCTGGGGATTGGGATCGCCGCCGCCGAAAAGCCGGTGATAACCAAAGTCGGCAGCATCGAAACCGAATTCAACGGCGGCTTCTCGCCGAAGGTCCTATCGAAGAAGAAGCCCACTCCGATCACCTTCAAGATCTCGGGGAAGATCCGCAGCCTGGACCCGGCCGAACCGCATCCGCCGGCGATCAAGGAATTCGTCCTCGAAGGCGACAAGCACGCCACGATCAGCGTCAAGGGGATCCCCACCTGCAAGGAGGGAAGGCTAGAGGCGACCGACACGGCAGCCGCCAAGAAGGCGTGCGGGCCGGCGCTGGTCGGCAGTGGCAAGACCGAAGCGGGCGTCAAGTTCCCCGAACAGAAGGAGGTCAGAGTCGTCAGCGATCTCCTCGCCTTCAACGGCGGCGTCAAGGGCGGCGTGACGACGCTGTTCATCCATGCCTACTTCTCCTCACCGATCAGTGGAGCGATCATCACCACGGTGAAGGTCAAGAAAGTGCACCACGGTCGCTACGGCCTGGAATCGATCGCGTCGATTCCGAAAATTGCCAATGGCGCCGGCTCGGTGAAATCGTTCAGCCTGACCTTGAACAAGGGCATCATCTCGGCGACCTGTCCCGACGGCCATCTCAACGCCCGCGGCACCGCCGTCTTCGCTAACGGCACGAAGGCCTCTGGCGCCGTGCTCAGGCCCTGCACCGGTAAGGGCTGAGGTTGCAGCAAAATCGGTGTCGGTCTAGCGCGAGGCTAGACCGACACCGGCTCGCGCTTCTCGACTTGCGCTTCGGCGGGCGAAGCAGTCCTCT
>DASZNP010000081.1:0-5534 GCA_035551255.1 Solirubrobacterales bacterium
TCCCGACTCGGGCGATTCCACCGCCCCCGCGTTCGATCCGGCGCAGAGCGGCACCCCGGGCCTCACGCCGCCGCAGACCCGCGGGCGCTCCAGCGGTTTCGTCACCGACGTCATCGTCGATCTCGGCTACGTAGGCGACGAGCGGGCACGTCAGGCGATCGAAGAAGCCCGTACGGCTGGGCGCCCTCCGGAGCGTCTCCTGCTGGAGCAGGGAGCGATCACGCCCGACCAGCTTTCCCGCGCGCTCGCCGAGCGCTACGGCCTCGACCACGTAGACCTCACCTCCTACCAGGTCGACATGGCAGCGGCAAATCTCGTCTCCGTCAACACCGCCCGCCGCTATGGGGCGATCCCCGTGGGGTTCGCCGATAAACAAACGTTGCTGGTGGCGATGGCCGACCCGACGAACGTCCTCGCGATCGACGACATCCAAATCGCCACCGGCCTCGACTGTCAGGTGGCGGTTGCCGCTCAAGAGGACATCGAGGCGCTGGTCGGTCGGCTCAACAATCTTCAGAGCGCGGTGACCGAGGCTACTGCCGAGGAGGACGAAGAGGAGGACTTCGCCGAGGTCGCCGACATGCGGGTCGGGGCCGAAGACGCGCCGGTGATCAAGCTCGTCTACAGCATCCTCGGTCAAGCGGTGGGGGACGGCGCCTCCGACATCCACTTCGAGCCCGACGAGGGGGAAATGAGGGTGCGGTTCCGCGTCGACGGCGTTCTTCGTGAGGCCGCTCACGTGCCCAAGCGGATGGTCAACGCCGTCGTGTCGCGGGTGAAGATCATGAGCGACCTCAACATCGCCGAGAAACGGGTCCCGCAGGACGGCCGTGTCAGCGTCGTGGTCGAGGACAAGCGAGTCGACCTCCGTATCACCACCCTTCCGACCCAGCGCGGCGAGGGGGCGACGATCCGCATCCTTGACAAAGACAACGCGCAGCGCTCGCTCGACGACCTGGGGATGGGCGGCAATGCGCGCGAGCGCTTCGAGCACGCTTTCCACCAGGCCTACGGCGCCGTCCTCGTCACCGGCCCGACCGGGTCGGGCAAGAGCACGACCCTCTATGCAGCTCTTCAGGCGGTCAACAACGTCGAGAAGAAGATCATCACGATCGAGGACCCGGTCGAGTACCAGATCGGCGGGATCAACCAGATCAACGTCAACCGTACCGCCGGGCTCGACTTCGCCACCGGTTTGCGATCGATCCTTCGCGCCGACCCGGACATCGTGATGGTGGGCGAGATCCGCGACGGCGAGACCGCACGGATCGCGATCGAGGCTGCCCTCACCGGCCACCTGATGCTCTCGACCTTGCACACCAACGATGCCCCCGGCGCGATCACGCGTCTGACGAAGATGGGTATCGAGTCCTTCCTGATCGCCTCGGCGGTCGACTGCGTAGTCGCCCAGCGGCTGGCGCGGAAGCTCTGCAGCCACTGCAAGCGGCGCGCGGTGATCCCGATCCAGGCTCTCACCGAGGCGGGAATGCGCGCGGCGGCCGATCTCGAGGCCTACGAGCCAGTCGGCTGCGGCCGTTGTAACAACAGCGGCTACAAAGGCCGCGTCGGCCTCTACTCGGTGATGGGTCTGAGCGAGCGGATCAAGGAGATGACCGTCGCTCAGATGCCCGAGGCCGACATCGCGACCGCCGCCCGCGAAGAAGGGATGTGCACCTTGCGGGAGGACGGAGTCGACAAGGTCCGGGCCGGGCTGACGAGCCTGGAGGAGGTGCTGCGTGTCACCACTTAAGGAATCCCGCTAGCGGGCCGATCTAGAAGCCATGGACTTCGACTTCTCAGAGGTCCTGCGCCGGATGGTCCAGGCGCGGGCATCCGACGTGCACCTAACCGCTGGGTTCCCCCCGGCGATCCGGGACAAGGGCAAGATCGTCCCGATGGAGGGCTTTCCGGTCCTCGGGCCACAAGATACGCGTGAGGTTGTCTTCGGCATCCTCAACGACGACCAGCGCAAACGGTTCGAGAACCACAAACAGCTCGACTTCGCCTACGCGATCCCGAACGTCGCCCGCTTCCGCGTCAACTGCTTCTTCCAGCGCGGCGCCGTCAGCGCTGCCTTCCGTCTGATCCCGCAGGACATCCCTGCGCTCGACTCGCTCGGAGTGCCGCAGATTCTGCGCGAGCTGACGCAGAAACCGCGCGGCTTCGTCCTCGTCACCGGCCCGACCGGGTCGGGCAAGAGCACGACCCTGGCGGCGATGATCGACGTGATCAACTGCGAGCGCAACGATCACATTCTCACGATCGAGGACCCGATCGAGTTCCTGCACCAACATAAACAGTCGATCGTCAACCAGCGCGAGGTGGGATCTGACGCCGAGGACTTCGCCCTCGGGCTGCGCGCTGCCCTGCGAGAGGACCCCGACGTGATCCTGGTCGGCGAGATGAGGGATCTGGAGACGATCGCCACGGCGCTGACCGCGGCGGAGACCGGCCACCTCGTCTTCGCCACTCTCCATACCCAGTCGACCGCCCAGACCGTCGACCGGATCATCGACGTCTTTCCGCCGGAGCAGCAGGGTCAGGTCCGGACCCAGCTCTCGATCGCCCTGCAGGGGATCGTCACCCAGCAGCTGCTCCCCACCGCCGACGGGATGGGCCGCACCGTCGCCACCGAGGTGCTGGTGCCGACGCCGGCGATCCGTAACCTGATCCGCGAGGGGAAGACTCACCAGATCTACGCGGCGGTGCAGACCTCAGGCGCGATCGGGATGCAGACGATGGACGCCGATCTCGCCCGCCTCGTCCGCGAGGGCAAGGTCACGCGCTCCCTGGCCGAACAGCGCTCCTCTGTGCCGGAGGAGCTCAAACGCGTGCTTGCCGGAGCGCCGCCGGCAATGCCCGCGCCGCAGCCATATGACATGGGCTTGCAGACGCCCGCCGCGCCGCCGCAGTCGCCGTCATACGTATCGGGGGGATAAGCCGTGGCTGCCGCGACCACTTTCACCTTTCGCGCTATGGACCTGGCCGGGGCCGCGACCTCGGGCGAGCTCGAGGCGGAATCGAAGTCGCAGGTCTCCGAGCAGCTGCGGCAGCGCGGCCTGATCGTCCTCGACGTCAGCGAGAAAAGTAACCCACTCAAACTCGAGGACGTCTTCCGGCGCTGGAAGAGCGTCGACATGCGCGAGCTCGCGGTCTTCTCACGCCAGTTCGCGACCCTCGTGGCATCCGGGATGCCGATGCTGCGGACGCTGAGCACGCTCGAGGAGCAGACTAAGGACGAAGAGATCAAGGAGGCGATCGCCGCGATGCGGGGCGACGTCGAAGCGGGAAGCACGCTCGAGCAGGCGATGGAGCGGCACTCACGGGTGTTCGATCGCCTTTTCCGGGCGATGGTCCGCTCCGGTGAGCAATCGGGTCGGTTAGAGGAAGCCCTGGACCGGGTCGCCTTCCAGGTCGAGAAAACCGATGCTCTGCGGCGGCAGGTCAAATCGGCGCTGATGTATCCGGCGCTGGTCTTCGGCTTCGCGGTCGTCGTCCTGGTAGCGATCGTCGTCTTCGTGATCCCGGTCTTCGCCAACATCTTCGAAGAACTCGCAGCAGAAGAACCCGACGAAGGGGGAGGGATGCCGGCGCCGACGCAGCTGTGCATCAACGTCTCGAACCTCCTGACCCATGACTGGTTCCTCATCCTCCCTGGGGTGATCCTCGCCTTCTGGCTCTTCTTCAAGTGGAAGAAGACCGAGCGCGGCAAAGACCAGTGGGACAGGTTCATCCTGCGGCTGCCGTTCAAAATCGGCGACGTCATCCAAAAAGTCGCGCTTGCCCGCTGGTCGCGCACCTTCGCCGGCTCGGTTTCCTCCGGGGTGCCGATGCTGCAGTCGATCAAACTGACTGGCGAAACCTCCGGAAACGTCGTCGTCGAGAAAGCGATGGAGGACGTCTACAAATCGGTCAAGACCGGTGGGTCCCTGGCGGGGCCGATAGAAGGGAATGCGATCTTCCCACCGATGGTCGGCCACATGGTTGCGGTAGGCGAGGAAACCGGGCAGTTGGAGACGATGCTCTCGAAAATCGCCGACTTCTATGAAGCCGAGGTCGACGCGAAGGTGAAGGCCCTGACCGCCTTGATCGAGCCGGTGATGATCGTCTTCGTCGGCGGCATGGTCGGGTTCATCGTCATCTCGATGTACCTGCCGCTGTTCAGCATCTACGAAAAGATTCGCTGAACCGGTCATCGGTTTTGGGCGCACTGCTTGGACGCGCGTCCAGAAAGCAAAATTTTTGCGGGACGTAACCCCAATTTCAGGGATCAAGTCCTGGGCGATGCGGCCGATGAAGGGCCTGTGATGAATCTGCCAGTGCCTCGGTGCAAAAGGCAAACCCGTCGTGAGGCGGGGGCGCAAAGCCGTCGGGACTCCCTCGGAGTCAGCCGGGCTACCACCGGGGTCGACAGACACCACGTGGCTTCTCGCGACGGGGCTCTGGCTCGAACGATTAGGACCATAGGAGGTCACTAATGTCAGTCCAGAATCTCCGGGCCCGCATCGGCGCCCGGCTCAACGGCGACAGCGAGGCAGGCTTCACCCTGATCGAGCTTCTCGTCGTGATGCTCATCCTCGGCATCCTCGCCGCGATCGCGCTGCCGGCGTTCTTCAACCAGAAGGACAAGGCAACCGACGCCAAGGCAAAGGAGAACGCCCACTCGGCTCAGGTCGCGATGGAGACCTGCGCGTCTGAAGAAGGCAACTCCTACGCCGGCTGCACCTCTGCCCGGCTGAAAGAAATCGAGACCACGCTGCCTCCGACCGAAGGCGCCGAAGGTGTCGAAAAGATGGAAGTTCCGGCTAAAGGCACCAGCACCTACACGATTACGATCACCTCGACCAAAGGCCACACGTTCTCGATCAAACGTGCTGCTGACGGCTCGGTGACGTTCCCGTGCACCCCCGAAGGCGAAGGCGGTTGCCCGAAATCCAAAGAATGGACCAAATAACGCGGCAGCTCGCGTGATTTGACCGATGTGCGAAGGGCGGGCCCCAGGGCCCGCCCTTCGAGCTTTACGGCCAAGACTCCTGCAGGCGCTAAACGGATGCTCCATCCCGACCGATACCTGAACACGATGCTGCGATCGCTGAAACGCCGCCTGCGCGAGGCCCCTTCGGACGAGGGGGTGTCGCTGGTCGAGCTCCTCGTTGCCGCCTCGATGGGAGCGGTCGTGATGGGCGCGGTCGCACTGCTGGTGATCGGGGCTGTGAAAACGCAGCCGAAGATCACCAAGCAGGCAGAAAACATCACCACCGCCCGCTGGGCCCTGAACCGGATGACGAGGGAAATTCGCAGCGGCATCGCGATCAAGGAAAAGAGCGCCAGCATGGTCTCTTTCGAAGGCTACGTTCGCCACGCCACCTGCGGTGGCAGCACGATGCTGGCAAGCACTGTCTCTGCCACCAAATGCCGCATCACCTACGAATGCTCGACCACGGCGTGCTTCCGGAAGGAGTCCGAACCACAAGTCAACGGGGGTACTGCGCAGCAGATCTTCACCGGGATCAACAGCAGCCAGGTCTTCAGCT
>DASZNP010000082.1:0-6994 GCA_035551255.1 Solirubrobacterales bacterium
GACGACCCCGAGCTGACAAGCCGGATCGTCGCCCGCGCCGCCCACCAGGTCGCCGAATGCGCCGGCCACCCCTCGATCCTCTGCTACGCGATCGGCAACGAGATCCCGGCTGGGATCGTCCGCTGGCACGGCAAGGAGCGGACCGAGCGCTTCCTCGAGCGCCTCTTCTGGGCCGCGAAGACCCAGGACCCCGAGGGCCTCTTCACCTACGTCAACTTCCCCTCGACCGAGTACCTGGAGCTGCCCTTCCTCGACCTCGCCGCCTGGAACGTCTTCCTCGAGCAGGAGGCGACCTTCGAGGCCTACCTGGCGCGGCTACAGAACCTCTGCGGCGACCGGCCGCTGCTCGTCACCGAGGCCGGCCTCGACAGCCGCAGCAACGGTCGCGAGGCGCAGGCCGGCGCCCTGCAGTGGCAGATCGAGCACGCCTTCGGGACCGGCGCCGCCGGCCTCTTCGTCTTCAGCTGGACTGACGAGTGGCACCGCGGCGGGCACGAGGTCCGCGACTGGGACTTCGGCCTCGTCGACCGCGAGCGGCGGCCGAAGCCGGCCCTGGCGACGGTCGAAAGCGCTTATGCGCAGGTGCCCTTCGGCGGCGAGGAGGAGTGGCCGCGGGTCTCGGTCGTCGTCTGTACCCACAACGGCGCCGCCACCCTCGAGGAGTGCCTCGAGGGCGTGGCGCGGCTGACCTACCCCGACTTCGAGACGATCGTCGTCTGCGACGGCTGCACGGACGACTCCGCCGCGATCGCCCGCCGCCATGGCGCCACCGTGCTGGAGACCGCGCACCGCGGCCTCAGCGCCGCCCGCAACGCCGGCGCCCTCTGCGCCGAGGGCGAGATCGTCGCCTACCTCGACGACGACGCCTACCCGGACCCCGATTGGCTGCACTACGTCGCCGCCGGCCTGCGCGACCGCCGCCACGGGGGCGTCGGCGGCCCCAACATCCCGCCCGAGGACCGGCGCACCGCCGACTGCGTCGCCGCCGCCCCCGGCGGGCCGATCCACGTCCTCGTCTCCGACCGCGAGGCCGAGCACGTGCCCGGCTGCAACATGGCCTTCCGCAAGCAGGCGCTGGAGGAGATCGGCGGCTTCGACGAGCGCTTCCGCGTCGCCGGCGACGACGTCGACCTCTGCTGGCGGCTGCAGGAGGCGGGCTGGAAGCTCGGCTTCAGCGCCGGCGCCGTGGTCATGCACCGGCGCCGCGACTCGGTCCGCCGCTACCTGCGCCAGCAGTACGGCTACGGCAAAGCCGAGGCGCTCTTGGAGCGGAAGTGGCCGCAGCGCTACAACCGCGCCGGCTCCTCGCACTGGGCGGGCCGGATCTACGACGCCCCCGCCAGCGGCATGCCCCGCCGCCGCGGGATGGTCCGCTACGGCACCTGGGGCAGCGGCCTCTTCCAGTCGATCTACGAGCCGGCCCCGAGCCGCGTCGACGGGGTCCTGCTCGCGCCCGAGTTCCTGCTGGTCCTGCTCGGCCTGCTCGACGTCGCTGTCCTCGGTGCCCTCTGGACGCCGCTGCTGCTGGCGCTGGTGCCGCTGGTCGGCGGCGTCGGGGCGCTGCTCTGGCGCGCCGCGGCGAGCGGCGTCGCCGCGGTCCCCGCGACGCCGCAGCGCTCGCGCCTGGAGACCTGGCGCCGCCGCGCCCTCGTCGGCGCCCTCTTCCTCCTGCAGCCAGCCGCGCGCTTGATGGGACGACTGCGCAACGGCCTCTCGCCCTGGCGTCGTCGCCTCTCGCCCGGGGCGGCCTGGCCGCGGCCGCGCACGGTCGAGCTCTGGAGCGAAGCCTGGCGCTCGCCCCAGGTCTACCTGCAGGCATTACAGGACGCCCTCGCCGCCCGCGGCGGCTACGTCCGCAGCGGCGGCCCCTTCGACCGCTGGGACCTCGACCTGCGAGCCGGAGCGCTGGGCGGGGTGAAGATTCGCACCGTCGTCGAGGAGCACGGCTCCGGCAGCCAGCTGCTGCGGGCGCGTATCTGGCCGCGCGCCTCGGCCAAGGGCGGGGGAGTCGTCTTGATGCTGGTGGCGCTGACGGCCTGGGCGTTCGTCAGCGGCGAGCTGGTGGCGGGCAGCACCTTTGCGCTGGCGCTGGCCCTCGTCGTCGGCTTCGGGATCGAGGGCTGCGCGACGGCGATGAGCCTTGCCCTCTCCGAGCTCGACCAGGAGGCGGAGATGATGCGGACGGCCGCGGACGCCCCGGCGCCCGAGCCCGAAGCGGTCGAGCCGCCGGTGACGCCGGCGCCGCGCCCGGCCGTGATCCTCGAGGAGGCGGGACGATGAGCGCGATCCCCGCCCGTCTGCGCCGCCGCCACGAGGCCAAGGACGGCGAGAAGCCGAGCGCCTGGGCGCTCTGGAAGGCGCTGCCGCGGACCAAGCCGTACCTGCGGCCGTACCGCAAAACCCTGATCGCGGTCGTCACCCTGACGATCCTCACCGCCGTCTTCGGCCTCGCCGAGCCCTGGCCGCTGGCGATCATCCTCAACAACGTCCTCGAAGACCAGAAAACCAGCGGCGTCCTCCGCGTCGTCTTCGGCGAGGAACCGACCGTCTGGCTCATCCTGGTGACGATGGTGGTCGCCCGCTTCCTAATCACCGCGATCGGCAACGCCTTCACCGTCGGCAACCACTACCTCGGCTCGAAGATGGAGCAGAACATGATTCTCGACCTGCGCAGCGATCTGTTTGCGCACGTCCAACGCCTCTCGCTCACCTTCCACGACGAACGCAAGACCGGGGCGCTGATGAGCCAGATCAACACCCAGGCGGCGGCGGTCGGGAACATCGTCATGGTCGTGCCGCCGATCGCCGAATCGCTCCTGACCCTGATCGGGATGTTCGTCATCGCCACCCTGATCGACTGGCAGCTGGCGCTGCTCTCGCTGATCATCCTGCCGCTGCTCTACTGGTCCTTCGGGCTCTACGGGAGGCGGATCGTGCCGCGCCTGCAGCGGGTGCAGCAGCTGGAGTGGCAGTCACTCTCGATCGTCCACGAGGCGATGGCGATGCTGCGGGTGATTGTCACCTTCGGCCGCGAGGAATACGAGCACCAGCGCTTCCGCGAGCAGGGCCAGACGGCGGTCGACGAGCGCGTCAAGCTGACCGTCAGCCAGAGCCTCTACACGCTCGGCGTCCAGACCACGACCGTCGCCGGCACTAGCCTCATCCTCGGTATCGGCGCCTGGCACGTGATGCAAGGGAAGATCACGCTCGGCCAGCTGATCGTGCTGATGACCTACATCGGCTCGGTCTACACGCCGCTGGAACAGCTCAGCATGACGGTCGGGACGGTCCACGAGCAGCTGGTCCAGTTCAACGCCTCCCTCGACCTCCTCGACACCGACCCCGAGGTGGTCGAGAAGCCCGACGCGGTGGCGCTGGAGCGGGCGCGCGGACGGGTCACCGCGCAGGGCGTCAGCTTCGCCTACCAGGGACGCAAGTCGACCCTGGAGAACGTCTCCTTCCACGTCCGCCCGGGCGAACGGGTCGCGATCGTCGGCCATACCGGTGCCGGCAAGAGCACGCTGATGAGCCTGCTGGTCCGCTTCTACGACCCGCACGCGGGGCGGATCGAACTCGACGGCGTCGACTTGCGGGACCTGCAGCTGCAATCGCTGCGCGACCAAATCAGCGTCGTCCTCCAGGAGCCGCTGCTCTTCTCGGGGACGATCGAGGAGAACATTCGCTACGGCAAACTCGGTGCCACCGAGGAGCAGGTGCGCGAGGCCGCCCGGGCCGCCAACGCCGACGAGTTCATCAGCGCCCTACCCGACGGCTATGCGACTGCGATCGGCGAGCGCGGCGCCCAGCTCTCTGGCGGCGAGCGGCAGCGGATCTGTGTTGCCCGCGCCTTCCTCAAGGACGCGCCGGTCCTGATCCTCGACGAGCCGACCTCCTCGATCGACTCGAAGACCGAGCGGGTAATCCTCGACGCGCTTGACGACCTGATGGTCGGGCGGACCTCGTTCATGATCGCCCACCGGCTCTCGACCGTCCGCCACGCCGACCAGATCCTCGTCCTCGAGCACGGCCGGATCGCCGAACGCGGCACCCACGAGCAACTGGTCGCCGCCGGCGGGACCTATGAGCAGCTCTACGCGGCCCAGACGCGCGAGCGGAAGAAGCGCGCAGAGTCCGACAAGCAACAAGTCGCGGAGCCGGCATGAACGCACCCGCCCAGCAGCAGCGGCCAAAGGTCGTCCTGCTCGGGATGATGAGCAAGATGCCGGTCGCCGGCGTCGTCTGGCAGTACTTGCACTACCTGCTCGGCTTCGAGCGGCTCGGCTACGAGGCTTACTACGTCGAGGCGCACGGGCGCACGCCCTCGATGCTGATGGAGAGCGGCGAGACCGCCGACGCCTCCGGCCGCGCCGCCGCCTTCATCGCGACGATCATGCGCCGCTACGGGCTCAGCGGCCGCTGGGCCTACCGGGCGCTGCACCGCGACGGCCGCTGCTTCGGGATGACCGAGCACCGGCTCGCCGAGCTGCTCGGCTCGGCGGAGCTGATCGTCAACCTCCACGGCGGCACCAAGCCGCTGCCGGAGCTGCGGGCGACCGACCGCCTCGTCTACCTGGAGACCGACCCGGTCCAGCTGCAACTGGAGCTGGCCGAGGGCTACGAGGCCTCCTACGAGTTCCTCGAGGCCCACGCCGCCTTCTTCACTTTCGCCGAGAACTACGGCCAGGCCGACTGCCTGCTGCCGGTCTCTGACCGCTTCCGCTTCGAGACGACGCGGCAGCCAGTGCTGCCGGAGCTGTGGGAGACCGACCGCCTGCCCACCGATGATGTCTTCACGACGATCGGCAACTGGAGCCAGCCCTGGCGCGACGTCGCGGTCGACGGTGCCGTCTACACCTGGAGCAAGGACCAGGAGTTCAAGAAGCTGCTCGAGCTGCCGGCCCAGGCCGGGTCCCGCTTCGAGCTCGCCCTCAGCTCCTACGAGGACGCCGACCGCGAGCTGCTGGAGGCGCACGGCTGGCGGGTGCGTTCGGCGATGGAGTTCTCCACCGACCTCGTCGCCTACCGCGAGTACATCGCCGCCTCGGCCGGCGAGTTCACCGTCGCGAAGGACCAGAACGTCAGGTTCCGGACCGGCTGGTTCAGCGACCGCAGCGCCACCTACCTCGCTTCCGGCCGGCCGGTGATTACCCAGGACACGGGCTTCGGCCACGCTTTGCCTATTGGCGAGGGACTGTTCGCCTTCTCCGGCTCGGAGGAGGTCGTCGAAGCCGTGGCGCGGATCGACGCCGAGCCCGAGCGCCACCGTCAGGCGGCGCGGGAGCTGGCACGCGAGTTCTTCGCCCCCGAGGTCGTGCTGGGCAAGCTGCTCGAGCACCTGGGAATGCGGGTGCCGGGTCGGGCCGGGGAGGTGCCGCGCGGCCCGTTCCCGTTCGGGATGCAGCTGACGCCGGTCTCACGACGCCCGACGAAGCTGGCGCCGGCGACCCTGGAGGCGATCGCGGCGACGCCGCCGCCGGCGGCGCTGAGTGAGGCGCCGGCGCCTCGCGCTTCGATCGTCGTCGTCTCCTTCAACAGCCTCGCCTTCACCCGCCTCTGCCTCGAGTCGGTCCTCGCCAACACCAGTGAGCCGCCCTTCGAGCTGATCGTCATCGACAACGCCTCCGGCGACGGCAGCCGCGAGTACCTCGAGAAGTTGGCCGAGCGCGACGCCCGGGTCCGGCTGCTTGCCAACGAAGACAACGCCGGCTTCCCCGCCGCCTGCAACCAGGGCCTGGCGGCGGCGCGAGGGGAGACCCTGGTCCTGCTGAACAGCGACACGATCGTCGCCCCGGGCTGGCTCGCCGGGCTGGAAGCGCACCTCGACGCCGGCGCCGGCCTGGTCGGACCGGTGACCAACCGGATCGGCAACGAGGCCGAGGTGCCGGTCGCCTACGAGACCTACGGCGACTTCCTGCGCGAGGCGGCGACGCGGGCGATGAAGCGGCAGGGGGAAGCGATCGCGATCCCGACGCTGACGATGTTCTGCCTGGCGATGCGGCGCGCGGCCTGGCAGGCAGTCGGCGCCCTCGACGAGTCCTTCGGGGTAGGGACGCTCGAGGATGACGACTACTCGCAGCGGGCGCACCGGGCCGGCTTGCGGTTGCTATGCGCCGAGGACGTGCTCGTCCATCACTTCGGCGAGGGCTCCTTCGGCAAGCTTTTCGGCGACGGCTCCTATAGCCGCCTGCTCGACCGCAACCGCCAGCAGTTCGAGCGCAAGTGGGGCGAGGCCTGGAAGCCGTACCAGCGGCGCCAGACTCCCGAGTACGCGGAGCTGGTTGCCGAGGTGCGGCAGACCCTGCGCCAGACCCTGCCTGCCGGCTCGACCGTGCTGGTGGTCAGCAAGGGGGACGAGCGGCTGCTCGCGGTCGACGAGCTGCAGGTCTGGCACTTCCCCCGCCTCTCCGACGGCAGCTGGCCCGGCCACCACCCGGCCGACGGCCACGAGGTCCTCGCCGGGCTGGAAGAGCTCTGCGCGCAGGGGGCCGAATACATCGTCTTCCCGGCGCCGATGCTCTGGTGGCTCGAGTTCTACGCGGGCCTGGCGGGCCGCCTCGACGGCCGTGCCGTCCACAGCAATGAGGCCTGCGCGATCTACTCCCTGGCCCCGGCGGCGCAACCGGCATGAGCGAGCAGCGGCGATACCGGGAAGTGGTCGAGCGCGTGCGGGCGCAGGTGCGCTCGACGG
This sequence comes from Solirubrobacterales bacterium, assembly GCA_035551255.1. Taxonomy (GTDB): domain Bacteria; phylum Actinomycetota; class Thermoleophilia; order Solirubrobacterales; family 70-9; genus VAYN01. Next base: position 6,689 of record DASZNP010000082.1, read on the forward strand.
TGCCCGAGGGCAGCCGGGTGCTGGTGGTCTCGCGCGGGGACGAGGCGCTGCTGCGGCTCGGGCGGCGCGAGGGCCGGCACTTCCCGCAGAGCCCGACCGGTCTCTACGCCGGGCACTACCCGGCCGACGGCGCCGCCGCGGCCGCCCACCTGGAGGAGCTGCGCGCAGCGGGAGCGCAGTACCTGGTGATCCCGGCCGAAGCGAGCTGGTGGCTGGAGCACTACCCCGAGCTGCGCGAGGCCCTGGAGGAGGGCGAGCTGCTGGCCGCCGATCCGGAGGCGGCGCGGATCTACAAGCTGCCGCCTT
>DASZNP010000083.1:0-2255 GCA_035551255.1 Solirubrobacterales bacterium
CCCGCGGTTGCGGACCGCCGCCACCTGCCTGGCGATCCGGTCGACCTCGGCGGCATCGGTGCCGAAGCTCTGGCTGCCCATCAGGGCCTCGCCGGAGAGCTTCAGCATGATGCGCCCGAAGCGGGGCTCGGGAATGGAATCAGCCACTGAGGTGGAGCTTATTCGCCGACGCGGAAATAAGAAAAGCGGGAGATCTGGATGTTCTCGCCGGTTTTCGCCGCCAGCTCCTGGCGCAGCTCCTCGATCGTCTTGCCCTCGTGTTTCTCGGCGTTGACGTGGGTCTGGTCAAGCAGCGCGACTTCGCTCGCCCACTTGTTGAGCTGCCCCTCGACGATTTTCTCGACGACGTTGTCGGGCTTGCCTTCTTCGCGCGCCTTCTCTTCGAAGACCTTCTTTTCGGCCTCGCGCTCAGCCTCGTCGATTTCGTTCGTCGAGACGTACTGCGGCGCGGTCGCGGCCGCGTGCAGGGCGACCTGGTAGGCGAAGACCCGGAACTCCTCGTTGCGGGCGACGAAGTCGGTCTCGCACTGGACTTCGACCATCGCCCCGACCTTGTCGTTGGCGTGGATGTAGGAGGCGACGACGCCCTCGTTGGTGCCGCGACCTTCGCGCTTGGCGGCCGAGGCCTGCCCCTTCACCCGCAGCAGCTCGACCGCGCGCTCGACGTCGCCGTCGGCCTCGACCAGCGCCGATTTCGCGTCCATCATCGCCGCCCCGGTCCGATCCCGGAGCGCCTTCACGTCAGCAGCAGTAACGCTCATTTCGACTCCTCAGCTTTCTCGTCTCCAGCAGGCTCAGCTGCCTCTGCACTCTCAGCGGGCGGCGGGGGCGGCTGCTCCTCGGAAGCCTCCTCTTTCACCTCAGCGACCTCTGCCTCCGGCGGAGAGGCCTGCGCCTCTACCGCGGCGCCAGCCGGCGTGGCCTGAACCTGAGCCCCCGACGTCCCACCCGCGGGTGGCGACGATGCGGGACCGTCGCCGGTCGGCGACGGGGTCGTATCGGAGACAGGACCCGCGGGCTGCTGCGCTTTGTCCTGCGCAGCTTTTTTCGCCTGGGCGGCTTTCGCAGCTTCTTCGGCCGCTTTTTTAGCCTCCAGCGCTTCGACGCGGGCTTTCTCTTCTTCCTCGCGTTTCTTCCGCTCTTCCTCCTCGCGTTTACGCCGCTCCATCTCTTCGGCGATCCGCTTCTCCTCCTGCACGCGCCAGGAGGAAGCACCCTCCTCGATCGCGCCGCCGATCGTGCCGATCACGAGCTCGCAAGAGCGGATCGCGTCGTCGTTGCCGGGGATCACGTAGTCGACCGGGGTCGGGTCGCAGTTGGTATCGACCAAGCCGATGATCGGGATCCGCAGGCGGGCGGCCTCGTTAACCGCGATCTCCTCGGTTTTCAGGTCGGCGACGAAGACGGCGTCGGGCAGACGGTCCATGTCACGGACGCCGCCGAGGTTGAACTCGAGCTTGGCGAGTTCGGCCTCCATTCCCATCCGCTCCTTGGTCGGCAGGAGGTCGAGTTTGCCCTCCTCTTTCCAGCCACTGAGCTCGTGGAGGCGGGCGATCCGGCCCGACATCGTGTTGAAGTTGGTGAGGAGGCCGCCGAGCCAGCGCTTGTTGACGTAGGGCATTTTGCAGCGGTCGGCCCATTCCTGGATCGTGTCGGCAGCCTGCTTCTTGGTGCCGACAAAGAGGACGGTGCCGCCGCCGGTCGCCAGCTCACCGGCGAATTTGCGGGCGTTCTCCAGCAGCGCCTCGGTCTGCAGCAGGTCGATGATGTGGATCCCGTCCATCTCCGTGAAGATGAAGCGGCGCATGTTCGGGTTCCAGCGGCGCGTTTGGTGGCCGAAGTGAACTCCGGCCTCGAGCAGATCTCGTAGCTCTGCCTGTGCCATGTAGTGAATCTCCTTTTTCGGTTTTGGGTGAAGCGCCCCGCTCCGCTCGCCGGGGACCTGGTGGTGGCCAGGCAGGATCCGGCTAGCCCTGAACGGGGGTTGTGATTTGCCCAGGGATTGTAGAGCGGCAGCGCTACTCGACGTGGGCCGCCTCGAGGGCAGCGGCGAGGTCCGCCGGCAGCTCGGAGGTGAAGCTGAGGCGCTCGCCGGTCCGCGGATGGGCGAAGGCGAGCCGGTGGGCGTGGAGGAACTGGCGCCGGAGGCCGTAGCGCCCGGCGCCCCCGTAGGTGATGTCGCCGGCTAGCGGGTGGCCGATCGCGGCGAAGTGGGCGCGAATCTGATGAGTACGACCGGTCTCCAGGCGGGCCTC
>DASZNP010000084.1:0-77351 GCA_035551255.1 Solirubrobacterales bacterium
GTCTGCGGCGCCCTTCAGGCTCGCCGGTCGATCTCTTGGCCGCTTGACGAAGCTCGAGGCCACGACCCATGCCCCGTAGGTCCCCTCTACGACTAGCTGGGCTGCAGAAGCCGACGCTCTACACCTTCGGCGAGCCCGAGCTTGTCGACTTGGACGATCGCACTGCGCACGTCCTGCGCTTGCGGTCGGGCATGTGGGACGGTCTGCTCTACCACCTGGATGAGGTGGGAGAGAAGGTCGGGCTTTCACGTGAGAGGATCAGACAGATCGAGAGCCAAGGGCTTGATCGGATTCGTCAGTTCCGCGAAGCACAGCGGCATCTGCAGGAGGAGCCGAAAAGGCGTAAACCCCAACCCGAACTTCAGCATGCGAGTCCGATAGGCGATTTTCCTGATCCTCCCACCACCGGCCCTGCGTCCGATAGTGCATTTCCGGGCTGGGAGCTATATGTCGCGAGCACTGTCCACCCGATTAAGGTTGCAATCGTAGAAATCCTGTGCTGGATGGGTGCTCCGCTATCGGTTGTCCAGCTCTCGAAACTCTGCCGCGGGGGAGGAGGGTCCTTTCGCGAACCAAACGTGCGTTACCACCTGCACCAGCTAGTCAAGATGGGTGTTTTGGGGATTGTCACGTCTAGCCCCCTTGCCGAGCAAGGCGAAGACGACACGTTCTTCTACTTCGCCGACCGAGCCAGATCAAGCGATCGAGGCTCATCTATAGGCGCGAGCACCCCAGGACCATAAATAAATTAATGGCAATTTTGGGTAACGCGGCCGGCGCTAGCTCGTGTAGGGTCGCCCCCGTCACTCACTCGGTACGCGCTAGGTATCGCGGGTTCCGATCTCGGCTAACTGACTGTGGGAGGAACCTTGCGCTTCAAGTACGGAATGTCTAGCTCGCCTGCGCGTAGACGGAGATTCGCGCTTTTCCTAGCGCTTCTCGTGCTTGGAGTGGCGTGCGTTTCAGCCTCAGCTCTCGCGGACGATCCCCAAGAGCCGCTCCCGAGTCAGTCAGAAGTGGCAGAAGCGATTGATGCAGGCGCCTCGGGCAGCCCCCTGCAGACGACTGATCCAACGGCAGCGGAAGATGTGTCGCTCGGCAGCTTGGAAAGAGATGAAGCTCTGGCGCTTCTCAACGGCGTCTTCGAAGCCCCGGTTGAAGAAACGGTTGGGATTTACGACGAACTCCAGCAGGCCAAGCTCTTAAGTCCGACTGTGGCAGTGCTTCCCGAAAGTGGTACTCAGAGCCAGGTCACGACTGAAGAAGATCCCGAAGCAGCCGGTGAAAACCGCGAACAGGCCGCGGGAGTTGAAGTCTCCTCTGGTCGAGATGAAGCCGCTGAAGCACTTCCAGAAGCAGAAGCCCGGAAGGATGAAGGCCCCCCCGCGAAGCAGCCGGCCGAAGTGGCCAAGGCGTCGCTCCTCGATTCCACCATCCCTCTCGAAGTTGGCGCAGGCGAAACTCTCGATCTCACTCTTAAGCGCCAGGATGGCCATCTTGAACCTTCAGCCCCGCTGGTGCAGGCAAAGATTCCGGCGGAACTAGGCGAAAAGATTGAACTCCCTGAAGTCGGCATCGGAATCGAAGTCGCCGATGTCGCCACTCAACGAACGGCCTCAATTAGTGACGGTCATGTTGCCTTCTACCCGAATGTCGCCGAAGACTCGGATCTGGCGATCACTCCGACCCCAGCCGGAGTGGAGACCCTCACCCAGCTTCGTAGTGCCGAATCGCCGGAAGTCGAGACCTACCGATTCTCCCTTCCTCCCGGAGCCGAACTGGTTGCGACCGATGAGGGCGGAGCCGAAGTTCGAGAAGGCCAACAGGCTCCCTTGGTCGTCCCGCCCCCGACCGCGCTGGACGCGCAAGGAGACCCAGTTCCAGTTGACCTCACGGTGTCGGGGACCACGCTGCGGATTCGCGCCGACGTGAAGGAAGCCAGATCCTTCCCAGTTCTCGTAGACCCTCTATTTCAGACCTACGAATGGGCCGCGAAGAACAACAGCGCCGGGATCTGTAGCAACAGTTTCCAGCAGGAAAGCTTTTACTCCTGCAATAACAGGGAAGAGTGGGGCTACGAAGTGTTCACCCACTACGGCCTTTCCCCTGCTCACATGCAGGCCGGAAACCATGAATTCTCGATTGCATCGCCTCCCGGAATAGCAATCAAGGCAGAACTTGCCCAGACGGCTGGTGACCACGCCACGGTTCTTTACACCGTCCCGCGCTACTTCAAGGACAGTACCCCGCCTACGAGCTTCATCAAGAGCTTGAAGCTCACTGACGTTAAGTGGCGGGCCCAAGGTGAAAGTGCAAGCCCCTACTTATTCATGGGAATATGGGATTCGACCATTCCTGGCTGGGTCAACTACTACACCGAAAGTGGCCACACCGGACACGGCTTGAGCAATACTGAATACCTCTACAACTTTGAAGACAAATTCACCGGCGCCAGCGTGTTCGACCATGAAGCGAAGGCTGCTGAGGTCAGCGTCAACGCCACTGAAAATACGGCTCAAAGCAACGCCGAAGTATATGTAGGAGCTGCGACTGTCGAGCTGGGGGATGAAGGCGCTCCAAAACCACCTCAGCCCGTCCCGCAAACGCAATGGGTAAATCAATCCGCTCCGGCGATTGCCTTCACGGCAACCGATTATGGGCTCGGTGCGTATTCGATATCTGCCAGCACTGAAGAAGTTGATTCCAAGGGAAAGCCACTCCATACCTGGACGGCGCGGAACGGCTGCGTCGGGGTGGGCGACGCGGCGTGTCCTCAGACCTGGGAAAGCCCCCAAACCGGCCAGCAGGCCCTGACCTATGAACCCGCGCTGCTTCCTTCCGGGATCCACTCCCTGAGCTTGGTGGCTGAAGACCCCCTCGGCAACAAGTCGAGTACGGGATTGGAGGAAGTCCGCGTCGACCACATCGCCCCGACTCTCAACCTCGCCGGCTCGATGACCGAACAGGACTTGCTCGGCACCCGCCGCGCCTCCTACGCCCTCAAGGCCATCGGCACTGACGGAAATGCCGAACACCCACAGTCGGGGATCACGAAAGCCGAAGTCAAGCTCGACGGCAAAGCCGTGGTGATGGAAGGCAAACAGGCTGAAGAATGGTCGCCGAAATGCACCACGCAGAACTGCGGCCTATCGGCTGAATGGACGCTCAGTACCGCTGGTCTTGCCGAAGGCAAGCACACCGTTGAAGTGACCGCCGCGGATGCCGTGGGCCTCTCAGCCACGAAGACGCTCGTGATTGAAACCCGATCGGCAGCTGCTCCCTCACTTTCGCTCAGCGGCTCTGCCACCGAACAAGGAACCCTCGGCACCTCGCGGCCACGCTACGTCCTCAAGGCCAAATCAACCGCCAACGCCGCGGGCTTCGAAGTCCCGACGCTGGGCGCCACGCCCACCTTCAGCTCCTCTCTTGAATCCTTCAACGGAGGTCAAGACTTCCTCATTCCCGCCGACGTCGCGACCGACGCGGCTGGCGACGTCTGGGTTCTCGACAACGCCTACTCGCGGCTCAGCGAGTTCAACGAAAAAGGCGAATGGCTCAGAAACGCGGGAGGCCCCGGCGCTGCCGCCGGGAAGCTCAGCAGTCCCGCAGGACTCGTCGCCGACTCCAAAGGCAACGTCTGGGTCGCCGACGCCGGTAACAACCGGATTGTCGAGTTCAACGAAAAAGGCGAATTCCTCGAGACCTTCGGCACCAACGTCAACAAGACGAAGGTCGAAGCAGCCGGCACCGCTGCTGAAAAGAACCTCTGCACCGCCGCCTCGGGCAACGTCTGCCAGGCCGCCACCGCTGGCGGCGAAGCGGGTCAGCTGAGGTCCCCGAAGGGCATCGCGATTACCTCTGCCAACGGCATCTGGGTCGCCGACACCGGCAACAACCGCCTCGAGAAGTTCAATGTGAACGGCGTTTTAGCCAGCAGCCTCTCCGGTGAAGGGACTGAAACCGGAAAGCTGAAGGCGCCGTCGGCGATCACCGTGGCCCCCGACGGCTCGATCTGGGTCGCCGACACCGGCAACAACCGGATCGAGCAGTGGAGCTCGACTCTCACCTTTGTGCGCGCGGTCGGCAAGGAAGGTACCGGCAGCGGCGAATTCAAGAGGCCGACGGCCATCGACGCGGACTCCTCGGGCGAGATCTGGGTCGGGGACTCCCAAAACAACCGCATCGAGGAGTTCGACGAATGGGGCACCTACCTCGGCCAGTTCGGCACCCCCGGAACTGGCTCAGGTCAGTTCAACATGGGCCCCCTCGTCGGAATCGCTGTTGACCCGAAGGGCTCGATCTGGGTCACCGACGGAAACCGCTTCCGGGTCCAGCACTGGGTGATTCCCGGCTTCCCCACCTACAGCTCCTCGATCCAGTACTTCCACAGCGAAGAATTCATCACCCCTGTCAGCGTCGCCACCGATGCAAGCGGCAATCTCTGGGTTCTCGACAAGAGCCTAACCCGGCTCAGCGAGTTCAATGAAAAAGGGGAATGGGTCAGAAATGTCGGTGGGTCCGGCAGCGGGGCGGGGAAGCTCAGTGGCCCCTCCGCTCTGGCCACCGACTCCAAAGGCAACCTCTGGGTGGCCGATACCGTCAACAACCGCATCGTCGAGTTCAACGGAAACGGCGAATTCGTCCTCACCTTCGGCGCCGGGGTTAACAAGACCAAGGTCGAAGCAGCAGGGACCGAAGCCGAAAAGAACCTCTGCACCGCCGCCTCGGGCAACGTCTGCCAGGCCGGGACCGCAGGTAGCGTGGCGGGCCAGTTGAAAGCGCCCCGCGGGATCGCGGTCACCTCGGGCGGCAACCTCTGGGTCGCCGACAGCGGCAACAACCGCCTCGAGAAGTTCAGCCCGAGCGGCAGTCTCCTGAACAACATCTCCGGCGAAGGGACCGAACCGGGCAAGCTGAAAGAACCCGCCGCGATCACCGTCGCTCCCGACGGATCGATCTGGGTTGCCGATACCGGCAACAACCGAATCCAGCAGTGGAACCCGAATCTGACGTTCGTGCGCGCGATCGGCAAAGAAGGCAGCGGGGGAGGCGAATTCAAGACCCCCTACGCGATCTTCGCCGACCCCTCCGGGAACATCTGGGTCGCCGACCAGAAAAACAACCGCATCGAGGAGTTTGGAGAAGGCGGCCGCTACCTGGGCGAGTTCGGAGCCAACGGCAGCGGCAAGTTCGGCAGTCCGAGCGGCATAGCCGTCGACTCGAGCGGGTCTATCTGGGTTGCTGACACCGGCCACCTCAAGGTTCAGAAGTGGACCCAGCAGGTTCCCCGCTCGGAAATCACCACGATCCTCTGGGTGGACGGCGCCCAGCAGACCGGCCTCCATGGCACCTGCAAGACCGCGAGCTGCACGATCGAACCGTGGTGGACCGTGGAATCGCTCGCCCTCGCGCCCGGCGCCCATACGGCCCGGGTGAAGACCACCGACGGGCTCGGTCGCAGCACCGAAAACACCATCAATTTCTCAATCGCCCGCGACACGACCAAGCCGAACTTGGAAGCGAGCGGTGAACTCGTCAACGCGCCCGAAGGCTGGGTGGAACAGGAAACCTATGGCCTCAACGCGACTGCTACCGACGCCGGCTTCGGGGTCACGTCGATCAGCTTCAAGATCGACGGTCAACAAGTCGCGTCCGCCTCGCAGAGCTGTTCGGCGGGTGGCTGCCAGGAGACGCTCAGCAAACAGATCAGCATGGCGAGCTATGCCGGCGGTGCGCACTCGGCCGAAATCATCGCCACCGACGGCGCCGGCAATGCCACGGTGAGGCGATGGACCATTAACGTCGACCCCGAAGGGCATATCTCAACGAAAGAAGCCGAAGCTACTCTCGAAGCAGTCGAAAGCACTACCGAGGAAGCCCCAATCGCTTCAAACAAAGATTTATTAGAGCCAGAACAGATCGAACTTGGGGACAACCCTGAACTCAGGCAGTCCGGCTCGGCCATCACCAGCACCGGCGCTCCGGACACTACGACGATGACCACTAACCTGGCAGCGGGAATCACCATCAGTAGTCCGTATGGTGAAACGACCATAGTTCCTGTGGTCAGCGAAGCTGCCAGTCCCACCTCAATCGTGGAAGGTGCGGCAGGGGTCTCGGCAAACGCGAGCGCTGAAGCCGACAGCATCATCCGTCCCGAATACAACGGAGTCGAGACGTTTCAGGCAATTCGCTCGGAAACGAGCCCGGAAAAATATTCCTGGAATGTACATTTGTACGAAGGACAGAAGTTGCATCTCATCGACAGTCACTACGCAGAGGTGCTCTACGAAAGTGGAAAACGGTCCTTCCTAATCACCGCGGAACAGGCCCACGATGCGACCGGCAAAGAAGTTCCGACGTCTCTTGAAGTCAGTGGAAATGTTCTTACGCTGACGGTCGAATTTCACAAAGGCACGTTTGTCTATCCAATTCTCGCGGGGGCAGGATGGGAAACCAGCTACAGGGTGCCGGTGCTCATCGAAGGACCGGAAAATGAACTCGAAATACAGCAACGGGAACAGGCAGAACAGGCAGAATCAGAAGCGAGCCCGCCGCCTCCGCCGCCATCAGGCAAATTCTCAGAAGTCGAAGCCGCAAAGGTAATCGCTAGTGGTCCCGTCGCTGAAGAAATCATCCCGGCTCCAGAACCTCCGAGTGGTACGGCTAGCGCGAGCAGTGTCCCCGAGAAAACCGTGAAGCCGTTCCGGCTTTGCGCAAAGAGCACTTGCAACTATTGGCATGTGGAACTCCACAACCCCTCCTACTTTTACCAGCATCAAAGTGGCAACCACTGGGCGTCTTGGTGGGAATCGGGTACCGAGGTGCACTCGGACTGGTGGTCCAATCCGATCTACTGGCCGGAGCTTGAAGTTCAAGGATGGGGATGTGGAGTGACTGGGCCCCTGCTTGTCTACGCGGGCGAGCACAAGCACCTGACGGCATGGGCTAGATATAAAATTGTTGCGACGGCATTCACCCCAGAGGGCGATACGGGCGAAAAGGTAAACGATCAGGGATTGCAGATATGGGTGTGGCCTAATGGGGATCAACAACGGGTAAAGACTCAATTCGACGAGACCGTGGAAGCCTATGAAACTGCGATAGGATGCCACCACTGATGACTACAAAGCCGCTAGTCGTGGTAGGCATAATGTTCATTTCCGTATGCATCAGTCTCGGTGCGTGCGCCAGCCCATCTGTGTCCGTTGGGGCCGGCAGCGACACGTGTCGACAAGATATCCGTGGGGTCAAAGCATCGATTCGTCCAGGAACGAGCAGTCTGAACTGCGCTGCCATTAACGAACTGATATCTGGCATTCCAGATAAACCCCAAACCTATCTCATCATGGGAGAGTCGCCGCGGCTGCTTTGGAAATGCATTTATTATGGCGCGGAGGCAAAACGGGTTCTGCTCCGCTGTGAGCACCATAAGCGTCATTTCAGCATCGTCAAGAGCGATAACTAGGCTGCTGGCTAATTGCCGTTGGCAAGCAAGTTGCTCCCTTGTGGTTCGTTGAGGCGAGTCCCGGCCGGTCGATTGCAGGGCGCCGGGCGTAACCGGCGGAGAAGGAGGACAGCGCATATTTCGAGCCTCCCGCGCAGAGTATGATCATCCGCGGAGGGTGGCCCAGACCCCATGGTGAAACATCTAGCGGCAGTTCGCCACCCGGGGCCGGCGAACGGCCCCAGCGACTGAAAATCATGGTGTCGCCGGCTCGAGGCTCACGCTCTAGCTGGGCTCGATAGGTCCGAACAAGTCATACGAAGGCAATCCATTGTCGCCGTTGGTGCCCGCTGCGCAGGCCTTTGCTGATTGGGCGACGAGCGGCCGACCCGTCGCCCAAAGGCAGCCGGAAGAACCGGTATCCACGAGACTGTGCGGGCTTTGAAGTCGATACAGTTCCACGGTGAGGTAGCCCCGAAAACCGCATGGCAAGCGGCCTAGTAATGAAGGCGGCGCAGCCCTTCGTTCCCGCCGCCGCACGACTGAAAATCGTGGTGTCCCCGGTTCGAATCCGGGTCTCGCCACTGTCTGTCGCCCCGGTATCGGTTGGGAATTCCGTTGCAGCTCCGGGTATCCGTCCGGACCCGGCGGCACCATCGGGGCATGTTCCAAGTTCTCGTTGCCTGCTCGAGCTGTGAAGAGGAGACCGAGGTCGTCGTCGAGGCGCTCGACGATGTCGATCGCGAGGTCTGCCCCTGCGGCTACAGCTACGTCGTCCTCGCGGTCAGTGAGTTCGAGCCGGTCTATGCCGAGCGGGCGCAGGTGATCGAGTTGCGCCCGCAGCGGAAGCTGCCGCACGCCGCCTAGTCGCGGTTCAACGCCGTCTAGATTCCCTAGATCCGTTCCAGATGGGACACGACCGCGGCGATATCTGCCTGGCGGTCTGCGATCAGCTGTTGCGCCACTTCGGCGAGGAGCTTCAGGGTCTTCGGGCTGGCATCGTCCATCTGGATCCCCTTGGCGAGCTGCGCCTGGAAGCGGTAGTAGCGCTTGCCGTGGCCGACGGCGTCGGGCCCCGGCAGCCCTTTTCCGCGTTCGTGGTTGAGCAACATGTGGGCCCAGTAGTCGGTCCCGGTGGAGGAGCCGCCGAGCATGGCAGAGAGGATCGGCGGGTCGTCACCGCCTGCGGCGATCCACCCGAGGTCGCCCCATCCGCGGACCTCGGATGGCGGGAAGCCGACTTCGAACTCTCCGGTCCCTACCGAGACCACGAACATGTCCTGGAGGGTGAGCCCGGCGGGCGGGTCACTGCTGCGGCCGAGAGCCTCGGCGATCGCCGCGATCGTCGGGTTGCCTGCGAAGACGCCGCCGTCGACCAGCGCGTGCCCCTTCAGCTTTTCGGGCTCGTGGCAGGGGAAGTAGGTCGGCGCCGCAGCGGTGCTGAGCGCGGCATCGACGATCGAGAAGTTCCACTCGCCTGATCCCTCCAGTGCTTTCCAGCGCTTGAAGAAGTACGGCGCCCGTTCGGTCATGTCGTAGGCGGTGACGACGAGGTCGCTGGTCGCTTCAGCGAGATCGCCGTTGCCGAGCCGCCTGCGCACCGCGTCCCGCAGCGGCCCGCTGTCGTACTTGGGCGCCAGCGTTCCCCAGCCCGATCCGAGCTCGTGCATGAGGCTGCGGTCGAAGATCTTGGGACCGTCTTCGGTGTAGAAGCCGGCGAGCTCGGCGGCGGGCGGCGCTTTCGGTCGCGTCAGCGCCAGGGCGATCAGGCCGCCGGTCGAAGTGCCGGAAAAGAGGTGGAAGTAGTCGGCGATGCGCGCGTCTTCGCCGTCCCGCTCCTGCAGGAGCCGCTCGATCTCAGCGATCAGCAGCGCCGAGATCAGTCCCCTGATTCCGCCTCCGTCGACGCAGAGGATGCGGAACTTGCTTTTTGGGCCTTCATTTGGGCTCATCATGTGTCTCACTTTGCCACCGGTTATTTCGGTACGTCAGGGTCCCTCCCTACCGTAGGTCATCGCGGCGGAGCTGTCACCTTGCGTGAGCTGTTAGGCGCCTGCGACGATCGGGTTGTCCGTCTGATGGAAGCCCAAACTCGATACGCCGACTCCGACGGGGTGAGCATCGCCTATCAGGTGCACGGCGACGGCCCGCTCGACCTCGTCTTCGTCCCCGGCTTCGTCTCCCACGTCGAGCTCTTCTGGGACGATCCGCTGACCGCCGGGTTCCTGCGCCGGCTCGCCTCCTTCGCGCGGGTGGTGATCTGGGACAAGCGCGGGCAGGGCCTCTCCGACCGCACCGGCCGGCCGCCGACCCTGGAGGACTCGATGGACGACCTCGAGGCGGTGCTGGCGGCGGCGGGCTGCGAGCGGCCGGTGATCTTCGGCGTCTCCGAGGGCGGCCCAATGTCGGCGCTCTTCGCCGCCACCCACCCCGATCGCGTCGCCTCGCTCGTCCTCTACGGGACCTACGCACGGATGCTGCGGGCGCCCGACTTCCCCCACGGGATCCCGTCGGACGCGCTCAGCCGCTGGGGCGAGATCGTCAAGCGGGACTGGGGCGGACCGGTCGGCGTCAACCTTTGGGCGCCAAGCGTCCAGGGCGACGCCGACTTCGAACGCTGGTGGTCGCGGCTGCTGCGCTACGGCACCAGCCCGGCCGGCGCGGTCGCCCTGATGGACCTTTACCGGGAGATCGATGTGCGCGGGGTGCTGCCGGCGATCGACGTGCCGGCGCTGGTCCTGCAGCGCCGCGACGACCGCATCTCCACGGTCGGCCAGGGGCGCTACCTCGCCGAGGCGATCCCCGGCGCCAAGTACGTCGAGCTGGACGGCGCCGACCACCTGCCGGTGACGGGCGATAGCGACACGCTGCTCGACGAGGTCGAAGAGTTCCTCGTCGGCAGCCGCCAGGGCAGCGAACCCGAACGGGCGCTGGCGACCGTCCTCTTCACCGACATCGTCGGCTCGACCGAACGGGCGGCGGAGCTCGGCGACCGCGCCTGGCGGCAGCTGCTCGAGCGCCACGACGCCACGGTCCGCCGTCAGCTCGCTCTTCACCGCGGTAAAGAGGTGAAGACGATGGGCGACGGCTTTCTCGCCACCTTCGACGGACCGGCGCGAGCGATTCGCTGCGCCCGCGCCCTGCAGGAAGAGGTGGTGCGGCTCGGGCTCGAGGTGCGGGCCGGCATCCACACCGGAGAGGTCGAGCTGATCGGCGACGACGTCGGCGGCATGGCGGTCAACATCGGCGCCCGCATCGGCGCCCTCGCCGGTGCCGGCGAAGTCCTCGTCTCCAGCACCGTCCGCGAGCTAGTAGTCGGCTCCGGCCTCGAGTTCGCCGACCGCGGCACCCAGACGCTGAAGGGTGCCCCCGGCGAATGGCGGCTATTTGCCGTCTCCCCGTTGGCGTAACATCAGACAAAACATTACGCTTGTGGCTATCCTACGGGGAGGAGGATCAGGTGGAGGACTGGCGGTACAAGAATCTGAATGACGATGTCAGACGGCTCCGAAAGGAGATCCGCGAGGTCGAGGGCCGCGCCTACAAGATGGAGACCTGGCAGATGCTTCTGCCGATGCGGATATTCATTGGGCTCTGCTGGGTTTTCAGCGCCGGGATGATCGTGTTCGCTGTGGCGCGAGCTGCGGCCCATTGAGTTTGTAGCGCAGAATGCACTACATTAGTCCACGCATGGCTTCCCGTCCGCGCTCTTCTCAACCCCTCTCACTTCGCCTCGGCGAGGAAGGACAGCGCGCGCTCGAGGACATCGCTCGGCATCGTGGCGTCACCCGAGCGGAGGCTGCGCGCCAGGCGATCGCTGAGACCGCCGAGCGGGAGCGCCGCCGCTCAGGATTGGCCGCCGAGGTGGCCCGTCTTGCTGCCGACCCCGAAGACCGCGCTGCGCGCGAGCGGGTCGCGGCTGACATGGATGCCGTGGCTGCCGATTGGCCTGAGTGACGCGCGGCGATGTTTACCGGGTGCGGTTGCCGAAGGGCAGCGGCCGGGAGCAGCGCGGCGCGCGCTACGCGGTGATCGTGCAGGCGGACGCCATGCTCGGCCTCTCTACTGCGCTCGTCGCGCCTACCTCTCGTAGCGCCCTTGCGGCGAGCTTCCGGCCGGAAGTGGAGGTTGGCGGTGAGTCGACTTGTGTCATGGTCGAGCAACTGCGGGCACTTGATGTGCGCCGCCTCGACGAGTTCGCCGGACGCCTGAGTCCGGAGGAGATGCGGGAGGTGGACGAGGCGCTTTCGTTGGTGCTATCGCTCAGCTGATAGCGACGAGAAATCTTCTCGCGCGTAGCCCTTTAGCTCGGCGTAAAGAATTTGTGACAGCGTTGCGACGGTGGATTGGTCCGTCCTGCACGCCCTCAACAACTTCATGTACCAGCACGACGCGGTCGAGGACCCGCTCCTCTTCTACGTCAACGCTTCCGAGGCGCTCTTCATCGCGACCCTGGCGATCGTCTTCCTCGCCGCCCGCGGCGCCGCCAACGCCGCCTGGCGCCGCGCCTCGGTGGCGGCCGTGCTTAGCGCCGGCCTCGGCCTCGCCGTTGGCAAGGTGATCAGCGAACTAGTCGACCGCGCCCGACCCTTTGTTGCCGACCCCCACGGCGTCCACCTCTTCGCCGCCCACGCCGCCGACCCCGGCTTCCCCAGCGACCACGCCACCGCCGCCTTCGCGATCGCGACGGCGATCTTCCTCCGCAAGCGCGGCTGGGGAATCGCCGCCCTCGTCGCCGCGACGATCCTCTCGATCGGCCGCGTCGCCCTCGGCGTCCACTACCCGACCGACGTTCTCGCCGGTGCCGCCCTCGGCGCCGCTGCCGCCCTCGCCCTCTGGGTGTCACCGCTGCGCAGCCGGATCGACTGGCTCGCCGATGCGATCGGCGCCCGCTGGGACCGCCTCGTCGAGCGCGGCGCCAGCAGCTTCGCCAGCCTGCGCAGCTAGCCGATCGCCACGGTGGGTTCCCCGCTTGCTCGGTCGTTTGCCGGCCCGTAAAGATCTCTACAGACGGTCTCAACACAGAATCGTTGCGGCTCTGCTTGGGTTGGACCGGGTAGACAGCCGATTCACGACGGGAGGAAGAAGATGAGAAGGCCTTGGAAGATCACGACGGCAGCTGCGCTCGGCGTCCTGGTTCTGCTGTCGGTGGCCTCGCTGGCGTTCGCCGATCTGGCGGAAGAACGCGTGGCTTACAAGGCGCAGGTGGAACCGATCTGCAAGCGCAACCGGGAAGCCAACGAACGGGTCCTCAAAGGCGTGAAGAAGAACATCACGGCCGGAAAGCTGAAGCTGGCGGCGAGCCAGTTCGCAAAGGCTGCCGTCGCCCTGAAGAAGGCTCGGACCCAGCTCGCCGCTGTCCCGAAGCCCGTCGCTGACGAAGCCCGCTTGACCAAGTGGCTCGGGTACATCAAGACCGAGATCGAATTTTTCCAGCGCATCTCGAAGAAGCTGAAGGCCGGCGACAAGCGCGGGGCGCAGCGGATAGCGATCCGTCTCCCCAGCACCGCCGAAAAGGCCAACAACACCGTGCTGTCCTATGAATTCAAGTACTGCCGGGTAAACCCCTCGCAGCTCCAGTAGCGCCGGCCACGGCCCGGGCGAGTGCCCCCGTCGCCCGGGCCGCAGCGGCGTCCGCGTCTCTCTTTACCTTGAGGAAACGATGAGCGAGCAGACGCAGATCGATGCGTTCGCCCAGGCGGAGCCCGTCCCCGTCGAGCCGTCCACCGAGTCCCCAACCGTGCCGGAGCTGCGCGTCCCGCTCGGCGAGCTCGAGGACGGCCAGCGGGTGCGCGGCGTCTACGCGGTGCGGGAGCGGGAGCTGCGGCGCAAGCGCAACGGCGAGCCCTGGCTGCGGCTCTCGGTCGGCGACGCGACCGGCACTGCCGAGGCGGTCTGCTGGGAGGACGCCGACGCTCATTACGCACTCTGCTGCACCGGCTCGCCGGTCTTCGTCAACGGCGTCTTCGAAATCAGCGAGCGCTGGGGGGCGAAGATCAAGGTCAGCGCGATCCGCGAGGCGGAGCCGCACGAGTACGAGGCCGAGGACCTGGCGGCGGAGTCGGAGGTTTCGGCCGAGCAGCTCGAGGGCGAACTGCGCGAACTGCTGGCCACCGTGCAGAAGCCGGAGCTGCGCGAGCTGCTGGAGCTCTTCTTCGGCGAGGAATCCGAGACCTGGCGGCGCTTCCGCGACGCGCCGGCGGCCAAGACCTACCACCAGGCCTACCGCCACGGCCTGCTCGAGCACACGCTCTCGGTCGCCCAAGCGGTTTCCGCCGCGGCCAACTTCTTCCCCGGCATCGACCGCGACGTCGCCGTTACCGGCGCCCTCCTGCACGACATCGGCAAGTGCGTTGCCTACAACGACGATCCGCTGGCGATCGACCTCACCGACGCCGGCCGCCTCCAGGGCGAGATCCCGCTCGGCTACTACACCGTCCGGAGGGCGATCGAGGACCTGCCGGGCTTCGATCCCGGCCTCGCCCAGTGCGTCCTCCACATCATCCTCAGCCACCACGGCTCGCTCGAGCACGGCTCGCCGGTCGTTCCCGCCACCCGCGAGGCCGTCCTCGTCCACATGATCGACAACCTCGGCGGCCGCCTCGGCAGCTTCGACCGCCTCGAGCGCCAGCTCCCCGCCGGCGAGTCCTGGTCGGGCTTCGACCGGGCTCTCTCCGGCAGCGCCTTCTTCGCCCAGCGCGCCGCCTGACGGCCCCGGAGGCTGTTATGCGGCGTCCTCAGTCGCCCGAATAGCGCTGCTATTCGGGCTCTCTGCGTCCTTGCCTAACAACCTCCGAGCCTCGTCAGACATTCAAAGAGTTGATTCGCTTCCCATCTGTCGCCGAGTTTTTGGTTGCGGTGTCGCTTCAGCGCCTTGATCTCCTCGAGTCGCGCCATGGCGGCGATCGTCGCGGGTCGCGAGCGGCCGATCTCTTGCTCGGCCACCGCGGCAGTAATCACCGGGTACTTCGGGAGCAGCTCGATGAGTGGCAGCACCGCCGCGTCACTGCGGACGGCCCCGAGCCGTTCCCGCCATCTGTCCTGAAGCGCGGTCACTTCGGTCGAGAACGCCTTGGCCTGGTCTGCGGCCACCTCGACGGCGCGGGCAAACTGAAGGATCCACTCCTCTTCCTTGCCGGCCCTGAAGCCTTCCAGGCCGGCGATGTACGCGTCCTCGTTGGCGCCGAGGACGAGGCTGATCGGAGGGACGTACCGAGGCGCCAGGCCCCGCTGCCGGAACAGGACGTGGATTAGGGCGCGGCCGACGCGCCCGTTGCCGTCGCCGAAGGGGTGGATCGTCTCGAACTGCGCGTGGGCGATCGCCGCCTGGGCGACCGGCGAGATGTCGTCCCGCGCCATGAACTCGCAGAGGTCGCGGAGCAGCGGCTTCACGTAGGGGTGAGGGGGTCCGACGAATTCAGCGGTGGGGGGAGTGGTGCCGCCGATCCAGCTCGGCTCCTCGCGGAACTGGCCGGCGATCTTGTCCAGAGGCGGAACGGTCGCCAGGCCTTCGTGGATCGCCGCGATGTCGTCGAGAGAGAGGAGGCCGTCACGGGCGCCGATCTCCATCGCTCGCTCCATCCCGCGGATCGCGCCCACGATCTCCTGCGCCCGGTGGTGGCCGTCGCGGCCCTCCAACTCGGCTTCCGCCAGCTTGCGGTGGGAGACGCTGAGTCCCTCGATCTGGGAGGAGGCCAAGGCCTCGGAACGCAGCAACTGCCGGCCCACCCCCTCGAGGGAGATGAGCTCCGTATCGCCGGTATTGAGGCTCGCGGTGGCGCTCCCCGCGCGCTCGCACAGGGCTGCGGTCGAACTGGCGAGGACGGGCTCCAGATCGGCGATCTGGCCTGGGATGAAGGCCCTATAGCGCCGGGCCTTGGTGCGCCGTCCAGACCCAGATGCGAAATCCGGCCCCCAGCTCAGCTCTTCGTAGCGCCCCGAACCTTTAAGGTCTACCTTCATGCTTTAAGGATATCAATCTATCCTTAAAGCCTAGCTCCGATGCGCGTTAAGGATGCGAAATCAGTACTTCTCGTTGCAGTGTTCGATTTTGTGGACGTTTTGATGCGCGCGCTGGATGCAGTTGAGCAGCTTGTCGGCGGCCGTATGGCTCGGCGCGTGGCGGATTGAGCGCTTTATTTCGCGCTGAACCTGGCGGTTGACTTCGTTGATCGTCTTGCCGATGTGGGCTTCGTTGATGCTCTTCTGGACGTTGACGTTGACTTCGTGGCTGATCTTTTCGGTCGTGTCCAGAGCGGGCCTGATGACGAAGAAATAGACCGCGGCGAGGATTCCGACGGTCACCAAAAGCCGGATAATGCCCGCGCTTAGGTTGCCGAAGAGGTTTCGGAGGACGTCCATACGGTGCGGGCAGACTATCCTGCCGACCGTGGCGAAGGACACCGAGAAGCTGATCAGACAGCTCTCTCTCATCTCGTTTCTGATGGCGCAGGGAAGGCCGGTCTCGGCCCTCGAGATCAAGCGCGAGGTGGAGGGCTACAGCGACATGAATGACGACGCGTTCGCGCGGCGGTTCTACGCGGATCGCGCGGAGCTAGAGAGCCTCGGGATCCAGCTCGGGGTCGAGAAGCCCGGCGAGGGCTTTTTCGAGGCCGAGCTCTACTCGCTGCCGCCGGAGAACTTCTACCTCGACCCGATCTCCTTCTCCGACGACGAGCTGGCGGCCCTCTCGACGGCGCTGATGCTGCTGACCGACGGCGGCTTCGCCTACGCCGAGCCGCTGCGCCTGGCTCTGCAGCAGGTCGCCTGGGGGCACCCGAACCCGCTGGCCGAGGGCGAGCGCGCCCCTGTCGAGATGGCGATGACCGCCTCCGCCGGCGGCCGCGACCTCTCCCAGCGCCTCTCGAAGATCGAGACCGCGATCTCGCGCCGGAAGACGATCGAGTTCACTTACTACACGATGGAGCGGGGCGAGACCGAAAAGCGCAAGGTCGATCCCTACCACCTGGTCTTCCGCGGCGGCCAGTTCTACTTGATCGGCCACTCGCACGAGCGCGACGCGGTGCGGGTCTTCCGCCTCTCCCGGATCCAGGGCAAGGTCGGCTACGCCTCCAAGGCCGAGCACGACTTCTCGCCGCCCGAGGACTTCGACCGCCGCGACTACGGCAGCCGCGCCGACTGGCAGCTGGGGGAGACCAAAGGGGCCGCGAAGATCTTCATCCGCGAGCGGATCGCTTGGCTGATCGAACGCGACTACGGCACCTACGGCGAGCTGCGGAACGCGAAGAAGTCCGACGGTGCGCCCGGCAAGGGCCGCGTGTTCGAGACCAGCTACGCGTCCGAGCGCGAGCTGATCGCCTGGGTCCTGCGCTGGCGTGCGAACGCCGAGGTGCTCGGTCCCGAGGATCTGCGTGAGGAGACTGAGAAGCGCCGCGAGCTGCTGAAGGCGCGCCACGAGAACGGCTTCAGCCCGGCGAAGATCGTCGACCGCCCGCTCGACGAACAGCCCAAGCGCAGCCGCTCGAACGGCCGCGGTGAGGCGGCGATCCGACCCGAGCGCTTTGCCCGCCTCGTCACCCTCGCCGGGCTGCTGATCGAAGCGGCGAAAAAGGGCGAGCGGCTGCAGACCGCCGACCTGCGCGAGCGCTTGGAGCTCACGGGCGAGGAGCTGCGCGAGGACATCGACCTGCTGAACGTCGTCAACTTCGGCGGCGGCACCTACGTCCTCTACGCCGAAATCATCGGCGACGAGGTCGAGGTCGACTCCCAGCCCTACGGCGACAACTTCGCCCGTCCGGCCCGCCTGCTGCCGCTGGAGGCGAAGGCGCTGGTGGCGGCGATCGACCTCTTCGGCGACCACCTGCCGCAGTCCGACTTGCAGACCGCCCGGGCCAAAATCGTCAAAGCGCTCGGGCACGATCCCTCCGAGGAGGGCCTCGAGATCGCCTCGGCCGGTGGTGGCGACGCCGAAGTCGCTCGCCTCGTCAATCAGGCGATCGCCGAGAGCCGCGTGCTCGAGCTCTCCTATTACAAGGAGAACGAGGACCAGTTCACCGAGCGCCGGGTCGAGCCCTACCGGCTCGAGAACGGCAAAGAGGGCTGGTACGTCGAGTGCTACGACCTGACCAAAGAAGGCGTTCGCCACTTCAAGCTCGACCGGGTCAAAGAGGCGCACCTCTCCGAGGAGAGCTTCGAGCCGCGTCCGGAAGTCGAGGAGTTCGCTGGGGTCGAGGGCTGGATGACCCACGGCGAGGTGCCGACCGCCGAGGTGGCGCGGGTCTGGGTCTCGCCCGAGCGGGCGCGCTGGCTGCGCGAGGAGCGGACCGTGGTCGAGGAGCTCGCCGACGGTGCCGTCGTCGTCGAGCTGCCCTACGCCGGCAAGCCCTGGCTGGTGCGGGAGATCCTCCGCGGCGCCGGCGACCTGGTCGTCCTCGAGCCGAAAGACGCCCGCGAAGCGATCGCCCGCGAAGCCGAGGCCGCCTGACGTCTGGTGAATTTTCCACCGCCGACGGTGGAAAATTCACCACACCTCATGAATGAAGCGCCGGGGCACCCCGAGGTCCTAAAGATCGTCGCCCCCAACCCGGGGCCGATGACGCTGGAAGGGACCAACACCTACATCTTCGGCTCTGACCCCTGCGTCGTCATCGATCCTGGCTCCGCGGACGCTGACCACCTTGAGTCGATCCGCGGCGCAGCCGCCGAGCGCGGCGGTCTCGGCCTCGTTCTCCTCACCCACTCCCACGGCGACCACACCGAGGGCGCCGACCAGCTCGAGGCGGACGTCGTCCTGCCCAGCGGCGGCGAAGAGCACTTCGGCCTCCGTGCCCTCGCTACGCCCGGCCACGCCGAGGACCACGTTTGCTTCCTCACCGAAACCGGCGTCTGCTTCAGCGGTGACCTCGTCCTCGGCCTCGGCTCCACGATCGTCCCGCCCGGCGGCAACTCCCTCGCCGCCTTCATGGACTCGCTGGCGCTGCTCCAGGAGCAGGAGATCGAGCTGATCGCCCCCGGCCACGGCCCCTGGATCACCGACCCCGAGGCCAAGCTCGCCGAATACGTCGAGCACCGCCAACTGCGCGAGCGCCGCCTCCTCGAAGCCCTAGACACCGGCGAGCGCTCCCGCGCCAAGCTCCTCGCCACCGTCTGGGACGACATCCCAATGGAGCTGCTGCCGATGGCGGCAATGGCAATGGAGGCCCACCTGGAAAAGCTAGAAGCCGAAGGGCGGCTGCCGGAGGGCCTAGAGGCCTAGCGGATCAGGAAGCGGGCGAACCCCGCGCCGGTGTCGTACCTCAACCGAGGATTGGACATCGGCCCCGCGAGAAGAAGCCTGCCGCCGCCGACGAGCGTCGCGCTGGGGTTTCCCACGACAACGTTCCGTCCCCAGTCGGCCCGCGCCCAACCGCCTCGCCCGAAGCGGCGATCGACGTGCCCGTCGGGATCAAGCCGGCAGACAAGGAAGGAGCCGGGCGCCTCTCTCGACGCGGGCGGGGTGCCTGCGACGTAGATCCTGCCCCCGCGATCGACCAGGACCTGCGAGGGGTTGAAGCCTCGCTTGCCGAAGACGAGGGTGACGGTCCCGTTTTGACCAAAGCCCCGATCCTGCCTCCCGCTCGGCAGGAGGCGGCGCAGCCGGCCGGCGTGGAGGAATTCCAAGCCCCTACCCGGCTCGGCGATCTGGCTACCCCGCCACAACACCAAGGCGCGGCCGCGGCGGTCGACGGCGAGTGAAGTCCGGTCGGCTTCGAAGAACTCCCGGTCATCTCCCAGCCGCTTCTTCAGCAGACCCCCCGCGGTCACCTTCACCACCCGCTCGACGGCGCTGGAGCTTCGGCATTCGCTCGCGGGTGCCCGCATCGCAAAGGCGTCTCCCGAGCGGCTGACCAGAAGGTCCTCGACGCTTAGGCTTTCCGGGATCGTGATCAGGCCTCCCTGGCCGAAGGAGGCATCCAGGCCGCCGTCCATCCGCAAGCGGGCGATGATCCCGTCTCGGTACTCGTAGTCGCTCGTGAAGTCAGAACGATTCGGCACCGAGCAGGCCCCCTCGCGTTTCACGGTCACGCCGCTGAGGACGATGCGGCCGCGGGCGTCGAGAGCGAGCGCGCCGGCTCTCGTCAATGCGGGAGCTTCGAGCGTGTGGCTGCCGGGGTCGTCAATGGTGGGAGGCCGAAGGCCAAGGTCGGTTATCAGCGACCCCCGCCTTCCGAAACTGGGATCGGGGTAGCCGTTCTCCAGGTACCGCGTCAAGAAGATGCTTTCGTCGGCCAGGCCGCCCTGACGGGCTGGATCGGTCGCCGAGGTAACCGTCCCGAGGACGAGCACCCGGTCCCGTCGATCGACCGTCACGTCGACCATGCTCTGAGCGCCCAGGAACAGGGGGCCATGGGTGAGCCCGAACCTGAGGAATCGCCGTCGCGGAGTTCCATCGCGGTTGAGGGCGATCAGGTTGTCGCCGACGAGCGCGATCGCACCACCGTCGGAGAACTTCGCAACCGCGGTAGCGGCCCGTTTCCAGGTCGCTCCGAGATTCAGAGGCCACGCTACCTTGCCCTCCCGCCCGAATGAGCTATCGAGCGCCCCCGGCCGGGCCGCGGCGCTGGGTACGACGAAGGCGAACAGCGCCAGCGCCAGCACCAAGATCTTCTTCATGCCGAACCAATACCCGCGGGGGCGGAAAGTTTCGGCAAAAGATCGTTCAGAACCGTCCTGGCCAGCTGGCCAGACGTGATACACAGTGGCCATGGGCGAGCGCCGGGAGATGCGGAGGATCGAGAAGGCGGGGCTGCTCGGCGGCGCCGTCTCGGCGGGCCTCCTGGCCTCCGGCGCCGCGGTGCTCTGGCACCGGCTGCTGCGCCGTCCGCTGCCCAAGGTGAAGGGGACGATCGAGGTGGACGCTCTACATGGGCCGGTCCGCATTCGGCGGGACCGCTGGGGCGTCCCGCACGTCGAGGCCGACGTGCGCGAGGACCTCTTCTTCGCCCAGGGCTACTGCCACGCCCAGGAACGGCTCTGGCAGATGGACTTCTACCGGCGCGTGGTCGAGGGCCGGGTGGCGGAGATGGCCGGCGAGGAGGGGATCGCGGTCGACCGGCTGATGCGAACCTTCGGGATCCGGCGGATCGCTCGCCGCGAGGAGGCCGAGCTCGACCCCGAGCTGCGGGCGCGCTTGGAGCGCTTCTGCGCTGGCGTTAACCAGGCCGCCGCCGACGCGCGGGCGCTGCCGTTCGAGATGCAGGTGCTGCGGATGAGTTGGGAGCCGTGGACGCCGGTCGACATCCTCAGCCTCGGCAAGCTGCTCGCCTTCGGCCTCTCGACCAACTGGGAGCGGGAGCTGCTGCGCTCCGACATGATCCGCGAGCTGGGGCCGGAGCTGGCGGCGCGGCTCGACCCGGTCTACCCCGCCGACAACCCGGTGGTCGACCAGACGCCGTTCAGCGGCGAGGGGCTGCCGCTGGTCGAGCAGATCGACGCGGTGCGCCGCTCGATCGGCCTCGCCGCCGAGGCCTCGGGCTCCAACAACTGGGCCGTCAGCGGCGAGCGCTCGGCGACCGGATCGCCGCTGATCGCCGGCGACCCGCACCTGCCGCCGAGCATGCCCGGCATCTGGTTCGAGATCGAGCTGCGCCACGGCGGGCGCTTCGTCCGCGGCGCCTCGATGCCAGGGATGCCGGGCATCTACATGGGCCAGAACAACGACGTCTGCTGGACGATCACCAACGTCATGGCCGACGTCCAGGACCTCTTCGTCGAGCGGATCGAGGGTGACCGTTACCTGTTCGAAGACGAGCGGCGGCCGCTGCAGGTCGAGCGCGAGGAGATCGTCGTAAAGGGCGGGCAGCCGGTCGAGCTGGAGGTCCGCAGCACCCACCACGGACCGATCGTCAACGCCGCCCTCGGCGCCGACGAGGGTGAGCCGCTGGCCCTGGCCTGGCAGGCGCTGTCCGAACCGACCGCTTTCGCCGGCATCTTCGAGCTGCTCGAGATCGACTCCGGCCCGGAGCTGGTCGCCCGGCTGGAGGGTCACACCTCACCGGCCTCGAACATGATCTGGGCTGACCGCCACGGCTCGATCGGCTACAAGCTGATCGGTCGCCTGCCGCTGCGCCGCGGCGGCTGCCCCGACCTGCCGAAGCCGGGCTGGACGGGCGAGTTCGAGTGGGAGGGGACGGTCCCCTACGAGGAGCTGCCGGAGGTCGTCGATCCCGAGAGCGGCTTCCTCGTCACCGCCAACAACCGCATCGTCGGCGACGAGTACCCGCACCACATCACCAGCGAATGGCTCGACGGCTACCGCGCGAAGCGGATCGAGGAACTGATCAAGGCGCGTGAGACCCACGACTTCGAGAGCTTCGAGGCGATTCAGAACGACAACTTTTCGATCCCCGGGGCCGAGGCGGCCCGGCGACTCTGCCGCCTGCGCCCCCGTGGCCAGCGCGAGCGCAGCGCGATCGAGCGGCTGCGCAGTTGGGACGGCAACCTCGGGCCCGAGACGATCGCCGGGACGATCTACCAGGCGTTCCTGCTGCGGCTGGCGCGGGAAGTGGCGCGGGCGGCGATCGGCGACCGCGACCTCTGCGAGCGCTGGCTCGACCGCAACGACAACGGCTTCACCGCCCACAGCACCTCGCCCTGGCGCTGGCACTCGCACCTGATGGCGCTGTGGGAGGAAGAAGACCCGAGGCTGATCGGCCGGCCCTGGGAAGACCTTGTGCTGGAGGCCCTGGCGGGAGCGCTTGACGACCTCGAAGGCCGCTTCGGCCCCGACCCGGAGGCGTGGCGCTGGGGCCGCGTCCACGAGATGAAGTTCCCGCACCCGCTCGGCGACGCCAACCCGCTCTTCGACCGCCTGCTCAACCGCCGCCTCCGCGCCGGCGGCGCCCAGGAGACGGTCAGCCAAATCGCCTATGACCCGAACGACCCTTACAACGCCGTCTGGGCGCCGAGCTGGCGGATGATCGCCGACCCGACCGACCCCGACCGCTCGCGCTGGCAGATGTTCACCGGCCAGTCAGGCCACCCCGCCAGTCCCCACTACGACGACCTGCAGCCCGACTGGCTCGAGGGCCGCACCCAGCCGATGCGCGGCGAAGGACCGTGGTCGGAACTGGAGCTCGTGCCGGGGCAGTGAAGTTCGGTGCAGCACGGTGCTACACTTGGCTGGTGCCGACTACTAGACCACGCCACATGATCACCGAGACCGAGCCGGTAAAAGCCGCTCTTGACGAACTTCGCAGCCTGCAGGGGGGAGAGAAAGTGGAACTGTCCGACTTAGTGATCCGTGGAGCACAAGACAAAGTCCGAGAGCTGAGGGCTCAGAGTGAGCCGGCGCGCCGCGCACGTGCAGACATCGCCGAGTGGATTCGGTCTGGCCATGGACCGGAGATCGACCTGGCGGCGGCCCACGAGGTCAAGCACCTGGAGCTGGTCGCAAACTACGACGAGTAGGTTGCTCCTGCTCGACAACTCAGCCTGGTCGCGTCTGCTCGTCGGTGGCGTCCCCAAAGATCGTCAAGAAGCCGTTCTGCAATGGCTCGAAGAGGGGAGACTTGCCGTCTGTCTGCCATTCCTGCTCGAGGCCGGCTACTCCGCTCGCTCGGGCTCGGATCACGGAAAGCTGATGGGGCGCCTCGAGCAGCTGCCGCGGCTTCCGGTCAGCGATGCCGTCGAGCGGGTGGCTCTGGATGCGCAGCGTGAGCTCGCGGCCATCGGCCATCACCGCCTGGCGCCGACGGATTTGGTCATCGCCGCTTGTGCGCACCTGACTGGCGGCGGCGTTCTGCACTACGACCGGGACTATGACCTGATCGCCGAGCACACTCGCCTCAACTTCGAAAGCGTCTGGGTGGCCGAGGGGGGAAGTCTTCCTTGAGCCGGCCGCGACTCAGGGACAGGGGTCGGGTTGTGACGAGGATGAGACTCGTCAAAGCCCTGGCCGTGCTCCTGCTCGTCGCGTTTGCTGTGACCGTCCTGTTGCTCAAGGCGCCCTCGGGGGCGCAGGCGCTGCCGCCTGGGTTCTTCGGGATCGTTCCCCAGACCGAGCTCGGTAAGCGGGATATGCAGCGGATGCACGCTGGCGGGGTGGAGACGCTGCGGATGCCGGTCTCCTGGGCGGCGGCGCAGCCGGAACCGACCAGCGAATACGACTGGAGTGGGCTGGACAAGGCGGTGGCGCTTGCGGCCGAAAACCAGCTCGAAGTCCTGCCGATCCTCTTCGCGACCCCGGCTTGGCTGGCGGGCGACGAACGGGCGCTGCCGGTTGCCAACGGGCGCCAGCGTCGGGCCTGGGGCGAATTCGTCCGCGCCGCGGTCGAACGCTACGGCCGCCATGGCGAATTCTGGATCGAACACGCTCCCGGGACCAAGCACCCGCTGCCAAAGCTGCCGATCCGCGCTTGGCAGATTTGGAACGAGGAGAACTTCTTCTATTTCGCCAAGCCGGTTTCCCCGGGCCAGTACGCGCGCCTGCTGGCGGTCAGTAAGAAGGCGATGCGCCGCGGCGACCCGCAGGCGGAACTCGTCCTCGGCGGCCTCTTCGGCGACCCGCCTCAGGGCCCGCCGCTGGCGATGAACGCGGTCGACTTCCTCGACCGCCTCTACATGGTGCGCGGGGTGAAGGCGAACTTTGATGCGGTGGCATTGCATCCATACGCTGCCGACACCGCCGACCTGCGCTCGCTGGTCGAGGAAATGCGCCGCACCGAGGTCCGCCACCGCGACGCCCACGCCGGGCTCTACCTGACCGAGCTGGGGTGGGGGTCGCAAAACGACCCCAACGTGGTCGCCTTCGAGGTCGGCTTGCACGGCCAGGCACGGGAACTGCGCAACGCCTACCGCTACCTAATCGGCAACCACCGCCGGCTCGGGATCCGCCAGGTCGACTGGTTCACCTGGAAGGACGTCGGCGGCTCCTGCACCTTCTGCGACTCCTCCGGCCTCTTCCGCCGCGGCCGGGCTTTCCGGCCAAAGCCGGCCTGGCACACCTTCGTCAGCTTCGCCCGCAGGTATTAAGTCGCCGTAGCGCCCCGCCGCATCAGCTCGACGATGGCCCGCGGTGCCTTCTCGGGGGAGCCGGCGTCGAAGGGTGGGTTGGGGTCGTACTCGATCCCGAGCTGGATCGCCTGCGCCGTCTCCGGCCCCGCCTCGCGCCCAACCAGGTATAGGGCCATGTCGATTCCAGCCGAGACGCCGGCTGCGGTCAGCAGCTTGCCGTCCTCGACGTAGCGCTCGCGCACCGGCTCCGCGCCATACTCGCGCAGCTTCTCGAGCACGCGCCAGTGGCAGGTCGCTCGCCGGCCCGCGAGCAGCCCAGCCGCTCCCAGGACCAGTGAGCCCGTGCACACCGAGGTCGTCCAGGTGCTCTGTTCATCGAGCCGTCGCACCCAGCTGAGCACCTCCTCGTCTTCCAGGAGCGGCCGGTTCCCTTTGCCGCCCGGGACGAGGACGATGTCCGCCCGCTCGACCTCCTCGAGGCTTCTGTCAGCGCTGAGGCCGAGGGCGCCGCTGTCGGTGCGGACCTCTCCGCGTGCTTTGGCGACGAACTCGACTTCCCATCCGGGCGGCCGTCCCAGCACCTCGTAAGGACCGATCGCGTCCAGCGCGGTGATGCCGTCGAAGATCAGGATCGAGGTCTTCACGAGAGAGCGCATAGAGTCGCAGGTGTGAGCCGGCGCGACCAGATCACGCTCAGCGAGGCGGAGCTGCGGGAGCTGCTGGAGGAGGAGCGGATCGCGGTCGTCTCCAGCCTCGGCCCGCGCGGCTGGCCGCACTCGATGCCGCTCTGGTTCGTCCCGCGGGAGGGGACGATCTGGATCTGGACCTACGCTAAGTCGCAGAAGGTGCGCAACCTCGAACGCGACCCGCGGGCGACGGTGCTGGTCGAGGCCGGCCGTTCCTACGAGGAGCTGCGGGGGGCGATGTTCGAGTCCGAGGCGGTGATCCACCGCGACTTCGCGACCGTGCTCGGCTTCGCCGAAGAGCTGACGGTTCGCTATGCGGAGGGGATCTCCTCGGTCGAGGGCGATGCCAAAGCGGCACTGGAAGCCCAAGCCCCGAAGCGGGTGGCGATCAGCTTCCCGGCGCTCCGCACCGCCACCTGGGACCACCGCAAGCTCGGCGGCACCTACTAGCGCCGCGGGCTTGTCTCAGCGGTGGTGGCGCCGGACAGGCCTAATCGTCACCTTGCGCGAGATCGCCGGCAGGAAATCGGCCGTTTCCCGGACCGTTGCCCGGAAGCTGGCCCGACGGTCGATCCGGGGGCGGAAGCGGACCGAGCAGGCGCGGTCGAGGTAGCGGGTGCCCATGTTCCGGCGCCCGCGCCAGAGCGTGACCGCGTCGCCGCGGCGGCCGTTGCAGGGGGTGACCCAGGCGCTGATCAGTCCGCGGCGGTGGCGGCGGACCTTGCGGCTGACGGCGCGGATGCCGATCGAGGAGGGCAATTGAACCTGCTGGGCGGGCGTGTAGTTCGGCGATTGGCAGACGGCAGTTTCCGGGCCGACGAGGCGATAGACGGGCCCGTTGC
The DNA here is from genome assembly GCA_035551255.1 of Solirubrobacterales bacterium. Taxonomy (GTDB): domain Bacteria; phylum Actinomycetota; class Thermoleophilia; order Solirubrobacterales; family 70-9; genus VAYN01. The sequence continues at coordinate 25,929 of DASZNP010000084.1, forward strand.
CCGAGACGGCGTAGAGGCGGCCGCAGGAGTCTTCGCCGAAGGAGTTGAGGTCGTCGACGTGAACACCTTCAGAGCGGTCGGTGAGCGCGGGCGCCGCCGGTGAGAAGGAGCGGATATCACCCTCGCAGAGATCGCCGTAAAGGTAGCGGCCGACGGTGGAACCCATGCCTGGACCCCGGACGACGTAACCGCCGATGATCGCGCAGCCGAAGGCTTTGCCCCCGCCGGGATCTTCGTGCGGATATTCGAAGACAGGGGGCACGAAAGCGTCCGCGGGAGCGCCCGAGCACCCTTCGTCGGTCGCGGGGCCGACGAGGCTCCCCTCCATGCAGTTCCAGCCGTAGTTGAAGCCCTGCCCGAGGCCCGGCGCCGCCGCGAAGTCGACCTCCTCGCGTTTGCTCTGGCCGACGTCACCGATCCAAAGGTCGCCGGTGTTGCGGTCGAAGGAGAAGCGGAAGGGGTTGCGCAGGCCCTTGCTCCAGATTTCTGGGTTCTTCAGCGGACCTGGAGATGGCAACCGCAGCAGCTTCCCGAGCTCGCTGCTTGGGTTCTGGGCGTTGCCCTCTTCATCGTTTTCACCACCGCCGTCCCCGGTCGCGAAGAAGAGCGCGCCTTCGGGCCCGAACTGCAGCTGGCCGCCATTGTGGTTGGCGTGTTCGGGATGGAGGATCGGCGGGATCACGTCGCGGGGGACCGAGCTGGTGACGCTGTTGCCGATGGCAACCAGTTCGCCGACGTGGATCTCCCCCGGCTCCACCTTCCCCGTGTAGTAGAGGAAGAAGCGGCCGCTGAGGTCGAAGTCCGGCGCCAGCGCGATCGAGAGCAGACCCCGCTCGCCTTCGCAGCAGGAGACGACGCTGCGGATGTCGGCGAACGGCCGCACTTCGCCGTTCTGGACCAGCATCACCTGGCCTTTTCGCTCGACCACGAAGAGTCGTTCCGGGTTGCCGGGGTCCGAGGTCACGTAGATCGGCTGTTCGAAACCGCTGCCGATCTGTTGCAGGGTCAGGGCATGGGCGGTTCCCGCCCAGATCGAGAGGCTGAGGATGGCCCCCGCCATCAGCTTCAAAAGCACGCGAAGCACTCCCCGCAAGGTAGCTAACTATTGTTTGGGGGGTGGAGTCGCGCCTCGGCCAAACGGCCAGTCTTTCGATCGTAATCCCTGCTTATAACGAGGAAGTCCGGCTCCCGGCACTCCTCGAAAAGCTCCGGGCCGAAGCCGAGAAGGCGGCGGTCGACGCCGGCCTGCGCCTGCACGAGGTGCTGGTCGTCGACGACGGCAGCACCGATCGCACCCGCGAGCTGCTCGAGGCCGCCGCGGATGAGAACGGGCGGTTGCAGGGCGTCTTTGCCTACGACCGCAACCGTGGCAAGGGGGCGGCGTTCGCCGCCGGTGCCGAGCGGGCGACCGGGGAGTGGGTACTGCTCGCCGACGTCGACCTCTCGACCCCACTCGACGAGCTCGGCAAGCTGACCGCGGCGGTCGAGGCCGGCGCCGACGTCGCGATCGGCTCCCGCGCCGTCGCCGGCGCCGTGGTCGAGCGCGGGCCGCTTCACCGCAAGGTGACGGGGAGCTCCTTCAACGCCGCTGTCCGTCTCCTCACCGGCCTGCGGGTGCGGGACACCCAGAACGGCTTCAAGCTCTTCCCGACCGAGGCGCTCAAGCGCTACGTCGCCCAGCAGACCTGCCCCGGCTTCGCCTTCGACGTCGAGCTGCTGATGCGGGCTGACCGGGACGGCCTGCGCATCGTCGAGGTCCCGATCCTCTACACGCATGACCTCCGCTCGAGCGTCAACGTCGCCTCCGCCAGCTCGCGGATGCTGCGCGAAATCGCCCGCCTCGCCTACCGGCTGCGGGTGCGCAAAGACAGCGGCGCGGCCGATTCCGCCGATATCGTGCGCGCGGCTTGACTCTGGAGACGCCGGCCAAGACCGAGCCTTCCTCGCCGCGGGCGGGTCGTCCGCCGGCCTGGCGAGATCCGGCGATCGTCTCGATCGTGGTCTACGCGCTGCTGGCGATGGCCGCCGCCGTCGCCGCCTATTTCTCGATCTTCACCAACTTCGCCCCCTACGACGACGAGGGGACGCTGCTGGTCACGGTGCAGTCGTTCGCCCACGGCGACGTCCTCTACCGCGATATCTACTCTCCGTACGGGCCCTTCTACTACGAGCTGTTCGGCGGCCTCTTCGCCCTCACCGGCAAGGCGGTGACCACCGACGCCAGTCGCTCGATCGTGGTCGTGCTCTGGGTCGCCACCAGCCTCCTCTACGGGATCTCGGTCCAGCGCCTGACCGAGCGGCTGGCGCTGGGGGCGGCGGGGATGATCGCCGCCTTCGGGACGCTCTACGCGCTGGCGAACGAGCCGATGCACCCGCAGGTCCTCTGCGTCCTCCTGCTCGCTGCCGTGACCTTGCTGGCGGTCTACGGGCCCGGTCGCAACCCGGCGCGCCTCGGCGGGTTGGCTGGCGCCCTCATCGCCGCGCTCGTCCTCACCAAGCTCAACCTCGGCGCCTACGCGGTGGCGGCTGCCGTTTTTGCCGGGGTGCTGACGCTGGAGCCGCTGCGGTCGCGGGCCTGGGTTCGCTGGCCGGTGCTGATCGCCGTGGTAGCGCTGCCGGTCTTCATCGCCGCCCGCGATCTCAACCAGGAATGGGTGCGCAACTTGGTCGCCCTCGAGGTCCTGGGCATCGCCTCGATCGGCGTCGTCGGCCTCGGTTTCGAGCCGCAGCGGCAGGACGACGGGCTGGCGCGATGGCTCGTCGGCGGGATCGTCGGCTTCGTAGTCGCCGCGGTCGCGATCCTCGTCGCGATCCTGCTCACCGGCCCCTCGCCCTCCGACATCTACGACGGGATGGTGACCGAGGCGCTGCGGGTCCGTGACGTCAACATGACCCCGTTCCCGATGCCCGGGGCGATGGTCGACTGGGCGATCGCCAGCTTCGCCGCCGCCGTCCTCTGCTGGCGCCTGCGGCGGCCTTGGGGCGCCGTTTCGGGCTGGTTGAGCGGCGCCGCGAGGATCGCCGCCGGCCTGGTGATCTGGTTCACGATCACCTCGATCACCCCGATTGCCCTCAACCCCTCCTCGCAGAACCCCGTCTCTATTCCCGTCCTGCTCGCCTGGGTCGCCGCCCTCGCCCCGGCGGGCGCGGTCGAGCTGCCGTACAAGCGCTTCCTGCGGATCTTCCTGCCGGCGCTGGCGGTTGCCGAGGCCTTCCAGGTCTACCCGGTGGCAGGGAGCCAGATGTGGATCGCGGCCGTCACCTTTGTTCCCGTTGGCGGTCTCTGCGTCGCTGACGGGCTCGCGGTGCTGCGGGCCTGGAGCACCGAGCGCGGCAGCGAGGGCATGTACCGGTTCGGGATCGTGGTGCTCGTGGCCGCGGCGGCGCTGGCGGTCGACCTGGGCCTCAACTCGATCGCCCGCCCGGGCATCAACGCGATCTCGACCTACCGCCACGAGCCCTCGGTCGGGCTCCCCGGAGCGACGAATCTGCACCTGCCCGAAGACCAAGTGCAGGCCTATCAGGCAATGGTCAACGACCTGCATAAGTACGGCTGCACCGACTTCATTGGCTATCCCAACATCAACAACTTCTACCTCTGGTCGGAAATCGAACCGCCGCCCCCCGACGCGCCAGGCGTCTGGCTGGAGGCGCTCGACAGCGAACGCCAGCAGCGGATCGTGGACGAGTTGCGCGCCTCGAAGCGGCCGTGCGCGATCCGCAGCGAAGCCCGGGCGGAGCTCTGGCTGAGCGGGAGGGAAGTTCCGCAGCGGCCGCTGGTTCAGTACATCTTCAGCGACTTCCGCCCAGTGGAAACGGTCGGCGAATTCGAATTCATGCTGCCGAAGCCGAGCGCCACCGACTAGCCAGCGAAGAGCGAGCGGCAGTCCACCGGTCCGACCTCGTCGTCGGCAACTGCCACTGCCGCCGCGTACCCGGGGGCAACGTCGAGTGGGGTGATTGCCACCCGGGTCGGAGGCGGCGGGGTGCCGAGTCCGACGCCGAGGCACTTCAGCCGGGCCTCCTTGCACACCCATTCTTCGTAGAAGCTGAGGGGGTGGCGGTCTCGGATCCACTCGAGGTCGACGCCCACCGCCCGGCCGTGGGTCACGGCCACGAGCGCCAGGCTCGCGGAGTGGCTGAGGTTGAACTCGAGTTCACCGTCTCCCCGCAGGCGCGGCTTGCCTCGCTCGGTCACTTCCAGCTCGATCGCGGCGGCCGGCTGATTCAGGTACTCCGCCAGGACGCGGCGCAGCGCCCAGCGCGAGGCGACCCAGCGCTTAGTGACCTGCTCGTGCAGGAACTGCCCTGCCCGCTCGCGCTCCTCGGCGGGAAGCTCCACCGCCCCTGGCCAGCCCGGATCGTCGAGGCTGGCGCGCCAGATGTGGACTCCCTCGATCACCCGAACCCAATTGATAGCGTCGCTTCCCCTTGGCTCGCCTCCTGATCACCGGCGGCGCGGGATTCGTCGGTTCCAACCTCGCCGTCTCCCTGGCCTCCAGACATCCCGATTGGGAGGTCCTGGTCCTGGACAACCTCTACCGGCGCGGCTCTGAACTGAACCTGCCGCGGTTGGAGGAGGCGGGGGTGCAGTTCGTCAAGGGCGACGTGCGCGAGCCCGCCGACCTGCAGGCCCTGCCGGAGCTGACGGCGCTGATCGAGTGCTCGGCTGAGCCCTCGGTGATGAGCGGGGTGGACGGCGACACCGGCTACCTCGTCCACACCAACCTCACCGGCGCCTATAACTGCCTCGAGCTAGCGCGGCGCGACGGCGCCTTCGTCGTCTTCCTCTCGACCAGCCGCGTCTACCCGGTTGCCCCGCAGGTGGCGCTGAACCTGGAGGAGACCGAGACCCGCTTCGAGATCGCCGCTGAGCAGGCGGTGCGGGGGGTGGGGCCGAAGGGCATCGCCGAGGACTTCCCGCTGGAGGGGGCGCGAACCCTCTACGGGGCGACGAAGCTCGCCGCCGAGATGCTGATCGAGGAGTACCGCGAGAGCCTCGGCGTGCCGGCGGTGATCGACCGCTGCGGCGTCATCGCCGGCCCCTGGCAGATGGGCAAGGTCGACCAGGGCGTCTTCACCCACTGGATGCTCGCCCACCACTTCCGCAACCCGCTCAGCTACATCGGGTTCGGGGGGCATGGCAAGCAGGTGCGGGATCTCCTCCACGTCGAGGACCTTGTCGACCTGGTCGAGCGTCAGCTGCTCGACCCCGGGAGCTGGGACGGGCGCACGGTGAACGTCGGCGGCGGCCGCGAGTGCAGCCTCTCGCTGCGCGAGACGACGGCGATCTGCCAGGAGCTGACTGGCAACGAGGTGCCGATCGCGCCGGTGGAGGAGACGCGCCAGGGGGACGTGCCGATATACCTCTCTGACTGCACGAGGCTCTTCGGCCTGGACGAGTGGCGACCGCGGCGCAGCGCCGAGCAGGTGCTGGCGGACATCCACGAGTGGATCGCCGCCGACGAGGAGCGCATCGCCCAGGCCCTGGACATCGAGACGTAATCAATGGCAATCAAGAGAAGGAGCAACTGAACGCATGCCGGTCGCGATCATCACTGGCGCCGGGGGCCTGATCGGCTCCGAGGCGGTCGACTTCTTCGTCGGCGAGGGCTTCGACGTGGTCGGGATCGAGAACGACATGCGGGCCCGCTTCTTCGGGCCGGAGTCCTCGACCTCGCACGTCACCCAGCGCCTGGTCGAGGCCTACCCGACGCAGTTCCGCTGGGAGAACGCCGACATCCGCGACGCCGGCGAGATCGACCGCATCTTCCGCGAGCACGCCGGCAAGATCGAGCTGGTCGTCCACACCGCCGCCCAGCCCTCTCACGACTGGGCTGCGAGCGAGCCGCAGACCGACTTCGGTGTCAACGCCAACGGCACCCTCAACCTGCTCGAGGCGGCCCGCGCCCACTGCCCCGACGCTCCGTTCATCTTCTGCTCGACCAACAAGGTCTACGGCGATACGCCGAACCGGCTGCCGCTGCAGAGCCTGGAGAAACGGCTCGAGCTGCCGGAGGACCACCGCTACTACAAGGGCATCGACACGAGCATGTCGATCGACTCCTCGACCCACTCGCTGTTCGGCGTCTCCAAGGCGGCCGCCGACCTGCTGGTGCAGGAGTACGGGCGCTACTTCGAGATGCCGACGGTCGCCTTCCGCGGTGGCTGCCTGACCGGTCCGCAGCACGCCGGCGCCAAGCTGCACGGGTTCCTTGCCTACCTGATGAAGTGCGTCGTCACCGGCACCCCGTACACGGTCTTCGGCTACGAGGGCAAGCAGGTCCGCGACAACATCCACTCCGCCGATCTGATCGCCGCCTTCGACGCCTTCCGCAAGGCCCCGCGCCCCGCCGCCGTCTACAACATCGGCGGCGGCCGCTTCTCCAACTGCTCAATGCTGGAGGCGATCGACGCCTGCGAGCGGATCGCCGGCCGCGAGCTGCAGTGGGAGATGGGCGAGGAGCCGCGGATCGGCGACCACCGCTGGTGGATCTCCGACCTCGAGCCCTTCCAGGCCGACTACCCAGACTTCAAGCTCCGTTACGGCATCGACGAGATCCTGCAGGAGATGTACGAGCAGAACGTAGAGCGCTGGACCGCCGCCCCGGCTTAGCTCTTAGACCAAGAGGCTGAAAAAGGCTGCGTTGCTGCCGATCACAGCGGCAAGCAATACGAAGAAGCCGGCTAAGAGCCTGCCGTTGAGAGCATCAAAGCGAGTATTGAGTTCGCGGATGTCAGCGTCGAGGCGGGCGAAGCCAGCACGCATCTCGGCTTTGGTATCCGCGACTTCCGCTTTTACATCCGCGAACCCTTTATCGACCTTCTCGTTGAGGTCGTCGAGGCGCTCGTCGGTCCACTTCTCTCTTGGCGTCATCACCACCATGAAGCCTAGCGTAATGTTTTAGCTACTACGAAAGACGCGCAAAAACTAAAAGTTGCCGCGCAGCTTCGTAAGAAATCTGTGACTTCCGGTAGCGTCCGCCGCGAATGAAGCTCTCGGTGGTGATGCCGGCCCAGAACGAGGAGGGGTCGGTTGGAAAGACGGTCGCAGGGGTCGTCGACGTGCTCGAGCGCGAGGGCATCGATTACGAGGTCGTCGTCGTAAACGACGACTCCGAAGACTCGACCGAAGCGGTGGTCGCGGCGATGGGTGAGGGGAACCCGCGAATCCGCGTGCACCGCTCCCACAACGAACGCGGCTTCGGCAACGCGATCCGTGCCGGCCTCGACGTCTTCAGCGGCGACGCGGTGGCGATCGTGATGGCCGACGCCTCCGACGATCCCGAGGACCTCGTTGAATACCACCGCCTGCTCGAAGAGGGCTATGACTGCGCCTTCGGCTCGCGCTTCATCGCCGGCGCCAAGGTCCACGACTACCCGCGCGTCAAGTACGTCGTCAACCGCCTCGCCAACCAGTTCATCCGCGTCCTCTTCCGCCACCACTACAACGACACGACCAACGCTTTCAAGGCCTACCGCCGCGAGGTGATCGAGACGATCCAGCCGCTGCTCTCCAAGCACTTCAACCTGACCGTGGAGATGCCGCTGAAGGCGATCGTCCGCGGTCACTCCTACGCGGTGATCCCGACGGACTGGACCAACCGCACCAGCGGCGAAGCGAAGCTGGCGATGAAAGAGATGGGCAGCCGCTACCTCTTCATCGTCCTCTACGTCTGGCTGGAGATGACGCTGAGTCGCGGCGACTACCGGCGCAGCGAGAGGACCGGCGCGAGGGCCGGGAAGACCTCTTCCAGGTAGCGCTCGATCCGCGGCAGCCCGTGCCGCAGGGCGGGGTTGGTCGAGGGGTCGACCGCGGTGAGCGGCAGCCAGCGAGAGCGCAGGGCTTCCTTCTCCCAGTCCTCGACCTCGGTCTCGCGACTGGAGGACTCAAAGTGGTACAGGACGGTGTCGGGGTCGTAGACGACGCGGCGGCCGCTGTTGCAGATCTTCAGGCAGAAGTCCATGTCGTTGTAGTTGTTGGGGAAGACCGGACTGAAGCCGCCGACGTCGTCGAAGGCAGCGCGGGTCGTCATCAGGCAGGCGGCGGTCACCGCCAGGTAGTTCTGGGCGACGAAGACGTTGTTGGAGTAGCCGGGGAAGTCGGGCGAGAAGCCGCGGTAGATGTGGCCGGGGTAGCCGCTGTTCTCGAAGAGGATGCCGACGTGCTGGGGGCGGCCGTCTTCCCAGATCAGGCGGGCGCCGACGGCGCCGACCTCCTCCAGCTCCGTGTACATCACCATCCGCTCGATCCAGTCCGGCGTCACCATCTCGGTGTCGTCGTTCAGCAGCAGCAGCCGCTCTCCCTCGCTGTGGAGGACACCGCGGTTGATCTTCTCGGAGAAGTTGAAGGGCCCCTCGAAGGGGACGATCCGCAGGCGCTCGCCGGCGATCGCCCGCAGGCGCTCGATGAGATCGCCGCCGACGCCGCGGTCGGCGACGCAGACGATCTCGTAGTTCTCGTAGGTCGAGGTCTCGACGATGCTGCGCACGCAGTGCTCGATCAGCGTCACCTGCTGGAAGCGGACTTCGCGCGAGCCGCCGGCGGTCGGGATCACGATGCTGACCAGCGGTTCGCGCTGCAGGCGCGGGTGCAGGTGGTAGACCCCCGGCTTCTCGAGGTCGCGCTCGGCCTCGGCCGGCAGCCCGATCCGGTCGCAGTGGGCCTGGATCGCCCGCGTCCCCGCCTCGAAGGCCCAGGGCTTGGCCTCCTCGCCGGCGCCGGCGGTGCTGGTCTCCAGCATCCGCCAGTGGTAGAGGACCTCCGGCAGGTGGACGACCTGCCGCGCCCGCTCGGTCACCTTGAGGACCAAATCCCAGTCCTGGGAGCCTTCGAACTCGGCGTCGAAGCCGCCGACCTCCTCGACCAGCCGCCGCCGCATCACGCTGAGGTGGCAGGTGTACATCTGCGTGCGCATCCGCTCCGGTGACCAGTCGGGCTTGAAGAACGGGCCCGAGCGGCGCCCGGCGCGGTCGATCTTGTCTTCGTCGGTGTAGATGTAGTCGGCCTCGGGCGTGGCGGCGATCGCCTCGGCCACCCGCGCCAGCGCCGCCGGGTGCAGCTCGTCGTCGTGGTCGAGCAAGACGACGAACTCACCCGTCGCCATCGCCAGCGCGTCGTTGGAGGCGGCGACGATGCCGCCGTTCTCCTCGCGGCGGCCGACGCGGATTCGCCCGTCCTCCCTCGCCGCCTGCTCCAGCATCTCGCGCACGTGGGGGTCGGGCGAGCAGTCGTCGACGAGGCAGAGCTCCCAGTCCTCGAAGCGCTGCCGGCGGACCGAGCGAAGCATTGCCGCCAGCACGTCGGGCGGGGTGTTGTACACCGGGGTGACGATCGAGAAGAGGGGCATGCCGGGAGCGGCCGGGCCCCGGCCTAGGAACGCCCGCGGCGCAGCAGCCGGGAGAGCAGCGAGCGCAGCGAGCCTGGCAGCAGCGAGCGCAGCTTTACCGCGATCGTGACCAGCGGGGCGGCGCCGTTTTCCAGCTCCTCGAGTTTCCCGCGCACCACGCCGAGTTCGTTCTCCTTGGCGATCAGCAGATCGCGGAGTCGCAGGATCTCCTCCTGGGCGCGCTCCAGCTCGGGGCGCATCTGGTCCTGCTCGTCCTGCGACGGCACCTGCCGCAGGGGTTTGGGGGCGCTTGATGGCTCGGTCACGCAGCCGCAGTCTACCCGCATAAACAGGGGTTCTTGACAGCGGTGGGAAGCTGTCCGGCTGATGCGGGCGCGCTGGCACCTGGCGATCCCGGCGGGGGTGATCCTCTGCCTGCTCGCCCCGATCCTGCTGACCGACCGCACCTTCGCCACCGACTGGGGCAACCACCTCTGGCTGGTCTACATGCAGGGCCTCGACATCAAGGCCCTGGGCGAACCGAGCATCTACCTGCAGTCGACGCTTGGCGCCTTCTACCCCTACTACGCCTTCTATGGCGGCACCTTCTACGCAGTCAGTGGCTTCGTCGCCGACGTCTTCGACGCCGAAGTGGCGGTGCTCCTCTCCTACGCCGGGGCGATCGCCGCCAACTACCTGGGGTGGACCTGGATCGCCCGCCAGGCGGGGGTGTGCGGTTGGCGATCCCAGCTGCCGGGGCTGATCGCGGTGACGGCGCCGCTGGCGGTCTCGAACCTCTACGGCCGCGGCGGCATCCCCGAGGTGGTTGGGACCTCGATGCTGCCGCTGGTCGCCGCTGCCGGCATCAGCCTGGTGCGGGAGCCGTGCTTGCGCCTGCGCGATGCGGCCGCTTTCGTCGTCGGCCTGGTCTTCCTCACCGGCAGCCATGCGCTCTCGATGGTCTGGGGCGTCTTCTTCCTCGCAATCCTGGCCGTGGTGCTGATCGCCTGCTACTGGCCCTTCGTCAAGGCGCGGGCGATGCGGCTGCTCGGCCTCGCCTGGCTCGGGGTGCTCGCGGTCTGCATCAACGCCTGGATGCTGGGGCCGCTGATCCTCTTCCACTCGCGGACGGTCGAAAACGAACCCGACCCGATCGGCCAGCAGGCCTACACCAGCGCCGGGAACCTCTTCCGGATCCTGCGCGACGCGCCCGACCCGTACTCGTTTGTCAAAGCCGACATCAACGCCGCCCTGCCGGTTCTGGCGCTGCTCTGGGCGCTTGTCGCCGGCGCCGTCTTCTGGCGCCTGCTCGGCCCGCGCCGGCGCGCCCTGGCGGTCGGGCTCACCCTGGCGCTGGCGGCGCTGGTGCTGCTGATCCTCGACTGGTCGCTGATCATGGACCTGCCTGAATTCCTCCAGTACATCCAGTTCCCGTACCGGCTGCTCACCTACGCCGACTTCTGCGTGGTCGGCATGGTCACCCTCGCCCTGGCCGCGATCGAGCGGCGGGGGAGGAGCACCGCGTCCACCGCCGCGATCGCCACCCTGGCGGCGATCGCCGTCTTCAACCTGGCGATCTCGATCCAGCAGAACTTCCAGGTGCGCTCCTGGCTGAACGGGCGCGCTGAAGCGACCGCTTCCTCCGTGGCGCCGCCACCCTCCTGGTACGCGATCGTGCAGTTCGGCGACGGCTCGGCGCCGGTCGTGCAGCCGACCCTGCAGCAGCCGCTCACCGTGCCGGTGGAAGAAGGCATCCGCGACAGCTACACGGTCGAGTACCCGCCGGGGCCGGCCGGGACCGCCCAGACCAACATCGACACCGGCAGCTACCTAGTCGACCTCTCCGGGGCCGAACCTGTGGGGCGCAACGAAGCTGGGCAGATGGTCGTGCGCCTCCCGGCCTCGCCCGATCGTCCCCGCACGGTTGTCGTCAGCGGCGAGGACGGCCCCGCGGTCGTCGTCAGCCGCTGGATCAGCCTGCTCGCGCTGGTGGGCTCGTTGCTTGGCGTCGCCACGATCCTCGCCAGGCGGCGGGTCCGCGCCAACTGACCCCACCAATACACTCCCCGGCCGCGATGGCGAGAACTGCTCGTAACGCCCCGCTGCTCCTGCTCGGTGCCGCCCTCCTCGCCTCGGCGTTGCTGATCCTGGCGCTGACCTGGCACTTCACCTACCTGCAGGACAGCTGGGAGTTCCTGATCAACCGGCGCGCCTTCACCGCCGATTCCTTCCTCGAGCCCCACAACGAGCACATCGTCGTCATCCCGGTTGCGATCATGCAGCTCTTCCTCCACGTCTTTGGGATGAGCTCGGCGAAGCCGGAATACGTCCTCCTAGCGCTGATGCTCGTGGCCAGCGCCTGCCTCGTCTTCCTTTACATCAGCCGCCGGGTCGGCCCCTGGTTCGGGCTCTTCGCGACCGTCCTCGTCCTCTTCCTCGGCCCGGCCTGGGAACTCCTCGTCTGGCCGTTCGAGATCAGCTTGCTCGGCTCGTTCCTCTTCGGGCTGGCGATGCTGCTGGCGCTCGAACGCGGCGACCGCAAAGGCGACGTCCTCGCCTGCATCTTCCTGACGATCTCGCTCGGCTTCTCGAGCCTCGGCATCCCCTTCGTCGCCGCGGCGCTGGTCGCGGTCCTGCTCTCGCCGCGGGAGCGCTGGCGCGGCCGAGCCTACGTGGTGCTGATCCCGGGCCTGCTCTTCACCGCCTGGTACCTCGGCTGGGGCCACAACGCCGAATCGCACATGTCGCTGCACAACGTCCTCGCCTCGCCGCGCTTCGTGATCGAAGCGATCGCCGTCGGGGTCGGCAACCTCCTCGGCCTCGGCAGCAGTCCGGTCACCGGGACGGTGGAAATGTTTTGGGGAGCGGTGCTGCTGGCGCTGATCGTCGCCGCTGTCGCCTGGCGGCAGCTGCGCCGCCCGGGGTTCGACCCCGGCCTCTGGCCAGTCGCCGCGGCGGCGGCGGTGAACTGGTTCCTCACCGCGTTTAACGAGGTGCCCGGCCGCGAGCCGGCCGCGAGCCGCTACCAGTACGCGAGCTGCGTCTTCATCCTCCTGGTGCTCTCGAACCTGTTGGTGCGGGAGCGCTTCGGCCGCCGTGCGGTGCTGATCGGGGGGGTGGTGACGGCGCTGGCGGTTGCGCCCAACTTGATCGTGCTCAAGGACGGCCGTGACATCTTCGCGGTCAGGAGCGTCCTCACCAAGGCCGACACCGGCGCGATCGAAATCGCCAGGCGGACGGTCCGGCCGGACTTCGAGCTGACGCCCGAAGTCGCCGGCGCCCCCGCCCTGATCGACGTCTTCGCCGGTCCTTACCTCGAAGCCGTCGATGAATACGGGTCGCCCGCCTACACCGAAGCCGAACTAGCCGCCGCCCCCGAGGAAGCCCGGCACTGGGCCGACATAGTCTTGGCCGCAGCGCTGCCGCTGCAGGAGACCACGCAGGCGGGCGGCTACGACGCAGGCGGCGGCAAGGAGAACTGCATCTCAGTCCCCGCCGAAGCCGCGCCCGGACGCGAGGTTCAGCTGAACCCCGGCCTGACCAGAATCGAAGTTGCACCCGGCGGCGAAGCCCAGCTAACGCTGCGCCGTTTCGCCGAAGGCGAATATCCGGTCTCGCTAGACCCCGTGCCCGGCGGCTCGGTCGCGGTTCTCCACGTCCCCCGAGACGAATCCCCGCGACCCTGGTACCTGCACGTGGAGGCAGAGCAGCCGGCGAGGATCTGCCGGTGAGGGTTCGTCCCCGCGTGTCCGAGGCTAATCGGACCCAGGAATGAGGCCGCTGGCTCCGCCTTGCTCGGCCGGCCTCTTGGTCCGTTTCAGGAAGTCGGCCTGGTGCATCCGAAACGCATTTGCCGTGTCCTGAACCGGCTTCAAGTCCGCCTCCTCCAGAACAGTCGCTTCAGTTGCATTTGCCACTGCTAGTTGAATCGGTCCATCTACGGCCTGGGCCGAAGCGTCCACTGCATCGCCAGTGATGGTGTGGATGAGCATCTTTGCCACCTCCAGCGGCAACGTCTCGTACTCCAAGAAACGAGAGCTGGTGAATCCGAAGAACGCGAACCTTGCCAGCTCTTGGCTGCTTGGACTGCCGACTGCGGCAAATCCCTGTTCTTGTAGCTCGAGAATTCCGTCGCTCCGCGCCTGCAGCAGATAATGCTGTTGCTCCTGGACCGAGTACCACGCGAAAAGGCCCTTGAACAGCCCGCCAGGCAACCTGTCATCCGTCCCCGTCAAGTCAGCGACAGCGGCAAGCACGACCTTCTTTACGCCCTGCCGCCCGGCGTCCCGTCCTGGGTTTGCATCCATGATCAACTGATCAAAATGTGCCGCGATTGCCTGGGCGGCTGCGATCGAACCAGCCGTTCCCCAGATGATTCCCTGACGAGTTCGGAACAGCTTTTGCGCACTCGTCTTCAGTCCGCCTTCGACAGTCACCTGACTGTCTGATGCGAGAACGACAGCATCGCTGCACCTGAGACCCGTGATGAGAGTCATCTCATCTGAAGCAAGCCAGAGATCAGCGGCTCAGGCGTCCCTGCGGAATACTGAGTTCGCGGCGTACTCTGGATACCGGTCGTAGACGTCCTCGAGTAGCGCCTTGAAGGTCTTGGAAGCAACTTCTTTCTTGATCCTGTAGAGCCGTTGTGCGGCGTGGTCCGAGGGCTGACGGGACATCAGCTCTTTCCCCGCTTGCATGCCCTCCTGAGTTGCCAGATAGCGCGACCAGGACTGGCCCTGCACCGGAGCCTCTTCCACGAGGCCTTCGGAAACCAGGTCTTCAAGATCCGAATAGATCTGAACGCTCATAGGACCGTAGTTGTAGGGCACGAATGCGTAGGCCTCGCCCGCGCCGTCCCCCCCGGTCATGGCGTCAAGGAACATTCCCTTCTGAAGACGCACCGGGTCGAGGCCGCGAGGTGCGCCATCAAGAGCCAGGAACAGGAGAAGTCGCTCGCGTGCCTTCATCGATTCCGAATGTACATGCCCTTGCCGGACGTAACGAGATGAATGCATGCTGCCTCTAGAAGACGTTGCTGCCGATGAGGGCGGCGAGAAGGACAACCAAGCCGCTGAGCAGAGTGCGGTTCAGCGCGTCAAAGCGATCGTTGAGCTTCTCGAACCGTTCGTCCACCTTCTGGAACCCCGCATTCATGTCGGTTCGAAGTTCGCGGATGTCCGCATCCACGCGAGCAAAGCCGTCATCGACCTTCTTGTTCAGGTCGTCGAGGCGCTCGTCGGTCCACTTCTCTTTCGGCGTCATCACCACCATGATCCTAGCGTAACTCTTTAGCTGCGACGAAAGGCGCGCAGAAGCAAAAAATTGGCGCACAGCTTTGTTGCGATTCTGAAACCGGCACTGATCAACGGATCGGGAAGTTCCTATAGCGTCGCCCTTCTATGGAGGACAGAAGCATGTCCCAGGCTGATCCACGCAGCCACGCCTGGCTCGTGCTCCCCACCTATAACGAGGCGGGGAACGTCGAGTCGCTGGTTCGGGCGGCAGTCGAGAACCTGCCGGAGGGCTCCCGGGTCCTGGTCGTCGATGACAACTCACCCGACGGGACCGGTGAGATCGCCGATCGGCTTGCGGCTGAGCTGCCGGTGGAGGTACTGCATCGTGCCGACAAGGAAGGACTGGCTTCCGCCTACATCGCCGGCTTCAAGCATGTTCTGGAGGGCGGGGCGGAGCTGGTCCTGCAGATGGACGCGGACTTCTCGCACGATCCCCGGGACCTGCGGCGCTTGGTTGAGGCGAGCAAACGCGCAGACCTGGTGCTGGGATCCCGCTATGTCGCCGGGGGCGGCGTCGAGGATTGGAGCCTGATCAGGCAAGGGATCAGTCGCGGCGGCAGCGCCTACGCGCGACTCGTCCTGGGGATCGAGGTGAAGGACCTGACCGGCGGCTTCAAGTGCTTCCGCCGCCAGGTCCTGGAAGCGATCGATCTGGATGAGATTTCGGCCCAGGGCTACGCCTTCCAGGTCGAGATGACCTATAGGACCCTGCAGGCCGGTTTCAACGTGCTCGAGATCCCGATTCTGTTCCGCGACCGCCGCGTCGGCAACTCGAAGATGAGCCGGGCGATCGTCCTCGAGGCGGCCTGGCGGGTCCCTCTGCTGCGCCGCCGACGCGGGTAGGACTACCTACTTGGTCCCCCTCTGCAGTACCTCGAAACAACACATTCCGACAATTGCGTGAATGTTGGTAGTCCCGTTGGTTGCGCGGGTCGAGGCCGCGGCTTGCTCTTTTAGTACTGCCTCCTCTGCTCTGGCTTGGATTGTGATGACCGCCTGCCACCCCTTCTCATCGAGCAACAACGGCGTTCGAGTGAGGTGACGGTCTGGGCGTTTGTCGAAAAGTCCAGTGGCTAGCGATTCGGCAGCGTCACTGATGAGAGCTTCAAGGAGAAGGCCCGAGGCGGCCCCACGGACCTTCGGATCGAGGCTCGCCCAATCAGTATTTTGGACCAGGGGCCGATTCACCAATTTGTAGAAATGGGCTACTGATCCCCTGACCTGTTCTTCTTCAACTATTTCAATCAGCCCCAACCGATTCAGCACTCGGACGTGGTAACCGACAGAGCTCAGTTTCATGTCAAGCTCATCGGCAATCTGCTTCGGACTCGCTATGCGGTCCGTCAGAATCCTTAACGCTTTGACCCGAGTAGGGTGGTTAAGCGCCTTTATCAGCGCCTGTTGTGGCGACTGATTGACCTTTGGTTGTCGGCTTCGACCCCGTTTTTTACGCTTTTTCTCGGCTATCGCCCTTCGCCTCCCTCGGGCCTTGGCGGGTCTTCTTGAACAGCAACAAACAAAGCAGCCAGTTCCTTACCGCAAGCCGCCGTGATAGCCCGGAGCGCGCCCCAGCTAGCCCATAGCTTCCCCGCCTCAATGGCCTCGAGTTCCCCGGCGCTGCAACCGGCAAGCTCCGCAACCTCGGTTTGGCTGAGCCCCTTCTCCCCTCGATAGGCAGCAATTGCGTTTCCTACTGCCTCGAGCGCCGCTCGCTCTCCAGGATCCCGGGCCTCTTTCCCGGGTTCCCCCCTAGTCGGATCTGACGCTATATGATCAGGCAACTGGTTTCGGACGACACGGATTTTCATCGGCCCAGCCATCGATTTCGATTAGCCGGCTTTGTGATTTGGTCACTAGGAATACCTTCCTGGTTGGGAACGATCGGCTAGCTAAATTGATTGTCTTGGGTAATTACCTCTTCTTCAAAAGCATTAAGCAGGAAAAGGCAGGCACCTCCACACTTCAGGCCGTCCGTTGGTTAAGAGAGAACAATTAGGGGCGGGATTTCGAAGCCCCCTAAAAAGAGC
Source organism: Solirubrobacterales bacterium (assembly GCA_035551255.1). Classification (GTDB taxonomy): domain Bacteria; phylum Actinomycetota; class Thermoleophilia; order Solirubrobacterales; family 70-9; genus VAYN01. Next base: position 42,579 of record DASZNP010000084.1, read on the forward strand.
ATGGCGGGAAGTCCCGGTTGTTCTGTCTTCCTCAGCCGCCAGCTCGCGCGCTCTTTTATCGCGGTGAGTCGCTTCTCACCTTCCTCCAAGAGTGTCATCACCTGATTCCAGCCCAGCTCGTCGACAAGAAGGGCGCTCCAGGTTAGGTGCCGGTTGTGTCTCTTGTCGAGGACCCCCGCCTCGATTGACTCGATGACGCACTCGTAGAAGTCATGAAGCATGGCCTCGCTCTCACTGCTCCCAGTGGCCCGCGCCGCCTCAGGCCAAAGGTCAACGCCCATAGGCGGGTTGGTGGCTTGGTAGAAGACCTCCCGCGCTCCCCGGCGCCTCCCGCCCGTCTTCTCCGCGACTCTGGCGAGCCACCCATACTTTTCGAGCTGCTTGCATTTGCGGTCGATCTGCCAAACGGGTAGCTCGCCCATCTTGTGCGCGAGCTGGCTCGGGCTCATCGTCGCTTCGGTCAGCTCCTTCACGATTCTGATGTTCACCGGATCACCGAACACCTTTGCTAGGCGCGTCTCCAGCGACATCTCGAGATCCATGGGCATCGTCGGTCCCTCCGAAGCGGATGTCTCCGCGGCGCTAGCTTCGCTGCTAGGAGTCTCAATTCCGGCCAGCGAGACCATGAGTAGGGCTGCATCGCTACCCGAGGTGGTGATGCGCATTTTTGCGTCCAACTGCTCCTGAGTCAGACTCCGCAGGCACTCGTTCAGGACGTGGATGCTTTCGAGCCAGCCACGCTCATCAAGTGCGACGGAGGTTAGCGACAGGTAGATGCTACGTCCCGAATCTAGGGTGGACGCGGTTCTGGCGCATGCGATCCGCTCGCCCATCTGCTGCAGAATTCGAGTGCTGAACGCAGCCCGAACTGATGTGGGAAGTTCTTCTGCGCATTCATCGTCGTAGAAAGCAAGTTCCGTAGAGCGATACACCTCCTGGGGGCGTCCTTGGCCCGCTTTCTTCGTCCGAACTTTTCGGAGCCACCCATGCTCCACGAGTTTCTCGAAGTGCCACCGCACGTTTCCCAGGGAGCTGCCCCCGAACTCGCGGAAAAACTCGGTGACGCTCATTTCCCTCATGTAGAGCTCGGTGACGATCGTCAGGCGCAAGGGGTATGCCCACACGACCCCAAGCCGGCTGAGATAGGACGGTTCGTGGTCCACTCGGACCCTAGGCGAGCCTTGTGGGGCCCCTGAGCCCACTGCTGGGTGTCTTGCGGGTGGACTCAAGAATCCACTAGTTATCAGATGTAGACGCCCCCCCTGACTAGACAGGCGTTGTCCTCTGTCGTTTTATTGCGTTTAAGCAAGAAAAAGGAAGGGGGTGTCGAGATGAAGCTGGGATTGAGAAGCAGCGTGATTCCTGCCGTCAACGTCGGTAAGAGCGGCTGATCTAAAAGGGAACCCGAGCTGCCCCCCGAGGATGATGTTGGGGGCGGCTCGGCATATTCGATGGATTGTTTTCTTGCCATAGGTCTGGGATTGCTGTCGACGGCGGAGAAGGTGCTCAAGGTAAATAAGTTCCCGCTCCCGTCGCGCTTCGGCGCTATCGAGCCGCTAAGCAATATTTTTGCAAACTTTCTCGGATCACCTGTAGGCACTGACCAACCGAGCGCCGACAAGACGCGACAGGACACCACGTCGCTTGCAGGTTGGACTCGCAAATGCTGATCCCGCCTCGGAAAGATCAGCATGATTGGACCGAGCATCCAATTAATTTGTAAAAACAAACAGTTGAACCGCTCGAAATGGTGCGTCCGGTCTGTATGGCCCAGACACTAAAAGTGGGGTTGAAAGTGTTTTCCACCCTGGGCAGGATGCCCCGCCCAGGAAGATCGTGACGCCGACAAGTGCCCTATCTCCCTCGGAGATCAGTGGCATCAGTCCGACGTGTCGATCTCAATCTGTTTCGTGGATCGGCTCAAGGAGAGCGGAGTCGGTCTGCGAACGTCTGAATCAAGAAAGGGAAGGAATGTCTACCCTCGAACTGAGGAGTCAAATCAAGGTAGGGGCACTAGCAGGTGCACTGCTTTTCGTTGTGCTGGTGGGCCTCGGACGCCCAGAAATCGCCGCAGCCGAAGTCCGTTCAGATCACTTCTGTTGGGGTACGACCTTAACGGCTAAAGATACCCATACGACCAGCGACGAATGCTACCAAGCGTTCACTGGGATCAGGCGCGCAGAAGCATGGAGTCCACAACACTCCGTGTGTCTCAGCTTCCCATCCCAGCACCTAGAAAGATGCTCGAGTGGTCCTGGGGCGAAAGTAGAACTGAGCGCACTTTCCAACGAATGTTATGGGAATCCTGATTGCGCAATGTATGCCGTTATCACCAACAACGCTGCTAGCAGCAGCACCGTGTACGGGAACGTGGAATGGACGCATGCGGATGCTGGTGGAGGGGGCGGAACGACCGAAGGTGGAACCGAATCACCACCGCCGCCTCCTGATGTGATCGGTGCAATCGTCAACGAAACGCTCTACGTAAAGGAAGGGAACCTGCGAAATGCATGGGTGAACGAGGGTAGCGGCTTCAAAGATGTCAGCATCTCCACTGATCCGACCAATGGGGCGCTGATCGGTGTCCTGACCAACACCGGTCATGCGCTGGTAAAGCAGGGCGTATTCGGTGAATGGGTTGACTTGGGCGCCGGCATGACCTCAGTGAAGGTTGCCACTGACCCCGCAAATGGCCCGCTGATAGGCGTCCTGAATAACGGGCACGCGTATGTCAAGCGTGGGATCTATGGGACGTGGGTCGACGAGACGAGCAATGCCGCGGCCCTCAGTATCGCCACGGATGCGACTCACGGAGCTCTGATCGGTGTCATAACGACGACCGGATCCGCCTTAGTGAAGTCTGGTCTTTACGGCACCTGGGTCAACGAGATCGGCAGTCCAACCGCACTCCGCGTCGCAACTGACTCGAGTCATGGTCCGCTGATCGGTGCGATTGTCGCCGGCACGGTATATGTGAAGACGGGTAGCCTCGGTGCCGGCTGGGTTGCAGAGGAATCCAACGACCAAGCGCTCGCTCTGGCGACTGATCCGACCAATGGCCCGCTGATCGGCGCCCTGAGAAACAGTGGCTTGGCGGTGGTCAAGCAGGGAAGTCTCTATGGCACCTGGGTTGAAGAGCTCGGCTCGGTGAAATCCTTGAGTCTCGGTAGTGATGCCAACGGCGGCGCCCTCATCGGTGCAGTGACGACGGGTGGTGTTGCTTATGTGAAGCAAGGCGGCCTATCGTCCGAATGGGTCGAAGAGATCGGCAGCGTCGAAAAACTGGAGGTCGCCGGCTAGGCAACCTCCTGCACCTGAGCCCTCGGCGCTAAACGCTAGCGTCGGGGGCTCGCCCTGCAGCCGAGCCGACAGGGCAACCGGAGGGGGTCGACCGTGAGAGCCACCTCCTGATCTTCTGTGATGGGTTCCGATAGCGTGGCCGCCCATGGCCACGCCTAAGGGAGGAGCCTGGCTCATCCCTCCGACCTACACCGAGTCCTCGAAGTCTCGATCCTCTTCCGGGACCGCCGCGTCGGCAACTCGAGGATGAGCAAGGCGATCGTCCTCGAGGCCGTTTGGCGGGTCCCGCTGCTGTGCTGGTCACGGAAAGCATGACCGAGTGAAGCCGGGTGCGGTCCCTGGATGGCGGGAGAGCCTGCGAGCCGCCTGGGCAGCCTTCTGGCCGAGTCGCCTGATCGTCTTCGGAACCGCGATCTGGGTCACGGTTGCCGACCTGCCGGCTAACACCCAGCCTGACTATCCGAAGCTTTCGCACCCCTTCACCAACTGGCCGGGTTCGGGGCTGCTCGATCTGCTCTTCTCGCCGCTCGCCAAGTGGGACGCGTTGCACTACCTCGCGATTTCCCTCGACGGTTACGTGGAAGCGCAGCCAGGCCTACCTCCGGCCGACGTGCGGCCGGCCTTCTTCCCGCTCTACCCCGGGGCGGTCCACGTGCTCAGCGGGTTCGGCGCTAGTCCCGGGTTGGTGCTGATCATGGCCTACCTCTTCTCGCTTGCCGCCTTCCTTGTAGCGCTGGTGCTGATGCACCGGCTCGCCGTGCTCGAAATCGGCGAGCTGCACGCGCGCACCGCTCTGATGCTGCTCGCCTTCTTTCCCTTTGCCTTCTTCTTCGGGCTGCCGTACACGGAGTCGCTGTTCCTGCTGCTCGCCCTCGCCGTCTTCTTGGTCGCCCGCGAAGGGCGGTGGGCCCTAGTGGGCGTAAGCCTCGCGCTCGCCTCTGCGACCCGGGTGCCGGGGCTCCTGCTGTTCGTACCGGCGCTGCTGATCTACCTCTACGGCCCGCGCTCCGATCAACCGGAACGCCCGAGCCGAGGGTGGCGCCCCCGCTATCCCCTGCGGTGGGACGCCGCCTGGCTCCTGCTTGTCCCGATCGGCCTCCTGGCCTACAGCGCCTATCTCCACTTCACGCTGGGGGACGCGCTGCAGTGGCAGCAGGCGCAGGAACTCTTCGGCCGCCATACGGTTGACCCATTCACCGGCGCCTGGCACGGGCTCCGCGCCGCCGGCGAGAGCGTCGGTACCGTGCTCGAAGGCAGATACGACGAACAGCCCATCTACTACCACCTGGACATCGCTCAGGTTGCCCTGGTCGCCGTGGCGGTGGCGGCCGGGACCGCGATGTTGCGCAACCTGCCCATCGCCTACGGCAGCTGGGTGCTGGTGTCGTTGGTACCGATCTTCGTCTCCCAGCCCGGCGACAATCCGCTCTTCTCGGCAGGCCGGTTCATCTCCGTCCTCTTCCCGATCTTCTTCTGGCTTGCGCGCGTCTGCGATCGGCGGGGATCGACGCAGACGGTCGTCACCCTCTCGGCGGCTGCGATGGCGGTTCTCACCGCGGAGTTCGCGCTCTGGTCGTTCGTCTCCTAGCCGGGCACGCAGGCTCCGCCGACCCGGATAAATTGCTCCCTTCGTGACCGCGGTGGATACTCAGCAGTCCGACCGGCAGAAGGCTGGTGCGCGTCCTGACGGGTGGAACTGGTCGCTCCCCCCTGCCCGCGAGGTCCTCCTCGTCCTGCTCGTGCTGCTGCTCGTCGCGGCCGCGGCCCTGGGCCCCTACATCTCCCACGGCGGCTTCTTCCTCGACGACTGGGCCGACTCCGCGGGCACCCTCTACACCCCCGGCGGGCGAACGGTCGGCCACGTCCTCTCCTACTTCAACAACCTCTTCGAATACCGGCCGGTGCTGGTTGTCTACACGCCGCTCAAATATTCGATCCTCGGCACTAGCATCCCTCTCAACCTCGTCTGGGTCACCTTCATGACCGTGCTCGTCGCCTTGCTTGTCTTCACGATCCTCAGGACCATGGGCCTGCCTTGGGCGCACGCGGGGCTGATCGCGGTTCTGACCCTGGTCTACCCCTGGTACGACTCGCTGCGGTTTTGGGTCGGGACCAACCCCCCTCTGCTCGGCGTCTTCATCGCTTTTGTCGGGATTCAAGTCGCGCTGATCGGCGTGATCCGCCGTTCCTGGCGCTGGCATGCCGCGGCCCTGGTGATCTACCTGCTCTCGGTGCTGGCCTACGAGCTGACCGCCCCAGTGATCGTGGCGGCCGGGTTCCTCTACGTGATGATGATGGGCTTCCGGTCAGCCCTGTCGCGGTGGGCCGCCGACGTCGTGGTGGTGGTAACGGGATTACTGTGGGTCGGCACCCACACCGATCGGCCCGTCTCCGGCTTCTCCAACGACCTCGATCATCTTTGGGAAATCGTCAAGGGCGGCCGGGACATGATCGCCTGGACTTTCTATCCCCTCGGGTCGTCGCCGCGGACCGGTCTCGTCTTTGTCGCCCTCGGCCTGGTCCTGATCGGCGGCCTGATCGTTTACCTCTACCGGCGCGGCAACGAGGTGGCGCCAGTAGTGCGATGGGGGTTACGGGAGTGGTTGCTGCTGGGGGGGGCGGGACTGGCGGTAGCGGCCCTCGGCTGGGTGATGTTCATCCCCGCCGACCCCTATTACACGCCCAGCGTCTTCGGCGCCACCAACCGGGTCAACGCTCTCTCCGGCTACGGCCTCGTGATCCTCGCCTACGCCGTAGTTGCGTTTGGAGTCGCCGCCCTGGGCGGCCTCTGGCGACCGCTGCGCCGCTACGCAACGCTGGTGACGGTCCTGCTGATGGTGCTGCTGGGGGCGGCCTGGGTTCACGTGCTGGAGCGCCACGCCCGCAGTTGGGAAGCCGCCTATCGGGCCGAGCGCACCGCCCTCGACCGGATCGAGAAGCAGTACCCCAACCTTGAACCGGGCACGACCCTCTTCGCCAGTAACTACCCCTCTTGGCAGGCCCTCGGGGTTCCTATCTTCGCCTACTCCTGGGACCTCAACGGCGCCGTGCAGGACGAATACGAAAGCAGCGAAATCTCAGCCTCCCCGGTGCTACCCAATACCGCTCTGCAGTGCCGTGCCGACGGCATCGGCCTCAGCGGCGAGGAAGCGCCGGAAACCTTCGGGAGCTACGGCTCGGTGAAGCTGCTCGATCTCTCGACCGGCCTCCACGCCGCACCCCGCAACCGCCACCAGTGCGAAAAGGTGGCGCCGAAGTTCGTGCCAGGCCCGGAATACGTTCAATACGAATACTGAGCGCCGGCTGCCCAGAGCCAGAGCGTCGTTGCCTCACCGTCTGAGGTACCGCTGCCGAGCATCCTGAAGCCAGCCTCGCGATAGCTCGCTTCGAGCTCCTCACCTTTCAGGTGGCTAGTCCAACCGTGCTGCAGGCGGTCGTCGTAGGGGATCGCGACGGGACTGTCGCTGGTCACGTAGGAGACGAGGGCAAAGCGGCAGTGGGCGCGAAGGTCCCGGGCCAGCGTAGGGACGGAAGGGAGGTACTCGAGCAGTCCGAGGCAGAGCGCGAGGTCGAAGCTCTGGTCCGGCAGTCCCTGCGAGACGTCCAACCGCTCGGTGGTCGGCAGCTGGGGATGGAGATCGTATGGGTGGTATTGGATCTCGCCCCCGAGCTGGGAGTCGAGCAGCGGCCGCAGGCGCTCGTTGCCGGCGCCGAAGTCAGCGATCTCTGCGCCGCGTCGAGGTTCTGGCAGCCACTCGTTACAAAGGTCCACCAGCAGGGCGACGGCCGTCTCGGCGCGGCCATCCCACTCGGACTGTTTCTCGCAGTTGAAGCGTCGGCGGGCGCGCCCCCGCGCAGTCAAGGGAGAGGTGGGGCTGAAGAGCCTGGCTAGCGGCGAGAGGAAATTCCGAGTGCTCACCACGCTATCCCCTCAGGCGCGTGCGACGAGCGTGTAGTTCTTCGGGTGGCCGGCGTTGGTGATTTTCCAGCGGAGGTCCCCTTTGGCCGCCAACTCACTCAGCTTTCGAAGCACCGGTGCAGCGCGGCGCCAGCGTCCGGCGCCGTCGGTGGCCCGGGCGGCGACGTCTAGCTGGTAGCTGACCGTCCCCAGGTAGCCCTCCAGCCAGTCGATCTCGAGGTCTTCGAAGCCGGCCTCTTCGAAGCGGCGGCGGAGCCCGAATTGGGTGTAGCGGTAGAAGTCGAAGGGCTGCTCGTGCTCTTCGTAGAAGAGCGGCGCGCTCGCCCAGATTCGGCCGCCCGGCTTGAGGACCCTTCGCAGCTCGGCGAGGACGGCAGCCGGCTCGGGGATGTGCTCGAGGACCTGGCTGAAGAGGACGAGGTCGTAGCGGCCGTCCTCGACCGGGATCGCTGCCAGGTCGCAGACGAAGTGGTTGCCGGAGTAGGTCTTGCCTGGCACCTGCTGAAAGTCGGCCGCCTCGTACTCGACGTGAGAAAAGTGGTGGCGGTAGGGGCCCTCGCCGGCGCCGGCGTCCAGCACCCGGGCGCCGGCCGGCACGCTTTCGCCGGCGCATTGGGCGAAGCGGTCCAGGTAGACGCGGCTCGAATTCACGCCTTCACCAGTACCGCGCTGGGTTCGCGCGTGCGAAGGGTTGCGTCGTCGCTGGCGGCGACGAACTCGTCCACCGCCCTGGTGCAGCCGCCGTACTCGGTGTAGTCGTCGAAGACCATCACTCCGCCGCTGGGGAGGTGCGGCCAGATTCGCTCGATGCAGAGCTTGACCGGCTCGTACCAGTCGCAATCGACGTGGGCGAACGCCACCTCGCCCTCGGGGTGGAGCGTCTCCTCGAAGAGGCCGCGGTGCAGCTGCACGCGGTCGCCGTCTACCGGCTGCCCGAAGGCGACGAAACTGGCAACCACGCGGTCGTAGAGGTCGTCGATATAGCCGTAGTAGGTGTCGCCGCCGATGCCCTCAGAGCGTCCCTCGACGATGGTTCGGTAGCGCTCGTGAACCAGCGGCGGGTCCTCTTCGCTGGGAGGCGGGATGGTCCCGAAGACGTCATAGCCGTGGTAGTGCCGCCCCTGTTCCATCAGGTTGGCGATCAGGATCCCGGAGCCGCCGAGGGCGATGCCCATCTCGAGGAAGTCCCCCGGCACCGCCCTTTCCTGCACCTCGACGATGCAGCTTTCCAGCAGCTCGATCTTTGGGCGGTTGAGATAGGTCAGGTTGGCTGCGACGACGCGCTCGGAGAGAGGGGTCGTCGGTCCGACGGCGCCATTCTGCCGCCTGTCGGCGCGGGAGCGAAATCGAGAACGCACCTTTCGCGCTCCGATCCCGACGCGCCGCAGTGGCTCGGTCAGTCGCCAGGAGGTGGAGCCCAGAACCTCGCGCACCTTCGCTTGGGCTGCGGCCGCATCCTCGCGGGCCGCCGCCGCTTCCGCGCGAGCTGACGAAGCCTCCTCCCGGGCGGCGATCAACGCCGGGTCAGCCAGGTTGCGCTCTCCCCGCTCAAGCACAGGGCGCACCACCTCGGCGAGGTCCTCTCGGTCGCATTCTTCGACCCCGCGCAGCAGGTCTTCCCAGAAGACCATCAGGACCTGCGCCGCCGGGATGTAGTCCTCGAGCGCCGAGAAATCGAACTCGCTGGGAAAGGTCGTGAACTTCTCCCTCACACCGAGCGCCTCGAGGGTGATCATCGCCGAGATGCACTTGGGGCAGCGCCCGCAGTTGTACGTCTGGTCGTAGTTCATGTAACAGACCCGCAGCGTCCGCTGTGCCAGAGGGCTTTTGGCGAGCAGGCGGGTCCGCTCGAAGCGGGTGAGACGGCTGCCGTGGTCCATGATCTCGAGAGCCTCTGAGGACCAGAGCATGTCGACCATGCGGCTGGCGCCGAGCGGCTGCTGATAACGGTGGCTGGTGTCGGTTGGAATCAGCACGCGATCGAAAAGGGACTCAAAGTAGAGCGCAATCCCGCAGAGCGCCGAGTTAAAAACGTGAATCCAGTTGACCAGCGGGTCGGAGAACTCGCGGATGTTCAGCTCAACCACGTGCAGCTGCTTCCCCAGCTCCTCCGCTACCTCGCGCAGGTTCGCCTCCGTCCGCTCGCCGAGGCCGACGTGCCGAGGGGAGAGCGTCGGCAGGATGTCGGCCCCCTTGACGAAGATCAGGTCGGTGATTTCGGAGTCGGCGAGGATCGAGGCCCAGGAGTCGACGCCGCCGCTGAAGAAGCAGGCGACCCGGCCGTTGTTCTTCGGCGTCGGGATCGCTCGCTCGCCGGCTTCCACCGTCACCTCCCGCAGCGGCTCCTCGGTATAGATCGATCCATACGACCACGCCTCCTGGATCGCCTGGAATTCGCGCTGCATCCGCAGCACTTTTGGGCTGACGTCGCCCTCCACGCGCAGCGTCCCGCCCTCCCGCATCGCCGGCATCAGCCCCAAGGCCAGAGCCGAGTCCGCGGGCGGGGTGACCTCGGCGGCCTCGCCGCCCTGACCTTTGATCCAGAGGCGAAACGGTTTCGGGCCGATCCAGGCGTCGAATTCGAGCAGCCCGGGGGAGAGCACGAGGTCGGAGAGAGAGTTCACCGGGGGCGCAGCTTACGGGCGGCGATGCCGGCTCGCCGCAGCGGCTCGGTCAGTCGCCAGGAGGTCGAGCCGAGGACCTCCCGCACCTTGGCCTGAGCCGCAGCGGCTTCCCCGCGGGCGGCTGCCGCTTCCTCCTGGGCTGCGATCAGCGCCGGATCGGTCTGGTTGCGCCTGCCCCTTTCGACCACTGGCCGGACGACAGCGGCGAGGTCGTCCCTGCCGCAGGCATCGATTCCTTCCAGGCACTCTTCCCATAGCACCAGAGCGATCTGCTCGCCCGGGGTGTAGTCCTCGAGGACAGTGGAGTCGAACTCGCTCGGGAAGGTAGTGAAGCGGTCTCTCACGCCCATTGCCTCAAGGCAGATCACCGTAAGGTTGCACTTCGCGCAGCGACCGCAGTTGTAAGCACGGTCGTGGTTCATGTAACAAACCCGCAGGGACCGCTGCACCAGGGGCTGTTGGGCGATCATGCGGATCCTTTCGAAGCGGGTGAGCTTGCCGCCGTGGTCGACGATTTCCAGCGCCTCCGAAGACCACAGCCCGTCGATCATGCGGCTGGACCCGTACGGCGGCTGGTTCGCGTGGTTGGTGTCGGAAGGGATCAGCACGCGATCGAAGAGCGGCTCGAAGTAGAGCGCGACCGCGCAGAGCGCCGAGTTGAAGAAGAAGCCCCATGCGATCAGCGGGTCGGAGAACTCGCGGATGTTCAGCTCGACCACGTGCAGCTGCTTGCCCAGCTCCTCCGCCACTTCGCGGAGGACGGTTTCCACCCGCTGGCCAAGCCCGACGTGAAGGGGGGTGAGCGAGGGGAGGATGTCGACGCCTTTGACGAAGATCAGGTCGGTGATCTCGGGCTCGGAGAGGAGGGTGGCCCAGGAATCGACGCCGCCGCTGAAGAAGGCGGCGACGCGACCCTCGCCGCTCGGCATCGGAGCCGGTCGAAGGCCGGCCTCCACCGTCACTTCCTCGAGCGGGGGTTCCTCCGAGAACCACTTCTGTGACCAGGCTCGCTCGATTCCCTGGAACTCGCGCTGCATTCGCATCACCCTCGGGCTGATCTCACCTTCGACGCTCAGCACCCCGCCTTGCCGCATTGCCGGTACCAGCCCCAAAGCTAGGGCCGAGTCCGCGTGCGGGGTGACCTCGGTGGCCTCACCGCCCTGACCTTTGATCCAGAGGCGAAACGGTTTCGGGCCGATCCAGGCGTCGCATTCGAGCAGCCCAGGAGCGAGGACGAGGTCGGATAGAGAGTTCGCGGGACTAGACACGGATTTTGAGGCACTCCGCGACCAGCTGGGCGTTGCGTCTGGCGAGGCCGCGCATCTTCTCGACCGCGTCATATTGGCGGAGCCGTGCCTGTCCCGGGTCTTCCAGAATCGGCGCAACGAGCTCGTCGAGGCGGGCGAGGTCCGACCGCTCGGCGATCCCGTTCATCCCCCCGTCGGTCCGCTGGAAGAGCGCGCGGGCCTTGTCCGAAGCGTTCGCCATCAGCACCGGCGTACCGGTGGTCGCGCCGAGGATCGCGCCGTGCATGCGCATCGATATCAGCGCCATGTGCTGCGCGGCGAGCTCCGCGTATTCCCGCGGCGTCAGGTAGCCCAGGCGCACCTCGACCATGTCGCGCTGATGTGGCGGGATCTCCTTAAAGATCGCTTCGGAGAGGTCCGAGTCGTCCTCGATCTCCCACCTCGAGCCCCCAAGCCCCTGCGCGGTGGAGGCGAGGGTGACCTTGTGTACGAGTTCTGAGCTCAGCAGTCGATCGAGGGCGGCCGCGATCTCGGAGACGAAGGAGTGATCGGGAAGCTCATTGTCGCCGCTGCGCTCCCAGGGGTGCGGGGAAGCGGTAACCAGGAGCGAGCGGGGGCGCGAGATTCGTCGCGGCGCCGGGAAGAGGAAGGCCTCGTCAGCGGTCACCTCCACGTTTTCGGGGTTGCCTTGCTCCCGCACTATCTCCAGCGAGTGCTCGTCGCGCAGGAGCACGAGCTCGGCCGCTTGCAGGACCGCTTCAAGCCGCCCCCGTAGCCCTGGGTCGCTGAATCTGCCGATCGACTGGGAGTAGAAGGCCAGCCGCTTACCCCGTTCGAGGACCGCTTCATAGCCGCGAATTCGGGGCTCCGGCTGGTAGCGCTCCAGTAGGTAGCCGCCGCCGGCGGCAAGGACGAGGTCGGCTTCCTCGACGAGCGCCTCGATCACCGGCGCTTCGGCGATGTCCTCCTCGCTCGTCCACGGCCAGGAGACGCCGGCGATGGCGTCGAGCGGCGGGACGAGGTCGAGCTCGGGATAGTGGTCCCCGACCAGCGAGCGGTGGTGGGCCGCGATCGCCACCCGGGCGCCGGGGAGTTCACGTTGCAGCGATCGGGTGGTGGCGACGTAGCTGGCGGCGTCGCCGGCGTTGGCAAGCCAGCCGTCGACGACCAGGATCAGCGGCCTGGAAGGGGACGAAACCATACAGAGAGTCTAGTTTTACCCGGAGCGGGGCACGGCGCCAAGACGGCGTGCCCAGGGAAGGGGTAAGTGGGATTGAACGGTGTGACCGGTTACCGGTCCGATCATGCGGATGAAGCCGAGCAGCGTCGGTGGGTCGTAGCCCAGCTCTCCTGCGTCGCCCCGCGAGCGGGTGAGCAGTTGGTCTCCCGTCACCGGGTGGTAGGCCGCGAACAGGGGCGAGAGGGTCGGACGAAACTCGGCGAAGAGCCAGCCCGCCGGGTCGCCAGAGGGGGTTGGCGTCGCCGAATCGAGGCCGACCAGGGTGGTGGCGGTGAGGGCCGAGCGCCGCAGCGTCGCTCGCGCCCTTTCCTTCTTCGTCGCGATGCCGCGCCATTTCGCCGCCGGCTCGAGCGTCCAGCGGGTCGCCCGCTTCGGCCGCGGCCGGCGCGGCGGCGGGCTGTGGCGCTCGGTGACGAGCTGCCCGTCGACGATCCACGCGGCGATCGAGCCCTGCAGGCCGGTCTCGGCGAGCGCGCCGAGCTCGCCGGCGAGCTGCCCGGGCGGGACCGACCCGAGCGCGTAGCGGTGGCGGCGGTTTTGAAGGTCCACGGTCTTCACCAGTCCGACCAGACCGAGCCCCGGCTGGCCGGGGGGCTGAAACCGCGGTTCGGCCGGGAGCGCCTCGACGAAGCCGAGGTGGCGGACGATGTCGACCTCGCCCAGCAGCGGATCGTCGGGCGGGGTCACCAGCACCTGCTGCCCCGTGGCGCGGTGGACGCCGAGGGCGAGGGCCTTTAGTTGCGGGAACGGGGCGAGCTCGACGTAACCGAGCTCCTCTCCCTCGTCGGGCAGGGGCTGCCACTCACCCTTGGAGGAGGTCATCAGCTCGTCGCCGATGCGGAAGAGCCGCTCGGTCCCCTCGAAGGCGGTGGTGCGCAAGGCGCCGAGGTGGCGGTCGAGCGCGTAGCCGAACGGCGGCAGCCCGGTGGTGATCAGCCAGTGGTTTTGCAGTGGTTCCCGATATCGGACTAGCACCGTGGCGATCGGCGGCACCCAGCTCAGCATCCCTTCCCAGCGCGGCACCTCGTACCGCCCGCTGCCGGGAAGGAGGGGCGGTACCAGGGCGTTCTCGACCGCGGCAGGTCCGGGCGCGGCCACCTGCTTCCAGTCGAGCTTCTGCGCCGGCTCGGCGCCGCTCGAGCACGGCACATGGCGCCATACCGCCTCGCCGCCGCTGCCGGAGAGAAGGCGGACGAGGGAAGCAGCCGGCTGGCTCGGGTCGGCGTGCAACCCGTTCGGCAGGTGCTCCTCAGCCGCGATCTGCCAGGCGACGGCGTGCGCTTGTGGCTCCGCGTCGAGGTCCTGCGGGCGGAGAGCTCGGAACGAGTAGCGGCCTTTATCTCCGAGGTCGGTGAAGACGATCACGTCCGGCGGGTGCATGGTCGCGGTAAACCGCCGCAGCACCTTCTCGACGAATCCGGGATCGCCGAGAAAGGCCGCCTCCGGGTCTTCGCTGACCAGCATGTAGCGGCCGCGCATCTGCTCTCGCGCACGCTGCAGGGCCTCCAGGGGGTCGTCTCCCATGGGGGCCGAGAACAGCTCGGCGTCGATGCTGCTCTGGGCGGGGAGCTTGGCCGCGACGGCCTCGGGATCGGTCAGCGGCTGCAGGCAGGCGATCGAGAGGGCCGGTGACTCCGCTGCCTTCACCTCTTCCTCGTGGCCGGCGAACGGGGAGATTTCCTTCAGCTCTTCGTCGAACGGGGTGTGGGCGTGGTCGACCGCGTCGGAGCGGTTGAAGCCCCACTTGCGGTAGAGCAGGGTCGGCGCCTGCGCCGCTTCGCCGCGGATGCCGTGGGCCGCCAGGCGCAGCACGAACTCCCAGTCCTCGTGGCCGAGGACGATCTCCTCGCGGTAGCGGAGGCCGGCGTCGAAGACGCCGCGGTCGATCAGCGAACAGGTGTCGCAATAGTTGCCGTGGAAGAGCGTGTAGACGTTATAAGGCGGCGGCTCGAAGTAGTCCTCGCGGTTGCCGAAGAACTGCAGGTTGGGGTAGATGAAGCCGACCTCTTCGCTGGCGTTGCGAAGCTGGTCGACCAGGAGCTCGAGCGCCTCGGGGAGCAGCAGGTTGTCGGAGTCGAGCGGGAGCACGTAACGGCCCGAGCAGAGCTCGAGCCCGAGGTTGCGGGCGCGGCTGGGGCCGCCGTTGCGGTCCAGCCGCAGCACCTTCACGTCCTCGTACTCTTCGAGCTCGTCGAGGACGAACTTCGTCTCGCCCTCGCTGGAGCAGTCGTCGACGACGACGATCTCGACGTTCGGGTAGGTCTGCGCCCAGACCGACTCGACGCAGTCGCCGAGGAAGCGGGCCTGGTTGTAGTGGGGGATCAGGACCGAGACGAGCTCGTCCTCGTCGCGGGAGCGGTCGCCGAAGCGGACCTGCTCGGGCAGCGGCTGCCTATCTTCCTTGGGCGCCGACGGGGCGGGGGCGACTTCTTCGTAGAGCCGCTCGTGGGCGCGGACCATCTGCTCGAGCGAGAAGTGCTCACGCGCCCGCTCCCGAAGTTTCTGTCCGTGGGTCTCCTTGTAAGAGGGGTCCTCAGCGAGCCGCGCCAGCTCCTCGACGTAGTGCGGGACCCACTCGCGGGGCTCGATCAGGCCGCTGTAGTCGGCTCCGAGCAGCTCACTGTTCCCCGGCAGGGCCGAGGCCACCACCGGCACCCCCATCGCCATCGCCTCGAAGACGACGGCAGGGACGCCCTCGAACTCGCTGGTCAGCAGCACCGCGTCGCTGCCCGCATACCAGCGCTGCGGGGTCGCCGTCGGCGGGTGGATCTTCACTTCCTCGTCGAGCCCGAGCTCGCCCACCCGTCCTCTCACGTTCTCTTCCAGGTCCCCCTCGCCGAGCACGTGGATCTGGAAGCGGATGCCGCGGTCCCGAAGGGCCTTTGCCACCTCGACCATCAGCAGCGGGTCCTTCTGCTGGACGATCCGGGCGGGGAAGAGGACGTGCATCCGGTCCTCCGCGAGGCCATCGATCGGCTCGACCCACTCCGGCGAGAATTCTTCCTCGGCGTCAACGCCGATGTAGATCACCTCGATCCGGTCGGGCGGAATGCCGTAGTCGCGGACCGCGGCGGCGAGGTGCTCGCTGGTGACCGAGAAGCGGTCGACGAGGTTGCCGTAGCGGGTCGTCACGTAGCGGACGTAGCCGGAGCGGTCGGCCTCCTCGACGTGGAGCTGGACGACGACCCCGGGCGCCCCGGAAATCGCGGTCAGATCGGGCAGCAGGTCGAAGCCGAGCCGCGAATTCATCAGGTGGACCGCCTGCACTCCGCGGGAGACGACGAAGTCGAGGATGAAGGCGGGCATCTCCTCCGCATCCATCAGGTCCGGCAGGACCCAGATCTCCTCGGCATAGTCAGCGATCTCGTTGAGCCGCCGGTTCGGCGAGGCCTGCGTCGTGATCAGCGAGGGGGCGAACCGCTTGCGATCGATCTTGCGAAACCAGTCGATCGTGTTCTTGTCGGTCCCGCCGAAATCGACCCAGGGGGCGATATAGAGAATGGGAATACGCCCGGCCCGCACCGAGCGCAGGATAACGAGGGTCTAGAGATTCTCGGCGACCCGAGGCGCTTCGCGCTTGAAGATCCAGACGCCGAAGGCGCAGACGGCGACGAAGATGGCGAACGCCGGGATCAGGCCGGCCCGTCCGCCGGCGGCCTCGACCACGGTCGGCGCCTGGGATTCGTGCAGGACCCAAATCCGAACCTGCTCGAAGATGACCGCCAGCGGATTGATCATCAACAGGTGTTCGTAGGTGGCAGAGACATTGTCTTTGAAGTTCACTGGGTAGAGAATCGGCGTCGCGTAGAAGAGCACCTGGGCGAGGACGATCCAGATGATGGCGACATCGCGGAAGCGCACGTAGAGCACCGAGAGAGCCATGCTCACCGCTGCGGTGAGGGTGAAGAGAGCGACCACCGCGAGCGGGAAGAGCAGCCAGGTCCAGGCCGGTTCGACCCCGAAGGCGAGGGCGAAGACGAAGACGACGACCAGGTTGAGGCCGAGGTTGAAGGCGCCGGTAAGCACGGTCGAGATTGGGATCACGAGCCGCGGGAACTGGGTCTTGCGGACCACGCCCTCCTGCGCGACCACTGCCGTCACCGCGGTACTCGTCGCTTCCTGGAAGAAGGTGAAGAGGACGATCCCGAGGAGCAGGAAGACCGGATAGTGCTCGACTTTGTCGCTGCCGATCCGGAACACCTGGGTGAAGACGAAGAGGAGGACGCCGAACAGCATCAGCGGCCTGATCAGCGACCATAGGTAGCCGAGAACGGTGCCGAAGTAGACGCGCTTGAACTCGGTCACCGACATCAGCCAGAGGAGGTCGAAGAAGCGGCGCCAGCCGCCGCCAAGGGCTGAGGGCCCGCGGACCTCGCGCAGCGGTGCCGGGGCGATCGTGCTCACGAAGTGCCTTCCTCCGGCTCGACTCTGCCGCTGATCTGGTGGGGGAGCTCGACGACGCCGCGCGAGTGCGGGTCGCCGCCGAAAACGACGAAGTCGACCGCGTTGTGGACGTAGAGGGCGACGCCGCCGCCGACCCGGTTGACGCCGCAGTGGACGAAGTACCTGCCGTCGCTGAGCGGGTTCTCGATCTCAGCCTCGACCCGTACCCGCCGCCCCGGGGTCAGCTCGGAGGTCCCCTCGGCGGTGAGGATCGCTTCGGTCCCGAACTGGAAGACGCCGATGCCCTCGGCATTGGCGAGGATGAAGCCGACGCCGACGCCCGGGCTCTCATCCAGCGCTTCGAGCTCGACTTTTAGCCGAATCGGCGTGCCCTGCTCGACGTTGTCGATCCGCTGTCCCGCTGCGTCCTCGATCCAGGCGTCAAGCAGCCGTACCTGGTCGCCCTCCGAAGTGGCTCCTGCCCCGACGTCGCTGCCGCGTTCGAAGTTGAGCCGGGTGTAGCGGCGGCCGACCTCGCCGGGGTCCCCGACGTACTGGATCTCGCCATCGGCGATAAGCATCGCCCGGTGGCAATACTCCTCGACAGTCGCCATCTCGTGGGTGACGAGGATGATCGTCTTTCCTGCAGCTTTCATCTCGTAGAAGGCGTCGGCGCACTTCTGCTGGAAGTTGGCGTCGCCGACCGCTAGAACCTCGTCAATCAGGAGGACATCGGCGTCGACCTCGAGCATCAGCGAAAAGGCGAGCCGGACTAGCATCCCCGAGGAGTAGTTCTTCAGCTTCAGGTCGATGAACTCCTCGAGCTCGGCAAAGGCGACGACGGCGTCGAGGCGATCGCGGGTTTCCTGCGGGGTCAACCCCATCATCACCCCATTGAGGACGACGTTCTCGCGGGCGCTCAACTCCTGGTTGAAGCCGACGCCGAGCTCGATGAAGGGCGCCAGGCGGCCTGCCATTCGAATCGTGCCGCTGTCAGCCCGGTAGATGCTGGCTAGTAGCTTCAGCAGCGTGCTCTTGCCGGAGCCGTTGCGGCCGACGATGCCGAAGAACTCGCCCTGGTGGATGTCGAAGGAGACGCCGTCGAGCGCCCGCAGCTCCCGGTAGTCGCGATTGGCGAAGGGGCGGATGATCCGCTCCTTCAGCGAGTCGACGCGATGGGTGGGGATCCGGAACGCCTTCTTCAGGTCGCGAACCTCGATCGCGACCGGCGCGTCCGCGGCTGCCGGTCCTTTCGGCTCAGCGGTGGTGGCGACCTCGGGAGGCATCGGGCGAACGCTAATGCTTTCGCCTCCCGGCGAAGAGCGTCCTGCAGGACAACCCGCTGGTAACCCGCTCTTTTTCAGGCTCGGTAGGGTTGCAGCCTCGCATGGAGCCCCTGAAGGGACTGATCCTCTCCGGCGGCGCCGGTACGCGCCTGCGCCCCATCACCCACACCTCGGCGAAGCAACTGGTTCCGGTTGCCAACAAGCCCGTGCTCTTCTACGGGATCGAAGCGCTGGTCGACGCCGGGGTGAAGGAGATCGGGATCATTATTGCCCCTGAGACCGGGGACGAGATCCGCGAGGCTGCCGGCGACGGCTCGCAGTTCGGCGCCGAGATCACCTACATCGTCCAGGACAAGCCCGCCGGTCTCGCCCACGCGGTGCTCACCGCGGAGGAGTTCATCGGCGGCTCGCCCTTCGTCATGTACCTCGGCGACAACCTCCTGCGCGACGGCATCCGCGGCTTGGTCTCCGCCTTCACCGAGCACGAACCCGATGCCCTGATCCTGCTGACCCCGGTTGACGACCCGCAGTCCTACGGTGTCGCCGAGCTCGACGGCGAGAAGATCGTGCGCCTGATCGAGAAGCCGAAAGACCCCCCCTCGAACCTGGCCCTGGTTGGCGTCTACCTCTTCAGCCCCTTGATCTTCGAGGCCGCCCGCTCGCTGGAGCCTTCCTGGCGCGGCGAGCTGGAGATCACCGAGGCGATCGACAAGCTGATCGACGAGGGCCGCAACGTCCGCTCGGAGGTCGTGCGCGGCTGGTGGAAGGACACCGGCCAGCTCGCCGACATGCTCGAGGCCAACCGGCTCGTCCTCGAGGAGCTCGTCACCTCGATTGAGGGCGAGGTCGACGAGGACTCCAAGGTTGAGGGCCGGGTCGTGATCGGCTCCGGCGCCAAGCTCCAAGGGGCGGTCGTCCGCGGCCCCGCGGTGATCGGCGCTGGCGCCCACGTCGAGGACGCCTACATCGGCCCTTACACCTCGATCGGCGACGGCGTCCACGTGCGCCGCTCGGAAGTTGAGAACTCGATCGTCCTCTCCGGCTCGGTGGTCGAGGACCTCGGCACCCGGATGGAGGCCAGCCTGCTCGGCAAGGAAGTGAAGCTGACCCGCAGCGCCGGGATGCCGAAGACCCTGCAGATGCTGGTCGGCGACCGATCCGAGATCAAACTCGTCTAGTGGGGGAGCGGCGATGAAGCTGCTCGTTACGGGAGCGGCCGGGATGCTTGGTCGTGATGTCCTGCTTGCCGCGGGTAACGCGGGCCACGACGTCGTCGGTTACGGCCGCGCCGAGCTCGACGTCACCAACGCTGAGACGATCGCCCGCCGCTTCGACCTCGAGCGGCCCGACGTGGTCATCAACTGCGCCGCCTGGACCGACGTCGACGGTGCCGAGACGGCCGAGGAGGCGGCCTTCGCGATCAACGGCAAAGGTGCCGGCAACGTCGCCGCGGCCGCCAGCGAGATCGAAGCGCGGGTTCTCCACGTCTCCACCGACTACGTCTTCGACGGCGGCAAAGGCGCGCCGTACGTGGAGAGCGATCAGCCGGCGCCGGCCTCGGCCTACGGCCGCACCAAGCTGGCCGGCGAGGAGGCGGTCGCCGCTGCCAACAAGCGCCACTTCATCGTCCGCAGCGCCGGCCTCTACGGGCTCGGCGGCCGCAATTTCGTCGACACGATGCTGCGGCTCGCCGAGCGCCAGAACGAGGTCACCGTGGTCCGCGACCAGGTCACCTCGCCTACTTACACCTGGCACCTCGCCTACGGCATCGTCCGCCTGATCGAGGGGATCGAGTACGGCATCCACCATATGGCGGCGGCGGGCCAGTGCTCCTGGTACGAGTTCGCCCGCGAAATCTTCGAGCAGGCCAAGGTCGAGTGCAAAGTGCTCTCGATCACCACCGACGAATACGGCGCCGCGGCGCCGCGGCCGGCCTTCTCGGCGCTGGTCTCCCAGCGCGAGCACGCGATCCGACTTCCCAGCTGGCAGGACGGGCTTGCCGGCTATCTCGCCCAACGACATGCGGAGGCAACCGAATGAGACTTCTGGTCACCGGAGCCGCAGGATTCATCGGCTCGACCTATGTGCGGCTGGTCGGCGACGAGCACGACGTCGTCGTTCTCGACAAGCTCACCTACGCCGGGCGGCGCGAGAACCTCCCCGAGGGGACGAAGCTAATCGAGGGGGCGATCGAGGACCCGCACGTGGTCCGCGAAGCGATGGAGGGGGTCGACGCGGTCGTCAACTTCGCCGCCGAGAGCCACGTCGACCGCTCGATCGACGACCAGGAAGCGTTCGCCCGCACCCACGTGGTCGGCACCGGGACGCTGCTCGACGCGGTCCGCGAACTGGGGATCGAGCGCTACGTCCAGGTCTCGACCGACGAGGTCTACGGCTCGATCGACTCCGGCTCCTTCACCGAGACCTCGCCGCTCGACCCCTCCTCGCCCTACTCGGCGACCAAGGCCGCCGGCGACCTGCTGGTCTCCGCCCACGTCCACACCTACAAGCTCGACGCCTCGATCGTCCGCGGCTCCAACAACTACGGCCCGCGCCAGTACCCGGAGAAGCTGATCCCGCTGATCGTGCTAAACGCGATGCACAGCGACTCGCTGCCGGTCTACGGCGACGGCAAGCAGGTCCGCAACTGGCTCTACGTCGAGGACTTCTGCCGCGGCATCCACACGGTGCTGGCGAAAGGCAAGGCCGGCGAGGCCTACAACGTCGGCGGTCCGGAGGAGTGCGAGAACATCGAGGTCGTCAAGCGGGTGATCGAGTTGGTCGGCGCCGACGAGTCGCTGATTGAGTACGTCACCGATCGGCCGGGCCATGACCGTCGCTACTCGCTCTCCTCGGAGAAGCTGAAGACGGAGCTCGGCTGGGAGGCGGAAGTGCACTTCGACGAGGGCCTCGAGCGGACCGTCAACTGGTACCGCGACAACGAGGACTGGTGGGGCCCGATCCGCTCCGGCGAGTACCGCGAGTACTACGAAAAGCACTACGGCAAGGCGCTGGGTTAGTGGCGGAGCGGCTGGAGACGGAGCTCGACGGGGTGGTGCTGGTCGAGCCGGTCGTCCACGGCGACGAGCGCGGCTTCTTTGTCGAGACCTTCAGCCGCGAGGCCTGGTGCGAGCTCGGCATCGAGGTCGAGTTCGTGCAGCAAAACCACTCGCGCTCGCGCCAGGGGACGCTGCGCGGGATCCACTTCCAGACCGAGCCGGGGCAGGCGAAGCTGGTGCGCTGCGCGCGCGGCGAGATCCTCGACGTCGCCGTCGACCTGCGGCGCGGCTCGCCGACCTACGGCCAGTGGGAGGCGCACCGCCTCGATGACGTCAAGCACCGCCAGCTCTTCGTTCCGGTCGGCTTCGGCCACGGCTTCGCCGTTCTCAGCGAGGAAGCCGACGTCGCCTACCAGGTCTCCAGCTACTTCGATCCGGCAACCGAGGCCGGGATCGCCTGGGACGACCCCGACGTCGATATCGACTGGGAGCTGGCAGACCCGCTGCTCTCCGAGCGCGACAAGAACGCGCCGAAGCTTGCCGACGTCGCCGACGAGCTGCCGTTCTAGCGCGCTAGCCGTAGAAGGTCTGCATCCCGCCCTCGACTTCGCCCTCGATGTAGTCGAGCCAGGGCGGGCGGGCGCCGGTCTTGCGGGCGAGCACGATCGTGGTGTGGCCGGCGCTCGGCCAGAGCCGCGAGAACGGCTGGCTCCACCGGGCGGGCAGGGGGTAGAAGCCGGCGGTGAGGCGCTGCTCGACCTCGTAGGCGCCGCCGCGGCCGACCAGGTCGCAGAACTCGCCGAAGGCGTAGCCGCGGACGTGGGGGCCGAAGACGCGGATCGAGGTCGGCTGGCGGCCCAGCGCCAGCAGCACCCGGTTGTGGAGGCTCGCCAGGTTCGGCACCGAGAGGACCGCGTGGCCGCCCGGCCGCAGCACCCGGTACATCTCGGTCATCGGCAGCCAGATGTTCTTCAGGTGCTCGAGCACCTGGTTGCAGACGACGACGTCGACGCTTTCGTCCTCCCAGGGAAGCCGTCCGGTTTCGAGGTCGACCCGCGCCACCTCCAATCCCCTCGCTTCGGCTTCGGCCGCCGGCCCCTCGTAGACCTCGACCCCGAGCATCCGCCCGGCGCCCAGTGCCGCCCCGCAGCGCGCGCTCAGCTCGCCGTCCCAGCAGCCGACGTCAAGCAGCGTCGGGTCGGAGCGCTCGCCGGCGATACTCCGCAGCAGGCACTCGATCTCCCCGCCGACCTCGACCAGGACCTGGTTGCAGAGCTCGTTCACTTCATCGTCTCCGCAACCAGCTCGCGCATCCGCTTCGTGAAGTCATCGCGCGAGAAGCTAGCGGCGCGCTCGGCGAGCGCGGCCCGGTCCCACTCGGTCGCGGCGACCTGCTCGACCGCCGCGCGCAGCGAATCGACGCTCGGGTCGGAGACGAGGACGCCGTCGATGCCGTCGCGGACGATGTCTTGGGCGCCGCCGGCGTTGAGGGCGATCACCGGGGTGCCGGCGGCTAGTGCCTCGACCATCGTGATCCCGAAGTCCTCCTCGCCGACGTGGAGGAAGCCGGCCGCCTCCAGGTAAAGGCGCCGTAGCTCCTCGCGGGAAATCCAGCCGCGCAGTTCGACGTTCTCCGGCAGGCGCGCGCGCAGCTCCTCTTCGAGGGGACCGATGCCGACCATCGTCAGCTGCTGGGGCAGGCCGCGGAAAGCCTCGGCGACCTCCAATGGCCGCTTGTAAGGGACAAGCCGGCCGACCCAAAGGAAGCGGTCGCGCGGTCCCTCGTTCTCGGAGCGCAGTTCGCCGACCTCGACCGGTGGATGGACGACCGCTGCGTCGCGGTCGTAGAAGCGGCGGATGCGCTCGCGGACGGCGGTCGAGTTGGCGACCAACAGGTCGGGGCGCTGCGCCGCCTTTCGGTCCTGCTTGCGCAGCCAACCCGAGAGCCCGCCCAAAACCCGCCCGCGGACCCCGTCGAGGCGCCCGCGCTCGGTGTCGGCGAGCCAGGCGTAGCGCATCGGCGTGTGGCAGTAACAGACGCAGGGCGTGCCCGGCGGCGGGTCGGCGTTGATCGCGCAGGCGTGGGAGGAGACGACGACGAGGTCGTAGTCGCTGAAGTCGAGCGAGCGGAAGTAGCGCGGCATGTAGGGGAGGAGGTAGCGCCAGCGGCCGGGGTCGTGGCCGACCTGTCGCAGGCCCGGCAGCCGCGAAGGCTTCGACTCGCGGACGATCCGCGCCGCCAGCCGCGGTGGCAGCAGCTCCTTCGCGGCGTGGAAGGTGAACACGTCAACCCGGCTCGCCTCGGCGAGGACGTCGTCGGCCAGCGCCTCGACCACCCGCTCGGAGCCGTGGAAGCCCTGGAACCAGTCATGGACGATCGCAACCGGCCGGCCGGCCCAAGGGGCGGGGTCGCTGCTCATGCGCGGCAGCGTAGAGGAGCGCCTACGCCGAACGATCTGCCAAGCTCGCGCCGCAGTGGTCCCTGCCCCGCCTGCCGTCACGGTGCTCATCGGCGCCTACGAAAACGAGGACACGGTCGCTCGCGCCGTCGCCTCGATCCTTGCGCAGACCGAGCGGGACCTGGAGCTGATCGTGATCGACGACGGTTCGCGTGACGGTTCCGCCGCTGCAGCGCAGGAGGCGATCGGCTCCGACCCGCGGGGACGAGTGATGCGGCTGGAGCGCAACCTTGGCATCGCCCGCTCGCTTAACGCCGGTCTGGAGGCCGCGGCTGCTCCGTTCGTCGCGATCCAGGACGCCGACGACTTCTCGGACCCGAATCGACTGGAGCGAGAGCTCGCGGCGCTCGACTCAGAGCCGGACGTCGCGGTGGTCGGATCGCGGATGCGGGAGGTCGACGAGCAGGGGCGGGAGCTGCAACCGCGCACCAGCTTCGCCGCCGGCGACGTCGGCCCGGTCCTCCTGCGCTTCAACCCGATCCCCAACGGCTCGGCGCTGATCCGCCGGGACGCCGCCCGCGCCGTAGGCGGCTACGACCCGCGCTACCGCTACGCGACCGAGTACGACCTCTGGCTGCGGCTCGCCGAGCACCACCGGCTCCTCGCCCTCGACGAGGAGCTCGGCACCCGGGTGATGGGGGGCGGCAACGTTGCCGCCCGTGCCGAGCGAGCCCAGCTGGCGGAGGGCCTCAAGATCCGGACGCGCGCCCTGCGCCGCCGCCGCACCCTGCAGGGCGCCTCCGGCCTCCTGCGCCCGGCTTTCTCCTACGCCCTGCCGATGCGGGTCAAACGCAATCTGCGCGAACGCCGGGGTCAGGCGCCTTGAGCTTGCTGAGTTAGCCCGCCTATAGCCGGGTCAACTCAGCAAGCGCCACCTCGTACTGCCCGCGCGTTCCGCTGAGGAACTTTTCAAGACTGAGCTCGGCGCGGATTCGCTCCCGCGCGGCGTTGCCGAGGCGGATGCGCGTCTCGGGGTCGCCTCCCATCTCGGCAAGCCGCGCTGACATCGCGCTGAGGTCGCCGGCGGGGAAGACGATGCCGGCCTCGCCTACCGTCTCGGCGTTGCCGGTGCCGTTGGCGACAACCGGGGCGAGGCCGTGGGCCATCGCCTCGAGCAGCGCGAACGACATGCCCTCGCGGTGGGAGGGGAGGAGGAAGAGGTCGGCGGCGGCGTAGAGGTCGCTGAGGTCTTCGCGGAAGCCGAGTGGTCGCACGGCCGCGCTGGCCTTGGCTGCGACCTCCTGCTCCAGCGGGCCGCCGCCGGCGATCAGCAGCACCAGCTCGGCACCGTCGCGCCTGGCGACTTCGACCGCCCGGATCGCCCCGAGCGGATCCTTGCGCTCCTCCAGCTGGCCGACGAAGAGGACGCCGACCTCGTTCTCGTTCAGACCGAGCGCATCTCGTGCCCGCGTCCTCTGCTGCGGGTCAACCGGCGGCGCGACCGGGACGCCGTTAGGGACGACAACGAGCCGATCGTGCAAAGAAGCCGGCAGCGCCGCGGCGAGGTCGTCGCGCTCGTCGCGGGCGATGCAGATCGTCCCTTCCGTCGCCGCTACCGCCGCGCGCAGTCGCCGGCGCACCAACCAGTCGCCGAGGCCGGTCGAACGCCGCAGCCGGTGCAGGCCGTGGGTGGTGAAGACCAGCGGCCGGTCGCGCAGGCTCGGCGCGACGATCATCGCCGCCATGTCGCCATGGACGTGGACGAGGTCGGCGCCTCGGGCGAGGCGGCCGACCTCTCGCCGGCGCTTGAGCACCGACGGGACGCCCTGCACCCGTGAGCGGGTAACGCTCAGCGCGACGCGCTGGTGGCGGTACCCCTCCAGGCCTTCCAGCAGGTCGATGTAGGTCTCCGCTCCGCCGCCGGGATGGGGGAGGACGTGCAGCACCGTGCGCATCGGGGCGAGGCTAGTTGTTCCTAGCGACGGTGCAGCAGGATCGCCGCCAGCAGCGAGAGCTCGATCCCCATCGTCTCGTTGTGACCGGCAAGCCGCCGCAGCGAGCGCAGGGCCAGCCAGGGCGCGGACGCGGGCGACCGGTCCAGCCCCGCCAGCCGCTGCACGGTCCGCGCCTTGTCCGGCGCCATCCTGTCGCCGGCCCTCGCTTCGAGCTCCCGGGCCGACTGCGCGATCCGGCGGACGTTGATCTCGTAGGAGCGATCGGCGTGGGCGCGGACGCGCCCCCAGGTGCCCTTCGGGTCGAGCCCGTTGACAAGACGGCCGGCGTCCCAAGGCCGCATCGCCGCTTGGTGGCCGCGGGCGGCACCGCCGTGCTGGACGTAGTCGTAGAGCGGCCGGTCGACGTAGGCGATCTCGCCGATCGCAAGCGCGACGGCGGCGATCCACTGGTCGTGGAAGGGATCGCCGACCGGTTCCGGGAAGGGCAGCACCAGCTCGAGCAGCTCGCGGCGGAACAAGGAGGCGGCACCGGTCACGGTGTTGGCGAGCAGCAGTGAGGCGAGGTCGGTGTAGTTGTTGCGCCGCCCCCGCCAGAAGGTCTCCGAGACCACCGCTCCCTGCTCCTCGACGATCCGCATGTCGCTGTAGACGAGCTGCGCCCCACCAAGGCCGGCAAGCAGCGCCGCCAGCTTCTCGGGGTACCAGCGGTCGTCTTGATCGGCAAGGGCGATGAACTGCGCCTCCGCCGGCACCATCCCCAGCGCCCGCTCGAAGTTGGCGTAGAAGCCGAGCCGCTCCGCCCCGACCGCGAGCGTGAAGCGCTCGTCGCCGCCGGTCAGCTCCCGCAGGTGCTCGAGCCGCTCCGCCGAGGAGCCGTCGTCGCTGACCAGGCAGACCCAGTTGCCGTGCGTTTGCTCGCGGATCGAGCCGATCTGGCGCTCGAGCAGCCGCGGCTCGGGTTCGAAGGTGGCCATGCAGATGGCCACCAGGGGAGCCTCGCCGGGCATGGGTCAGTAGGCGCCGTCGCCGCGGACGATCGCCCGCGGGGTCCGCAGCAGGATCGCCAGATCGGTCAGCAGCGAGAGGTTGTCTAGATAGTCGCGCTCCATCGCCAGCCGCTCCTCGAAGGTGAGGTCGCTGCGACCGTAGACCTGCATCGGCCCCGTCACCCCCGGCTTGACGGCGAGGCGGCTGCGCTGGCGCTCGTCATATAGGGCGACGATCGCCTCCTCCTCGGGCCGTGGCCCGACCAGCGACATGTCGCCGCGCAGCACGTTGATCAGCTGCGGCAGCTCGTCGAGGCTGGTGCGGCGGAGGATGCGGCCGACGGGGGTGACGCGGGGGTCGTCGCGGATCTTGAAGGCGGGCTGGTCGAGGCTCTCGAGGTCGATCAGCTCCGGCAGGCGCTGTTCGGCGTCGACCACCATCGTCCGGAACTTCAGCATCGTGAAGGGGCGCCCTTCCTGGCCGGCGCGCCGCTGGCGGAAGAGGACCGGGCGGCCGGTGTCGAGCAGGATCGCTACCGCGATCAGCGCCAGGACCGGCGAGAGCAGGAGCAGCACGGTGGCGGAGACGAGCAGGTCCATCGCCCGCTTCATCGCCATCGTCGAGCGCGGCGGGTCGCTGAAGCGGAAGTCGAGGACCGGCAGCTCGGCGAGGCGGTTGAGCTCGATGCCCGGCCCGAGCAGCCCGTAGTGCTGGGGCAGGAAGGTCAGCGCCAGGCCCTCGGCCTTGCACTCGCCGATCAGCTGCTCGGCGTCGAGCCGGCTCATCTGCTGTTCGGCGACCACCACGCGCTCGATCCCCAGTTCGCGGGCGACCCGGGAGATGTCGGAGAGCGTGCCGAGGCGGGGCAGCTCGGTCGCCGTCGCATCTTCTTTCGAGGAGAGGTAGCCGACCAGCTCCAGCCGCGTCTCCGGGTGGGTCGAGACGCGGCGGGCGACCATGTCGACCGAGCGGCCCGGGCCGACCACCAGCCCGGGCGCCTGTCCCGTGAAGCGGTGCCAGAGGAAGCGCAGGACGCCGCGGCCGACGAAGCTGGCGAGGAAGGCGCCGACGCCGACGCCGATCGCGCTGGCGGGGGAGAGGGGACCGGCGGGGCTCAGCGCCAGCAGCCCGTCGAGGACGAGGGTGCCGACTACGGCGGCGGTGATCAGCGAGGGCAGCTCGTCGAGGGTGCTGTGGCGGATCCGCCGGTGGTCTTTGTCGTAGAGGCCCTGGAGCTTGATCACCAGCACCCAGGCGGGGCTGAACAGCATCGCCCAGAAGAGCGTCCCGACTTCGGTGGTTCCGCTGACCGCGGTGACGGCGAAGAGGGCGGCGATCAGCGCGCACCAGTCGGCGAAGGCGAGCAGGCGCCGCAGCACCGCGCCGCGCTGGCGGGAGAGCTCCGCGGCAGGGCTGCGGGTCGGCTCCTCGTCGGGAGCCTGGGACGGCGATGCCTGTCGCACCGCCTCAGGCGCGCTCTCGCTCTCCGAGCGGGGTCGTTTGGTGTGAGGGGCCCAGTTCATCCTCATCCGCAACCTTCAAAACCACCTTCGAGGCACTTTTCTTCGGGGTTGAGGCGGCGCGCTTCCCCTAAGTCTTTCTGCGCCGCCGCTTCATTTCCGGCCTCGTGCTCGACCCGCGCCCGCAGGTAATAGAGGAGCCAGTTGTCTTCTTCGTGCTCGATCGCCTGGTCGAAACGGTCGGTCGCGAGCGGGAAATTGCCTTCCCGCTCGGCCAGCAGACCGAGCTGTTTTAGCGGCGTCGTGGCCCATGGCTCGATCTTGCGCGCCGTTTCGGCGTGGCTGGTAGCGCTCGCCAGGTTGCCTTCTTCCACAGCCGAGTTACTTGCGTTGATCTCGTGGTCAACCAGCAGCGGTCCGACCAGCGCCACCATGCCGATCCAGGCGACCGCGAGGCCGGCGACGGCGAACCCGAACCCGCGCGGCGCCTCGTGTCCGTTGCCGGCGGCGCGCTCGCGCGCCACCTGCGCGCAGCGGCCGGCGACGAGGACGCCCGAGGCGAGGAAGAAGACCCCGCCGATCACCGCGATCTCCCAGAACCAGTCGATCGCCGAGCAGACCGCGAAGGCGAAGCAGCTGCCGAGCAGGGCGGCAAAGAGCTCACGCTGTCGGCCCTCGGCGGCACGCCAGGCGGCGATGCCGGCCCACAGGAGGGAGCCGACCATGGCCAGCACCAGCAACCCACCGACCACCCCCAGCTCGGCGAAGGCCTGTAGGTAGAGCGAGTGGGCCTCGAGGTTGGCCACGGGTTCGTGACGCAACTGGTGCCATGAGAAGCGGTAGGTACCCGCCCCGTGCCCGAGCAGCGGCTTTTCCTCGAAAGCGTCGATCGCGACGCGCCAGAATTCGGTGCGGCCGCTGTCGGAGAGCTGGGTGAAGTGTTCCCCCGAAGTCGTCGGAGATTGCACGTCAGGGCTGTTGAACTGGTGCCAGGCGCGACCCCCGATCGCGAGTGCCGCGGCGAGCGCCAAGACTGCGAAGGCGAGGGCGATCCTCTTCAGGACCCGGGGGTTGCGGGAGGCTGCGACCGCGCGATCGGTGAAGCGGCCCTGTCGCCGCTCTATCCGTCTCAGGCCGGCGGCCAGTGCGATCGCCAGCAGCGAGCCGGCGACCAGCAGCCCCAGCACCAGCAGTCCCTCCTCGGCAATGGTCGAGTCGTGGAGGTTCTCGGCGAGGCTGTTGCAGGCCTGCACCGCGATCACCGCGGGCACGGCACCAAGGGCACCGACCCCGAGGGTCGCCAGCAGCCAAAGCCGGTCGTGGGAGAGGATGATCAGGCAGCTGCAGGCGATCAGAGCCGCCAGCAGGCCACCGCGCGAGTAGGTGAAGTAGAGGGCGAGCAGAACCGCGGGCATCAGACCCACGGCAGCCCAGCGGACGATCTGGTTCAGGGCTTGTCGGGATAGCCACAGCGCCAGCCCGGTCGCGATGCCGAAAAGGATCGCGTCTCCGTTCCAATATCCGAGCGGGTAGCTGAGCCGGGCCCCCGCCTGCGGGTCTTCGTTTACGGAAAGGAGGTCGGGTAGCAGGCGGGAGGCAAGGGCGAGCAGCGCCACCCCAATTAGCGCAATTGCGATCCCTTCACCGAAACGTTGGCGGCTCCCGTCGGTTTGGGCCAAGAGGAGCGCCAAGGCGAAGAATCCGAGGTAGACGACGACCCTGTCGGCCTCGATGACGCTTAGCTCAATCGACCCGGACCATGACGACGACAGAGCGGAGAAAAGCGCAAGTGCAGCGATCAAGCCAGTCGCCCCATAGAACGTCCGTCCAAGCGGGATGCGCCCGGCCCCACCGAGGACCAGCAGCGCCACGACGAGCAACCAGACGGCCAAACCGGCCACATGGCGGTCGCTCACTTCGTAGCCGCCGCCGGCCAAACTCAGCCCAAAGAGCAAGAGCACTGGAATTATCAGCGCCGATGATTCCTCTAACCTTGCGCGCCATGATTCGGACCCCCCGCCCCGACGTCCGACGCCTGCGCCTGCCTTCCGCTGCGCTTTTTTCAGTGCTTGCTCTGCTGGCATTCGCGTCATTTCCGATGCTTGCTCAGGCTAATCCCAACTACGTGCCGGAATCGCCCAACCTTCCGCCGAGTGAAGGCGAAACCACGCCTGTCCACCAAAAGAACCCCGGCGGCGGGGAAAGTTCTCCCGAAGCCGAAAAGTCCGGTGCTCCCGGTGGGGGCGGCGGCGGAAACGGGGGCGGCGGCGGCCACTCCCAGTCCGGATCTTCCAATTCCAACAACGGACCATCGCAGGAAAGCAAATCAGGCACCTCCGGCGGAGGCGGCAACGGCCAGAGCAAGTCGGGCAACGGCGCCGGTGGCGAACAGCTGTCGCCCGGCGTCCAGATCGGCGAACCGAAGTCATCGGTCAGCGATTCCGGTGGGTCCTCGCCGCTGGTCCCGATCCTGATTGCAGTGGCCGTGTTGGCCGCGATCTCGGTGGGCGCCGTACTGGTTCGCCAGCGCCGCGGCTCCGCAGGCGGATTCTCGCTCAAGAGAGGCTGAAATAGATGACGAAAGCGACGGTTCACCCGACGAGGAAGACTGCTGCGCTGGCGCTCGTGCTGGCGTTCCTGGCGAGCTTCGCGTTTGCCGCCAGGGCGCAGGCGTTGCCGGCCAATTTCTGGGGCGTGGTCCCGCAGACGAACATGTCCGACGAACACTTCGAACGCCTCGCCCGCGGCGGCGTCGAAAGCATCCGCGTTTCCCTCGGCTGGGCTGATCTGCAGTCAGAACGCAACGGCCCGATCCAGTGGGCGGGCGTCGACTACCTGGTCGAAAAAGCCTCCCTGGCCGGCCTCGACGTGCTGCCGACGATCAGCGGGGCGCCGACCTGGGCAGTGCCGGTCGCCAACGTGCAGGGCGACCGCAACGCGAAAGCGCCCGCTCATCTGCCGATCAGCGGCGCTGCGGCCGGCGGCTGGCGGAGCCTGCTGATCCAGGCGGTCGAACGCTACGGCCCGGGCGGCCAGTTCTGGGTCAACCACCCGAACCTGCCGGAAAAGCCGATCCGCTCCTGGCAGATCTGGAACGAGCCCAACTTCAAGTACTTCGTCGCCCGGCCCAACCCGGCCGAATACGGCAAGCTTGTAAAGCTCTCCTACTCGGCCCTGAAGGCGGCCGATCCGGGTGCCCAGGTGGTGCTCGCCGGGCTGTTCTCGCAGCCGCTGGGCGGCCGTTACTACCGCCTCGTCAGGGGCAAGAAGGTGCTCCAGCACCGCGGCAGCATCAACTACTTCGCCAGCTACTTCCTTGAACAGATGTACAAGCTGACCCCGGGGATCAAGTCGAAGTTCTCGGCGGTCGCGCTGCACCCGTACACCGAAACCTGGCGCTACTTGACGCCGGAGATCGAAGAAGTGCGGGAAGTCCTGACGGCGAGCCACGACCCGGCCAAGGCGCTCTGGATCACCGAGCTCGGCTGGAGCTCGGGCCCGAAGCGCTCCAACGACGCCTTTGCCAAGGGTCCGAGCGGCCAGGTCGCCGAACTCCGCGGCGCCTTCCGCCTGTTGACCACCAACGCGGCGAAGTGGCGGCTGAAGCGCCTCTACTGGTTCTCGGTCGAGGACGCCAAGGGCTACTGCAACTTCTGCGACGGCACCGGCCTCTTCACCGAAGCCTTCAAGCCGAAGCGCTCCTGGAACGAATACGCCAAGTTCGCCGGCGGCACCCCCTAAGCGCCGAGCTCGGCACAGAGGTCGGCGAGGCCTATGGCCTCAGTCCCCTCGGCAACCCGGTAGCGCTCGCTGCCGGGATAGACGATGAAGCTTCGCTCAGGCTGTAGATCATCGAGTGCCGAGCGCATACCGCGTTCCAGCTTGGGAGCGGCGCTGCGCTTCACCTCGATCGCCCACTCTCGCCCGTCTCGCCAGCTCAGGACAAGATCGATCTCTGCGCCCCCACTGGTTCGGTAGAAGCTTGGTTCGGCACGATCGCCAGCAGCGCCGATTGCGTTCTCGATCACGAGTCCCTCCCAGCTCCCGCCCGCAACCGGGTGTCCCAGCACCGCCTCTTTGTCCGCCAGACCCAAGAGTGCATGGACAAGTCCGCTGTCTCTCACATATACCTTCGGCGATCGAACCAGGCGCTTACCAACGTTGGTGAGACGCGGCTGCAGGCGCCGCACAAGAAGCAGGTCCACCATTAGGTCGAGGTAGTGACCCACCGTCGCGCCGCTGACACCTAAGCCGCGAGCGAGGTGGGCGGCGTTGAGGAGACCTCCTTGGTTATGGGCGAGCATCGTCCAAAGTCTGCGTAGGGTCTCGGCGGGGATCCTTGGCCCGAGCTGGGGAATATCTCGCTCGAGGTAGGTGCGGATGAAATCGCTACGCCAGCGCAGACTCTGCTCCGAGCCAGCGGCGAGAAAACTGGGAGGGAAGCCACCACGGATCCAAAGCTCGTCGCGGCGACTCTCTCCGACCTCGAGGACATCGAATGGCCCAAGCTCGACAAAGGCCACCCGTCCAGCCAGCGTCTCGCCGCTCTGCGCAAGTAGCTCGATAGCCGCCGATCCAAGCAGGAGGAAGCGTCCATTCTCTCTTCCTTCGCGGCGCGCTTGATCGATGGTCCCGCGCAGTGCTTCGAAGATCCCCGGTACACGCTGGATCTCATCGAGGATGACAAGCTCGTCGGCGTGGTCAGCGAAGTAGAGCTGGGGCTCGGCCAGTCGTGATCGATCAGGCGCGGCCTCGAGATCGAGATAGACCGCTTTTCGATGCTCCGCCAAGGCTAAGGCGAGGGTGGTCTTCCCGACTTGGCGAGGCCCGATGAGCACAACGGCGGGGGCGTGCTCCAAGAGAGAAGCCACCTGATTAGCCTGTTGCCGGTCAATCATCATTGTAATTCTATATCTGTATTAAAGATTTACAAGGATACACTTGGCTGAAGGCGTTGTTGCAGAGTGCATCTAGACCGAAGAGGGCACTTGCGTAAGATCGGTGGGTTGGCTGCGAAGGCGAAAGCAAGTGCGAAGTCCGACCCGATGGCGCCGTTCTCGGCGGCTACCCGGCGCTGGTTCGACGCCTCCTTCGAGGGGCCGACGCCGGCCCAGGCCGGCGGCTGGGAGGCGATCTCCAGCGGCGCCCACACGCTGATCTGCGCCCCGACCGGGTCGGGGAAGACGCTCGCCAGCTTCCTCTGGGGGATCGACAAGCTGGCCCGCTCGAAAGAGCTGGGAACGGGCGTCAAGCTAGTGTACATCTCGCCGCTGAAAGCGCTCTCCTACGACATCGAGCGCAACCTGCGGGCGCCGCTGCGGGGGATCGGCGCCGAGATCGCGGTCGGGCTGCGGACTGGCGACACGCCGCAGAAAGAGCGGCGGGCGATGGCCAAAGAACCGCCGGACATCCTCATCACCACGCCGGAGTCCCTCTACCTGATGCTCTCCTCGAGCGTGCGGGAGATCCTCACCGGGGTCGAAGCGGTGATCGTCGACGAGATCCACGCGGTGGCTCAGACGAAGCGGGGGAGCCACCTCGCGTTGACGCTGGAGAGGCTCGATTGGCTGGTCAGGGAGTCCGGGGAAGAGTCGGCGGCCAAACAGCGGGGAGGGGCCGGCGACTCTTCCCCGGACTCCTCCATTCAGCGGATTGGGTTGTCCGCTACCCAGCGGCCGTTGGAGCGGATTGGGCAGTTCCTTGTGGGGCCGAAGCGGGAGTGCAGGATCGTCGACGCGGGGCAGAAGAAGGAGCTGGACCTGGAGATCGTCGTTCCGGTTGAGGACATGGCCGATCCGGGGGCTCCTGCCTATCCGAGCGAGGATGGACCCCCTCCGACTGAAGTAGAGCCCTCAGCTCACGTGAGGTCTATTTGGCCGGCGATCTACCCGAAGCTTCTAGAGCTGGTCGAAGAACACACGTCGACCATGATCTTCGTCAACAACCGACGAGCAGCTGAGCGTCTTGCGAAGAGGCTCAACGAGCTCGCGAACGGTGAAGGCGAAGGCGAGCTGCCCGCAACGGAGCACGCAGGCCACGCCGCGACTGCCTCCCCCGACGCCTATGTCGAAATCGCCCGCGCCCACCACGGCTCGCTGTCGCATGAGGAGCGGGCGAATGTGGAGGAGATGCTGAAGTCGGGGCAGCTGCCCTGCCTCGTTGCCACCTCCTCGCTGGAGCTGGGGATCGACATGGGGGCGGTCGATCTGGTGATCCAGGTCGAGTCGCCGAAGTCGGTGACCCGCGGCCTGCAGCGGATTGGCCGCGCCGGCCACCGCATGGGCGAAATCTCAAAAGGGCGGATCTTCCCCAAATACCGCGGCGACCTGCTCGAGTGCGCGGTCGTCTCCAAGCGCATGCGCGAGGCCGAGATCGAGGAGACGGTGATCCCGCAGAACCCGCTCGACGTGCTTGCCCAGCACCTGGTCTCGATCGCGGCGCAGGAAGAGTGGAAGGTCGACGAGGTCGAGCGCCTGGTGACGTCCACCGAGCCTTTTCATGATCTCTCGCGCGAACAGCTGGAGAACGTGCTCGACATGCTCGACGGCCGCTATCCCTCAGACCGCTTCGCCGAGCTGCGGCCGCGGATCGTCTGGGACCGCACCGAGGGCACGATCCACGGCCGCAAAGGCGCCCGCCAGCTCGCCGTCACCAATGCCGGCACGATTCCCGACCGCGGCCTCTACGGCGTCCACCTCCCCGACGGGCGCCGGGTCGGCGAGCTCGACGAGGAGATGGTCTACGAGGCCCGCGCCGGCCAGACCTTCCTGCTCGGCTCCAGCACCTGGCGGATCGAGGAAATCACCCGCGACCGGGTGATCGTCACCCCCGCCCCCGGCGCCCCGGGCGCGGTCCCGTTCTGGAAGGGGGACGGGATCGGCCGGCCGGCCGAGCTCGGCCGGGCGATCGGCGCCTTCGCCCGCGAGGCGGTCTCGCGCGAGCCGGCCGAGCTGGCGAAGGAGTACGACCTCGAC
>DASZNP010000085.1:0-3006 GCA_035551255.1 Solirubrobacterales bacterium
ACGGTCTCCTTCACCAACACGGTCCTGATCATGACCTCCAACGTCGGCTCCGATCGGATCGCCGGCGAGCAGGTCGACGAGGGCATCCGCGAGGCGATCGAAGAGGTGCTGGCGGCGACCTTTAAGCCCGAGTTCCTCAACCGGATCGACGACACGGTGATTTTCCACCGGCTCAGCAAGGCCGACATCGGCCGGATCGTCGAGCTGCAGGTCGACCAGCTGGTCGGCCGGGTGGCCGAGCGCGGGATCGAGATCGAGCTCACCGACGAGGCGCGGACGCTGCTCGGAAACCTCGGCTACGACCCCACTTACGGGGCACGGCCGCTGAAGCGGGTGATCCAGAAGCAGCTCGTCGACAAGCTGGCGCTGAAGATCCTCGAGGGCGAGTTCGGCGAGGGTGACGTGGTCCGGGTTGACGCCGGCGACGGCGAAGTCGCCTTCGAGCGCGCCGGGACGCCTGCTGCAAGCGCGGCTTAGGGCTCAAATTCCCGCTCGTTTCTGCCGAAACAACAACAAGCCAAAGGTGCTCTTTAATTGTCTGGTCCAATCTGGACGATGGGAGAGACGCGGCAGACCTGATGGAGAACGACCCGACCCCGATCAACGCGCGGCCGAAGCGCCGCCCGCTGGAGGCCCTCGAGGACCTCTCGCTGGCCCTGCGCGAGCACCTCCTTTGGCCGGTCGAGGACCGACTGCTGGGGCTGAGCGACCGCGGTCGCGCCGCCGTCGCCGGCGGTGCCGTCGTCCTCGTGCTGGGAGTCGGCATCGGCGCTGCTTCCCTGGGCGGAGGCTCCGGTAGTCCCGAAACGGCCGCGGCCCCGGTCGCCGTCGCGCCGGAGAAAACGCCGCACACGCTGCCGTCCCCGGAACCGGCCTCGAAGCCGGAGCCGACGCTGCACGGCGCCGCGCCCGTCTTCAAGCAGGCCGAAGCGCAGGAGAAGGTCGGACAGTCGCAGGGGGTCGAAAGCAACGCCACCAGCGCCACCGCCGCCGCGGCTGCGACCGCCGCCAACACTGGCAACCCGGCCACCGACACGATCACCTCTTCTCCAGCCGCCTCTTCGGCGCGCTCCGCCGGCGCCACGACTTCGACCGCCCAGACCGCTGACCTGCCCGACGGCCCGCCGGCCGGACCCGCCGCGATCGCCGTCGCCCGTAAATTCGCCAACGCCTTCGTCGTCTACGAGACCGGCGGCGACGAAACCGAATTCAGCGAAACCTTCAAGGCGACGGCAACCCCCGAGCTGACCAAAGCCCTACTGCGCCGGCCCCCGCACCAGCCCGCCGGGGTTGAAGTCCCGCAGGCGAAAGTCCTCAACATCGTTCCCGCCCCCTCGCACGGGACGATCTACCCGCTCAGCGTCTCGCTGCTGCGGGTCGGCGTCACCAGTGAGCTGCGGCTGGAAATGGAACAGCTGAAAAACCAGGGCTGGCGCGTCACCAACGTCCTCGGCTGATGGAGAGCGCCGGCAAGATCAGGGCGGTCATGGCGACCGCGGCGGCGACGGTGGCGCTGGCGGTTCCGGTTGCGGTCGCACGGGCCCAGGCCGAAACGGCGGCGGTGCCGGCGACCGAAACGACCGTCGAAGCTCCGACGACCCAGGCAACGGAAACGCCCGCTCCCGCCCCGGTCACGTCGGAACCCGCCGAACACTTCGTGCCGCCGCCGGCGGAAGAACCGAGCGTCAAGCACGGCGCGACGCTGGTCTCACCCCCGCCTCCGGCGACCCACACCCCGCCGCCGGCGACCGGTGGCGTCAACGCCGGCAAGGGCACCTCGAGCTCCGGTGGCGCATCGACCGAAAGCAGCGAAACCGAAACCTCGGTTGGCGCGACCGCCGCACCACCTGCTGGCACCTTCGCGATCCCCTCGTTGCCTGCCTCGAGCTGCGCGATCAGCGGCGTGCCGCCGGTCCTGATCCCGATCTACCAGCGCGCTTCTGCTCGCTACGACCTCGGGCCGCAGGGCCCGGCGATCCTCGCCGGGATCAACGCAGTCGAGACCGCCTTCGGCACCAACCTCGGTCCCTCCTCGGCAGGCGCCGAGGGCTGGATGCAGTTCATGCCGGAAACCTGGGCCACCTACGGCGTCGATGCCAACGGTGACGGTGTCGCCGACCCGAACAACCCTGAAGACGCGATCTACGCCGCCGCCAGCTACCTGAAAGCGGCGGGGATGCCGGCCGACACCTACGGCGCGATCTTCGCCTACAACCACGCCGACTGGTACGTCGAAGAGGTCCTCGCCAACGCCGGCTGCTACGCCGACGAAGTCGGCAGCAACTCCTTCAGCGCAATCGGCCTCGGGCCGCAGATCCCGGTCCTCACCTGCGAAGCAGCGGCGGACTGGAAGCACCGGATCCCGGAGGAATACCTGCAGGCCTTCGAGGACGCGGCCGCCCGTTACGAACTCGGCAAGCGCGGAGTCTGGACCCTGGCGGCGATCGCCCGCCTGGAGTCGAAGTTCGGCCGCGGCATGACCAAGCACCAGCTGAACGTCGAAGGCGCGCTCGGGCTCGACCCGATGGAGTGGCACCGCTACGCGGTCGACGGCGACAACGACGGCAAGGTCCGCCACAACGACATCGCCGACTCGGCAGCGACGCTGGCGCGGATGATCTGGTCGCGCGGCAGCATCAAAGCCGGCGTCTTCATCCACAACCAGGCCGAGTGGTACGTCCAGGAGGTCCTCCAAGAGGCCGGCGAAATCGAAGGCGCCTGCAAAGTCCGCTACATCGACTGGCGGATCGCGCCGCTGGCGACCGGGTTCGAAGCCCCGGGCGCGAACGCGGTCCTCACCCCCGAAGGTCTTGCCGCGGCGCCGCAGAGCGCGCCGCCGGCAATCAAGGCCGTGATCGCGGCCGCCAACTCGATCGCCGACACCCCCTACGTCTGGGGCGGCGGCCACGGCTCCTGGTACTCCTACGGCTACGACTGCTCGGGCGCCGTCTCCTTCGCCCTCTACGGCGGCGGCCTCCTCGACACCCCCCTCACCTCCGGCTCCCT
>DASZNP010000086.1:0-42324 GCA_035551255.1 Solirubrobacterales bacterium
CGGGACGTTCTCGGCCTTGATCGTCAGTCCGGCGGCGGCGCGGTGACCCCCGAAACCCTCCAAGTGCTCGGCACACGCCTCCAATGCCCCCAGTAGGTCGAACCCAGGGATGCTGCGGCCCGAGCCGCGCCCCTCCCCCGCTTCGTCAAGGGAAATCACAATGACGGGCCGGCAGTGCCGCTCGACCAGGCGCGAAGCAACAATCCCGACCACCCCGGGATGCCAGTCCTGACCCGCCAAAACCAGCCCGCGAGCCTCACGAAGCTCGTCCGGCAGCTCCCGCCGCGCCGCCTCAGCCCCAGCATCGACCTCTCGCTCCGTAGCCCGCCGCTCCGAGTTAGCCCGGCTCAGCTCCTCGGCAATTGCCGCCGCACGCTCCTGATCCTCGGTGAGAAAGAGCTCGACACCAGCGTCAGCCCGATACAGCCGCCCGGCCGCATTGATCCGCGGCGCCAGCCGGAATCCAAGATCGCTCTCATCCAACTGCTCCGGATCGCACTTGGAGGCCTCCAAGAGAGCCCGGATCCCGGGCCGCTGCGCTCTCCGGATCTCGGCGAGACCCCGCCGCACCAGCGAACGGTTCTCGCCCACCAGCGGCACAACATCAGCCACCGTCGCGAGGGCCACAAGGTCAAGATCGGCCGCGTGGCCGTCAAGGGAACGGGGGAGGGACTCGCCGGGCCCTCCCCGCTGTTGCCCGCCGAGGCCCTCCCCCGTTCCCCCCAATGCACAAGCCAACTTCCAAGCCACCGCCGTCCCGCAAAGCGACTCAAACGGATACCCACTGATCTGCGGATGCAGAACCGGGCAGTCCGGCAGCTCCTCCTTCGGCTGATGGTGGTCCGTAACGATCACCTCAACCCCGAGCTCCCCCGCCAGCGCCACCTCGGAGGCGCAGGTAATCCCGCAGTCGACCGTCAGCAGCAGCTCCGTACCCCGCTCAGCCAGCCGCCGCACGTTTTTGTTGCTGAGGCCGTAGCCGTCCTCAATTCGGTTGGGGATGAACCAATCGGCCTCACCGCCGAGCTCACGCAGCGTCCTCACCATTACCGCGGTGGCGCAGACCCCGTCGACGTCGAAGTCGCCGTGCACCGTGATCCGCCGGCCAGCAGCGATCGCGGCGCGCAGCCGCTCCACGACCACCCCCATGTCCCTGAAGGCATCTGGTGGATGAGACTCGTCAGCGGCAAGGAAGGTGCGGGCCTGCTCGGGCGTCCGATAGCCGCGCCGGACCAGGGTCACGGCGACCGGCTCGCTCAGCCCCAGCTCCTTGCTGAGGGCACGGGCCTCGCTGAACGAATACGGCTCAACGGCAAATGCGGTCATGGTTTCCGCCACGCTTCCAGGCTAGGAACCAGCGCGGCGGAAAGCCTCACCCTCGCCCTCCCAAGATGGGCGAAAAACGGCGCTGCTAGCTGATCTCGCGCTCGCTGCGCGTGCCGATCGCGTAGACGATCCCGAGGCCGATCAGCACCCCTGGGACCGCCAGGAGGGCCGTCGAGACGTCAGTGTCGCCAAGGCTTTTACCGCTCGCCTCTTGGACGATCAGCCCGAAGATGATCGAACCGAGCACCGCACCGAGAAAAGCACCGACGATGCCCTGCCAGAAGCGGTCAGGAAGGAAGACGGTGAAGTGCCAGAGGGCGATGCCCATGATGAAGAAGACGACCAGGGCCATGAGCTACCGCCTCCCGTGCTTCCGTCGTGCCTGCCGGCGCGCTTTACGCTCGGCGTTCCGTTGCCGCCGCTCTGCTGAAGCGGCAGCTGCCGCCTCGGTATCGCCGTTGCTGAGCGAGCTGGCCCCGTTGCCCCCGCCCCCGTCAGTGCGCTCGGCCGTCGCCACCGCTCCGGGCGCCGCCTCGGCGGCCGGTTCCTCGGCGACCGGAGCAACCGCGCCTTCGCGCTCGTCGTCGCGTCCGAGTTTCGCCGTCTCAACCTCGCTGGCGTAAGCCGGCACCTGGCCGCCCTCGACTTCCTCGATCCGCAGGCGCCTGCGGACGAAGCCGGGCTCCCGTTCTTTCCAGGCCGTCAGCACCGGCGAGGCGATGAAGATCGACGAGTAGGTACCCGAGGCGATCCCGACCAGCATCGCGAAGGCGAAGTCCTGCAGGGTGGCGCCGCCGAAGATCAGCAGCGAGCCGACTGCCAGCAAGGTCGAGAAGCTGGTCGCCAGAGAGCGGGTCAGCACCTCGCTCATCGAGCGATTGACGATCTGCGAGAAAGCAGCTCGCGGCATCCGCGGCACGTTCTCGCGGATCCGGTCGAAGACGATGATCGTGTCGTACATCGAGTAGCCCAAGATCGTCAGGAAAGCGGCGACCGTCCCGCTGTTCACCTCTTTTCCGGTCAAGGCGTAGACGCCGCCCGTGATCAGGATGTCGTGGAAGATCGCGATCAGGACGGGTACTGCGTATTTCGGATCGAACCGCAGCGCGACGTAGCCGCAGATCACCAGCAGCGAGAAGATCAGCGCCTTCAGGGCGCTGTTTGCCACCTGTTCGCCGAAGGTCGGCCCGACGCTGGTGCTTTCAAACCCGTTTTGTTGGATCCCGAATTCGGAGATCAACTGGGATTCGGCCTTATGGACTTCACCCGGTTCGAGCTGGTGGGACTGGATCTGGAAGACGTTGGCACCGAAGTTCGGGTCGGTTACCTGCTGCACCTCCTCGCCGCTGATCCCGACCGAGTCGAGGGCTTCGCGCACCCCTTCCTCGTCGGTCGGTTTTTCCAGGGCGGCGGTCATCCGGGTGCCCGACTCGAAGTCGATCCCGAAGTTCAGCTGCTTCGTCGCCAGGGCGAAGCCGCCAATCAGCAGGATCACGCCGGAGATTGAGAAGAACCAGCGGCTCGCCCCCATGAAGTCGAAGTGCCAGCGCCTGCCCTCGCCGCCGGCGCCAAGCGCGGCCGGCGAGCGCAGCAGCCGCGAGCGACTCATGCTGCCGAGCAGCGCCTGGGTGAAGACGACGGCGGTCAGCAGCGAGACAATCGTGCCGACGCCGAGGGTGAAGGCGAACCCCTTGACACCCGCGCTCGCGAGCACGAAGAGGATGAAGGCGGTCAGCAAGGTGACGACGTTGGCGTCAACGATCGTGCTGATCCCGCGTTTGTAGCCGGCGCTGATCGCGCTCGACATCGAGCGGCCGGCGCGCACCTCCTCCTTTATTCGCTCGAAGATGACGATGTTGGAGTCGGCGGCAACGCCGATCGTCAGCACCAGACCCGCGATCCCCGGCAGGGTCAGGGTGATCGGGATCAGTTTGATCAGGGCGAAGAAGATCACCCCGTAAGCGCCGAGCGCGATCGATGCGATCAGGCCGAGGAAGCGGTAGTAGAGGAGCAGGAAGATGACGACGAGGCTGAGGCCGATGATCCCGGCCTTGATGCCTTCGTGCAGCGCCTGGCTGCCGAGCGTCGCCGAGACCTGCGTCTCGCTGATCAGTTTCAGGTTGATCGGGAGGGCGCCGATCTGCAGGGTGGTCGCCAGGTCCTGCGCCTCCTGGATGCTGAAGTTGCCGTTGATCTCAGCGCCGTTGCGGCCGTCGATCCCGTCGGGGTTTTCGGCGAAGTTGATGATCGGCCGCGTCTTGACTTCGTTGTCGAGAATGACGGCGAAGTGGCCCGAGAGGAATTCGGCTTCTTCGGGGCTGACCGGGCCGATCGCCGAGGCCTGGCCTCGCTGGGCGATCTGGCGGGTGACTTCCTGGAATTTTTCCCGGCCTTCGCCGGTGAATTCGAAGCTGACGATCGGTTCGTTGGTGGTCGGCGCGTAGGTCTGTTCCGGGTTGGTGATGTCCCTGCCGCTGAGCGCCGGTTTGTCCTTCAGCGCGAACCAGCCGGGGTCGGCGGTTTCGTCGAGTTTCCCTTCTTCGTTGGTGGGATATTCGGAGACGAGAACGGTGCCTGCCGGTACTTCGACGACGATTCCGTTTTTCGGCCGTTTCTTACCCGTAGGGCTGATGTAGAGGTCCTTTTTGTTGAGCTCGGGCCCGGCGATAAGTTCATGCGGCTCGGCCTTCTGGAAGAGGTAGTAGCGCGGTTTGGCGACCGAGCATTCGGTGCAGTTCTCGACCGGCTTCTGTTCGGCGGCAAGCTGCGCCGCGTCGTAGGCGGTCGGGTAAGCGCCGGCGTAGATCAGCTGTTTGTTCTCTTTGCTGGTGACGTTGCGCCCGGCTTCTTCCCAGCGTTTTTCCGAGGCTTTGCGCGGACCTTCCGGAGGTTCCCGCCCCGGCGAGCCCCCGATCGTGTGCTGGGGGCCGATCAGGTTCGGCTCCCAGTCGTAGTAAAAGAGCTGGGCGGTGCTGCCGACCTGTTCGGCGGCGCGGTTGGCATCGGTGATACCCGGCAGGCTGACCGTGATCTCTTCGTTGCCAAGGCGGGCGACTTCGGGCTCGGAGACGCCGAGCTTGTTGATCCGCTGTTCGATGATCGAGATCGAGTCTTCGATGTCTTCGCCGCTGACTTCGTTCGAGGTTCCGGTCGCCTGCCCCTGGTAGACGAGCTCGAGCCCGCCCTGGAGGTCAAGGCCGAGCTTCGTTTCCTTCGAGGCGATGACCAGACCCGAGACGATCACCAGCGCGATCACGAACAGGAGGACGAAGAGGTGTCGGCGCCGGGTGCCCATCGCGCTACCCCTCCGGCGTGAGGACGAGCAGCAGGCCGCCGTCGTCGTCGTAGGCCGGGAAGACGTCGGCAACCGCTTTCGCCGGCAGGTCGCCCTCGGCGTTCACCTCGACCCGCTTGCCGAGCGAACGCACGCCCCACTCCAGGGAGGTCTCGATCGGGTCGGTGGTGCCGTCTTTGTCGGTGTCGGCAGTCTCGCCGCCGTCGCCGGCGTCGATCCAGTCGAGGCCCAAGACCTCGCGCACCGGGCGACCGATCACGTCCTCATCGGTCAAACCGGTCAGCTCGAAGCTGCCTTTACCGGCCCCGATCACGCGTTCCTGCTTGTCGCAGACGAAAAAGGCAGCATTAGGAGCCGGATAATAATCGTCGAGTAATTCGAATACGAATCCAAAGCCGCATTTCGAGCAGCCCTTGGGACGGGTGCTGAACCCTGCGGTCCGCTCCCCGCTCACCTCCCGGTGTCCGCAATTCGGACAGATGAAAAACGGCATAGGCGACAGGCTAGATGATCGTGTGCCGT
This sequence comes from Solirubrobacterales bacterium, assembly GCA_035551255.1. GTDB lineage: Bacteria > Actinomycetota > Thermoleophilia > Solirubrobacterales > 70-9 > VAYN01. Next base: position 5,144 of record DASZNP010000086.1, read on the forward strand.
TCCGGATTCGGCCGGTTCAGAAGAGGCTGGCGGCCCCTTCGGGGGCAGGGACGCCGAGGTGGTCGTAGGCGCGCTGGGTCAGGACCCGACCGCGGGGAGTTCGCTTCAGCAAGCCCTGCTGCAGCAGGTAGGGCTCGAGGACGTCCTCGATCGTGTCCTGCTCCTCGCCGATCGCGACCGCCAGCGTCGAGAGCCCGACCGGCCCGCCCCCGAACTTGGTCGCGATCGTCTCCAGGAGGGCGCGGTCGCTGCGGTCGAGACCACCGGCATCGACCTCGAGCATCTCTAGCGCCGATGCCGCGACCGCGGCTTCGATCTGGCCGCTGCCCTTGACCTGGGCGAAGTCCCGGACCCGCTTTAGCAGGCGGTTTGCGACCCGCGGCGTGCCCCGCGAGCGGGAGGCGATCGTCGCCGCCCCACCCTCGTCGATATCGACACCGAGGATTCCGGCGGAGCGCTGAATGATCAGGGCCAGGTGCTCGGGCCCGTAGTACTCGAGCCGATGGGAGACGCCGAAGCGATCCCGCAGCGGCGTCGTCAGCAGCCCGGCGCGGGTCGTCGCCCCAACCAGGGTGAAGTCCGGCAGCGGCAGCGTCACCGTGCGGGCCCCGGCCCCCTGGCCCAGGACCACCGGCAGCTCCCCGTCCTCCATCGCCGGATACAAGGTCTCCTCGACCGCCCGCCCGAGACGGTGGATCTCGTCGATGAAGAAGACGCTGCCCGGCTCCAGCGACGTGAGGAAGGAGGCGACGTCGGCCTTGCGCTCGAGCGCCGGCCCGGCGGTCTGCACCATCGGCACCCCCAGCTCGGCGGCGACGATGTGCGCGAGCGAAGTCTTGCCGAGCCCAGGCGGCCCGGCCAGAAGAACGTGGTCGAGCGGCTCCCCCCGCTTCTGGGCAGCCTCGATGAAGATCGCCAGCTGCTCGGTCACCTGCCGCTGGTTGACGAAGTCGGCCAGGGTCGGCGGCCGCAACGAGCGGTCGAGCTCCTCGTCCGGCGCCTCCGCCCGCGCGTCGTGCACCTTCACCTCAGCGTCGACCGGGACCGGGTCGCCGTCGATGCCCGGAGTGCGGATGCGGCTGCCGCCGATGTCGGGAGGGCCGCTCATGCGGCGTTCCTCGAGGACCCGGCCTTGCGCAGCGCCGCGGCAACCAGCTCCTCAGGCTCAGAGCCCTCGACGCCGTCGAGCAGCTGCTCGGCCTCCAGCGGCTGGTAACCAAGATTGACGAGCCCGTCGCGCGCCATCGCTCGGGCGCCACCTTCTTCGCCGACGACCACGGCAACCTCTTCCTCCAAAGCGCCGGCCACCTTCTCGCGCAGCTCGACGATGATCCGTTCGGCCGTCCGCTTGCCGATCCCGGGGACCGCCTGGAAGCGTTTTGCGTCGCCGGCGGCGATCGCCCGCAGGAGATCGCGGGTGCTGCCTCCTGAAAGGGTCGCGATCGCGACTTTGGGGCCGACCCCGCTGACGGTGGTCAGGAGGCGGAAGAGATCGCGCTCCTCCTCGGAGGAGAAGCCGTAAAGGGAGAGTGAGTCCTCGCGGGCAACCAGCTCAGCGTGCAGGAAGGCCTCACTTCCGGCGCCCGGCACCGCTTTCAGGGTCTCCGACGAGACCGTGAGCCGATAGCCGACGCCACCGGCGTCGACGACGACGTGGTCGGGGCGGCGGACCATCACCTCACCGCGCACGGCGGCGATCATCCGGCGACCCGCTCCCCGCGACCCCGGGTCACGTTTTCCTCAGCGACGGCAATGGCCTGGCGACGGCCGCTGCTGCCGCCGTGGCAGATCGCAACCGCCAGGGCGTCGGCGGCGTGATCGGGCGAAGGCGGCTCGGGCAAGCCCAGCAGAGTCCCGACCATCTTCTGCACCTGGCGCTTGCCGGCAGCGCCGGAACCGCAAACCGCCATCTTGATCGCCTGCGGCGTGTAGGAGAAGCACTCGACGCCGTGTTCGGCCGCGGCTAGCATCGCCACGCCGCTCGCCTGACCGACGACCATCGCCGAGCCGACGTTCTTGCCGAAATAGACCTCCTCGAGCGCCATCGCCTTCGGCTGGTGCCAGACGATCAGCTCCCGCAGGACTTCGTGGATCCGGGCCAGGCGCCGCTCCATCGGCTGCTCCGGCGTCGTTTCCGCGACGCCTCCGTCGAGCGCGACCATGTGGCTGCCCTCGACACGGACGATGCCGAAGCCGAGATTGGCCGCACCAGGATCGATTCCCATCACTACCTGCACAGGTAGTGATTCTGGAAAAGCCCTCGGATGCCTCCCCGAACCTCAGGCAGCGAGCTGCTCTAGGACCTCGGCGGGAATATCGAAATTCGCGAAGACTTCGTCGACGTCGTCCTGCTCGTCGAGGGCGTCCAGCAGCTTCAGCACCCGTTCGGCGTCGTGGCCTTTGACTTCGACGCTGCTTTTCGGTTCGACCGCCAGGCCAGCTGATTCGATCTCGATCCCTTCACCTTCCAGCGATTCCTTCACCGCGGTGAGGTTGGCAGGGTCGCAGATCACCCGCAGCTTCTCTTCATCGACCTGGACGTCCTCGGCGCCGGCGTCGATCGCGCCGATCAGGTCGTCCTCGCCATAGCGATTCCCGTCAACGACGATCGCGCCTTTTTTCTCGAAGATCCAGGCAACCGAGCCGGGCTCGCCGAGATTGCCTCCATGTTTTGAGAAGGCGTAGCGGATCTCGGCACTGGCACGGTTGCGGTTGTCGGTTAGCGCCTCGACCAACACCGCGACACCAGCAGGGCCGTAACCCTCGTAGAGGACCCGTTCGATCGCAGCGCCGTCAGATCCAGCGCCAGTACCGACATCGATCGCCTTCTGGATTTTGTCCTTCGGCATCGAGGCGTCTTTGGCCTTCTGGACCGCGGTTGCCAGAGTCGGGTTGTGGTCGACGTCGCCACCCCCGTCACGAGCCGCAACCGTGATCGCGCGCGCGAGCTTGCTGAAGAGCTTGCCGCGTTTCGCGTCGGCGGCGCCCTTCTTGTGTTTGATCGAGTGCCACTTGGAATGCCCGGACATCGCCTGCCATTCTATGAACCAGCCCATGTCGACGAGGACGCGAGCCCGCAGAGCAGGTCAAGGCGTCGCCGCAGGCTTCGTCTTCCTCGCCATGCTCCTGGCCGCCTTCTCGCTCTGGACGGCGATCCCGCTGAGCTGGATCTACATCGGCTCGAAGCTTTCGGAGACGCAGTTCCCGAGCGGCGGCCCCTACGCAATCGTCGCCATCGGCATCGTCGCCTCGATCCTCTTCGTCGCCTGGCTGATCGGCCGCCTCAACAACCTCTACGTCCGCATCACCGGCACCAACCGCTTCGAACCGATCCGGCCCACCTGGCTGAAGAGCATGCGCGACGCCGCGCCCGTTCAGCGCTCGGTCACCGTGGTCGAGGCGGTAATGATGGCCTCGGTGATGCTGGCCGTCCTCGCCTTCACGGTCTGGTACGTCCTCTGGGCAGGCTCGCCGATCCCGAACCAGTAGTCGCACTTCCGTAGCGTTTGTTGCGAAATTTTTAAGCTTCGCTGCTAAAACATTGCGGTTCCCCTGCTACGGTGGCATCATGGCCGTGATGGCAAGAGAAGCCTGGACCGACGAGCGCCTCGACGACCTCAAGGAGAATGTCAATCAGCGATTCGATGAAGTCGACAAGAAGGTCGACAGCCTCGATTGTCGGATGGAGGCTGGGTTCGGAGAGATGCGACAGGAATTCCGGGCGGTGCGCGGGGAGATGAAAAGCGAGTTTCAGAGCGTCCGCGCCGAAATGACTAGCGGGTTTCAGGGCGTGCGGGACGAGATTGCAGCGTTGAACCGCAATCTCATGCAGCTCACTTGGGGGCTGATCGGGACGATGCTTGTGGGGTTCCTGGGGACGATCGTCGCGATCGCCACCCAGATGTGAGCTCAGACGACGAACTTGCCGTCTTCCTGCATCACCACACCGTCGACTTCCAATTTCCCGCCGAGGCGGAGGTCGCAGACTAGGTCGGTGTGGACGGAAGACTCGTTCTCGCCGCCGGATTCCGGATAGCTGGCGCCGACGGCCATGTGGACGGTGCCGCCGATCTTCTCGTCAAGCAGGACCTCGCGAGTGCCTTTGTCGATCCCGTAGTTGGTGCCGATCCCGAGCTCGCCCAGGGTGCGGGCCCCTTTGTCGGTGTCGAGCAGCTTCAGCAGGTACTCCTCGCCGCGCTCGGCTGAGGCATCGACGACGCGGCCGCTCTCGAAGCGCAGCTTCACGCCGGCCACCTCGCGCCCGCCGATCACCGCCGGCAGGTGGAAGCTGACTTCGCCCTCGACCGAGTCCTCGACCGGGCCGGTGAAGAACTCGCCGTCGGGCATGTTGTTTTCGCCGACGCAGGGGATGAACTCGCGACCGGCAATGCCGAGCTTGATGTCGGTGCCCGGCGCGGTCACCCGCACCTCCTCGTGGCCCTGGATCCAGTCGGCCAGCCGCCGCGTCTCGTCTGAGGCCCGCTGCCAGGCGGTCAGCGGCCCGTCGTCGGTCGCCAGGCAGGCGCCGTAGTAGAAGTCTTCGTAATCGGCCAGGCTCATCTCCGCCTCAGAGGCGTAGGCGCTGGTCGGATAGAGGGTGTAAACCCAGCGGAAGTCGCCTTCGGCGCTGCGTTTCATCGCCCGCGTCATCAGGTCGCCGGTGACCGACTGGCGCAGGGTCTGGCGCTCCGGTGGCACCCCGGAGAGCTCGCGGGTGTTGGTGCTGGCGCCGATCGCGATCCGCACGTCGGCGTTGTCGACCATCCACTCCGCATACGGGGAGATCCATTCCAGCTGCTGGTCGGTGGCGTGCTTGAAGTAAGCGGCGACTTGGCCCTCGAGCGCCACGTTCAGCATCGGATTGCCGCCTGCCTTCAGCACCTCTTCGTAGACCGCCAGCAGCAGCGGCGCGGCAGCGCTCTCGCCGTCGATCGAGACGACGTCCCCCTTCTTCACTTCGGTCGAGTAGCCGACCAGGATCTTCGCCAGGTTCTGCACCCTCGGATCGCCGCCGCTCATGCGTTTGCCTCCTCCCCCGCCCGCTCGCGCGCGGCGGTTGCCATTGCCATGAAGATCGCGTGGAACCGCGGGTCGTCGGTCAGCTCGGGATGGAAGGCGCAGGCAAGCACGTTCCCCTCCCTTATCGCCACCGGATGCCCCTCACATGAAGACAGCACCTCGACGCCCGGCCCGTGGCTCTCTACCCACGGCGCCCGGATGAACACCGCCCGCAGCGGCTCGTCGCCCGCCCCCTCGACCTCGAGGTCAACCTCGAAGCTCTGCAGCTGCCGCCCGAAAGCGTTGCGCTTGGCGGTGGCGTCGATGAATCCGAGGTGCTCGGCGTCGCAGACAATCATCCCGGCGCAGGTACCGAGGATCGGCCTTCCCGCCTCGAAGTGGACCCGCAGTGCCGGCTCCAGACCCGCGGACTCGATCATCTTCCCGATCGTCGTGCTCTCGCCGCCCGGGATCACCAGCGCGTCGAGCCCTTCCATCTCGGCCGCAGTCCGGACCTCCCGTGGTTCGGCACCGAGTCGGCGCAGGGTCTTTGCGTGGGCCTCGAAATCGCCCTGAAGCGCAAGAACGCCGACCTTGAGGTCAGCCACCTACGCTCCGCGGTGCTGCAGCAGGGCGTCCTCGGCCGCGAGGCCCGCGATCTCCAGGCCGGCCATCGCCTCGCCGAGCCCGGTAGAAGCCGCGGCGACCCGCTCGGGATCCTTGTAATGAGTCGTCGCCTCGACGATCGCCCGCGCCCGCCGCTCGGGGTCTTCGCTTTTGAAGATGCCCGAGCCGACGAAGTTGCCCTCGGCGCCGAGCTGCATCATCAGCGCCGCGTCGGCCGGGGTGGCGATCCCGCCGGCACAGAACAACGGCACCGGCAACCGGCCCGCCGCGGCGACCTCCTGGACGACTTCCAGCGGCGCCTGGTGTTCTTTCGCCGCCGCCGCCAGCTCCTCAGGGCGCAGCTGCGCCAGCCGCTTGATCCCGGAGGTGATCTCGCGCATGTGGCGGACCGCCTCGACCACGTTGCCGGTCCCGGCCTCGCCCTTGGAGCGGATCATCGCCGCCCCCTCGCCGAGCCGCCGCAGCGCCTCCCCAAGGTTGGTGGCGCCACAGACGAACGGCACCTCGAAGGCGAGCTTGTCGATGTGGTTCGTCTCGTCGGCCGGCGTTAGGACCTCCGACTCATCGATGTAATCGACTTCCAGGGCCTGCAATACCTGAGCCTCAGCGAAGTGTCCAATCCGGGCCTTGGCCATCACCGGGATCGAGACCGCCTCTTGGATCCCCTTGATCATCGAGGGGTCGGACATGCGGGCGACGCCGCCATGGGCGCGGATGTCGGAGGGGACGCGTTCCAGCGCCATCACCGCGACGGCGCCCGCCTCCTCAGCGAGCTTCGCCTCCTCGGGCGTGACCACATCCATGATCACCCCGCCTTTCAACATCTCGGCGAGGCCGGTCTTCAGTCGAAACGTCGCGCGCTCAGTCATCCCGGCCAGATTACATACCGAGCCACGGGAGCTGCATCGCCTCTGCGGCGAATGCGGCTACTTCAGTTTGTACGCGCGGATGCGGTCTTTGTGGGCGGCTTCGTCGCGAGCGTAGAGACCGTGGGCCAATCCCTGGATCAAGGCCATCAGCGCCGTGTGCGAACGGGTGAAGCTGGGACTGTTGGAGGAGAAGTAGAGCGTCAGCTCGGCGTGCTCCCCCACCTCCGACATCGTCGCGTCGGAGATCGCCAGCGTGCGGGCGCCGCGGTGCAGCGCCAGCTTCATCGCCCGCAGCAACAGCGGGTGGGCACGGCCGGCGGAAAGGGTGATGACCAGCGTGTTCTCGTCGATCCGCCCGAGCCGCTGCAGGGACTCCCCGCCGGTCGAAGCGACGATTTCGGCGCGGATATCGAGCAGGCTGAGGGTGTGACGCAGGTAGCTGGCGAAGAAGGCCATCTGGTCGACGCCAACGATGACGATCCGCTGCGCTTCGGCCAGGGCCGCGACCGAGGCGTCGACCTGCTCCGGGGTCAGCTTGCGCGCGGTTTCCTCGAGGTTCGAGTAGTCGGCGCTGAGCGATCCCTCCATCTCGGAGTGGTCGAAGCTGAAGAGTGCCCCACCGGCGGCACCAGCGGTGGCGATCGTCGTCCGGTACTCCTCGATCGCTGCCTGCTGGAGCTCGGGATAACCCTCGAAGCCGAGGGCCTGGGAGAAGCGCACCACCGTCGAGGACGAGGTGCTCGCTCTCCGGGCCAGCTCCTCGGCGGTGAGGAAGGCTGCCTCGTCGAGGTGATCGACGATGTAGCGGGCGACGTCTTTCTGGGAGCGCGAAAACTCTTCGAAACGCTCCTGGATGTAGTCGGAAAGGCTTTTGAGTTGTGGGGACTTCGTCGCGGTCTTGGTCACGGCGGTCCATTTCGCCGAACCTTCCTCGTTCCCTTCCAGCTTCTGGTTGGATTTGTCGAGCGATGACCCTCGAGAGCGCCCTGCGCCTCCTCAACCGCAACATGATCGCCTTCGACCTGGCGCTCGGCTCCGCCGCGATCGCGGCCCCCGCGACGACGCTGAAGGTGCTCGGTCACGACGAGCCCTCGCCCGACGCCAAGCACCTCTTCCGCCGTTGCGGACCGGTCTGGCTGACCTTTGCCGCCGCTCACCTGGTGGCGGATCGGCGCGGCCGACCAGGCGACTGGCAGTCGCTTGCCTGGCTGCGCGGTACCGAGATCGCCACCGACGCTCTCTGGTCCGCCTCCCCCGCCGTCGCCCGACCAGGGGCGAAGCTGGGCCTGCAGCTCGCCGGCGTCGCCAACCTCGGGATGGCCGCCGGCTTCGCCTGGATGTCGAGGCGCCGATGAGCGCATTTGAGGGACAGCCGAGCATCCGCTGGAGCCTCACCGGGATCAACGAAGAGGGCGACGAGGTTTACCTGATCCGCGGCATCTCCCGCAAGCTCTACCGCTGCCCCGGCTGCCACGGCGACATCCCCGTCGGCGAGGAGCACACCGTCGTCCAGTTCGTGCGCCGCCTCGGCGGCACAGACCATCACCACTGGCACCGCCGCTGCGCCGAAGAACTGCTGATCCCCGAGCTCGGCAACCTCAAGCGGGTGCCGGCTTCGGAGTCGAGCCAGTCGAAGCTGGAGGCGCGCGGACGGCGCCCCGCCGGTCGCCGCGGACGGAGGTAATGAGCTTCGGCCGGCGGCTCGCCGCCACCTACGCCGACATCTGGAGCACCTACCGGGGCTGGATGCCCTCGCTGCTGATCTTCGCGGCGATCGTCTTCTTGCCCCTCGGTCTCCTCGACGCCCTCAGTCTCCAGGTGGACGTCGACTCGCTCGACCTCACCAGCGGGATCAAAATCGCAGCCCTGATGCTCGCCGTCGGGGCGGTGACGATGACCGGCCTGCTCGGCGAGATCTTCTTCAGCGGCGCGATCGCGATCTCCCTCACCCACCCCCACGGGGAGCGCCGTCCCGGACTGCACGAGATCGCTGGCCGGATCAAGTACGGCCGCCTTGTCGTCGTCGACGTCGCCTTCGTCGCGATCGTCGCCGCCGGGCTCCTGCTCGGTCTGGTGCCGGGCGTCCTCGCCTTCGTCTTCCTCGGCCTGGCCGGGCCGATCATCGAGATCGAGGAGCGCTCGGCGGTCGGCGCACTACGGCGCAGCTTCCACCTGGTCCGCGGCAGCTTCTGGCTCGTCTTCTGGGTGCTGGTCCCGATCGAGGTCGTCGGCGACGCGGTCGGGGGCGGCCTGGCCAGCCTCGTTCACCACGAGCTCGGCAACACCTTCGTTGCCACCTGGCTCGCCGAGGCCCTCGCTAACGCGGTGCTCTCGCCGATCTTCGCGGTCGCCGCCGTCCTGCTCACGGTCGAACTGATCGACCACAAAGAGGGGGAAGCGCCGCCCCTGCACGCGACCCCGGTGCCGGCATGACCACCGCCTCGATCTTCACCGACTTCTGGGCCAAGCTGGACAAGCACGACGAGCAAGGGTTGTTCCTCGTCCTCGTCGGCTTCATCGGCTCCTTCGCCTTCATCCGCATGAGCACGCGCCTGCAGCGCAGCCCGAGGGTGCCGTGGTGGCCGGGGAGCATCGTCAGCGACGGCGGCGTTCACATCCACCACCTGGTCTTCGGGATCGTGACGATGATGATTGCCGGGGCCGGTGGCTTCCTCGCCTTCGGCCGCACGCCCTGGACCGAGATCTGCGCCTTCCTCTTCGGGGTCGGCGCCGGGCTGACGATCGACGAGTTCGCCCTCTGGGTCTACCTCGATGACGTCTACTGGGCCGAGGAGGGACGCAAGTCGATCGACGCCACGGTGATCGCAGCCGCCGGGATGATGCTGGTGCTGGTTGGCTTCACGCCGCTGACGATCGAAGACGGCTCGGTTCAGGCAGTGCTCGGCAGCTTCCTCAGCGCCACGGTCGTCTTCGCCTTGGTCGCGATCTGCTTCCTCAAGGGCAGGGTGATGCACGGTGCCGTCGGCTTCTTCGTCTTCCCGATCGCGGTCTACGGGGCCTGCCGGCTCGGCAAGCCGGACTCAGCCTGGGCGCGGCGGCGCTACGGCGAGCGGCGGCCGAAGAAGCAGGAGCGCTCAGTAGAGCGGTTCCCGCCCGACCGCCGCACCGAGCGCTTCAAGAACGCCTTCCGCGACCTCGTCGGCGGCGGGCTGACCACCTAGACTCGCTCGAGGATGCAACGCCGCCTGCCCATACTCGTCCTCGCGGCCGTGCTCGCGCTGGTGGCGGTCGCCGCGGCCTGGGCGACGGTGGAAAAGGAAGGCAACCTGCTGGTCCACTTCGAAGCCAACTTCTCGCCGCGAGCGTTGCCGCGCCAGACGCCGGCCCCGATCAAGGTGACGATGGATGGCGCCGTCTCCACCACCGACGGCAGCCACCCGCCGCCCCTGCAGTGGCTGGAAGTGGAACTGAATCGCCATGGCCAGCTGTACACGAAAGGCCTACCCGCCTGCTCGCCGCCGCTATTGCAATCGACCAGCACCGCCGAGGCGAAGTCGCGTTGCGGCGGTGCTCTGGTCGGACATGGGAGCTTCACGGCCAACATCGTCCTCGGCACCACCAAGCCGGTCATCTCCAAGGGCGAAATCCTCGCCTTCAACGGCCGCCGAGCGGGCAAGCCGGTACTGCTCCTCCACTTCTTCGGCGGCAACCCCGTGCGGTTCACCCTGATCGTGCCGCTGCGGATCGCCCGCCGGACGCAGGGCGAATTCGGAACGCTGCTGCGGACCCGCATCCCCAAGCTCGCGAACGGCTTCGGCTCGATCACCGAGATCAAGCTCTCGCTCGCGCGCAGCTGGTCGTTTGGCGGTAAACGCCGTAGCTACCTCTCGGCAGCGTGCAGCGCTCCGACCGGCTTCTCCGGGATCCCCTTCACCTTTGCCCGCGCCAGGTTCCGCTTCCAGCAGCATCCAGCGCTCCACCTGACGCTGGAAAAGGCTTGCCGGGTGCGGTAGCTGATTCACTGGCGCCCACGTCAACCCCAAACAACCACTGGGAGAGCACTACAGATGACGAAGAAACTGCACGCCCTCGGCCCGTTCCTCGCTGTGATCGCAATCGGCGCCGGCGGCATCGTCTGGTCCGGCTGCGGCAGCAGCAGCGACAAGACCAACTCGATCAAGGAACAGGCGAAGCAGCAGGTGCAAGAAGGTACCAAGAAGGCCGAAGAAGCCGTCAAGGAAGGCACCAAGAAGGCCGAAAAGGGCCTCGAAGAAGCCAAGGAAACGGTCGAAAAGAACCTCAAGGGCAAGACCAAGAAGAAGGTCGAAGAAGCCCGCAAGGAAGCTGAAAAGGGCATTGAAGAAGGCAAGGCGCAGGCCGAAAAGGGCGCCGAAGAAGCCAAGGAACAGGCGGAAAAGTACCTCGAATAACCCCGTTGCGGGGCGGTCAGCGGTGGAGGTCCCGAGTGGCCTCGATGCTCTGCGCGAGGATCTCCACCGACCGCCCCAGCATCTCCTCGGAGATCGTGAACGGCGGCGCCAGGCAGAGGATGTCGTCGAGCAAGCTGCGGGTAAGCAGGCCCCGCTCGCGTGCCTCCGCACTGACCCGGCGGCCGCGGGTCGCCTCAGCAGGCCAGCGCTCCCGGGTCGTTTTGTCAGCGACTAGCTCGACTCCCACCATCAGCCCCGCCTGCCGCACCTCCCCCACTTCCGGGTGGTCGCGCAGCGGGGCGATAAGCCTCCCCATCGTCTCGCTCATCTGCCGCACGCGCGCCAGCAGGCCCTCGCGCTCGATCGTCGCAATGTTCGCGAGAGCGACCGCGCAGGCGACGGGATGACCGGAGTGGGTGAAGCCGTGCATCAGGACGCCGGGCGCAGCATCGGGCTCGCGTAGCTCGTCCCAAAGGCTCTCGCTGACGATCACCCCGCCGAGCGGGATGTAGCCGCTGGTGACGCCCTTGGCGAAGGTGATCAGGTCCGGCACGACCCCCTCATGCTCGGAGGCAAACCAGGTACCGGTACGGCCGAAACCGGTGATCACCTCGTCCATGATCAGCAGCAGCCGGTGTCGGTCGCAGATCTCCCGCAGCCGTCGCAGATAGCCGGGCGGCGGCACGATCACGCCGCCGGCTCCGAAGACCGGCTCGACGATCACGGCGGCGATCCGCTCGGCGCCCAGCTCGGCGATCCGGCGTTCGAGCTGCTGTCCCGTGCAGACCGGGCACGACTCTGGCTCGCAAGGGGTGCCGGCGACGCAGCGGTAGGTGTAGGGGACTGGGACCTCGAGGACGTGGGGCGCCTCGATCCCGAAGTCGCTGCGATAGGGCTGCAGCCGGGTGGCCGTGGTCGTCACGCCGGCCAGCCCGTGGTAGCCCCGATCGTGGGCGAGCACGATCGACTTTTCGGACTCCCCAGCATGCACCCAGTGCCGGCGGGCGAGTTTGATCGCGGTCTCGTTCGCCTCGCTTCCCCCCGAGGCAAAGAAGACGCCGCTCAGCCCCGGCGGGGCGAGCTCGACGATCTTCTCGGCAAGTTCGATCGCCGGTGGCGACGAGACCCCGCCGAAGGTAGTGAGATACGGCAACGACCGCAGCTGCTTGACCGCAGCCTCGACGAGCTCCTGCCGGCCGTTGCCGAGGTTGACGGTCCATAGACCGGACATGCCGTCAATCAAGCGGCGACCGTCCTCGGTCACCAGCTCGCAGCCCTCGCTCCGGGCGATGACCAGCGGGCCGACCTGCGGCAAGAGGGAGTGATCGGTGAGCGGGTGGATTAAGTGCCGCAGGTCACTCGTGACATGGTTTGATGCAGGCACTCCACTCAGACTATCGAAAGTGGACAGCCTGTCTATGCGTCAGCGGGTGACTTTCTCCCCAAAGGACTGCGCGGGGCTTCCTCCGGGGAGACCGAGCAGATCGAGTACCAGTGCAGCAACGCCAGCTGGTGAGCGACGCGGTTGATCTCATCCTCGTCCGAGGACACCGGGAATTGGGCGAGGATCGCCTCGATCATCGCGTAGGTGGCGCGGACCCCGAACTCGAGGTCGATCTCCTCGCGGATGTGACCCGCGGCCTCGTCGGCCGCATGCACTGCCATCACCCACCCCAGCATCGCGTCGTCAGCCGATTTGTTCGCCTCCTCCCAACCGCTGCCGCGTAGGTTCCGCGCGACGGCGACAATCGGCCGCAGGTCGGCGTTGGCAACTCTCCAGCTGAGCGCTTCACGCACCATCTCTTTGACCAGCTCGAAGGAGGTCTGACCCGAGCGGGCGTTTTCGCGCAGCTTCTGGGGGATCTGCGCGTAGCCGACCATGTAGTCCTTGATGATCGCGGCGAGGATGTCTTGCTTGTCGTCGAAGTTGTTGTAGACGGTCGCCCTCGCAACTTGCGCCACCTTCGCGATATCGCCCATCGAGGTCTCGGAAAACCCCCTGCGAGCAAACAGTTTCCGGCTCGCTTCGATGATTTTCGTCCGGGCGCGCGGCTCCCCGCGCTTGGGCCGCGTCATCTTTGGCCCTTCGAATCACGATTGGTCAGCGACTTCACAGGGGCGAGACTATCCAAAGCAACTGACATGACCCACCTCATTCCACCTCTTCGGGAAGCTCATACCAGCGCTTGCGATCGCCGATCCGCGCCCGCAGCTTCCAGGCTCGGGACTTCGGCGAGGATTCCAGCTCGGCCCGGAGCCGCCGCAGCCGTTCAGCCACCGTCTCGGCAGCCTCGAAGTCGGGAACCCCGAGAGCGAACCGTTCGGTCTGCTCGCTGACCATCCCCAGCGTCCGCCACAGCCCCCAGTTCGCCGAGGTCAACTCGACTATGTAGGGAAGGTTGATGCCACTGTCATCAGAGGTGAACTCGTGGTCGGCGAAGATCGCACAGAGGTCGAGGTAGTCCTTTTCGTTCGTCTCGACCACCTGCAGCTTCAATACCGTCAGGTCGGCCAGCGAAAGGGTCAGGGGTACGGCCTCGAGCCTCCGTCCCAGCTCGATCCGGTGGCACAGGTTCGCCTCCTCGACGAAGACATCGACCTGACGCTGCGCGCGCTCGTCCCAGAAGTAAAGCCGACGGTGGCCGTGCAGGATGTTGAACTCTTTGTCACCCGTATAACCGAGTGACTCGAGCAGAGCGACCACCTGGTCCTTGGCGGACTTGGTGGTGGCGAGATCGATGTCGGCGTAGCTGCGCGCCAGCGGAGGGCGTTCGCTGCTGGGACATGTCATCGCAACCGCGACGCCGCCGAGCGCTCGCAGGGGCACCTCTCGAGCCGCCGCCGCCTCGACGATCCGCCGCCCCTCGGCAACGGGATCCGCGACTGGTTCCACCCCCAGGCCCGCCACTACTCCGGCGGTATCTCCGACGCCAGTTTGTCTACGTCAACACCCTGTCGCAGGCGGGCCGCTCTGGCGACGAAGAAGACCAGTAGCGCCGCGACGAAGACGACAGCGGCGTCGCGGAGGAAGTGACCCTTGTCGAGGCCGAGGCCGGAGTAGTGCATCCAGATGAAGAAGAGACCCGAGAGCAGGATCGCCGCCAAGGCCCCGGCCAGGGCAACGACGGGGATGCCGAGGAAGCGCCGGGTCGTCGCCGAAGCCTGCCAGGCGTCGGGTCGGCGATAGGGCAATAACACTGCCGAGATGCCGAGCAGAATCATCGTCACAAACTGCATCAATACCGCCTCGATCAGCAGTTCGTAGAAGGTTTCCCCGTTCTTCACTGCCCACCCGAGCAGCGCGACGCTGAGGACGACGGTGAGGGCGATCGCGTAGTTCGGCGCGTGCGTCCGCGACGAGACCCGGGCGAATCGGCTCGGCAGCAGGCCGTCGAGCGCCCAGGCGAAGAAGGTACGCACCGCGATCGTAATGTTGGGGATCATCAGCAGCGGATACGCCGCCGCCAAGGCAATGGCCAACCACCAGGTGAGGACGGTGTTGCCGCCTGCGATCGAGCCCAGGAAGGTGTAATAGGGCGGCGCTGCGAACGGATAGCTTTCCGATTCGTTGATGCTGAGCGCGTTGATCGCGACAAAGAAATCGTGGCCGAACTTGCTGAAGAAGAGGATCGCGAGGACGACGGCGATCCCGATGTGAACGCTGCTCGCCAGCCCCATCATTTTCATCTGGGTCGTGTCGCGGGCGCGGCGCACCTCGCCTGAGATGTAGACCGAGAGCCAGGCGTAGAGGGAGAGGCTGCTGATCGCCGCCCATACAGGCCAGGTGTTGTTCATGCTGAAGGCCGGGTTGAATTCGATCCCTTCCTTCTGGGCGCTGCGGATGACCGAGTGGTAGGTGTCCGATTCGCCGGTGAGCGAGCGGGCGAAGTCGTTGAAGCTGTGGACGAACCCTCCCTGGCTCTTGAAAAGGAGGACGAAGAAGACGGTGGCGAGGCCCAGCATCATCAGGACCCAGAGGCTGTTCATGATCCGCGTCGTCCAGCGCCAGCCGCCGGCGAGGAGGAACGAGGAGCCGACGATGATCCCGGCGCCGAGTCCAAACTGCCAGCCTTCGCTGGTGGCGAGAGTGTTGCCGGCGGTGACCAGAGTGTGGTGGCCGCTGACCAGACCCACCGCCGTCAGCGACGGACCCAGGGCGACAGTGACGAAGGCCAGGGCGATAAAGGCGATCGAGAGGATCACCCCCGTGGTCCAGAAGAAGGAAGAGATCAAGCCGATGATCGGGTGCGTCACCCGTCCCACCAAGACGTAATCGCCGCCGCTGCGCGGAATCGCCGAGGTGAAGAGCCCGTAACAGACGGAGATGATGATCGCGGCGACCAAGGTCATCGCAAACCCCAGCCAGAGCGATCCTCCTATGAACACTCCCAGGACCCAGAAGACCGAGGTTGCGAGCAACACCGAAGTCGGTTGCCCCGCCATGTTGAAAACGAAGGTCGAGAACGGCGACACTTCCCGGACGAGCCCGGTCGCTTTGCGCGCGTAGACATTGGGTGAACCGCTCTGCGGTACTGGTCTCTCCCCTAACTCGGTCATCTCTCTCCCCTTTCCCCGTTTTTTAGCCTGACACCAAGTACTGGCCGACCACACGTTCTGGCCCGAGATGGACGAGGCAGCCGTCGAGGTGACCGCTGCCGTAATCCGAACCCGGGTTGATCGCAACCGTTCGGCCGATCTTCGTCACGCCCTTGCTCTCGTGGATGTGACCGTGGAGGCTCAGGACCGGCTGGGTCTCTTCGATCACCTGCCGGACCGCACGGCTGCCGGTCGGAACCTCGTGCGGGCGCCCGCCCTTGGTCACGTAACGAAGTTCCTCGTCTACCTCGAAGGCAGTGTCGAGACTGCTCTCCCACGGCGGCACGTGGATGTTGAAGATCGCCCGCTCGGGGTTCTCCAATTGATCAGCCAGGCGCCTTAACCGAAGGTAGATCTCCTCCTCGTCGAGCTCCCGCGGGGTCTGCCAAGGGGTGCGGTTCGAGTAGCCGAGCGAGAGCATCTCGTGGGGACCGACGATCTCGATCCGCTCATCGCAGGCGACGACGCTTTCGCCGCTCTCCAGCACCTCGTCGATCGACCAGGGATCGTCGTTGCCGGGGATCACGTAGGCGCGCGTGCCGGTGGCGGCGAGCCGTTCGTCGGCGAGCTCCACCCAGAGGCGCAGCTCGTCGAGCAGCGCCTGCTCGAAAACCTCGGCGCGGCGCTCGGCGTCCTGCTCGAGCAGGGCTGCTTCGTCTTCGTCGACGATCAGCGGGTACATCCCGTTGGTCGAGATCGCCTGCTGCATCTGGTCGAGCTCCTGCGCGGTCCGCGCGACCCGCTCCTCGCCGATCACGCGGGCCCGATAGGGCCCGTCGCTCGCGCGGATGATCGGCACCAGCGCCTTCCCGGTCAGGTCGCCGCCCATAATCAGCGCGTCCGCCGGGTAGTGCGCAGCGGCGTTGACGAACTTCTTCCAGCAGACGCGCGACCCGTGCACGTCGCCGGCGTAGAAGAGCCTGACGATGCTTTCTTTCTGACCTCTTCGAAAGATCATTTCCCCGTTTCCCTGCCTAGATCATGCGGCATTTGGAAGACGGAGGACGGCGCCGTACCGATATCGTGATTAGACATCCTGTCTAAGCCTCAACTAGGTCGAGCTCGCTTTGCAGGAGCCTGGCCGCGACGTCGGCATCCTGAGTTGCCAGCAAGCCTGCCGCAGCGAGGATGTAGTTCTGGTCAACTCTGAGGGCGGGTTCGAGCGGGGCCAAGGAATGGGAAGCTCGCCGTGAAAGCGCCGTGGCGATGATCTCGCGGCCATCGCCTCGATGGGCAAAGACCCCACCGGTCCCGATCACCTGTGAGACCTCCCGCAAGTCCGGACCGTCCCGCACCAGCGTTGGCGGTCCTCCTTGGCCACGGCTCAGCAGCATCGTCCCGCAGTGCCGCCGCAGCGCATGGGTGGCGCAGCTGACCGCAAGCAGGTGGTCCAGATGCGCGTCCTCGGCATCCTCCGGCAGCCACTTCGCCTCTCCTGACCGGAGGGAGACAGCTTGTCCAACAGCGGCTTCGTCCGCACCCGCTTCCGCCTGCAACCAGCGCGCGTCAGCCGCCAGCACGCCGGTCGCGCCGGAGCGGAGGCCAAGGTCCCCCTCCACGGTCCGCAGAGTGGGAGGTGGGGGCAAGAGCGGGTCCTCGATCCCGGGACTTGCGGCCTCCTCCACCCGGCTCGAGTGGACGTCGGTAGTCGCGCCGCCGATGTCGATCACCATCACGTCGCCTACCCCCGGGACCGCCTCGGTCCCTTGCGCGAGCAGGCGAACTGCCTCGAGGACCGCCTCGGGAGTCGGCATGCGGACCATCCGCTCGAAGTCGGGGCTGGCGCTGAGGCCCTTGCCGCCGATCACGTGCTCGAGAAAGGCGTGGAGGATGCCCTCGCGGGACGAATCGACCGCGATCTCGCCAAGTTTCGGCATCACGTTCGCAGCGACCGAGGCAGGGGCTCCCGACGCGCGCAGGAGCCCGGCCGCCCCCTCGCTAACCGCGGAGTTACAGGCAATGACGAAGTGGGCGTCGATCCGGGCATCCGCCAGCCGGCGGGCGTTCTCAAGCACGAGATCGGCCTGGCCGCCGTCGGTGCCGCCGGCGAAGAGGACAATCTCCGGGCGCACGGCCCGCAGCTCGTCTAGCTGATCGTCGCTCAGTTCGCCGGCGAGAACGGCTTCCACCCGCGCCCCCGCGTTCAGCGCCGCCTGGCGGGCCGCTGCCGCGGTGAGATCGGCGACAAGGCCCACCGCTGCCACCCTGAGACCGCCGCCGGCGCTGGAGGCAGCCAGCGCCTCTTCGACCTCGACGGGTCCGCCCGCCTCCCGTTCAGCCAGCCCCAACGCTGCCGCGTAGCCGTCCATCAGATCGGTGTCGATGCTGGTTGGCGCTTGCGCCCGCGCCAGCAGCCTCCCCTCCTCCGGGTCGACGAGACTGAGCTTGGTGTAGGTGCTGCCGAAGTCGGCAAGCGCGATTGCGCGCACTTCTCGCCCCGGCTAGACGGCCACGCCCCCGGCGCGCCGCTCGATCAGCGCGTCGACAAGGCGGTCGATGGTCCCAGGGGTCTGGATGCCGTTGGCGTTGAGGTCCGCGCTGACGTCGCGGGGCACGTCGGACCCTTCGACGTCTTCGTTCAGCACCCCACCCATGAAGACGGGCACCTCCCCCGCCCCAGCCCTGTCGAGCTCGCGCATCAGGAGCTGACCGAAGTTGCGGGCGACGCCGTTGTGGGTGCTGATTACGACCGCATCGGCAT
This sequence comes from Solirubrobacterales bacterium, assembly GCA_035551255.1. Classification (GTDB taxonomy): domain Bacteria; phylum Actinomycetota; class Thermoleophilia; order Solirubrobacterales; family 70-9; genus VAYN01. The sequence continues at coordinate 23,326 of DASZNP010000086.1, forward strand.
CGGTCTCGATCACCGCTTTGACGATGTCCTCGGGGTCGCGGTTGATGCCGAAGTCGATCACCTCGGTCCCTACCGCCGAGAGCGTCGAGGAGAGCAGGAAGGGGGCGAATTCATGGACGTCGGTTGAGGTGACGAGCACCTTCATCCCCCGGATCGCCTCCTCTTCATGGCGGCCGTGCAGCTCGGAGAGGATCCGCTCGCGCTCTTCCATCGTGCTCTTGACCAGATCGGTTTCGAGTACCGGCCGCCGCCCGCGCGGGAACTCGGAGTCCGGATCGCCCGCCCCGAACAATTCCTCGCAGCGCTCGGAGCCCAGCCGTTTGAGGACCAACAGCATCTGGGCGGGGTCGCGGACGTCGATGCCGGCGCTGCCGAGGCCGTGGATCACGGCTTCGTAAAACTTGCGGCCGCCCTGCACGAGCTGATCGCGCATCACCTCGATCTTCGCCCAATCGATCACCGGTTCGACCAGCGGCACGTAGTCGTCGAGGCGGCGGCTGATCGTCTGCACCGTCGCTACCTCGTCCCAGGAGGGAATCCGTTCGGTCTCGGTAACCGGGACCGCGATCGGCGCCGTGCCGAGGCGGTAGCGCCGGTCGACCATCTTCATGAAGAGGACGTCGGTGTTGAGCACTGCCATGTTGGCGTCGAAATCCGGGGTGTTGCCGATCGTGTCCCCCTGCGTGTAGAGAAACGGGACCCGGTCGGTGTTGACAGCCTCGAGCGCCAGCGTCACCGCCGACTTGACCACGGGGTTCTGGGTCAGCCCCCCCCAAGAGGGCGAGTAGGCGGCGCCAATCAGCTCTTCGGAGATGTAGCGCTCGACCATCGCCCAGCCGATGTAGTTGGCGTAGTCATGAAAGACGCCGGGGTAGCCGTCCTCGAGGTAGGAGTCGAAGACGACGCCCTCGTCTTTGAAGGCCGCCAACAAACCAGCCGCCTTCAGCGAAACCATCGTTTGCCCGACTTCGTCGTCCCAGTAGGGCCAGCGCCAGGAGTACTGGGAGAGGACGCCGATCGAGGTGACCCCGGCCCGCAGCGCATCGGTGGCGTTTTCGATCGAGGCCGGGCTGCCGATGTTGTTGTCGGCTGCCTCCGGCTCGATCGGCACCGTGTGCGCCAGCTCGAACCAGTCCTGCTCGGTCATCATCGCCGGCCCGGTTTCCTGCGGAGCCTCGGCGCGCTTGTCTTTCGGCAGGCCCTGCCGGCGCTCAGCGATCAGGTTGAAGCGATCGGGCGGCCGCACCCCGCGCGAAAGCGCGTCTTCGTAGATCTGCCCGAGGGCCTCGCGGGTGTCGCCCCAAGTGTTGAGGCCGATGTTCATGCAGGTACAGGAGATGCCCTCGTTGCGGGCCCGTTCGCGCCACTCGCGCTCCGAACCGACCCCCTTCTCCTCGCAGAACAGCGAGCGGCCGCGCTCGATGCCCGCCGCCATCGCCTTCCCCTCCTCGACCGCTTCCCTCCCATCCGGCAGGTCGGCCGGCAACAACGCACTCAGGTCGACGTCAAGCTCGCTCACAGCTCCCTCCTCTCATCCCACTGCTCCCCGGTCAAAGTGCTTCCCAGCACTCTGGCAGTTCCTGATTGAGGAAAATCTACAGAGGTCTGGCCGCCAGGCCAAATCAACCTGCACCAGAGCGAAAAGCCAAGCCCCGGTCAGGGGCTTGGCTTCTGCTGACTCCTTAGGCCCGGGCCTGCTCTTTGACTTCCTGCGCGCCTTCTTTGGCGCTGTCTTTGAGCTCTTCGGCCTGCTCCTGGCCGGCCTGTTTGGCCGTGTCCACTGCTTCGTGACCCACCTCTTTGGCGCTTTCGACCGCCTGCTCGGCGACCTGGCTAGCAACCTGGCGGCCGCGGTCGACCGCCTCTCCGGCAGTTTCGGCCGCGGTTTCCTTCACCTGGTCGGCGATCGGCCCGACCCGTTCGTCCTCAATCCGTGAACTCGGCAGCAGCATCCCGACGAGAAATCCGGCCGCGAGCCCGCCGATCGCTAGGCCGAGCGGATTTTCCTGGGCGACGCCGACGACTTCGCGGGCGCCTTCTTTGACCTGTTCGGTGTCCGGCGTCGCATCGCCGACTTTGTGGGTCGTGCCCTGGATTTGCTCGACCAGCCGGTCGCGCTTGTCGGAGATCGACTCCTTCATCCGGGTTTTGACGTCGGCTTTGTAGGCGAGCGCGTCGACGGTGTCACCCATTTCGGCGCGCGTCTCCTCTATCTCCTGGCGGATTTGGCTTGGCTCTTGGCCCATTGCACGTCCTCCTTCACGGTTTCGACGGTCTGTTCGGGTGCGGGCGGCGTCGCCTGCTTGATGCGCTCTTTGCCGGTCATCGCCATGAACGCTGCGATCGCGCCGTAGATGACCGTGACGATGAGGGCGGCAACCCAGAGGTCCATCGCCTTGTCCAGCAGGGCGAGGATCATCGTCGTCAGCACGCCCAGCGCCAGCAGGCCGACCACCGCCGCCCCGCCGAACATCCCGGCGCCTTGTCCCGCCACCTTTCCTTTTTCGGTGAGCTCGGCTTTCGCCAGCTCGATCTCCTTGCGGACCAGCGTCGTCGTCTGCTCAGAGAGCTGTTTGACGAGGTCCCCGGTGGAGTGCGAGCGCAGCTCGTTGCTCTCCCCGTTCATGGTGCTCATGGCGCCGGGGATGCCGAGGGAGTCGGAGTCACCGGCGTCGCGGTCGGGGTGGGCGTGGCCGTCGGCGGCGGCGGGCTGACCACCGGCTCGACGGCCGAGCGGTGAGTCGGCGCCGGCGTCGTCCGCGGCAACTGACGCGTCGGGGCACCACCATTGCTGTTGCGCTGCTGGTAGCGATTGCGGCTCGAGGCCTTGAGGAACCGAGCGGCAACCACGCCCACGGCGAGGCCGCCGGCCAGCACAGCCCAAGGCCGCTGCCGTCCGAAGTCTTCGACGTCGTGCAGCATCTCGTCGGGCCCCTTCTCTTTCAGGTAGGAGCCCACTTTCTCGGTCTGCTCAGCGGCGCGGTCGGCCAGTTTCGCCGGCCCATCCTTGCCCTGTTTGCGCAGCTCCTCGCCGACTGAGCGAAGGTCCTGGGCGTGGCCAGAGACCTGCTCGCCCGCTTGGGTCGAGCGCTGGTCGACCTGCTGGCGCAGATTGTCCTGAGCCTTGCCGGCCATGTCCCGCGCTTTCTCCTGCGCTTCGTTTGCGACTTCCTGCGCTTTTTCTTGCGCTTCGCCAACGCTTCCGTCAGCCATTTGGTCCTCCAAGTCTGGGGTTTCGGGGTCGTGTACTGATCGCGTGCCCGGGCAGGGGCGCACGACGGCGCTTGCCGAGCTTCTTCTTCTCGACCGGCGGCCAGGTCCGAGGTTCGTCAACCCCTCCACTCCGCGGTCAGGCTGGTGCCCCGAGATCGGCACGAACCGAAGGATCCGGCGCGACTTCGGGCTTACAGCCGGATTACCCCTGACTGCGATAGACAAACAGACCTTTTGGAATCGCCACTCGCCCTCTTCCTCCGCTTTCTCAAGTTCGGCTGCCTCGCCTGGGGCGGCCCGGCGGCGCAAATCGCGATGATCAAGCGCGAGTGCGTGGAGGAGGAAGGCTGGCTCGACGAGCGGGGCTTCCAACGTCAACTCGCCGTCTACCAGGTGCTGCCGGGGCCGGAGGCGCATGAGCTCTGCGTCTATTTCGGGCGGCTGCGCGGCGGCAAGCTCGGCGGCTTTGCCGCGGGCCTCGGGTTCATGCTGCCGGGATTCCTGCTGATGCTCGGGCTTTCGGCGCTGTACGTCGAGGCCGATATCGCGAACCATCTCGACGCCCTCTTCTACGGGCTGAACGCGGCGGTGGGGGCGCTGGTGGCGCGGGCGTTGGTGCGACTGAGCAAATCGTTCATCCAGGACGTGCCACTGGCGCTGATCGCGATCGCCGGCTTCGCTATCACTTACTTCGCGGATGGGAGCTTCGTCTTGGTCCTCCTGGGCGGCGGCCTGGTTTACGAGCTCTGGCGCAACGCCCGCAGCTGGCTCGGGCGCGCCTCCTCCCTCAACCTCAGCCTCCCGGCCCTGGTCTGGATCGCCGCCGGCACGCTCACCGTCAGCCTCGGCGGCGAAATTTTCTTCGAGGGCCTGAAGGCCGGCCTGCTCACCTTCGGCGGCGCCTACACCGTCGTGCCCTTCCTCCACCACAGCGCTGTCGACGGCCACCACTGGCTGAGCGAAAGCCAGTTCATCGACGGCCTCGCGATCGGCGGGATCCTGCCGGCACCGCTGATCATCTTCTCCACCTTCGTCGGCTACCTCGCGGGAGGCCTGCTCGGTGCTCTCTTGATGACGCTGGGCATCTTCATCCCCGCCTTCGTCTTCCCGATCTTCCTCCACCGCCAGCTGGTCGCGATCGCCGAAAACGAACGCCTCCACCAGTTCCTTCTTGGTGTGGCCGCAGGCGTAATCGGCCTAATCGCCGCCGTCACCGTGGAAATCCTCGACGCCTCGGTCGTCGACGTCTACACCGCTGCCCTGGCCCTAGGAGCGTTTCTCGCTCTCAATAAGTGGCACTCGAAATTGACCGTGCTCTACGTGGTGCTCAGCTGCGGCGCGATCGGCGCAGCCCTGCAGCTGACGATCCTCTAGCCAGACGGACGCGGCGGTCCTGGGCCATTAGGGCTTCTACCTCGCGCAGTAGCGAGGCGGGACGACCGGCTGCGGTCAGGGGGCTCGCAGCCGGCCTCCCTTCGTGCGCCTTGGTGGGAGAAGTGCTCGTCCGTTCGGTCGATTCGCGCCGGAAGGGGTTTCGCGACGAATCATCAGCTCGGTAGAACACGAAAAGAATGTAGAGCGGAGCGGCCCCTCCTTTAGAGTGGTGTCACCCGCCCTAAGAGGGGTTTGCGTTGGCGGACCCGGCAATCGACATCCAAAAGATGCTCAACGCCCTGCCGGCGATGGTCGGCTACTGGGACCGTGACCTTCGTAACCGGATGGCGAACCACGCCTACGTCGGCTTCTTTGGCAAGACGCCGGAGGAGATGCAGGGGATCCACATCAGCGAGGTTCTCGGGCCGGAGCTCTACGAAAGCAACCTGCCGTTCATGGAAGGGGCGTTGCGGGGAGAGCCGCAGCTGTTCGACCGCGAGATCAAGACCCCCTCGGGAGAGGTCCGCTACACGCAGGCTTCCTACATCCCCGACGTGGCCGAGGACGGCGAGGTGCGGGGCTTCTTCGTCCTCGTCACGGACATCACCGAGCGGCGGCGGATCGAAAAAGAGCTGGCGCGCAGCTACGCGCGACTGGCGGAGGCCGAGCACCTGGCCCGCCTCGGGAGCTGGGACTGGGACATCCCGAACGGCAAGATGACCTGTTCCAACGGCCTTTTCCAGATCTACGGGATCACCGCCGAGGAGTTCGAGGAGACCTATGACATCGGCAGCTCGAAGTACGTCCACCCCGACGATCGGGCCTTCGTTGAAGAAGAGATGCAACAGACCCTCGAGACGGGCACCCCGGTCGACTTCGAGTACCGGATCATTCGGCCCGACGGGCGCGTGCGGCGCCTCCACAGCCGAGCCGAGCTGATCGCCGATGCAGACGGGACGCCCCTGCGGCTAACCGGCACCGCCCAGGACGTGACCGAGCTCCACGCTGCGGCCGAGGTCCTCCACGAAACCGCAGGCGAGCTCGGTCGGCGGGCCGCCGAGATCCGCAACCCGCCCGGACGCGCCGGCGCCAAGGGAGACCTCGCCAAGCTACTCACCCCCCGCCAAATCGAGATCCTCGGCCTCATCGCCGAAGGCCTAAGCAACGCTGAGATCGCCTCCCGCCTCTACCTCGGCGAGAGCACCGTCAAATGGCACATCCGCAAGATCCTCAAAGCGCTGGGGGTGGCAAACCGGGCGCAGGCAGTGGCGCGCTATCTCTCGACACAACCCGGCCGCCGATGATGGGGCAGCCTGGACTCGAACCAGGGACCGACGGATTATGAGTCCGCTGCTCTAACCAACTGAGCTACTGCCCCGCGGACGTAGCCTAAGCGCTGAAAAGCTGGGCGAGGGAGCGGCCTACGTCTGGTGGCTCTTCTTCGCCTTTAGCGGCAGCGGCGGCGCCGTCGGCGAGTGCTTTGGCGGCGTCGGCGATCTGATGGTCGCGGCCCCCGCGGATCGTGCCGGTCTTCTTCGCTTCGGCTAGGTCTGACTCCATCAGGCCCGCCAGCTCGGCGAGGCGGCGGAGGCCGACGACGGCGGCCGTGCCCTTGAGCGCGTGCGCTTCGGCGCGCATCGTCTCGAAGTCGCTGCTGCCGGTGGCGAGACCGGCGGCGATCACGTCGCAACGTCGTTTCGCCTCGCCGGCGAACGACTGCAGGAGCTCCTCCTCGGTTGCGGCTTTCTCGTTCATCGTGCGATCGCCTTGTCAACGGCTTCGTGCATCAGCTCCAGCCCGAAGGCTCCCTCGACAGCATCGCGGATGACACCCCGGCGGTCGATCGTGAACAGCCACGGCTCGCTCGGCAGGTGGAAGGCCCGCACCTGGGGTCGCACGCCTTTGCCGGGGTCGTTTTCGTTGTAGATCTCCATGTGGATGAAGGCCGCCTTGTCTCCGTATTCGTGTTTCGCCTGCTCCGCCACGTCAACGACGGGGCCGCAGACCCGACTCTGGCAGAACTGGGGGGTTGCAAACAAGAGGACTATCGGTTCTTTGCCCAGCGCGTCCGCGTAATCCACCTTGTTCTGGCTGTCCGGGGGTATCCGGGTCGTGATCTTCGACAACTCGCCGCCCGCATCCTGCGCGGTCGGCGTATGGATAACAGGCGCTCTTTGCCCGGGTTTCGGGACTCTTTTGAATTCCCCGACCACAACGCCCGTGAGGATCGCGCTCTTCAGTTCGCCTTCTTCCTTGAGGATGGCGGCGATCCGCCATTCGCCGTCGCTCGGGAAGCTCAGCTCGGTCGAGTAGACGACGCCGGCGGCATCGGGGTCTTCGCTGGTGCTGTCCGCGCGAAATTGCGGCTTCGTCGCCAGGCTTTCGATCTTTACCGGAAATGGGCCGGCCGCGGGCTCATCGAGCGCCTGCGCTTCGGCTTTCGCGACCGGACCGCGGTTGCCGGATTTCGATTTCGCCCCTGGCTTCGGCTGCGGCACTTTCGCGTAATAGAGGGCGACTTCGGCGTCGGAGATCGGCTTGTGTTCCTTGTCGACGATCTGGAAGGGATAGCGGTTCTTCCCCGGATAGAAGACGACGGCGGCCGGTTCGATCAGCAATTCGGTGCGGGCGTCGGTGGCCTTCAGGAGCTCCCTCAAGGTTCGGCCTTCGGGAGCCGGGAACGCGGACTGCGGCGGTGCGGGGCGACTCTGCGCCGTCTCACTGGTAGCCGCGGTCGAATCCGCGGAGTCCGAACCGCTCCCGCATCCCCCTATCGAGACCCCGATTGCGAGCAGGCAGAGTAGCGCTGGGGCGAGGCGGGGGGCGCGCATCGGCGGCATGTTATGGACAGATAGGGTCTCCGGGGTTCTCGACGAGAAGGAGATGAGATGGCTGATCGAGCGGCATTGGTGACCGGAGCATCGAGCGGGATCGGGCTCGCGATCGCGAAAGTGCTCGGCGAAGAAGGCTATGCGCTGACTGTCGCCGCCCGCCGCCCGGAAAAGCTCGAAGAAGCCGCCGAGGGGCTGAAGGCCGAAGGGTTCGAGGTCGAGCCGATCCCGGCCAACATGGCCGAGGAGGACCACGTCGTCGCGATCTTCGCCGCCCACCGCCAGAAGTACGGCCGGCTCGACGCCCTCGTCAACAACGCCGGGGTCGGGATCGGGGCGCCGATGGAGCAGATCCAGACCAAGCACCTCGACATGCAGCTGGCGGTCAACCTGCGGGCGCTGATCCTCGGTACCCGCGAGGGGCTGCCGATGCTGCGCGAGGCGGGCGCCGAACACGGCAAGGCGCTGATCGTCAACACCGCCTCGATCGCGGGCAAAGGCGGTCAGGCCTGGCTCTCGATCTACGCCGCGACGAAGGCCGCAGTGATCAACTTCACCCAGTCGACCCATCGCGAGGCCGGCAACGCCGGCATCCAGTGCACGGCGCTGGCCCCGGGCTTCGTCGAGACGCCGATGACCGAGTTCGTCCAGGGCCAGATCCCGCCGGAGGAGATGATCCGTCCCGAGGACCTCGGCGAGGCGGTGCGCTTCCTGTTGCGCACGTCGAAGAACTGCCACATCCCGGAGATCGTTTTCACGAGACCGGGCGAGAGTCTCGACACGCCTTAACTGGAACCGGGCGTGACCGAGCGCCTGCGCATATTGGTCGCCGCTTTCGGTGATGCCGGTCATGTCTTCCCGGCGATTGCGCTGGGCAAGGCACTGGCAGCCCGCGGGCACGAGGTCGTGATCGAGACCTGGGAGGAGCGGCGGGCGGCGGTTGAAGGCGAGGGCCTCGGCTTCGCGGCAGCGGAGGAATACCGGATGTTCCCGCCGCCGGACCCCGACTCAGAGGAAGGCCAGCACGCGGCCGAGGCAGCGAAAGCGCTGCTGCCGCTGCTCGAGGACTTCAAGCCCCACATCGTGGCCAGCGACATCCTCACCCTTGCCCCCACCCTGGCCGCCGAGCGGGCCGGCATCCCGCTGGCGACGCTGATCCCGCACATCTATCCGGTAGTCGAACCCGGGTACCCCTTCTTCGCGATCGGGCTCCGGCCGCCGCGGACCGGCTTGGGCCGAAAGGTCTGGCGCTACGGGCACGACCGGGCGCTGCGGGTGGGCCTGGAACAGGGTCGCCGCGACCTCAACATCCAGCGCCAGCGCCTCGACCTGCCGCCGATCGACCGCTTCCACGGCGGCATCAGTCCGGACCTGGCGCTGGTCGCCACCTACCCCCAGCTCGAGTATCCGCGCCGTTGGCCTCCTGGGGTCGAGATCACCGGACCGATGACCTTTGAGCTCCCCCACCCCGACGTCGAGCTTCCCGGGGGCGATGACCCGCTCGTCCTCGTCGCCCCAAGCACCGCCCACGACTCCGACAACCACCTGGTCCGCACGGCATTGGCAGCGCTAGCCGATGAGCCGGTGCGGGTAGTGGCAACGACCAACCGCGTCGCGCCCCAGCGACGGATCGAGGTCCCCGACAATGCCGTCTTGGTCGAATGGCTCAGCTACAGCCAACTGATGCCCGCCGCCTCCCTCGTCATCTCCCACGGCGGCCACGGCACCGTAGCCCGCGCCCTCGGCGCCGCCACCCCCGTCCTCATCTGCCCGATCATCGGCGACATGAGCGAGACCGCGATGCGCGTAGCCTGGGCCGGCGCCGGCCTCTCCTTGCCGTGGCGCCTCTGCCGACCGACGCCGCTGAGATGGGCGGCGCGGCGGCTAATGCACGAGCCTTCGTTCGCCGCAAAGGCGAAGGAGATAGCGGCCTGGGGACGGGAGAACGACGGCGCCGCCCGAGCCGCGGAACTGGTCGAGCAACTGGCGCTGCAGAAGCTCGCCGCCGCCTAGAAGCTCCGGGGGTGGGATTCGAACCCACAACCTAACGATTAACAGTCGTTCGCTCTGCCCTTGAGCTACCCCGGACCGTGCTACCCCGGACCAGTGTCCGGAGACAAATTTAGCGGCACTGACCTAATTCCTGCCTCGACCTCTCGATGACAATTGGCGCAGAGCAATATGCACTTGCGAGCCTCGGCCCTTGACTTCTCTAGAGAACGGGTTGCGCCGTTATGGCTTAGTTGAAACTCCTTCAGGCCGGGATCCAGGTGATGGAACTCCAATACCTGCTGGCACCTGTCATAGCCGCAAAGCAAGCATCTGCCTCCGGCCTCCTCCACCAGTTTGCGCTTGATCGTGCGTCTCCGTTGCGCCACTCGCTCCAACCGGCATTTTTTACAGCGGTAATAGCCAGTGCCCTCGCGGACGAACAAGGTGGAACCGTGCCGCTTGCACTGCGACGGCATCTCCCGCGGCCCGTGCTCGTCAGCCCTCTTGCGCCGAGGCGCGGGTTTCAGTCCATACCGTTTTACCCAGTGCCGGATCGTTGCCAGGCTGCGATTCAGGCGATGGGCAATCTCCCGGAGTGACAGGCCTGCGGCAAGCAGCCTCTCTAGCTCCTCCTCTGAAATCGCGCCCCTCGCCGCGTGCTTCTCCGCTCGCGCTGCCTCGAGGCCGTGCTTCTTCAGCCAGTAGCTGACCGTCGATTCGTGCTTGCCGACTCGCTTGCCGATCGCTTCGAGGGACATTCCCTCTGCCAGGCACTCTTCGAGCAGCTCTCTCTGCATGGCTGCATCTTCTCAGGGGCAGCGGACAGAAACTTTCGCAGTCAAACGGCCTAGATGCTGCCTGCGGGCCGCTCGGCGTGGGCGATTCTTTCGACCAGGGCGGCGCGTTCTCGGCTGAGGGCGGCGCGGCGCTCGTAGTCGCCCCGCTCGCCGGCGGCGGCGATCTCGTCCTCCAAACGGCGCTGATCGAGGAGGAGGAAGTTGAGCTCCATCGCTTCGTGGGAGGCCGGCTCCTCGCGGGACATGATCACGAGTTCGGCGATCAGGCCGGCGAGCTCGCCGTCTTCGTGCGGGAGGTTCGAGGCCGGATCCTGTGGGTGCTCGCGCAGCCAGGCGGCGGCGCGCAGGCCGGTCGGCGAGAGGTGGGCGTCGGTCAGGCGAGCCAGGTACTCCTTGCCCTCGTTCGGCAGCGCGATGCACATCGCCAGCAGCGCCCGCTCGCGCCGCTCGCGCGAAGTCAGCTCCGCCGGACGCCGCGCCGGTTGCGCCTGCGCGGGGGCTGAAGCTTGCGGCCCCGGGTCCTGCCGTCCACCCGTAGCGGGAGTGGCAGCCACAACCCGGCCCATCACCATCGCCGGCTCCAGGTCGAGCTTCTCCGCGACCTTGCGGATCAGCTCGTCGCGGCTCACCGTCTCCCCCATCCCCGCCAATACCGGCGCCACCTCCGCCAGCGCCCGATCCCGCTCGGTCGGCGAGGACGTATCGGTGCGCCCTAGGACGAGGCGCACCTGGAAGGCAGTCAGCTCTTCGGCACTCTGCAAGATCTCGCGGAAGCGATCCGACCCGCCCTCCTCAGCCATCATCTCGGCAGGATCCTCCCCGGCCGGCATCGCCGCCACCAGCAGCCGCATCCGCCGCCCAGCCGCTACCCGCTGCGCCCGCAGCATCGCCTCCTGCCCGGCCGAATCAGCGTCGAGCGCCAGCACTACCTCCTCCACCATGCCCGAGAGCGCCGCCACCTGGTCGGGCGTGATCGCGGTCCCCATCACCCCGACCGCCTCCTCGACACCCGCTTGATGAAGAGCGATGACGTCGGTGTAGCCCTCGACAACTACCGCCCGCCCCGCTTTCGCGATCGCCGCTTTGGCCCGATCGACGCCGTAGAGGATCTGACTCTTGTGGAAGAAGTCGGTCTCCGCCGTGTTGACGTACTTGGCGCCCTGGTCGGAGCGCATCGCCCGGCCGCCGAAGCCAAGGACGCGCCCGCGCCGATCGCGGATCGGGAACATGATCCGCTCGCGGAAGCGGTCGTAATCGCCGCCGCTGCGCCCGCGCTGGACCAGTCCAACCGCGCGCAGCTCTTCGACGCTGAAGCCAGCCTGCTGGCCGCGGACGAGGATCTTGTCCCAAGCGCTGGAGGCGTAGCCGACGCCGAAGGCACGCAGGGCCTCTTCCCGCAGACCCCGGTGCGCCAGGTAATCCCGCGCCTTGCCGGCCTCCTCCGACTCCCAGAGATAGCTGGCGTAGAAGGCGGCGGTGCGTTCGAGTAGCTGCTCGAGGCGGCGGCGGCGCTGGCGCTTGGCCTCCGCGCGCGGGTCCTCCTGCTCGCGCTCGAGCTCGACCCCGTAACGGTCAGCCAGCATCTCAACCGCTTCGGTGAACCCCACGCCCTCCTTTTCCTCGACGAACTTGATCACGTCGCCGCCGACCCCACAGCCGAAGCAGTGGTAGAGCTTTTCGGTGGGCTCGACCGAGAACGACGGCGTGCGCTCCTCGTGGAACGGGCAGAGCCCCGTGTAGCGGGCCCCCTGGCGCCGCAGGTCGGTGTGGGCGGAGATGACCTCGACGATGTCGGCCGCTCCCTTGACCCGTTCCAGGCTCTCGTTGGAGATCAGCGCCACTAGAACCGAGCCTCTTCCGGGACGGTCAGCTCGGTGAACTTGGCGATGCAGAAGCGATCGGTCATTCCCGCGATGTAGTCGGCGACGCGCTGGCACTCGCTCGCGGTTGGATCGAGAGCCGGGATCTCGTCGGGATGCGCCAGGTAGTGCCCGAAGAGCCCACGCATCGTCCGCTGCACGCGCTCATGCTCGCTGCGCGCCTCCGGGCCCAGGTAGACGCGGTCGAACATGAACTTCCGCAGCCGCAGCATCGCCTGGCCGACCTCACGACCCTGGCGGATCTCCTCCTCGCCTTCGGAGTGGTCGACGATGTCGCGGACGAGCGTGTCGATCCGCTGCGAGCCAGTCGGCCCCAGCAGCTCGATCTCCTCCGCTGGCAGGTCCTCTTCGCGCAGGATGCCGGCTCGCAAGGCGTCGTCGATGTCGTGATTGATGTAGGCGACGCGGTCGACCAGCTTGACGATCTGCCCCTCCAGCGTCGCCGGCTTGCGCGAGCCGGTGTGGTTGAGGATGCCGTCCCGCACCTGCTCGGTCAGGTTGAGTCCCTGGCCATCGCGCTCGAGCACGTCGACGACGCGCAGCGAATGCTCGTTGTGGCGGAAACCGGCACCACAGTGCTCGTGCAGCGCCTTGTCGAGCGTCTCCTCCCCTGCGTGGCCAAAGGGCGGGTGACCGAGGTCGTGGCCGAGCCCGATCGCCTCGGTCAGGTCCTCGTTGAGGCGCAGGGCGCGGGCAACCGTGCGGGCGATCCCGCAGGCCTCGAGCGTGTGGGTAAGCCGGGTGCGGTAGTGGTCGCCCTCCGGCGCGACGAAGACCTGGGTCTTGTGCTTCAGCCGGCGGAAGGACTTGGAATGGACGATCCGGTCGCGGTCGCGCTGGAACGGCGTCCGCAGCGGACTATCTGCCTCCTCCCGCTGTCGCCGCGCCGGATAGGACCGGGTCGCCTGCGGCGAGAGGAACTCCTCCTCCATCGCGCTGATGCGGTCCTCGAAGGTGGCGGTGGCGGGCACGCAGCGATCATACGGCGGGGCTGGGGGCGACGGGGAGGGGTTCGGCGGACAAAAGGGGAGGGTCCGGCGAACCCCTCCCCGTCGCCCTAAGCGGCGGCGCGGAGTTGGACGTGGGCGTGGTGCTCCAAGGTTTCACCGATGGCGCGCTCGACTTGGCGCAGGGCGCGCGGCTCGGCTTCGGGAGCTTCGTCGAGTGGCTGCGCCAACGCCCCGACCATGAACCGGTGGGCTGCTTCATCGAGCGGGAAAGAACCGGCTTCGCAGCTTCCACAGATGACGCCCCCGGCGGCACCGGAGAAACCGACCAGGTGCTCCGCATCGCCGCAGTGCGCGCAGGAAGCGAGCTCCGGCGCGAAGCCGGCTACGAGCGCTAGCTTCAGTCGGAAGGCGAGCGCAGTTTCAAGGTTTGCTGCCCGCGCCTCGGTCGGATCGTCGAGCAGGGAGAGGTAGCGGCAGAGGAGGTTGTAGGCGGGTGGGTTGGGCTCAGCCGAGTCGAGCAGGCGCAGGACTGCGTCGCAGCCCCGGGCGCCGGCGGTGAGGCCGGCGGCTGAGTTCCGCAGGCGTGGATAGCCATCGACGGTGGTCGCGCTGGTGACCGTGAGCAGGTCGCCGCGGCCTTCGTGGAGGACTAAATCCAGCCGGAAGAACGGCTCCAAGCGCCCGCCGAAGCGAGATCGGGGTTTGCGCGCCCCCTTGGCGATAGCCCCGATCCGCCCGCGGGTCTTGGAGTAGAGATGGAGGATGCGATCAGCCTCGCCGTAGCGAATGCTGCGCAAGACAACCGCCTCAGTCTTGACCGTAGTTCCGGCCACGTAACCAAAGATGAACGACGGATCGGACGGAACCCGGATCAGGCAGCGGTCCTCTTTCGAGCCGCCGAATCAGCGAGGCCGCACTTTGCGCCTTTTCGGGCGCTTCCGGAGCCTCACCTGGCAGCCCGGGCAGAAGTAGGTCGAGCGGCCACCGATGACAATGCGGACGATCGTGCTGCCGCAGCGGAGGCAGTCCTCCCCCTCGCGGGTGTGGACGAGGAACTCGTCCTGCATCATCCCCTTCTCGCCGCGGGCGTCCCGGTAGTCATCGATCGAAGAGCCGCCGGCGTCGATCCCCGCCTCCAGCGCCGCGACGACCGCGTCTCGCAGCGCCTCCAGATGTTCCGGCTTCATCGAGCCGGCGGGAGAGAGCGGGTGCAGCTCGGCCCGGTAGAGCGCCTCGTCTGCGTAGATGTTGCCGACCCCGGCGATCCCGGACTGGTCGAGCAGGAAGGACTTCAGCGGCGCCTTCCGCCCGGCGGCCATCTCACCCAAGGCCTGCGGCGTGAACTCGGGAGAGAACGGCTCCACCCCGAGCTTCGCGAAGCGCTCCTCCAGCCTGATGTCCTCGAGCAGGAAGGCCTCGCCGAAACGACGCGGATCGGTGAACCAGAGCTCGCGGCCGTCGTCGAGGACGAAGCGGGCGCGCAGGTGGCGTTCCTCGGTCGAACGCTCGCTCTCGTACAGGCGTCGCCCCTCCGAGGGATCGAGCATCCCCTCGCCCTCGCGGAGGATCAGGTTGCCGGTCATCCGCAGGTGCATGACCAGGGTCCGCTCGCCGTCGAGGTGCATGAGGATGTACTTGCCGCGTCGGCCAAGGCGCTCGATCGTGCTGCCGCTAACCGCGCCCCCTAGTTCCTCAGGCGGTACCGGCCGCGACCAGCGCGGGTCCAGCACTTCCAGCTGCTCGATCCGGTGCCCTTCGACCTCGGGCTCCAGCTGCCTGACGACGGTCTCCACCTCGGGCAGCTCGGGCATGACCTGAGTTCTACTTCATGCCGAAGCGCTAGTCGCTGGCTCGCGGGTGGGCCGAGAAGTAGACCTCCTTCAGCCGGTCGCCCGAGAGGTGCGTGTACATCTGCGTGGTTGAGATGTCGGCGTGGCCGAGCATCTCCTGGACGGCGCGGAGGTCGCAGCCGCCGGCCAGCAAGTGGGTGGCGAAGCTGTGGCGCAGCGTGTGCGGGCTCATCTTCCCGGCGAGTCCGACATCGCGGGCGTGACGCTGGACGATCTTGTAGAGCCCTTGACGAGTTAATGCGCCGCCGCGGAAATTGACGAAGAGATGCGACTCGTGGCGCTCACCGACCAGCTTCGGCCGGCCGCCGCGCAGGTAGCCGTTGATCGCAGCGATCGCTTGGCGACCGAGCGGGACCAGCCGCTCCTTCGAGCCCTTGCCGCGGGCGCGGAGGAACCCCTCGCGGAGATCGACGTCGCCGAGCTCGAGCCCGATCGTCTCCGAGGCCCGCAGCCCGCAGGCATACATCACCTCCAGCAGAGCGCGGTCGCGCAGCGCCGTCGGCTCACTCCCCTTCGGCGCCGCGAGCAGCTTCTGCACCTCCGAGTAATTGAGGACGTGCGGCAGTTTCTTCGAGCGCCGCGGCGCCGTCAGCGCCGCCGTCGGGTCGTCGCCGATCAGCTCGTCGCGGCGCAGGTGCTTGTAGAAGGAGCGCAGGCAAGCGGCCTTGCGGTGGATCGTCGCCGCCGAACAGGCGGGCCGTCCCTCCCCCGTCGCCAGCTCGGCGAGGAAGTCAGCAACGTCGGCGGCAGACGCCTGCAGCGCATCGCGGTCATGGGCTGACAGATATTCGCCGTACTGGAGGAGGTCGGTGCGGTAGGCGTTGAGGGTGTTGCGAGAGAGCCCGCGCTCCAACTCCAGATAGGAGAGGAAATCTAGGAGCAGGGACTCGAAGCGTTTGTCGGCGCCGGGCTTTGCCGCAGCCTTCGGTGCCTGCGGCTTGATCGCGATCGCCATGACCGCACTTTCTCGCCGCTTCCTTACAAACCTTGCACCGCAACGGACCGTGCGAGATGCGTCCCAGCCGCAAGTGGAGCCGCGAAAAAGAGTGGGTCCTTTTGGAGGGGGCGACCCATGGTGGTCGTGGGAAGACCCGACGCGGCGTAGCCATCTAGATCGACAGCTAGTTGCTCTATGTGGTGGTCGAAGGGCTCTAGGACGGCCGCTATCTCTGGCTCGTTCTGCGGGATGGGGACAGCTACCGGAGCCAGGAGCAGTTGGAGGACGGTGCGGGTGTGGTGGCTCAGACCGCGGTGGCGGTCGCGTTGATCGGCGCTCGATAGGCGCGGGGAAATCAAGGTGGGCAGGCCCAGGCTCAGGGCGGCGTGGGCGTTGTCCAGGGCGCTGATGCCGCCGTGGCCGAAGGTGGTGTCGGAGCCGATTATTCCTGGACCGGGGCCAATGAGGATCGCGTCCCAGTTGAGCTCGTTCGCGGCGGCATCCAGGGCGCCGACGGTGCTGAGGGCCTCGTGTTCGCCGCCGTAGGACGGAGCGGCAGTTATGTGACCGGCGAGGAGGCCGCGCTCGCGCAACTGCTGGACGTCCCGAGAGAAGGAGCCAGGCAACGCCCCGCCGCCCGTCTGCACGTAGCCGAGCTGGAGACCTGGCGCCGCCTGGTGCGCCGCCCAGACTGCGGGCGCCAGGTGCCCGTGGAGCGGCAGAACGGCTACCGGTGTCAATCGCGTGGTTCCTTTTGCACCTATGTCCTGCGTTTGGAACCGCGAGTTGGGGCGCTCGACCGGGTCGACCGGGTGTTGGAGGGAGGTGTAGTTGAGCTTCATCACGTGGGCGTCGCTCTCCCCCCCGCCCTCCAGTCCTCTGGTGAGGTTGACGTGGACTACGTCGAAGCCGCCCGAACCAAGGTTCAGGTCCATCGCGGCGGTGTTGACCACGACCTCGTCTCCCTCGCGCATCTCGCCCAGCAGGACTTCGTCGGCCCAAGCCTTCCGGCGCTCTCCCTCTACCTCCACTTCCAACGGCTCCGCCGAGACGACAACGCCTCGGCGCAGCTTCAGGTGGCCGGCCACTACTCAGCCGCTGCGGCGACGATCCGCTCGCAGACCTCGAGCATCTTGTCGAGCGCTTTCGCCGGCACCCGCTCCTCGGAGGTGTGGACGTCGGAGGTGCCGTTGGAAAGAAGGACACAGTCGAAGCCGTTGCGACGGAAGACGTTGGCGTCGCTGCCGCCGCCGATCGCCACCCGCTGCGGCTCCAACCCGGCGCCGCGGAGCCCGGCCTCGGCGAGCTCGAGGGCCGGCGAGTCTTTCGGCACCCGGTAGCCGCGGAAGAGCTCTTCGATCCGGACGTCGACGTCGCACCCGTGCTCGCTCGCCCCCCAGGCACAGGCGTCGGCGATCCTGCCGGCGACCTCGGCCGCCCGCTCGGTGTCGAGGCTGCGGGCCTCGGCGTGGATCGCGCAGTGACCAGGGACGACGTTGCCGGAGGTGCCGCCGGAGATCAGCCCGACGTTTGCCGTCGTCTCCTCGTCGAGGCGGCCGAGCTCCATCCGCGCGATCGCCGCGGAGGCGGCCGCGATCGCGTTGCTGCCGTCCTCGGGACGGATACCAGCGTGGGCCTCGACGCCGATGAAGTCGGCGAGGATCTTCTGCTGGGTCGGCGTCGTCACGATCACCTCGCCGACCGCGCCCGCGTGGTCGAGGACAAAGCCGGCGCGCGAGCGCAGCTGCGAGGCATCGAACGCTTTAGCCCCCCGCAGGCCCTGCTCCTCCGCGACAGTGAGAACGATCTCAATCCCAATTGGCCCCGGGTTTTCGACGTGCCGAGCGATCAGCTCCATGAAGACGGCCACCGCCGCCTTGTTGTCGGCGCCGAGGATCGTGTCGCCGCGACTGCGAAAGACGCCTTCGTCGTCGACCACCTCGACCCGGCCCTTGTGGGGCACGGTGTCCATGTGGGCGCAGAACATCAGCCACTCATCGCCGGTCCCGGCCGAGCGGGCAATAAGGTTGCCGGAGCCAGCTTCAGCCGTCTTGGCAGCGTCATCCTCGACTACCTCAAGCCCCATCCCGCGCAACTCCGCGGTAAGCGTGTCGGCAACCTCCCGCTCCTCGCCAGTAGGACTGCGGACCTCGCAGTAACGGACGAACCTCTCGTGAAGCCGCGCGCTCACGGCTGACGGCCCCAGATCGCCGCTATGCGGCGTCCTCGGTCACCCGAATAGCGCTGCTATTCGGGCTCCCTGCGTCCTTGCCTAGCGGCGCCTGGACCTCGTCAGAAGTGTCTGCCCGATGCCGCGCGGCGGCGCCAACGAACTCGCGGAAGAGCGGCTCGGGTCGGTTCGGACGGGAGTTGAACTCCGGGTGGTACTGGGAGGCGACGAAGAACGGGTGATCGGGCAACTCGACCATCTCGACCAGGCGCTCATCGGGCGAGGTGCCGCCGCAGACGAGACCCTCGTCTTCAAGCCGCCGTCGCAGCTGGTTGTTGACCTCGTAGCGATGGCGGTGGCGCTTGTAGATGACGGCCTCGCCGAAGATCTCTCGCGCTTGCGTCCCCTCGTGAAGTTTCACCGGGTCGGCGCCGAGGCGCATCGTCCCGCCCATGTCGGAGACCTCCTTCTGCTCGGGCAGGAGGTCGACGACCGGGTAGGGCGTCTCGGGGTCGAACTCGGCCGAGTTGGCGCCGTCCATACCGGCGACGTGGCGGGCGAACTCGACGACGGCGATCTGCATCCCGAGACAGATTCCCAAATAGGGGATCGATTTCTCACGGGCGATCCGCGCCGCTTCGATCTTGCCCTCGATCCCGCGCTCGCCGAAGCCGCCCGGGATCAGGATGCCGTCGGCGCCCTCGAGTCGCTCCGGCTGGAAGTCCTCGGAGTCGACCAGCTCGACGTCCACTTTCACGCCGTGGTGGATGCCGCCGTGCTCGAGCGCCTCGATCACCGACTTGTAGGCGTCGGCGAGCTGCACGTACTTGCCGACCAGGGCGATCCGCACCTTGCCCGTGGCGGCGTCGGCGCGGCGGATCATCGCCTCCCACTCGCCCAGCTCCGACGGCGCGGCCTCCATCCCGAAGTGGTCGAGGACGAGGTCGTCGACGCCTTCGGCGCGGAAGACGAGCGGCACCTTGTAGATGTTGTCGACGTCGTGGG
>DASZNP010000087.1:0-8800 GCA_035551255.1 Solirubrobacterales bacterium
TCGACCGAGGACCTCAAGGCCTACCTGAGCAAGCACGTCAAGGCCGATCAGGAGCACCCGCTGCTGCTCGATCGCTTCCTCGAGGACGCGATCGAGGTCGACGTCGACGCGCTCGGCGACGGCGAAGAGGTCTACGTCGCCGGGATCATGCAGCACGTCGAGGAGGCCGGCGTCCACTCCGGCGATTCGGCCTGTGTGATCCCGCCGCTCAGTCTCGGCGAACCGATGCTCGACCAAATTCGCGCGACCACCGAACGGATCGCGCTCGAGCTTGGCGTCATCGGCCTGATCAACATCCAGTACGCGGTCGCCGGCGGCAAGCTCTACGTGATCGAGGCCAACCCGCGCGCCTCGCGCACCGTGCCCTTCGTCTCCAAGGCGATCGGGCTACCGCTGGCGAAGCTCGCCTGCAAGCTGATGCTGGGGGAGAAGCTGGCTGACCAGGAGTTGCCGGAGGGGATGCCCGAGCACGTCAGCGTCAAGGAGGCGGTCCTGCCCTTCGCCCGCTTCGCCGGCGCCGACTCGGTCCTCGGTCCGGAGATGAAGAGCACCGGCGAGGTGATGGGCATCGCCAGCGACTTCCCGACCGCTTTCGGGAAGGCGCAGGCGGCGGCTGGGGTGCGACTGCCGGAGTCGGGCTCGGTGTTCATAACCGTCACCGACACCGACAAGGCCGCCGCCACCCAGCTCGCCACCCGCTTCCACGACTTGGGCTTCGAGGTGATTGCTACCCATGGAACCGCCCAAGCAATCGAGCGCATGGGAATTCCCGTGACCCCGATCAACAAGCTGCAGGAAGGCTCGCCGCACGTCCTCGACCTGATCCGCAAGCGCAAATGTGACCTGGTGATCAACACCCCGACCGGCTCCGGGGCCCGCACCGACGGCTACGAGATTCGCACCGCGGCTGTGCGTCAGGGGATCCCCTGCGTGACGACGATGACCGGCGCCACCGCGGCCGCCCGGGCGATCGCCGCCGCCAAGCAGGGCGACGCCGAGGTCCGCTCGCTGCAGGAGATCCACGGGACCGCCGCCGGAGAGCCGCAACCGCGATGACCGCGCCCTTCGGCCGCCGCCTCTGCGAGGTCGCCGAGAACACCGCTTCCGGCGGCTACCGGATCTTTTCCCTGCTCGACCACGAGGGCCCGACACCGGCGCCCGGCCAGTTCTACATGCTTGCCGCCGAGCACCGCTGGGGGGAGGGGGTCGGCCGTCCCTTCTTACCGCGGGCGATCTCGGTCGCCGAGGCTACTCCGGTGGCCAAGGGCGGGACGCGGCTCGACTTCCTCGTCGAGGGCGTCGGTCCCGGCACGGACAGGCTCTGCGAGCTGGAGGCGGGGGAGGAAGTCTGGGTAACCGGGCCGCTCGGCAACGCCTTCTCGACCCCGAAGCAGGTCAACCCTGGGGCGGCGGGAGCAATCCTGGTCGGGGGCGGGATCGGAATCGCGCCGATGGCGATCTGGCGCCGCTACCTGGTGGAAAGGGGGATCCCCCTCCGGGTCCTGCTCGGCTTCCGCAACGAGGAGCACTCCGGCGGCCTGCAGGAGCTGTTCTGTGCCGGGGGAGCGCTCTGCCCCGACGTCCGGCTGGCGACCGAGGACGGCCACGCCGGCCACCAGGGCTACGTCACCGACCTGCTGGCGACGATGCTCGCGGGGGACGATGCCGGCTCAGCCGTCGTCTACTCCTGCGGTCCGCCGGCGATGCTCGAGGCGGTCCGCGCCCTCTGCGAGGAGCACGACGTCTCTTACCAGCTAGCCGACGAGTCCCCGATGGCTTGCGGGTTCGGAGCCTGTTTCGGCTGCGCGGTTCCCAAACCCGGAGGCGGCTACCTCCGCCTCTGCGTAGACGGTCCTGTCATCGGCTGTGTTCCGGCGGGTGGCGACGATCGGGAGGACTCTCCCGGGAGGGAGAGCCCCCGATCGGAGACAGGACCCGCCGGCCGCGGCCTCTCGTTCTGCGGCATCGAGCTCGCCCACCCGGTGATCAACGCTTCCGGCACCTACGACGCAATCGCTGCTCGCAAGGTGTTCGGCGACGAGCTGCTCGCCGACTTCCCCTTCTCCGCCTTCGTCTCGAAGACGATCACGCCGGAGCCGCGGGCGGGGAACGAGCCGCTGCGGATCTGGGAGACCCCGGCCGGGATGATCAACTCGATCGGGCTGCCGAACAAGGGCCTGGAGGGCTTCCTGGCCGAGGACCTGCCGCAGCTAGGCGAGCTGCCGGTGCCGCTGATCGTCTCGGTGATGGCGACCAACCATGAGGACTTCAGCCGCCTGGTCGCTGCTGTCGAGGCGCGCGAAGAGGTCGCCGGGATCGAGCTCAACGTCAGCTGCCCCAACGTGCACTCCGGATTGATCGTCGGCGAGCAGCCGGCGGAGACCGAGGCGCTGCTGGAGGTGCTGCGGCCGCTGACCGAGAAGCCGCTGATCGTCAAGCTGACGCCGAACGTCGCCGCGCCTGAGGCCGTCGCCGTCGCGGCTGAATCCGGCGGGGCGGATGCCGTCTCGCTGATCAACACGCTGAAGGCGAGCGCCGTCGATCCAGTCAGCAGAGAGCCCGCTCTAGCTGCCGGCCACGGCGGCCTCTCGGGTCCGGCGGTGCGGCCGATCGCGCTCCAGCAGCTGCGGGCAGTGACCGCGGTGACCGAGATTCCCGCGATCGGCATGGGGGGGATCTCCAGCGGCGCGGATGCGGCTGAATTCCTCGCCCTTGGAGCGACCCTCGTCGCGGTGGGGACCGAGAGTTTCCGTGACCCGCGGGCTGGTTCGCGGATCGCAAATGAGCTGGAAACCGAGGTGTATCAGGCGCCCGCACGCCTGTAGAGGCTGAACCTCGACTAGAGGTTCACACGAATTTTGGGGCAATTTCGCCTTGTCACCTTGCAGGGCCCAAAACCGCGGCTATACTCGCCGCCCACATGAGCGCCCCCCCAGTCAAATCCTCCCTGGCGGCCCCGGAACGGTCTCTCGACCAGCGGATGGAGGCCCTCAAGCGCGCCAACGACATTCGCACCGCGCGCGCCAAGCTGAAGAAGGATTTGAAAGCGAACCGGGCGAGCATCCAGACGATCCTCCTGGACCCGCCGGAGTATGTGCTGACGGCAAAGGTCTTCGACATGCTCCTCGCCGTCCCCAAGTACGGCCGGGTGAAGACGAACCGGATCCTCAACCAGTGCCGGATCTCGCCGTCGAAGACGATCGGCGGCCTCTCCGAGCGCCAGCGCGCCGAGCTGATCTCCCAGCTCCGCCGCTAAGGCTGCTGCAAACCGGCGCATATCGGCGTCCTCAGTCGCTCGCGTGCAAAGCACGCCACGCTCCCTGCGTCCGGCCGATCTGCTTGGTTTTCGCAGCCTTATGGCAAAAGTCTTTGTCATAACTGGGCCTTCAGGGGTCGGCAAGGGGACTCTCATCAGGGAGCTGCTGTCCCGCGTCCCCGACCTTGAGCTGTCCGTCTCGGCGACGACGCGGGCGCCGCGGGAGGGGGAGGTTGACGGCCGCGAGTATCACTTCCTCACCCCCGAGCAGTTCGAGCAGCGCAAAGAGGAAAATGACTTCCTCGAGTTCGCCACCTACAGCGGCAACCGCTACGGAACCCTGCGCAGTGAGGTCGAACGCTGCTTGGAGGGCGGCAAGTCTGTGGTGCTGGAGATCGAGGTTCAGGGTGCCCAGCAGGTCCGCGCCACTGACCTCGCCTCCGTCCAGATCTTCATCGCCCCGCCTGACCCGGCGGTCCTGCGCGAACGTCTGATCGGCCGCGGCACTGACTCAACCGAGGCAATCGACGAGCGACTCAAAGTCGCCGAACAGGAGCTAGCTGCCCAGGACGACTTCGACCACCAGATCGTCAACGACGACGTCACCCGCGCCGCCAACGAGCTGGTCGAAGTGGTCCGCGGCGAGCTGGGGCTGGGCGCGACGGGCTGATCCTCTAGACTCGGCCGCCGATGATCAAACCACGCGTAGACAAGCTGCTGGACCACGCCGATTCTCATTACGCCGCCGTTGTTGTTGCGGCCAAGCGGGCTCGACAGATCAACAGCTACTTCCACAACCTTGGTGAGGGCGGCTTCGGGGAGTACCCGCCGCCGATGGTCGAGACCAACGCCGAGAGGAACTACCTCTCGATGTCGCTCGAAGAGCTCGCTGAGGGCAAGCTGAAATACGAGTACCGCGCCTAGGTTCGGGGCTGCCCGCACCGCGGGCTTGCTTTAAAACCGGGGCATGGCCCGAATACTTCTCGGCGTCAGCGGCGGCATCGCCGCTTACAAGGCCCTGGAACTAGCCCGGCTGGCGACGCTGGCCGGGCACGGCGTGCGCGTCGTGATGACCGAGACGGCGACCCGCTTCGTCGGCGCCGCCTCCTTCGAGGGGATCGTCGGCGCCCCGGTCCTGATCAACGAGTTCGAACGCGACCCTATGCGGGGCGCCTTTCCTGGTGAGGAAGCGGTCTCCCACGATCCGATCGGGCACCTGGAGCTGGCGGCGCGCTGCGACGCCTACCTGGTCGCGCCAGCGTCGGCGAACACGATCGCGAAGCTTGCATCGGGCAACGCCGACTCGATGCTGACCACCTCCTTCCTCGCCTGCACGGCACCACGCCTGGTTGCGCCGGCGATGAACGACCGTATGTACGCCGACGTGGCAACCCAGGCGAACCTGGCGACGCTGCGCGAGCGCGGGGTGGAGGTGATCGAGCCCGACGAGGGCAAGCTCGCCTCGCGCGGCGAGTACGGCCGTGGGCGCCTGCCCGATCCCAAGCTGCTGCTGGCGCGGATCGAAGCCTCGCTCCCCGACGGCGACCGTCCCTGGGACGGCATGCGGGTTCTGGTCACCGCCGGCGGCACCCGCGAGCCGATCGACACCGTCCGCTTCATCGGCAACCGCTCCAGCGGCCGGATGGGGATCGCCCTGGCCGCTGCCGCCGCAAAGCGTGGGGCAGGGGTGACCCTGATCGCGGCCAACGTGGGGCTGCCGACGCCGCCTGGCGTCCGGCGACTCGACGTCGAGACCGCCGTCGAGCTCGCCAAGGCCGCCGAGTCCGAGTTCCCGCAAGCTCACGTCCTGCTGATGGCCGCTGCCCCAGCCGACTTCCGCGCTGCCAGCCCAGCGGAGGGCAAGCTGCAGCGCTCCGGAGGGCTGGAGCTCTCCCTCGAGCCGACCGAGGACATCCTCGCTGCGCTCAGTGCCCGGCGCTCGGAGGGGCAGACGATCGTCGGCTTTGCCGCCGAAGCAGCCGCGAGCAAGGATGAGGCAGTCGAGCGCGCCCGCGGCAAGCTCGAGCGCAAGGGCGCCGACCTGATCGTCTTCAACGACGTCTCCGATCCCGAGATCGGTTTCGAGAGCGAGCGCAACGCCGTTACCCTGATCGGCAAAGAGGAGGAGACCGAGATCGCGATCGCCTCAAAGGACGAGATCGCCGAGGCGATCCTGCAGGAGGTCGACCGGCTGCGGGAAAAATCAGGCTGGCCTACGCACTGAGCGGGCTATACTGGTTCTAAGCTTTTCTGTCCCTATGCGGTGTCGAGGAGTGGGCCTGGCCCACTTTTTTTACGCCCAGACCCCAAAAACTGACCCCAACAGCGCACTAGCCCTCAGGCATGGCCGACCCCACCGAGCAAGAAATTCAGCAGCAGATCTCAGAGCTGGACAGCGACATCGACCTGGTCGCCCTCGAGAAACCGAGGAACGACGCCTTGCGCCTCTTCATCGACCACCCCGATGGAGTCGACCTCGCTCTCTGCGAACGGGTCACCAAGCACCTGAAACACCTGCTGGTTGATTATTCGCTCGAGGTGTCTTCGCCGGGGCCCAAGTACCGAGACCGCCGCAACGCCGCCAGTTCCGAACCCAAGGAGTCGCTTCAGTGACCAAAGAGATCGTCGACGCCGTTAGAGCGCTCGAGCAAGAGAAGGGAATCTCTGCCGACAAGTTGATGGACGCCCTCGAGGACGCCCTCCTCTCGGCTTACAAGAAGACTCCCGGCGCCGCCAAATACGCGCGGGTCGACCTCGACCACGAAACCGGCGATTTCCGCGTCTTCGAACTGATCCTGCCTCCCGAGCTGGAGGAGAAGCTGCTGGCCGAAGCCGCCGAGCAGCAGGAGGAGCCCGAAGTCGATCCGGAGACCGGCGAAATGAAAGAGCCGGAGGATCCCGAGCTCGACCCGGAGATGATCGCTCCCTACGAGGACCAGATCGATACCCGCGACGTCACCCCCGACGACTTCGGCCGGATCGCCGCCCAGACCGCCAAGCAGGTGATCCTGCAGCGGATCCGCGAGGCCGAGCGGCAGATGATGTACGACGAGTACCAGGACCGGGTCGGCGAGCTGATCACCGGGATCATCCAACAGTCCGACAAGCGCTACACGCTCGTCCAGCTGCGTGAGCGGGTTGAGGCGCTGCTGCCGAAGTCCGAGCAGGTCTACAACGAGCGCTACGACCACGGGATGCGGGTCAAGGCTGTAATCACCGACGTTTCCGACTCGACCAAAGGCCCGGCGATTGTCGTCTCTCGTCGCAGCCCGGAGCTGATCAAAAGCCTGTTCGAGCTCGAGGTGCCGGAGATCGCCGACAAGCTGGTGGAAATCACCGGCGTCGCCCGCGAGCCCGGCTACCGCTCGAAGATCGCTGTCGTCTCCCACGCCGACGGGGTCGACCCGGTCGGCGCCTGCGTCGGCCCCCGTGGCTCGCGGGTGCGGATGGTCGTTTCCGAGCTCCGCGGCGAGAAGATCGACATCATTCCTTACAACGAGGAGCCCGCCCGCTTTGTCGCCAAAGCGCTCTCACCGGCGCGGGTGCGCGAGGTGATCGTCGATGACGAGGAGCGCCAGGCGACCGTGATCGTCCCCGACGACCAGCTCTCGCTGGCGATCGGGCGCGACGGCCAGAACGCCCGTCTCGCCGCCCGCCTCACCGGCTGGCGCGTCGACATCAAGTCCGAGACCGACTTCGCCTCCGAAGAAACCGACATCGAGATCGAGGGCGAGGAAACCTTCGACGGCCGCTGCATGGCGGTGCTGACGACGGGCCGCCGCTGCCCCAACGCCGCGGTCCCCGGCTCGACTTACTGCGGTCTGCCCCAGCACCAGGCGCTCTCGCGCTTTGAGACCAGCCAGACGGCGATCTTGTCCGACCTCTCCGAGGCCGAGGTGGAAATCCTCGCCGACCCCGACGCCGAGGATGGGACGGTCGAGGAGATCGTCGCCCGCGCTACGGCAAACTTCGTCGAGCCGACGGAGGAAACCGAAGAGGAGGCCCCGCCCGCCGGAGAATCCGAAGACGAGGTCGCCACCGAGGAGGCGATCGAAGAGGACATCCAGCAGGAGGCCAC
This sequence comes from Solirubrobacterales bacterium, assembly GCA_035551255.1. Classification (GTDB taxonomy): domain Bacteria; phylum Actinomycetota; class Thermoleophilia; order Solirubrobacterales; family 70-9; genus VAYN01. The sequence continues at coordinate 7,335 of DASZNP010000087.1, forward strand.
CGAAGCCGAGGAAGTCGCGGGGGAGACCCTGGACGACGACCCCGAAGCGGCCGCCGACGGCGCCGGTGAGGAAACTCCGCCGGCTGAAGCTCCGGCCGAGGAAGTCCCGGCTGAGCAAGCCGAAGAGGTTGTTGAGGAGGCGGAGCAGGCTTAGTGGCTAAGAAGCGAGTTCACGAGATCGCGAAAGACCAGGGCGTCAGCTCGAAGGAGCTGCTGGCTGCGTTGAAAGCGGCCGGCGTCGAAGCCAAAGCGGCCGCCTCGACGGTTGAGGAGGCCGACGCGCTGAAGGCGATCTCCGCCTCGAAAGGCAACGGCGGCGCTGAAGCAACCAAGAAAGCGCCGGCAGCAGCCGCGCCGAAAGCCGCGCCCGCTCAGAAACCTGCCGCGCCCCAGCAGTCGGCGCCCAAAGCCGCCGCCAAAGGCCCGCAGACGTCGAAGAAACCGGTGCGGCCGGCCGGGACCCAGCAGGCCTCTAGTGGCTCCGCCGCTTCGAAAAAACGCCGGGTCGTGATCGACTCGCAGGCCTCGCGCCGCGAGCAGATGGGCGGCCCGCCGCCCCAGCGGCCTCCGCGCCGCCGCGGTGGTCGCCGCCGACGACCGCTGCTGGAGGAGCCGCCGACGGGTCCGGCGACCCCGGCCGAGCCCGAGGCGGTCAAAGTCAATTCCGGCGCCACCGTCCGCGAGGTCGCCGAATCCCTTGGCCTTGCCCCGGCCGAGGTGATCAAAAAACTGATGATGATGGGCGAGATGGCGACGCTCACCCAGACGCTCACTGACGACTCGGTGAAGGCGATCGCCGACGAGTACGACCGCAAGGTCGAAATCGTCCACGCCGCCGACGAGGAGCCGGAGGAGCCGGAGTTCGCCGACGCCGAGGAGGACCTGGTCGACCGGCCGCCGGTAGTAACGATCATGGGCCACGTCGACCACGGCAAGACCTCGCTGCTGGACGCGATCCGGGAGACCGAGGTCGCCGCCGGCGAGGCCGGGGGCATCACCCAGCACATCGGCGCCTACCAGGTTCACCACGACGAGAAGACGATCACCTTCCTCGACACGCCGGGCCACGCCGCCTTCACGGCGATGCGCGCCCGCGGTGCCAAGGTCACCGACGTCGTCGTCGTCGTCGTCGCAGCTGACGACGGCGTGATGCCGCAGACCAAAGAGGCGATCGACCACGCCCGGGCGGCCGACGTGCCGATCCTGATCGCGGTCAACAAGATCGACAAGGAGGGCGCCCAGCCCGACCGCGTCCGCAACGAGCTCGCCGCCGACGGCCTCACGCCCGAGGACTGGGGCGGCGAGACCGTCTACTGCGACGTCTCCGCCAAGACCCATCAGGGGCTCGACAACCTGCTCGACATGATCCTGCTCGTCACCGAGCTCGAGGAGCTGGGTGCGAACCCTGACGCGCCAGCCTCCGGCACTGTGGTCGAGTCCCAGCTCGACCCCGGCCGCGGGCCCGT
>DASZNP010000088.1:0-41745 GCA_035551255.1 Solirubrobacterales bacterium
GCGGGCTGTTCGGCCGAGGAGCGCGGTGAGGCTTCCGATCCCCAGCTGAAGACCGGGATCGCCCCGTAGTTGCGGACGTTGTCCATCGCCGTGGTCGGGAAGCGATAGGGAGCACAGGGACTGACGCTGCAGTCCTGCCAGGAGGAGGAGAACTCGATCAGCGAGAGGCTCTTGCCGACCATCGATTCGAATTCGGTCACCCGGCCCATGTCCCAGGGGGCGTTGCGGTTTGTGGTCGGGTCGCTGATCCAGGCGCCCCAGTAGAGCGGTTTGGCTTTCGCTGCGGCAGCCGCAGGCAGGAGCGTGCATCCCAGCGCCACCAGGAGCAAAACGACGGATAGTCGCGCCCCGACAGGGCGCCGCGAGTGGAACCTCGAAGGCAGAGCGGCCAGTGTAGAGAACGCGGTTACCGGCATCGGCGGGTTGGCTCAGCTCGGCGGCTGGATCGGGCCGGCGGGCAGTTCGCTGTAGTTGGCGCTGACGTAGGCCGAATTCCCGATCCCTTCGGCGAAGGCGCTGGCAGCGGAGGCCGAGCTCTCGATCGGCCAGTCCATGCCGTCGTCGAATTTGTCGAACCAGAGCAGGGCGCGGACCCGCGGGTATTCGCTGGGGACCTTGGCCAAGGCGTCGCGGATCCAAGCGGCCTTGTCGCCTCCCTGCTCGCTGGAGCCCATCTCGCCGATCATCAGCGGCTTCGAGGGGGCGATCTTGGCGGTGATCTCTTCGTAACTATGGGCGAAGAGCTGGTCGAAGCTGCGCCAGCCGCGCGGTGCGGCGGGGTTGGTCCCCCAGTTGTAGCCGTCAAGGCCGGTCCAGTCGACGTATTCGTCGCCGGGATAGAGCGAGGAGAGGTCGGTCAGCGAGCCGCCCGGGTCGACAAACGGGCACCAGACCCAAGAGACATTGGTCGCCCCGACCGCAGCGAAGAGGTCGTGGACGTGGCGCCAGGCGGCGACGTACTGGCCAGCCCCATTGCCGTTGACACCCTCGGCCCAAGGGAACCAGTTGCCGTTCATCTCCCAGTCGAAGCGGAGGAAGAAGGGGTGGCCCCAGTCGCGGGCTTCTTCAGCGAATCCGCGGATGAAGTCGTCGTAGCGTCCTTCGATCACGTCGGCGAGTTGGAAATCCGGCTCTTCGAGGCTGGACGGGATCGCCTGCGAGCTCCAGCTCAGTACCGGGATCGAGCCGTGCTGGCGAACGCTTTCCATCGGCGTCGTCGGGAAGGGGTAGAAGGAGCATTCGGAGCTGCAGTCGGCGAAGGGCTGGAAGAAGTGGACCAGCGATGCCGAGCGGCCGGCCTCGGACTCGAAGGTGGTGAGGGCCGACATGTCCCACGGAGCCTGTTCGCCGGTTATGTGGTCGCCGATCGCGGCGCCCCAGTAGAGGGGCTCGGGCGTCTCGCTGGCAACGGCGGCCTTGCGGTTGGCGCAGCGCCGCCGCACGGCGCCCAGGTTGACCCGCCTGGCCCGCCCCCGCAGGCAGCGGTTGGCGCCGCCCAGTGCCCGCGCCTCGGCGAGCTTTGCGCGCTTGTGACCGCTGAGAGCGCCATTGCCGGACTTCGCCAGGGCGACGCCGGCGCTGAGCAGAAATATCGCCGCCGCCAGCCAGAGCACGCGGGCGGCGAGACGGGTCGAAGGGCCTTGAGCCATACAAGCCCATCGGCGTCCTGGCCGTCTGTTTCAGCCCTCGGCCCCCCACCTGGACATTTGTCCAGGTGGGTTGCATTCCCGCCGTCAGCCCAACGGCTGGATCTTCGAGGCCGAGAGAGTTGAGAAGGAGTTGCTGACGTAATCCGAGTTGCGAATGCCTTCGGCGAAGGCCTGGCTGGCGGTGCTCGAGGTCTCGATCGGCCAGTCCATGCTGCTGTCGTATTTGTCGAACCAGAGCAGGGCTCGGATCTTCGGGTATTCGGTCGGCACCTGGGTCAGCATTTCCTTGACCCAGGTGGCCTTCGAGCCGCCGTACTCGCTGGAGGCGACCTCGGCGATCATCAGCGGCTTGTTCGGCGCCACCGTTTCGGTCAGGTACCGGTAGCTGGCGCGGTAGAGCTGGCTGAAGGTCTGCCACTGGCCGTTGCGGGCCGGGTTGGTGCCCCAGTTGTAGCCGTCAAGGCCGGTCCAGTCGACGTATTCGTCGCCGGGGTACATCCCGCTGACCGACTTGAAGTTTTCGAAGCTGCCGTTCCAGTTGACGTTCGGGCACCAGACCCAGGTGACGTTGGTCGCGCCAACCGCAGCGAAGATGTCGTGGACGTGGCGCCAGGCGGCGACGAATTCGCCGCTTTTGTTGCCGTTGACGCCCTCCGACCAGGGGAACCAGTTGCCGTTCATCTCCCAGTCGAAGCGGAGCATGAAGGGGTGGCCCCACTGCTTGGCCTTGCCCGCCCATTCGCGGATGTAGGAGTCGTAGCGGCCGCTGATGATGTCCGAGAGCTGGAAGTCCGGCTCGTTGACGTTGGAGGGGATCGACTCCGAGTCCCAGCTGACGACCGGGATCGAGCCGTTCTGGCGGACGTTTTCCATCGGGGTCCAGGGGAAGTTGTAGAAGCTGCAGGAGCTGCTGCCGCAGTTCGCCCAGGGCTGGAAGAAGTGCACCATCGACATCGGCTTGCCGGTCAGTTCCTGGAACTTGGTGACCGGGGTCATGTCCCAGGGCGCCGGGGTGCCGGTGAACTGGTTGCCGATGGTCGCCCCCCAGTAGACGGGGGCGCCGGTGCCGGTTTCGGGCAACGGTTCCGGCAGTGGTTCGAGTTCCGGAGTCGGGGTCGGCGCCGACGTGGCGTTCGAGACCTTGACGGTGACGCTCGTCGTCGCCTTGACGCCGCGGGAGCCGTAGGCGGTGGCGCTGAGGGTGTGGTTGCCGTTGGTGAGCTTGGTGGTGTCGAGGGTGCCGGCGTAGGGGGCCGACGAGTCGCTGAAGGCAGCCGTCCCGTCGACGAGGAATTCGACCTTGCTGGGGGCGCCGGCGCTGACCGTGACTTCCCAGGCGATCGTCCCCGAGACCGTGGTCGCGTTGACCGGTGCGGCGGTGCTGATCAAGAGGGTTTCCTTGCTGCCGCCGGTTCCGGTGCCGCTGTTGGTCTTGGTGCCGCTGGTGGTGGCAGAGGTGGTGGTCTTGGTGCTGCCCAGAGGCTTGCCCGGGCCGATGCCTTCGGCAGCGAGGGCGCTCGGGGCGAACAGCGCGAAGAGCGCGAAGCTGAGGATGAGGAGCTTGGAGAGGAGTCGAGTGGGAGCCATTGCCCCGCACTCATCGGGCCTCTTCCGCTAGCGATTCACTGCGACCCGCGTGCGCTGGACGTTTGTCGGCGGGCCTCACTCCCCTGACTGGACGTTACGTCGGCAATCGGCCCATCGATTTTCAGTAGTGACGCGTAGAGATCGAGCAACGCGGCTGCGCATTCGTCCCACGAGGTGAGGTTGGGCGAGCTCTGCGGCGCCGGTTTCTCCAGCTCCTCGAGGGCGGCGGCGGCGATCTGCTCGGGAGTCGACTCGAGCGGAATCGCGCGGCCAAACCCGTCCTCGGCAATCTCGGAGAGACCGCCAGCGTCAGCGACGAGCAGCCGGCGCCGGGCGGCAGCAGCCTCCAAGGCGACCAGCGGGTGGCTCTCGAACTCGCTCATCAGGACGACCAGGGAGACGCCGCCGAGCAGCGTCGCCATCCCCAGCGGGTCGCCGGCGGGCACGCTCGTCACTTCGACGCTCCCGTCCAAACCGAGCTCCCGCACGCGTCGCCGCAGCTCCTCTTCATACGGACCCTTGCCGACGATCAGCAGTCGCGCCTCGGGCCTCTGCGCGAGGACGAGCGGGAACGCCTCCAACACTCGGTGGTGGCCCTTGTAGCGCTCGAGCCGTCCAATCGAGGCCAACGTCGGCACCACCGGCTCGCTGCCGACGACGTCGCCGTCGGAGAAGCTGAGGTCGGTGCCGTTGGGGATGAAGACGAAGCGCTCGGGCGGGACGCCGAGGAGCGCCCCGTATTTATCGATCTCGAAGCGGGCGATCGCGACCAGCCGCGCCGCCCGCCGCAGCAGCGGCGCCAGCAGCCGCATCTGCAGGCCGCGGGCCTGGTTGCGGTGCTCGAGCGAGTGGCCGCCGCCGTGGAAGGTGACGACGTAGGGGACGCGCAGGGTCAGCGCCCGCAGCATCGCCAGCGGCGCGACCAGCGTGTGGTAGCTCTGGAGGTGGACGAGGTCCCACTTCTCCTCCCCCATCGCCCGCCAGATGCCGGGCGCGAAGTGCCAGTCGTGGCCGCGGGGCCAGGCGCGCAGGGTGCGGATGCGGACCCCCTCGTGGACCTGCTCGGTAGCGCGGCCGGCGTCGGGGTCGGTGCAGATCACCTCGACGTCGACCCCGGCGGCGGCCATCCGCGTGCTCACCTCGAGCACATGCCGCTCCACCCCGCCCTGCTCCAGGGGGCTGCGCGGGGTCACCATAAGCACCCGCGGCGCGGCGCCGTTGGAGCTCGGGTGGGCGCCCTCAGTCTCGTCCGGCTTGGCGATGCCGGTGCGGACCCGCAGGTAGTCGCTCGTGGTCGCCGCCAGGCCGACGAAGATCATCGCCGCCCGGCTGAGGCCGCTGAGGTCACCCTTGAAGACGGCGCCGAGGTCGCGGAGCACCCCGAGTGGAAGCGTCCGCCGCACGTAGGAGCGCTCGGAGGAGAGGCCGTCATCGGTCCCGACCATCCCGCTCAGCACCGCCTTCGAGCGGCCCTCGGCGCGGCAGCGGTCGAGAAAGTAGCGGACCTTACCGCGGGCCGGCGGAACCACGTGTTCGACGGCGGCGGCGGGGTCGTAGAGGATCTCCGCCTCGGGCCAGCGCTGGTGGACACGGATGCTGAGGTCGGTCTCCTCGCAGCCGACTGGCAGCGTCCCGACCCGGCCTAGCTCGTGGCTGAAGCCGCCGACGTCAAGGAGGGACTGGCGGCGGAAGGACATGTTGGCGCCGACCAGGTTGCGGACCGGTTCCAGCTCCTGCGGCATACCCGAGTGGGTGCAGCCGACAACCCAGTCGAACTCGGGCGGGAACCAGGCCGGCTTGCCCGCGAGCCAGCGCGGCCGCACCGTCCCCCCCGCTCCCAGCACCTTCGGGTCGGCGTAGGCGGCGGCGAGGTGCTCGAGCCACTCGGGCCCGGCGATCGCGTCGTCATCGAGGAAGGCGACGACCTCGCCGGTCGCCTCGGCGACGCCCGAGTTGCGCGCACCGGAGAGGCCCTTGCGCTCGCGGTTCTCGACGATCTTCAGGTCCGGCCAGAGCCTGCGGACCTCCTCCAGCAGCTCGGGCGCGTGGTCGATCACCAGGACGATCTCGTGGGCCGGGTGGGTCTGCCCGCGCAGCGAGTCGAGCGCTTCGGTGAGGACCTCGAGTCGGTCCCTGGTGAAGGCGCAGACGACTACCGAGATCGTCGGCAGCCCCGCGGGGGAAAGGGCTTCCTCGGGCACGGCCGCGGATTCTGCCAGGAAAGAAGCGGCTGACAAAGAACTACCGCCGCCGTTGACGGTTGAAGATGCGCCAGTCAGCGAGCGAGGGGGCGACCTCGGCGGGATCGCAGCGGCTCTGGGGGGCGGTCCTCGGGGGCACCCTGCTGCTCTTCCTCGCGCGCTTTGCGCTCTCGCTGATCCGCAGCGGCCCAGTCCTCGTCGCCGACGAGATCGGGTACCTCGGCAACGCGCGGAGGATCGCCGGCGGCATCGACGCGCAGATGGAACTGGCGCCCTTCTACCGCAGCGGCTACTCGCTGCTGATCGCGCCGCTGCTGAAGCTGTCCTCCGACCCGGCCGTCCAGTACCACCTGGTGCTCGCCCTCAACGCGGCGCTCGCCGCGGCGGTCTTCCCGCTCCTCTACCTCCTCCTCACCCGGTTCGCCGCGATCCCCTCGCGGGTCGCGATATGGGCCGCCCTGGCGGGCGCCGTCTACCCGGCGATCACCGTGCTCTCGCAAGTGGCGATGTCAGAGAACGCGCTCTTCCCGCTGGTCTGCGTCTGGCTGATCTGCTTCGCCGGCCTACTCGCAAGCGACGACAACCGCCGCTCGCAGTTGCTTTGGGCCGTCGGGCTCGGTGCCGCTAGCGGTGCCCTCTGGATGGTCCATAACCGGATGATCGTTGCCGTGGTCGTCGCCATGGGCGGGATGGGCTGGCTCCTCTACCGCCGCCGGATTGGCCCGGCAGCTCTCGTCGCCGGCCTCGCGGCGATCGCCCTCTTCGGAATCGGCACCCACTTCCTCGACTCGTTCGTCACCGATCACAACTACAACGGCAGCGCCCCCGACGAACTCACCCAACGGATGCACGAGCTGTTCCACTTCAGCGGGATCCGAACCGCCCTTGCCAACCTGCTCGGCCAGAGCTGGTACCTGCTGGTGGCGACCTTCGGCCTGGCCGCCGTGGTGGTTGCCGACTACTTCCGCGGCCGGCCCCGCAGGGACTCGGAGACCACCGGAGCGCCCGATCCATCGCGACCGCTGGTCGCGGTGCTCCTTGCCTTGACCGGGCTGCTGCTGCTGATCTCCGCCTCCGCCTTCCCGGAACGGACCCGGCCGGACATGCTGATCTACGGGCGCTACGCCGAGATCGTCGCCCCCGCCCTGATCGCCTTCGGCGTCGCCGCGCTGGCCCGCGCGCGGGTGCCCCGCGCCGTCGTCTGGCCGCTCGCCGGCTTCGCCGTCCTAACCGCGGCCGTGGTGCTGATCCGCGTGACCGCTTCCGATCCCGACCCCGCCAACCGCTGGAACATCTCCGCCTTGCCGTTCGTGACCATGCAGCTCGGGGCCGGGGTGCTGATCGGCGCCGTCGTGGTCGCCCTGATCGGCGCCGCGCTCCTGCGCCTGACTGCCTCCCGGAGCATGGCGACCCTGGGGCTGGCCGCGGTCGCGCTCTTCGGCGCGGTGGTCCTCTACGGCGCCTGGAACCCCGTCCGCAGCTCCGAGCGAGCGGTCTACGCGAGCGGCTGGAGCAGCCCGCAGGCAGCGGCAGACGCGGACGGGGGCGAAACCATCGCCTACGACCTCGACGCCTACGAACCGATCGGGCTGTACGCGTTCCAGTGGTTCCTGCCGCACTCACGGATCGTCCTCTTCCACGGGGCCCGGGAAGCGCCACCCGCCCGCCTGGTGATCGCCGGCCGCGACTTCGGCCACGACCATCCGGGCACCGGCGCCGTGGAGGTCTGGAGCGATGGGGATCGGGACCAGTCGCTCTGGCGCCTCCGCGATCGTCAAGCTCAGTAGCGCAGATGGCCTCATCCCCCAGCGCGACCACGCCCCAACGGGGCCGGCTGCGGACGCACCTCGACGACCGCATGTACCGGACCGGCTACTACCTGATCCTCGGCACGGGGGCCTCGGGGGTGCTCGGCGTCGCCTTCTGGGCCCTGGCGGCCCGCTCCTACAGCGCCCACGTCGTCGGCCTCAGCGCCGCGGCCATCTCCGCGATCGCGCTGATCTCCGGGATCTGCTCGCTCGGACTCTCAGCGGTCCTGGTCCGCTACCTGCCGGTGGCAGGACCGGCCGGCAAGCCGCTGATCATCCGCAGCTACGCGCTGACGATCTTGCTCTCGTTCCTGGTTGGCGGTGCCCTCGCCCTCACGACCGACATCTGGTCGCCGAAGCTGGGATTCCTCGGCGAAGACCTCTGGCCCCTCGCCTTCGCCCTCTCCACCGCCGCGATGACGACCTTCACCCTCCAGGACAGCGTCCTCACCGGGCTCCACAAAGCTGCCTGGATCCCGCTCGAGAACAGCCTCTACGCCCTCGCCAAGCTGTTCCTGTTGGCGGTGCTGGCGGGCCTGCTTCCGTTCTCCGGCCTATTCGTCGCCTGGAACCTGCCGCTACTGCCGGCCGCCGTCGTCATCAACTACCTGATCTTCCGACGCCTGGTCCCGAAGATGTCGAGAGAGGGCGGGCTCGATCGCCGCAAAGTGATCGCGATGGCCGCCGGCAACTACGGCGGCAACCTGCTCGGCCTGCTCGGCAACATGTACCTGCCGATCCTCGTCGCCAACCGGACCAGCGCCGCCGAGGCGGCCTACTTCTACGTCCCCTGGATGATCTCGCTCACGGTCGAGCTGGTGGCGCTGAACATGATGACCTCGCTGACCGTCGAGGCCGCCCTCGACATGACGCACCTGCGCCAGCTCTCCCGCCAGGCCCTGAAGCAATCGATGCGCCTGGTGGTCCCGGTCGCGGCGCTGACCGCGTTGCTGGCCCCGCTGGGGCTATTGGTGTTCGGGCGCGAGTACGCCGACGAAGGGACGACGCTGCTGCGGCTGCTGGCCCTCGGCGCGATTCCGAACGTGATCGCCGCGCTCGGCGCCGGCGTCGCCAGGATCGAGCACCGGGGCTGGATCGTCACCGCGATCCAGGGCTTCCAGCTCGTCTTCGTCGTCGCCCTCAGCGCCGCCCTCCTGCCCAGCGTGGGTATCGAGGCGATCGGGATCGCCTGGACCAGTTGCCAGTTCCTGCTGGCGGCGGCGCTGCTGGCGACGATCCTGCGTCCCGTCCTCTTCTCCGACGAGGGTGAGGCCCTCCCGGGCTAGGCCGAGCGCGCCGCTCGCCAGGCGATCAGCCGGCGCAGCGCCAGCGTTCCCTGGGCGACGGCCCGGGGGCCGATGATGCCCAGCACCAGCGTCACCCAGGCCTGCGGTTCGAGCGGGCGGCGCCGCAGGGCGGCGACCGCGTAGCGGATGCCGGCGCGGCGCTTGCCGAGCAGGAAGGCCTGGACCGAGGCGACCCGGAGCATCGTCGTGTAGCCGTTGGGCCCGAGACGGCGCAGCGCCTCTCCGTGGCGCTGCAAGGTTGTCTCCGCCATCCACAGCATGTCCGGTGCGTCGCTGAACAGGCGCGGCACCAGTTCGCTCGTCGAGGCGCTGCGCAGCCAGCTGTTGGGGGCGTCGGTGTGCTCATGGCCGAGCACGTCGTCCACGTAGAGCGTCTTCTCCTCCCTCGCAAGCTCGAGCTCCCAAAGCGTCTCCATCGCGCCGCGACGCTCGGCGAAGAGCGGCGTCGTCTCGAAGACCTCGCGAGCGATGCAGTGGGTCGCGTCGTTGCCGCCCTCGGCCTCCGCCCAGCTGATCCGCCCCTCGTAGCCAATCGGCTCGTCCGGCGTGAAGTACGGCGTGATCCGGCCGTCGTCCCAGACCAGGCGACTGCGCACGACCCGGACCCCCTCGGGGAGGCCGAGGACGATCTCGTGCATTCGCTCCAGCGCTTCGGGCAGCAGCTCCCAGTCGCTGTCGACGATCACCACCCAGTCGCCAGTCGAGTTGGCGACGCCGGTGTGGCGCGCGGGGCTGATGCCGCGGTTGTACTCGTGCCGGACCACCCGCAGCCGCGAGTCGTCGTAACAATCGAGAGCGGCCAGGGTGCCGTCGCTGGAGTGGTCGTCGACGACGATCAGCTCGAAGTCCTCGAAGCTCTGCCGCAGGACGCTGTCGACGCAGCGGCAGACGATCCGTTCCCGGTTGTAAGTGGGGACCACGACGCTGAAGAAGGGGGGCGACATCGCGAAGCGGGCAAAGCTACCAGCGTCCTCTGGCGGTCGCCTAAGGCAAGGCTCCGTGCGGAGATCAGGCCTGGCGGCGGCCAGCCGATCTCTATCTATGCTCAAGCCGATGGAGACCCAGACCGCCCAGCCCGCGGCCGCGATCGAGCCGACGATCTCGCCCGAAACGATCCGCCTGCAGCCCACCAAAGGGTTCAGCCGCGTGCTCTCGCCACGCGAGCTCTGGCGCTACCGCGACCTCGCCCTCCAGATCGCGATGCGCGACATCACCATCCGCTACCGCCAGACCGCGCTCGGGGGCGCTTGGGCCGTGCTGCAGCCGATTGGCTTCATGGTCGTCTTCTCGCTGATCTTCGGCAACATCGCCGGCATCTCCTCAGACGGCCTGCCCTACCCCCTCTTTAGCCTCGGGGCGCTGGTCCCCTGGGTCTTCTTCGCCAACTCGCTGCTGCTCGGGTCCGAAAGCCTGGTCAGCAACTCCGCCCTGGTCTCGAAGATCTACTTCCCGCGCATCTTCATCCCCGCCGGACCGATCGTCGCCGGCTTCGTCGACCTGACGATCTCGATCGTGATCCTGCTGGTGATCGCCATCGTCTGGGGCTACCCGCCGGGCTTCTCGATCCTCGCATTGCCGCTACTGGCCGCGATCGCCGCTCTCACCTCACTCGGCGTCGGGTCGGCGCTGGCGGCCGTCAACGTCCGTTACCGCGACGTCAAGTACGTGGTCCCCTTCGGGATCCAGCTCTGGCTCTTCATCACCCCGATCGTCTACGCCAACAGCAGCATCAGCGAGCCCTGGCGGACGATCTCCGCGGTGAACCCGATGGTCGGCGTCGTCGAAGGGTTCCGCTGGGCGGCGCTGGGAACGGGGAACCCCCCCTGGGACCTGATCGGCATCTCGGCCGCCGCAGCCGCCGTCCTCTTCCTCGCGGGGCTGGCCTATTTCGACCGCGTCGAGCGCAGCTTCGCGGACTTCGTCTGAGCCATGAGCAACGTCGCGATCGAGACCCACGGCTTGGGCAAGCGCTACACGCTCGGCGTCAGCGGCCGCGGCTACGGGACGCTGCGGGAGAGCATCTCGGAGCTGATCCGGAAGCCGCTGCGGCGGCAAGCGCCGAGAACCGAGCGCGACGACCTCTGGGCGCTGCGGGATCTCTCGCTCAGCATCAAGTCCGGTGATGTAGTCGGCCTGATCGGCCACAACGGCGCCGGCAAGAGCACGCTGCTGAAGATCTTTTCCCGGATCAGCGAGCCGTCGGCCGGCTACGCGGACGTGACCGGGCGGGTCGGCTCCCTGCTCGAGGTCGGAACCGGGTTCCACCCGGAGCTGACCGGCCGCGAGAACATCTTCCTCAACGGCGCGATCCTCGGCATGCGGCGAGCGGAGATCCGCGCCCGCTTCGACGAAATCGTCGCCTTCGCCGAGGTGGAGCGCTTCCTCGACACGCCGGTCAAGCGCTATTCGAGCGGGATGTCGGTGCGGCTGGCCTTTGCCGTCGCCGCCCACCTGGAGCCGGAGATCCTCCTCGTCGACGAGGTGCTGGCGGTTGGTGACGCCGCCTTCCAGCGCAAGTCGCTGGCGAAGATGACGGAGGTCGCGGGGGAAGGGCGGACGATCATCTTCGTCTCCCACAACCTCTCGATCATCCAGGCCCTGTGCCACCGCGGCGTCCTGCTCGAGCGCGGCCGCGTGGTCGCGGATGGGCCGGTGCAGGAGGCCATGAACCACTACCTGGCAGGCCTCGAGCAGAGCTCCGGGGGAGACCTGATGCAGCGGGAGGACCGCGACGGGCGGGGTTGGCGCAACTCGATGATCACTCGGGTCGAGGTCGAAGACGAGACCGCCGAGCACCTCGGAGCCGTGGTGGGCGGGCGCGCCGTGACGATCGCGGTCGAGGTCACCGAGGCACTGCCGGCGATGCAGTGTCGAATCGTCCTCGCCAATGCCCTGGGCCAGCCGATCACCGCCTTCGACAGTGAGCTCTCGGCCACAGGGGATGTCCGCAACCCCAGCCTGGGAACGCGGATCGAGTGCGAGATCCCCTCGCTTCCGCTGCTCCCGGGGCGCTACCGGGTGGATGTGGTCCTGAAAGCGCGCAACCAGATCCAGGACGGCCTCCAGGCCGCCGCCTTCTTGGACGTCGAGCCGGGGGTGGTCGAGGGGCGACCGATGCCGAGCGTGGGAGCCGACGGGGACGTCGTCCTCCCCCACGTCTGGCGGTTGCCGTGAGCGACGCCGCAGCTGGGAGCGCGATCCTGGCACCGGCGCCCGCCGCGCCGGTCGAGCCAGTGGCCGCGCCGACGATCTCGATCGTCATCCCTGCCTACGAAGCGGCGTCCACGGTCGCCGAAGCAGTCGCCTCGGCGCTGGAGCAGGATCCCCCACCCCATGAGGTGATCGTCTCCGACGACGGTTCTCGAGACCAGATCGCGGCCGCGTTGGCCGAGTTCGCGGGCAGGATCACGCTCTTGCAGGGACCCCACCGGGGTGTGGCGGCGGCCCGCAACAAAGGCTGGCGCGCGGCCAGCGGTGACTTCGTCCTCTATGCCGACGCCGACGACGTCGTCCTGCCGGGCAAGGTCGCCGCTTTGCAGTTGCTGGGGCGCGAGCGGCCGGATCTCGATCTCCTGGCCACGGACATGTTCTTCGAACGAGACGGCCAGAAGGCCGGCCGCTTCGGCGAGGTCAATCCCTTTCCGCTGGCCAATCAGCGGACGACGGTGCTCGAACGCTGCTTCGTGGTCCAGCCGGCCTTCCGCCGCTCCCGCCTGCAGGAGGTCGGCGGCTTTGACGAATCCCTGCACTCGGCGGTCGACTGGGACTGCATCCTGCGCCTCGTCTTGAGCGGCTCGACGGCCGGCCTCTACGACGCCCCGCTCGCGGTCTACCGCATCCACGGCAATAGCTTGGCCAGCTCCCGCGTGCAGAGCCTCCGCAACCGCGTGCGACTGCTCGAAAAGGCATCCGGGAGCGCGGATCTGCGTCCCGATGAGCGCCCCGCCCTGGAAGCGGCGCTCGGCCTCCAGCGCCAGCGCGCCCGGCTGGCCGAAGCGCAAGCGATGGTGAGCGCCGGTGAGCCGGGAGCCCGCCGCCGCTGCCTCCGCCTGGCCCTCGGCCGCGGCAACTCCGGGCGGGTCCGCCTCTGGGGGCTCGCCGTCGCCCTCCTGCCGGGACGGCTGCGATGGTGGACCCGGCGCGGGTTCGCCGAGCCGTCCCAGCTTTCCCGCAGTCTTCCCGTCGGCCCGCCGCGCGAGCATAGGGCGCGATGACCCCGTCGGACCAGAGCTCCAAGGCCCCTGCCGTCTCGGTCGTGATGGCCGTGTACAACGGCGAGCGCTTTCTCCGCGAGTCGGTCGAGAGCGTGCTTGGGGAACGGTTCCGCGATTTCGAGCTGGTGGTGCTGGACGATGGCTCGACTGACGCGACGCCGCAGATCCTCGCCGAGTACGCCGCGGCCGACTCCCGGGTCCGGGTCCACCGCGAGCCCGGAGACAATCTCGCGCAGGCGCTGAACCGCTGCGTCGCCCATTGCGCCGCGTCGCTGCTTGCCCGCCTCGACGCCGATGACGTCTCGATCCAGGGCCGGCTCGAGGAGCAGGTGGGGTTCATGGATACCCACCCGGAGGTGGTCCTGCTCGGGGGGCAGGCGCAGCTGATCAACGATCGGGGCGAGGCCTTCGGGACCGCCGAATATCCGACCGGCGACGCCGAACTGCGAGAGGCCCTGCGGACCACCAACCCATTCGTGCACTCCGCCATCGTGATGCGACGGGCGGCCTTCGACGCTGTTGGCGGCTACCGTCCGAACCTCACGCACTCCGAGGACCTCGACCTCTGGCTGCGCCTGGGAGAACGCGGCGGACTGGCGAACCTCTCGAAACCAGTAGTCGGGTACCGCATGCACGACGCGCAGCAGTCGCTGCAGAAGCAGCGAGACCAGGCGGTCCACTCGGTGGCGACGCGGATGGCCGCCCGCGCCCGCGCAGCCGGCGAACCCGACCCGCTGGAGGGCGCGACCCAGATCGACGAGGACTTCCTGCTCGCGCACGGCGTCGACCGGCTTGAGGTCAGCCGGGGGATCGTGAACTCGGCCTGCTGGCTGGGGAGAACCAGCGGCCGCGCCGGCTATCCGGAGACCGAGCGGGCCCTGTTCGAGGCCGCTTACGAGCGGGCCCGGTCGGAGACGGGGTCGCCGGCGCTGGTCGCGGCGGTACACAGGTCGGCGGCCCGGCGCCATGCCGAGCAGGGACAGCGCGTCCGCGCCAAGTTGAAGGCGGCCCAGGCCCGTCTTGTCGAGCGAGGGGCGAGGCGATGAAGCCCGAGCTGCTGGCGCAGGGACTGGGCTGGCGGATCGGGATCCCGCTGCTGCGAGCGCGGGCTCGACGCCGGCTGGCGCGCCTCGAGCCTGGTGCGGCCACCGTCGTCACCGTCAACTGGAACTCCTGGGAGCACCTGAAGGTCCTAATCGACGTCGTCGAGCGGCGCAGCCCCGCCTCGACCCGAATCATCGTCGTCGACAACGGCTCCAAGGACGAGTCGCGGGCGCGGCTTGCCGAACGGCCCGAGGTGAAGACGGTGAAGCTGCCCGGCAACCTCGGCCACGAGCTGGCGATGGACACCGGCGTCCTGCTCGCCGAAACCGAGTTCGTCGTCGCCCTGGATGTCGACGCCTTCCCCCTCCACGACAACTGGCTGGCAGAGCTGCTGGCCCCGCTCGACGAAGGGGCGATGGTCTCGGGGGCGCGGCTGAATCGCCAGTACGTCCACCCCTGCTGCTGGGCGATGCGCAAGGCGCGGTTCGTCGAGCGCAGGCACTCCTTCCGCTCGCACTACCAACCGCGGGAAGAGGGGCGCGATGCCTCCGGCGATGTCGGCGAGGAGATCTCCACCGCCGAGGCGCCGAACCTCCACTTCTTCGAGGTGACGAGCCAGCGCGGCCCCGGTGACGTCGGCACCGTCTTCGGCGACCTCGTCTACCACAACTTCTACGCGACCCGGTTCAACGCCAGCCCGGAGGGCACCCTCGACAACGTCGTCGTCGCCGACGACTCCAGCCAGGCCTGGCAAGAGGCGCTGCAGCGGTACGTCTAATGGTCGGGGCGACGCCCCACGGCGAGAATCGCGTTCGGCCGGCCCCAGGTGAGGCCCGCGTGCTCGAGCATCACGGCGGTGGCGAGGAGCGGGAAGGCGAGCACCCGCAGCAGCAGCGGCCCCGCCTTGATCCGGTCGCGGACCTCCTGCGCCGCGGCGACGAGGCTGCGGTAGGTGCCGCGCACGCCGACCGAGCCAAGCCCGGCCCCCTCGAGCATCGCGGTGAGGCCCTCCCGGGTGTAGCCCTGGCGGACCTGCTCCCGCCAGGTGGTAGCGCTGCCAGGAAGGATCGGCTGCCAGTCGCGGTCGGGCACCTGCACCATCAGCGTGCCCCCCGGTTTGACCGCGGTGGCCATCGTCTGCAAGGCCCCCTCGTCGTCGGGAATCTCGCTCAGGCACTCGAGGGCGATCACCGCGTCGAAGTCGGAGACCGGCAGCGGGCGCAGCAGGTCGGCGGCGACGAAGGAGACGTTGTCGAGTCCGCGGCCCTTGGCGCGAGTGCGAGCGCCGGCGAGCATGTCCTCCCGCAGGTCGACGCCGACGATCGTCCAGCCGGGGTGCCGCTTGGCGAGCGCGAGCGAGAGCAGCCCGTCGCCGCAACCGGCGTCGAGGATGCGGATCGACCCACCGCCGGCAAGCTCGCTGAGGGCGTCGTCGGCGACCTTGAGCCGAAGGCGCCGCGCCGGCGCCATCAGCGCGGTGCGCTCCTCGAGGATCGCCTTAATCGTCGCCAGCACTTGCATCGCCGCATCATTCCCCATCGCTCGGCGGCGGCCCGGTGAGCCGGGACTGGTGCGATGCCCCGTGGCGCACCCGCCTGGCGCGGCGGCTGCGGCTGCCCCCTGCCCTGCTGCGACCGCTGGCCGCGACCTCGCCGCGCTGGTCGGAGTTGGTCGATGACCTCGCCTACTGGCGCGGGGTCCGGCGCCAGGCGACGGCAGCGGAGTGGCGCCACCTCAGCTCCTCCTACTCGGTCCTCGTCTATCACCGCTTCGCCGGCGAGCTGAAACCCGGGCAGGAGCGGATCGACATCTCGCAGCGGCGCTTCCGGCGCCAGCTGCGGGCCCTGCGCCTGCTCGGCTTCCGCCCACTCAGCGCCGAGCAGATCCTCGCCTTCCACCGCGGCGACGGAGACATTCCGCGGCGCGCCTTTGTTTTGACCGTGGACGACGCCACCTCTGACAGCGTCGAGCCCCTGCGCGAGGCGGCCGGCTGGAAGCCGCAGCTCTTCGTGCCGACGGCCGAGCTCGGCGGCAGCGCCCACTGGATCGAAGGCGAGCCAGTTGCAACATGGAGACAGGTGGAGGAGCTGGCCGCGGCGGGAGTGGCGATCGGCTCCCATACCCGCCATCACCGCCGCCTCAGCGAGCTTCCGGCGCCGGTGCGAGAGGTCGAGCTGGCCGGGTCCCTGGCCGACCTGCGCGAGCGCCTGCCGAACCCGCTCGCCGTGATCGCCTACCCCAACGGCGACCACGACGACGCCGTCTGCGAGGCGACGCGAGCGGCCGGCTACGAGCTCGGTTTCACCACCGAGAAGGGCCGTAACAGCGCCGGCACCGATCCCTACCGGCTACGGCGAGTCAGCATCCACGGCGCCGACGGCGCCCTCGCAGCAATCTGGAAGGTGGCGACCGGGGAGGCGCTGCCGTCGCTCTGGCTACGCCTGCGCGGCTGACCTCAGCCTGTCGCGCGTCCGAGCTCCTCCAGCAGCAGGCCGAAGAAGGGTGCTTCCTGCAGGTCCTCGAGACGGGGCTCAGCGGCGGCCGCGAGACGCAGGTGCTCGTAGTCCGAGCGGCAGTGGATCGTCCAGCAGAGCCGACGCAGCGCCGGCAGGAGGTCGGGATCGAGGTCCAGCGCCTCGCAGTAGCGAGCGGTCGCGGCGGCGGCGACCGTCCCGTAGGGCGTCGAGGGGTCGAGCAGGCGTCGGTAGGACTCCCGCGTGGTCCCGTCCTCGAGCGCCTTGTCGAGGACGAAGGCGGCGTTGGCGAGGAAGTAGACGAGGTCGAGGCCCGGCAGTCCCTCGGGCTCGGCGGACTCCCAGTCGAGCAACGCGGGGAGATCGCGGGCGGCCAGGACCAGGTTCCAGGGCGAGCAGTCGCGGTGCTCGCAGACGACCGGCAGCCCGGCGACGGCCTCGGCGTCAGCGCGCAGTGCGGCCAGCTGCTCGGGGTTCAGCGCCGGGCCGAAGTGCTGCTCGAAGAACGCGAGGTGCTCGTCGATCGTCGTCCTCTTCGCGGACTCTGCCGCCCCCTCGCCGGCCAGCTCGATCAGCAGCTCGGTCACCCCACCGCGGCCGGAGCGGCGCAAGCGCGCGCGGAACCCGGGGATCCCTTCCACCTCGGGACGCTCCTCGGCCAACCGTGCGAGCACCTCCGCCTCGCGCTCCATCCCCCCTTCGGCCTCGGGCACCCGGGCGAACTTGGTAGCCACGGGCGGGCGCAGCGTGCCCGGCTCGAACTCGAGCCCGACGACCTTGTTGATGCTGCGGTGGCCACCGGTCAGCAGCATCGGCGACTGGGCGCCGTTCGGGTTCTCGGCCCTGCCGCCGGGAAGCCGCGCGAGCATGTACACCGGCGCCAGGTAACCGAACCGGGCCGCCCAGCCCCAGAGGCGACGGAGGCCGGCGTCGGCCGCAGACTTGGCCGGTCGCTTGAGGAGCAGGTGGGCGACCGCCTCGCGAGACTCAAGCGGCAGCCAGAACTGAGGCAGCCGGTTCGGCTGCGGCCCGGCCCAGTAGGTCCGCACGTCGATGAACCCGGCCTTCTGTAGGCGTCGCTTGGCCCGCTGCGGCCCACCCAGGCGCGGCACCCACCAGCGGCAGACCACCTCGCCGCCCGGCGCCAGGGCGTCGCGGGCCAGACCCAGGGAGGACGCCGTGGGGAAGCCGGCGAGGACGACGTCGGCCTCACCGGGGCCGGCCGGCAGCGAGACCAGGCGCAGGGCCTCGGAGTCCCGGCCCGGCGAGAGGTCGATCACCCGCGGCTGCTCTTGACGGTGCAGGAGGAAGCGCCAGTCGACCTGCCGCAGTTGCGCGTTGCGTTCCGGCTCACGCAGATCGGAATCGAGCCGGCGGCTGTCGAGCGGGCGCTCAGTCATCGCCCAGCAGCCTTTCGTAAATCGCGCTCACCCGAGCGGCCATCCCCTCGCGGGTGAAGTCCCGCTCGACCCGCGCGCGGGCGCTCGCCGCCAGCCGCTCGCGCAGCCCGGGGTCGGCGAGCAGTCCCCGCAGCGCCGCGGCCAAGGCGCCGGCGTCGCCCGGGGGCACGAGCAGGCCGCTGGCGCCGTCGTCGATCAGCTCTTCGGTGCCGCCGATCGCCGAGCTGACCACTGCCCGGCGCGCCGCCATCGCCTCCAGCACCGCCAGCGAGGTCCCCTCGTACAGCGAGGGCAGGGCGAAGACGTCGCAGGCGGCAAGCAGCTCCGGGATGTCGTCGCGGCGGCCTAGGAACCGGACCCGCTCGGCGACGCCGAGACGATCGGCCAGCCCTTCGAGGCGCACGCGTTCGGGCCCGTCGCCGGCCAGGGCGAAAACGGCTTCCGACACCTCCGCCGCCGCCTCGAGCAGCACCGGCAGGCCCTTCTGCTCGCTGAGCCGGGCCGAGGTGAGGACCAGTGGCCGATCTCCTGCGCCGAGCTCGCCGCGCAGCCCCGGCGGGGCAGCGACGCCGAAGCGCTCGGCCTCGACGGCGTTATGCACGACCTCGATCTTTGCCGCCGGCCAGCCGTAGTCGGCGACCAGGCCGGTGGCGATCTCGCGGGAGACGGCCAGGTAGGCATCCACCTGCGTCGCCAGCAACCGCAGCTGCAGCCGGGTCGAGCGGTCGGGGACGTAGTCGGAGATCACCTGCACCGTCCCGAGCACCGCCCGCACTCCCGCCAGGACGGCAGCGGTTAGCCCCCACTTGGCAGCCACCGGCGAGCTCATGTGGGCGTGGAAGACATCTGGCCGCGCCCGCCGCAGCAGCGAGCGCAGGGCCGGCACCTGTCTGGCGCCGGAAAGGCCCAGTGGCAGCGGCGGGATCATCTGCACCGGGACGTCAGCCGCTTCGGCTCGGGCCCGGATCGGCTCCACCCCGGCGGCGTCCTCGAGCAACAGGGTCGGCTGCCAGGCGTCGCGATCAAGCGCTTCAAGCAGCATCAGCATCGCATTCTCCGCCCCGCCGAGGACGCGGCTATCGGTGTAGAAGAAGGTAGATCGGGCCATGGTGGAGCTCACGGGCGAGCTCTGCCAGCGCGCCTCGGTCCTCTGATTCGGCGAGGGCGGCATCCACCCCTGCCCAAAAGGCGTAATCGAGGCTGGCGCGGTAGAAGAGCGCCGATCGCCAGGCGCCGAGCCGCTCCAGCAGCGCGGCGATGGCGAAGACGACGCCCGAGGTCGCCGGCAGCCGCCGGGTCAGCGCCAACAGCAGCGAGCGCGCCGCCAGCCAGGGCCGCGAGGAATCGTCCGGGGCGGCGAGGCGCAGTTCGCCGAAGACCTGCGGGTGGCGGCGGGCGAGGTGCACCGTCGTCCGGCCTTTGGCGAGGGTGTCGCGCTGGAGCCCGGTGAAGTCCTTGTCGTAGCGCTGGTACGCCAGCGCCTCGGGGTCGTAGCCCAGCTCCACCCCGACCGCGCGCAGCCTCAGCGCCAGCTCGACGTCCTCGTTGCCGTAGATGCCGAAGGACTCATCGAAGCCGCCGACCTCCCGCATCACCTCGATCCGCAGCGAGGCGTTGCCGGTGTAGAAGGAGCGGGTCCGGCCGAGGTGCTCGGGGTCCTCCCGGAGCCGGGCCAGATGGAGGTCGAATTTCTCCTTCACGTAGTGGGCGGCGCGCGGGCTGCCGGACTCGAGCTCGACCGGGACGGCGCCGAGGATGCAGCGCCGGGAGCCCGGCGGGTGATGGGAACGGTGCCGCTCGACGAAGTCCGGCACGACCCGCATGTCGTCGTCGAGGATGATCAGGACCTCGCCGCTGGCGAGGCTGATCGCGGCGTTGCAGGCGGCGGCCCGGCCCCGACCGGTCGGATCGACCCGGCGCAGCCCGTACGGAGCCGCGAAGGCGTCGATCATCTCGGCAGTGCCGTCGTCGCAAGCATCGGTGGCGACGATCACCTCGTAGCTCGACGGGTCGGCCGACTGCTCCCGCAGCGACTCGAGCGTGCGCCGCAGCGTCTCGCGGCGCTGGTGCGTCGGCACCACCACCGTGACCGAAGGACTACCCACCGGCGGTTCCCGTCCGGGCCGCGCGTGCCTCCTCGTAGACCGCGGTCATGCGCCGCGCCCACGGGTCCGGACCGAGGTGGCGCTCGGCGAACCCGCGCGCCTGCCTCCCGAGCGCATGGCGGCGCTCGGAATCGGCGAGCAGAGCCGCGGTGGTAGCGGCGATCTCCTCCTCGCCGCTGGCAATTGCCAGCGGCGGCTCCTCGTCGAAGCAGTCGTAGCCCTCGCGGCCGCGGGGGGTGGTGACCACCGCCTTGCCGGTTGCCATCGCCTGCAGGACCTTCATCCGCATACCGCCCCCGGTCCGCACCGGCGCCAGCACCACCGCTGCCTCTTCGAGGTGGGGAAGGACGCTGGGGGCGTCGGCGATCACTTCGACCTCGGGCCCAGCCAGCGCCATGATCTCGGCCGGCGCTTCGCTGCCGATGATCCGCAGCCGCGCCGCGGGATATTGCGCCCGCACCGCCGGCATGATCTCGCCGGCCAACCAGTGGGCGGCGTCGCGGTTCGGTGAGTGGGCGAAGTGGCCGACGAAAAGCGCCGTCCCCTCAACCTCGCGGCCAGGGTCGGCCGCTGGCGGCAACTCCAAGCCGAACGGGTCGACCCGGACCCGCGGCCCCACCTCCGGCGCCAGCTCGGCAAGCGTCTCCGCGTCCCGCCGGCTGAAGACTTCGACCAGGTCGAACCGGTTCCAGGCCCGCCGCTGGAACCCGGCCCACCGACGCCAGTCGAGCTCGCCGAACGCCCAGCCCGGCCAACCCCGCGGCGAGAGCGGCGGCGGGGTCAGCGGCCGCGGGCGCAGCACCTCGTGGTGGGTGAAGACGCTCGGCAACCCGGCGGGGTAGCGGAAGACCGACATCGCGCTGTCCTCGATCGCGACCACGTCAAACTCGCGTCCGGAGGCGAGCCGGTCGAGGATCGCCTGGATCCCGGGGTCGGCGTACCAGACGGTGCGCCACGGCCAGGAGCCCCGCGACCAGGTCGTCGCCATTCGCAGCTGCCGGCGCCGGCGGCGGCGCCCGGGGGGCGGGCGACGGCGGTCGGCGGCAAAGACCTCCACCTCCCCGCGCAGCCGCTCCACCGTCTCGGCGTGCCCGGGCTCGTCGCCGACCGCGGTCACCAGCGTCACCTCGTGCAAGCGGCGCAGGCCCAGCAGCTGGGCATGCAGGAGGACCGGGATCGCGCCGCCTCCGTCCGCCTGCGGCGGCACCGGCGTGACGAGAAGGACCTTCATCGGTCCCGGCTGGCGCGCCTTGCCTGCATTACTCGAGCCCGACTTGGACGCCGACTTCGGCGCGGCGCAGGCGGCCGAGCAGGCGGTTCAGGGTGCGGCGCCGTTCGGGGAAGAGGAAGAGCTCAGCGAGCCGGTGGGCGAGCGGCCGCGGCAGCACCGCCTCCAGCGTGAACCAGACGAGGAACATCGCTTTCATCGGCGCCGAGATATCGAAACGGCGGTGCATCGCCCGCAGCGAATCGCGCAGCAGGCTGAGCCGGGTGTCCTCCGGTATCGGGTGCTCCGCCGGCGCCAGCCGCAGCGAGATCAGGCGATTGCCGAGGTCCGACAGGGAGAGGATCCGCTCGGGCCGGACAAGTCCGATCTGGTCGGCCCGGCGCTCGAGCGAGCGGAAGGTTGCCGTCGCGTAGGCGATGGCATCGCGGACGTGACCGAGATCGAGCTGGGTGGCGTCGAGTTCGTAGCCGTTGCCGCCGTGGATCCGGTACTCGGCGCAGATCTCGTCGAGGGCACCCGAGCCACCCGAGAGGGCGGTGAGATGGACCAGGTACCAGTCGGCACCGTGGCGGGGGTAGTCGGCCTCGGGGATCGGCAACAGCTCCCGCAACGAAGACAAGCGGAAGGCGGTGCCGCCCCCCGGCAGCCAGGCCAGGTCGAAGGGAAAGGCCAGCTCGGCGCGCCGCACGTCCCCGGTCGGCGCCAAGAGGTGCTCGAAGGGCTTGGTGATTCCGGTCCGCCTGCCCTCGGCGTCGATCACTTCCATCCGGAACTGCACCTTCACCAAGTTCGGATCGGCGGCAAATGCCGCGGCCACCAGGTCGGCGGCTTCCGGGCGCAAGACGTCGTCGGCGTCCAGCACCAGCAGGACGTCGCCCTGGCAGCGGGCGATGCCCGCGTTAAGCGCCGAAGCCTGGCCGCCGCGCTCCTTGAGGATCACCTCGATGCGGTCTTCGTAGGCGGCGAGGATCTCCCGCGAACCGTCGTCGGAACCGTCGTCGACGGCGATCACCCGCACCCCTGGACGAGTCTGGGCAAGAGCGCTGTCGATGGCAGCGGCGAGGAACCGGCCGTAGTTGTGATTGGTGATGACAACGTCGACGCCGAGCTCGCGCCCCGCGTCAGACATGCCTGTGGCGACGTTCGCGGGCGGGACGAATCACGAGCGCAGGGTACCCAAGGACCCGGCGACGAACGTCCAGTTGCGCGGGTGCCCGGGGAGGCGAACACTAGTATCGCCCGCCATGGATGCCGTCGCCATCCGCCGGCAAACGTTCGCAATGAGCAGGCGGTTGATAATTCCCAACCGCTTCGCGGTCATCGCCTTCGCCTCCGGCGTGGGGCTCTTGGTCTGCTCCCTCGCCAACGCCCTGACCCGCGCCGGCGAAGCCCCCACGCCGTGGCTCTACTGGCTCGGCATCCTCCTGATTGCAACGCCGATCCTCTACCGGCTCACTTCGGAGGAGGCGTCCGCGGGGGAACGCCTCGCCCTCGTCTGCCTGCTCGGGCTTTCCCTCTACGGCGTCAAACTGGTCCGCGACGCGCCGATCTTCACCTTCGCCGACGAGTTCCTCCACGGCTACAACTCCAACCAGGTCAGCCGCTACCACCACCTCTTCCACGGCAACCCGATCCTCGAAACCTCCCGCTACTACCCGGGGCTGGAGGGAGCGACGTCGGCCCTGAGGACGATGACCGGGATGTCCGCCTACACGGCGGGAGCGATCGTGATCGGCGCCGCCCGGCTCACCGCGATGAGCGCGATGTTCGTGCTGTTCTGGCGGGTCTCCGGCTCTGACCGGATCGCCGGGATCGGGACGGCGATCTTCACCGGCAACTTCAACTTCCTGTTCTGGAGCGCCCAGTTCTCCTACCAATCGATGGCGTTCCCCCTGCTGCTACTGATCATGCTCGCGGTGGTGGAGATGGACTGGGCTGCCAGGGCGGCGAGAGGGGCGTGGCAGGCGCTGGCTGCCCTGGCGATCACGGCGGTGGTGATCACCCACCACATCACCTCCTACGCGGTCGCCGTCGTCCTCGTCGCGCTGTCGCTCCTCACGGCAAGAGCGCGACGGGCCGCCAACCCCTGGCGCCTGGCGGTCCTGGCGGTCGTGCTAACCACGTTCTGGCTGGTCGTCGTCGCCAGTTCCACCGTCGGCTACATCACCCCCACGGTCACCAACGCGATCGATTCGACCCTGCACACCGCCTCCGGCGAAGCGCCGACCAGGAGTCTCTTCCAGGGCGGCACCGCAAGCGCAACGATCGAACAGGCCCCAACGCTCGCCCGGGCCGTCTCCCTGCTCGCGGTGCTGCTGCTCGCCGCCGGCCTGCCCTTCGGGCTGCGGACGGTTTGGCGGCGCTACCGCAAGCAGCCGATCGCTGTGCTGTTCGGAATCGCCGCGATCGGCTTCTTCGGCGCCCTTGCCCTGCGGCTGACCCCCGCGGCCTGGGAGAGCGGCAACCGGGCCAGCGAGTTCCTCTTTATCGGCCTGGCCTTCGTCCTCGGCTGCGTCGGGCTCGAGCGCTGGCGGCCCCGTGGTCGCGAGTGGCTCGGCCGGGTGCTGGCCGGCGCCGCCCTGACGATCATCCTCGTCGGCGGCGCGATCGCCGGCTGGCCGTGGGACTCCCAGCTCGCCCATGCGCTCAAGACGCACTCGGAAGAGGGGCCCACCATCTCCTCGCCCCCATTGGCGATGGCGGAATGGGCCAAGAAGCAGGACTCGGAATTCAACTACGGGGCCCAGACCGCTACCTCCCGGATGCTCCTCGACCCGGGCGACCAGAAGGTCTACAGCGACTTCGAAGCCAACCTCGTCGAAGTCATCCCCGCGACCAAGATCTTTCCCTTCCAGAAAGCGCTCCTGCACGAAGCGCACATCCGCTTCGTCGTCATCGACCGCAGGGCCGTCGCCGGCGACGGCATCCGCGGCTTCTTCTTCTCCGAAGGAGATGCCGCGACCAGGGGCTGGCTGCCGCGCTCGGCGGTGACGAAGTTCGAAAAGGTCCCGGGCGCCACCCGGATCTACGACAGCGGCTCGATCGTCATCTTCTCGATCGATCCGGAACGCAAGAACGAAACGCTGAGGCGATGAGAGGCCACCGGGACCTGAGGCTGATCCTCGCCCTGACCGCCCTCTGCGCGGTCGGGTCACTGATCACCCCGCTGGGCGCGGTCAGGGCGATCTTCGCCGTCCCCCTGGCGCTGGTCCTCCCCGGCTACGCGATCGTCGCGGCGGCGTTCGGCGTGCGGCTGCCGGCCTGGCCCGAGCGGGTACCGCTGACGCTGGGCATCAGCCTCGCCGCTGCCGCACTCACCAGCCTCGTCCTCAACTACCTGCCGGGAGGGATCCACGGCTTTTCCTGGACGCTCCTCCTAGTCTTGATCGTGCTGCTCGCCTGCCGGTCCGCGGCGCGCCGCCGCGGTCGCCTCCGTGGTCGCTACCAGCCGCCCTCCCTCCGGAGCCTGAAGCCGACCCCGATCGCCGCTGCCCTCGGGATCGCCACCCTGGCGATGGTGGTGGCAGCGCTGATCCTCGCTCAGGTCACCTTCGACAACGGCGATGCCGCTGGCTTCACGCAGCTGTGGATCGCACCCCCGAAGCCAACCGACGCCTCGACCCGGATCGGAGTCACCAGCGAGCAGCAAGGGACCAGGGCCTACCGGCTGGTCATCGAGGTGGAAGGCCAGGCGAAGCCCGTGGTCGAAAACTTCGAGCTCAAGCCGAGCCACACCCGCGTAGTGAAAGTCGACTCTGGCGGGACCCCGCCGCCGGCCGGGGTCGAAGCGAAGCTCTTCCTGCGCAGCCGTCCGGACAAGGTGTACCGCCGGGTTTCCACTCAATTACGATGACGCGCCCGATGCGGATCCTGATGCTGACCCAGTCCTACGCGCCGATCGTCGGCGGCATCGAGCACATGGTCGAAGACATCAGCGGCGAGCTGGCCAAGCGCGGGCACGAGGTCGCCATCGCCACGCTGCAACAGCCATCCGCGGAACCGATCGGCTCCGCGGAGGTCCCGGCGTACGGCCTGAGAACGTCGATCCACAGCCTGCCGGGCCTCAAGCTCGATGAAGAGCGCAGCCATGCACCCCCCGCACCCGACCCGCTGACGACGCGGGAACTTCGCCAGCTGGCTAAGAGCTTCCGCCCCGACGTCGTCCACGCCCACGACTGGCTGATCCACTCCTATCTGCCGCTCGACCGCAGCTCGTCGCCGGCGCTACTGCTCTCGATGCACGACTACGGGCTGACCTGCGCAACCAGGCGGTTCATGTACAGGGGGAATTCCCTCTGTAGCGGCCCCGCCCTGACGAAGTGCGTGCGTTGCTCCTGCGAGGTCTACGAGAGCGTCGCCAAGGGCGCCCCGACCGCGCTTGGAACGAGGATGTCCGAACGCCGCGTCCGCAGGCACGTCGACGTCTTCCTCCCGGTCAGCAGCGCCGTGCGGGACCTCTGCCGGCTCGGGCCGGAGGACACCCACCGGGTGATCAACAACTTCGTCACCGGCCAGCCTGCCCCGCTTGGAGAGCAACCAGAGCTGGCCGAGCTCCCGGACGAGCCGTTCATCATGTACTTCGGCGACGTCAGCGAGGAAAAGGGCGTCCACAACCTCGTCGCCGCTTACCGCGAGCTCGACGCCCCGCCGCCGCTCGTCCTGATCGGCCGTCAAGTCGGCGAGCTCGAGGACGCCCCCGGCGTGGTGGCCCTCGGGCGACAGCCCCACCGAATCGTCCTCGAGGCGCTGCGGCGATCCCTCTTCACGGTCGCCCCTTCGATCTGGTCTGACCCGTTCCCGGTGGTCGCGCTCGAGGCTGCGGCGGCCGGCAAACCGACGATCGCCTCCCGGATCGGTGGCCTTCAGGACTCGGTCGTCGACGGCGAGACCGGATTCCTTGTCCCCCCTGGCGATCGGGCGGCGCTGAGCCAGGCGATGCGACGGCTGATCGACGACACCGAGCTGCGGGAGCGCCTGGGTGCCGCCGCCAACGCTCGCCAGGCGGAGCTGTACACGCCGGGAACGGTGATCCCCCAGTACGAGGAGGCCTATGAGCTGGCGCTGGAAAAGCGCCGATCCAGGCGTGCCGAATAGTTGCTCGACGCTCAAGGGAATGACCGCATCGCGCCGAAGAAGCTCGTGTTCTTGATGAACCGGTCGATCCTCGGCGGCGTATGGGGGGATGAACAGAGATGAGCGCGATCAGCAACCAAGCCCCAGCTCCCCGCCATCACCGGCTCCGCCCCCTGCTGCTGTTCTCGCTCGTCCTGGTGACGGTGCTCGCGCTCGGGCTCAACGCGTCCGGGTCAGCCGTCGCGAAGCCAAGCGGCGGCCGCGCGATCTACTGGGGGGCTCAGATCGGCGACCACCTGACGGGCGAACAGGCGCCCTGGGACATGAACGCCCTGTACAAGTTCGAGCGCATGGCGGGCAAGAAAGTCTCGCTGGACAGCTTCAACGCCCCGTTTGCCAGCTGCTCGGGCGCGAGCTGCACGTTCAACCCCTTCCCCTACACGCCGTTCGAAGACCTGCGGGCGGCTGGGGTGATCCCCGTCTACGGCTGGAGCAGCTCCTCGATCTCCGAAGGCACCCACGACCCCAGGTTCTCCCTCGCGAAGGTCATCCACGGAAAGTACGACGGCTACATCCACGAATTCGCCAAAACCGCAGCTGCCTGGGGCCACCCCTTCTTCCTCCGCTTCAACTGGGAGATGAACGGCGACTGGTTCCCCTGGTCAGAGGGCGTGAACGGCAATCGCCCGGGGCAGTTCGTTGCGGCGTGGCGCCACGTCCATGACATCTTCACCGCGGTCGGCGCCACCAACGCGACCTGGGTCTGGTGCCCGAACATCGACCGCAACCGCAAGCTGCGGGGGCTCTACCCCGGCAACAAGTACGTCGACTGGACCTGCCTCGACGGCTACAACTGGGGGACGAGCTACAGCTGGGCCCACTGGGCGTCCTTCAAGCAGGTCTTCGCCAGCTCCTACCGGGCCGTCCGCAAGCTCGCCCCGGGCAAGCCAATGATGCTCGGCGAGATCGCCTCGACCGACTTCGGCGGATCGAAGGCCGCCTGGATCAAGGAAATGCTTTCTTCGCTTCCGCACGTATTCCCGAAGGTCCGGGCGCTGGTCTGGTTCGAGGTCAACGACCGCGGCACGCACTGGCCGATCGAGACTCCCGCTAGCGCCAAGAAGGCCTTTGCGCGGGGGATCCGTAGCCCGATCTACCTCGGCAACCAGTTCAGCGAATTCGCCGCCAGCCCGATTCCGCCGCCGCGGCGCTGATTCAGGGTACCGCCAGCTTGCCGGCGGTGTTGGGAGTTGCAGCGAACGCCGGCCGGGCAGAGCCCGCGCGGTAGGCGCTTTCAGCAGCGGCTGAGTTCTCGAGCGGCCATTCCTTGCCGCTCCCAAGGACGTCGTTGTAATAGACCATCGCCTTGATCGCCGGGAAGGCGGTCGGGACCTGTGCGAACGCTTCGCTGATGTAGGCGGCCTTCCGCCCGGCCCGATCCGAAGCGGCCCACTCGGGGAGGATGATCGGCTTGTCGGGGGCGAGTTCCTGGAACAGCCTGTAGGTCGGGCCGAAGACCTTGGCGAAGGTTTCGGTGCCGTAGCTGTAGCCGTCGGCGCCCATCCAGTCGACGTAGGCGTCGCCGGGGTACCAGAGGGCCGGATCAGCCGAGGCGCCCGGGGCGGTCATGTAGTTCGGGTCGTAGACGTTGGGGTTCCAGATCCAGGAGACGTTCGGCGCCGTCAACCGGTCGTGCAGGTGCCGGTAGGCGGCGACCCACTCCTTCGCCTGACCGCGCCCGCCCCACGGGTACCAATCGCCGTTCATCTCCCAGTCCCAGCGGAACAGCACCGGCCCTCCGTAGGCGTTGAGGGCCGCGTTCATTGCCTTGATCTGGGCGTCTTGGGAGCCGTTGACGACCCGGCGCAGGTTGTCGTACTCGGTGACCAACATCGGCACCGCGCCGCGCGAGTGGATCTTGCGGAGGACGTCCGGGTAGATCGAGCCCCAGTCCTGGTGGACCTGGAGGATCGCGACGGAGTGCCCGCTGTGGGCTTCGAAGGTTTCCAGCGGCGTCATGTTCCACGGCGGGTTGCTCTTTTCGCCATAGACCGCGGCCCCGACGGTGGCGCCCAGGTACACCTTCCCGCCGGCGCCCGGCAGCTCGGATTTGGAACGCGCCGCGCGAGCGGAGACCGCGCGGTCGACCGCCACCCGCGAGGCGATCCCCCCCTTACCGGTCAGGCGGCTGCCATGTGCCTGCGCGGCATCGGCACCACCGAGCGTCCCGGCGAGGACCGCAAGGGCCGCGATCAGGGTCGCGAGCAGGTGCTTGTGGCGGGCGAGATCGGAGGCCATCGAGACGCCCCTCGATCGGTCCCTCAGGGGCCTTCATCCCTTCGTCGCCCCTAACGCCCCGCTTGATGACTGTGGTCCCCGCTGGACGAATTTTCGGGAAATCCCCCTGCTAAGGTCCGCCGCCCTTACGGGCCGCAACCTCTGGAGGCCGTTTTTGAGTTCGTCCCCTAGCCACGCGCTACTTCAATCGGACGATGAGTGGGATGTCCGCAACCGCGTTCTCTCGGAGACGCTGACGACGCTGATCCGCACCGAATCCAGCCCGGATGCGAAACAGGCGCTCGACATCGGCTGCCAGAACGGCTGGACGACCGATCGCTACGCGCAGCTGACCGGCCTCGAGTGGGTCGGCATCGACCCAGCCCTGCAGGAGCCGCAGAAGTCGCCGAACGGGATCGACCTCCACCCCGGCTTCTCGAACAAACTCGACTTTCCCGACGACTCCTTCGACGTCGCGATGCTGGCGAACGTCTACGAGCACATCTTCCCGGAGGACCGCGTCGCCTCCTTCCGCGAGATGCGCCGCGTCCTGCGCCCGCAGGGCGTGGTCGTCGGTCAGATCCCGAACCCCTACTTCCCGATCGAGTCCCACAGCCGGCTGCCGTTCATGGGCTGGCTGCCGATGCGGGCCCAGAAAGCGTATTGGAAGCTCTCGCCGGTCTCCTGGGAACACGACTTCTTCGTCGTCACCCCGAAACACCTGCGCCGCGACGCGGCGGCCGGCGGCCTGCGCCTGGCGATGGTGCGCAAATTCAACTACCCGCCCGAGGTCATCCCCGAGCGAGTGCGCGGCGTGTACCGGGCGCTGGAGCGGCCCATGCGCGTCTTCCCATGGGCATGGCAGTTCGTCCTGCGCCCGGCCTAGCCGGTGCTGGTTAGCCCAAGCGCTGTTCGAGCGCCTCGAGCTGGGCGCTGACCTCGGCCGGCAGCTTGTCGCCGAACTCGGCCAGGTGCGCTTTCACCTGCGGCAGCTGCTCCTTGACCTTCTCGAGGTCGACGCTCAGCAGCTCGCGCATCGCCTCGTCTGAGATGTCGAGACCGTCGGTGTTGATCTCGCCCTCAGCGGGGAGCAGGCCGATCGGCGTCTCGACCGCCTCGCCCTCGCCGTCGCAGCGGCGGAAGACCCACTCGAGCACGCGGCTGTTCTCGCCGAACCCGGGCCAGAGGAACTTGCCGTCCTCGTCTTTGCGGAACCAGTTGACGTAGAAGACGCGCGGCAGGTCGGCGCCCTCACGCTTCCCGACCTTCAGCCAGTGGCCGAAATAGTCGGCCATGTTGTAGCCGCAGAAGGGCAGCATCGCCATCGGGTCGAAGCGCAGCTGACCGACCGCTCCGGAGGCGGCGGCGGTCGTCTCCGAGGACATCGTCGCCCCCATGAAGACGGCGTGCTCCCAGTCGAACGCTTCCTGGACCAGCGGCACCACGGTGGCGCGCCGGCCGCCGAAGAGGAAGGCGTCGATCGGGACGCCGGCGGGGTCCTCCCACTCCGGCGCGATCGAGGGGCACTGGGAGGCGGGGGTGGTGAAGCGCGCGTTCGGGTGCGCGGCCGGCGTCTCGGACTCAGGCGTCCAGTCGTTGCCGTGCCAGTCGATCGCGTGCGCCGGCGGCTCGCCGGTCATCCCCTCCCACCATATGTCGCCGTCGTCGGTTTTGGCGCAGTTGGTGAAGATCGTGTTCCGCTCGATCGTGTCCATCGCGTTCGGGTTCGTCTTGTGGCTCGTGTTCGGAGCGACGCCGAAGAACCCGGCCTCGGGGTTGACGGCGTAGAGCTTGCCGTCCTCGCCGAACTTCATCCAGGCGATGTCGTCGCCGACCGTCTCGACCTTCCAGTCCGGCAGGGTCGGGACCAGCATCGCCAGGTTGGTCTTGCCGCAGGCCGAGGGGAAGGCGCCGGTGATGTACTTGACCTTGCCCTCGGGCGAGGTCAGTTTGAGGATCAGCATGTGCTCGGCCAGCCAGCCCTCGTCGCGGGCCATCGCCGAGGCGATCCGCAGCGCGAAGCACTTCTTGCCGAGCAGAGCGTTACCGCCGTACCCGGAGCCGAAGGACCAGATTTCGCGGGTCTCGGGGTAGTGGACGATGTACTTGTTGGCCTCGTTGCAGGGCCAGGAGACGTCTTCGACGCCCTCGGTCAGCGGCATCCCGACCGAGTGGACGCAGGGGACGAAGTCGCCGTCGGCGCCGAGCACGTCGAGGGCGGCCTTGCCCATCCGGGTCATGATCCGCATGTTGGTGGCGACGTAGGCCGAGTCGGTCAGCTGGACGCCGATTTCGGAGATCTCGGAGCCGAGCGGGCCCATCGAGAAGGGGACGACGTACATCGTCCGGCCCTTCATCGAGCCCTTGAAAAGGTCGTTGAGGGTGGCGCGCATCTCGGCCGGGTCCCGCCAGTTGTTGGTCGGGCCGGCGTCCTCCTCCTGCTCTGAGCAGATGAAGGTGCGGTCTTCGACGCGGGCGACGTCGGCGGGGTCGGAGAGGGCGAGGTAAGAGTTCGGGCGCTTGGCTTCGTCGAGGCGCTCGAAGGTGCCGGCGTCGATCAGGACCTGGGCGAGGCGGTCGTACTCCTCGGCGGAGCCATCGCACCAGTAGACGGAGTCTGGTTCGGTGAGCGAAGCGATTTCGTCCACCCAGCTGAGAAGTTTGGCGTGGGTCGTCAGCTCGTCAGGGGCAGTCGTCAGGTCGCTCATTCGCCTCTCTCTATTTTTTCGGTTTGAGGCTGATCATCGAGATATCTGCCTCCTCGTTGCGGATCTTCAAGGTCGCTACTTCCCGCCTGTCATCAGAAAAATTCACGTCGCAGGTGAAGGTCGCGCCCGGGTCTACAGACTCATCGGAAGGGCATTCGACGTTCTTAATCTTTTCATGAATTGACTTTTCCAGGCTGCTTTGGATCGTGTCCTGAAGCTTTTCGCGGTCCACGACAGTGCCGCATCCGTACAGCGCCACAAGGCCGAAAAGCAGCATCAGCAGAGGAAAAACGAAGGACCGAAAGCGCTTCTTCCGGCCAGAAGGGGCGGGAAACACCCGGGCAGTAAAGCAGGGCGGCGAGACGGCTCGAGCTGATGGCGCGACGATCTTCCGGGGGTCTGGGATAGGGTTCCGCGCCGCTGATGCGCTTTTACGAGTACGAGGCACGCAAGATCGTCGAGCTGGCGGGGATTCCCGTCACCAAGTACGGCTTCTGCACGAGCGCCGACGAGGTGCGCAAGGTCGCCGAGGAAATCGGTGGCCCGGTCGTGATCAAGAGTCAGGTGCTGACCGGCGGCCGGATGAAGGCCGGCGGCGTCAAGTTCGCCGACACGCCCGATGAGGCGGCCCAGCACGCTGAGGAGATCCTCAAGCTGGAAATCAACGGCCACATGCCGCGCGGCGTCCTCGTCGATCCCAAAGCCGAGGTCAAACAGGAGTACTACGCCGGGGTCGTCTGGGATGGCAGCGCGAAGCGGCCGCTGATGCTGTTCAGCGACATGGGCGGGATCGACATCGAGGAGGTCGCCGAGAGCCACCCCGACCACGTCGGCAAAGGCCACGTCTCGAACCTCCTCCCGGTCGGCGACTTCGAGGCCAAGCAGGTCGTCGCCGCGACCGGCGTCACCGGCTCGCAGCTGAACCGCGCCACCCCGGTGCTCGCCCGCCTCGCCCGCCTCTTCCGCGACAATGACATGACCCTGGCGGAGATCAACCCGCTCGCCGAGCTGACCGACGGCTCCTTCGTCGCCCTCGACGCCCACATGGAGATGGAGAACGAGGCAGTTGGCCGGCAGAAAAAGCTTCTTCGCAAGGAGCTCGCGATCGCCGCGGATGACACCCGCGAGACCTACGAGCCCTCCGACTTCGAGAAGAACGTCAGCGCGATCGACGCCGCCGACCACCGCGGTGTGATCCAGGGCAAGGACCACGGCTTCACCGGCAACCTCGGCCTCGTGATCGGCGCCGGCGGCGGCTCGCTGACGCTGACCGACGCGGTCCGCAACCAGGGCGGCCAGCCGGCCAACTACTCGGAGATCGGCGGCAACCCATCGGTCGCCAAGGCCTGCGGCCTCGCCAAGGAGGTCCTCGAAAAGGACGGCGTCGAGAAGATCGCGGTGATGATGTCAATCGTCTCCAACACGCGCGTCGACATCGTCGCCCGCGGCGTGATCAAGGCCTGCCTCGAGCTCGGCAAGGACCCGGGCGAGACGATCGCGATCTTCCGCATCCCCGGCGCCTGGGAGGACGAGGGCTTCAAGATCCTCGAGAAGTACGGCGTCGAGTACTGCGACCGCTCGGTCTCGATGTGGGAGGCCGCCGGGCGCGCCGTCTCCAAGATCCAGGGAGAGGGAGCGACTGCCTGATGTCCATCCTCCTCAGCAAAGACACCACCTTCATCGTCCAGGGGATCACCGGCCGCGAGGCGGTCAACCTGACCAAAGAGTGCCTCGACTACGGCTCCAAGGTCGTCGGCGGCGTTACCCCCGGCCGCAAGGGTCGCGAGGTCCACGGCGTGCCGGTCTTCGACACCGTCGCCCAGGCGGTCGAGCACCACGGCGGCCCGATCGACGGCTCCGTCGTCACCGTCCCCCCCGCTTTCACCAAGGACGCCGTCCTCGAGGCGATCGAGAACGGGATCAAGCTGATCGTCATCGTCACCGAGCGCGTCCCGCGCGGCGACGTCGCCCAAATGGTCGAGCTGGCCGAGATGCGCGGCGCCCGGATCATCGGCCCCAACTGCCTCGGCCTGATCGTCCCGGAGGTCTGCAAGATGGGCGGCATCGGCGGCCCCGCCAAAGACGCCGCCAAGGCCTACCAACCCGGTCGCGTTGGCGTGATGAGCCGCTCCGGCGGGATGACCACCGAGATTTCTTCTTCCCTGACCCAAGCCGGCCTCGGCGTCTCCACCGCGGTCTCGATCGGCGGCGACGCGATCATCGGCTCCACCTACGCCGAGCTGATGCCCTACTTCGAGGCCGACGAGCAGACCGAGGCAATCGTCATCTACACCGAGCCCGGTGGCCGCATGGAGGCCCAGCTCGCCGAATGGGTCAAGGACAACAATTCCCGCCTCCCCATCGTCGCCTTCATGGCTGGCAAATTCATGGACGACGATGAGATGAAAGGCATGAGCTTCGGCCACGCCGGCACGATTGTCGAGGGCAAAGAGGACACGGCGACCGAGAAGATCGCCCGCCTCGAAGCCGCCGGCATCCGCGTCGTCGAGCGCATCGACCAGATTCCGGACGTCGTCAAGGAGAAACTGGGAGCCGCCGCCTAATGGCCGACACCACGAACAGGGTCTTCATCGACATCGAGGTAGAGGACTCGATCAAGAACGACGCCGTCGTAGCGGCCAAGCTCGAGGAAGTCTGCCCCGTCGACATCTACAAGAACGCCAACGGCACCGTCGAGATCGTCGACGACAACGTCGACGAGTGCGTCCTCTGCCGCCTCTGCATCGAAGCCAGCCCCCCCGGCACCGTGCACGTCAAGAAGCTCTACGACGGCACCGAGCTTTCTTAAGACTCGTATCGGGCCGATAGGGTCCGCTCATGCGCCCCACCGCGTTCACCGGTCCACTTCTGGAAGACCTTGCGACCCTAGGCGGCGCTGCGCTTGCATTGGGTGCGGCGATAGGCCACACCTACGCCCGCATCTACAATTGGGCAAACAAACCTACGGTCAACCCATTGGACCCGGTTTACGAGGCCGAGAATGCCGCAGGCCTACTTGTCAGTCTCGTGATCCCGGTTGTGCTCATGGGTCATGCGATTATTTCGCTAGGAGTCTTGTGAAATCCCGAAATTCCAAGCCTTTCCTCGTTGCTGCAATCACGGGCGGAGGCTTCGCTGTCGTCGCGGCGGCTCTCAATCTGGGCGAAGGACTTTTCTATGGACTGCTGGGTCTAATCGCCGTCATCCTGCTGATCTGGGGCCTCCCCCGCGCCCGGAAGACGCCGGTCAAGGACCGGCGTGTGGTGCATTTGCATGAGCCCACAGTTGTCGCAGATGAGGGTGACGGCGGTATAGCCAAACCTCTCGTAATCCCCGCCGGGATCGTATGCCGAGGAGATGATCTGCGTAGCCGCCGAGCCCCAGTCCGCCACGCCGCACGAAGGGCAGGGGGAAAGAAGATCGTTGTCTTCAAGCACTCGAAAGTAGCGCTGAGAATCACTGGCCATCGCTTTGATCCTATGCCTAACCAGCGTACTTAGCCGTTAACGCTCAACCGACCGGCGACTGCCTTCGTCGGTCAAATGGCTGCTCCCGGTCCTCTCGTTACGTCCATTGGACCTGCGAGCAAGGACATCCTGTGCGATGTGTCACGTTACTTGCATATAAATTTATATCGGCGTAACGTCGTCATCGATGGATGCATCGGTTCGCACGCGGCTGTCGCGGGATGACCGCATGGAGCAGACGCTTGGGGCAGCGCATGAGCTGTTTGCCGAGCGGGGCTATGCGGCGGTGACGATGGATGAGATCGCTGCTGCGGTGGGCGTTACGAAGCCGCTGCTCTACAACTACTTCGGCAACAAGGAGCGGCTGTACATCGCCTGCATGGAGCGGGCGGGTGACTCGCTGATCAACACGATCGCCGAGTCGGTCGGCGAGAGCGCCAACCCGGGCGACGCGCTCGGGGCCGGCGTCCGCGCCTTCTTCGAGTTCCTCGACACCGACCGGGCCGCCTGGGCCGTGCTGTTCGACGAGACCCTCCCCCACGGCGGCGAGGTCTTCGATCGGGTCGCCGCCTACCGCGGCCAGATCGTCGACCTCGTCTCGGCGACGCTGCTGCCGCAGCTGCCGGACACCCGCCGGGTCAAGGTCGAAATCGAGGCCCTCTCCACCGCTCTTTTGGGCGCCGCCGAGGCGCTCGCCCGCTGGTGGCTGCGCACCGAGGCGATCTCCGCCTCACAGGCAGCCGAGCTCCTCGTCTCCACCGTCGAGCCGGGGCTGCGCAACCGCACCACTCCCGCCCCCACTTCGAATTCAACTTCCAAGTCCCCCCAAGGAGGAAACACCCCCTAATGAACACCGAGACCCGCAAAGTCGCCGTCGTCGGCGGCAACCGGATCCCCTTCGCGCGCTCCAACAGCGTCTACTCGCACGCCAGCAACCAGGACATGCTGACCGCGGCGCTCGACGGGCTGATCGACCGCTACGGCCTGCAGGGCGAGACGCTCGGCGAGGTCGCCGGCGGCGCCGTGCTCAAGCACTCGCGCGACCGCGACCTCACCCGCGAGAGCGTCCTCAGCACCCGCCTCGCCGCCGAGACCCCCGCCTACGACGTCCAGCAGGCCTGCGGCACCGGCCTGGAGACGACGATCCTCGTCGCCAACAAGATCGCCCTCGGCCAGATCGACTCCGGCATCGCCTGCGGCGCCGACACCACCTCCGATGCGCCGATCGCCCTCAACGAGGACCTGCGCGAGACCCTGCTGGAAGCGAACCGCGAGCGCTCCACCGTCGGCAAACTCAAGCAGCTGACCAAGGTCCGCCCCGGCCACATCGTGCCGGCGATCCCCCGCAACGAGGAGCCGCGGACCGGCCTCTCGATGGGCGAGCACTGCGCGATCATGGCGACCGAATGGGACATCGGCCGCGAGGAGCAGGACGAGCTCGCGGTCAAGAGCCACAAGAACCTCGCCGCCGCCTATGACCGCGGCTTCTTCGAGGACCTGCTGACCCCCTACATCGGCCTCGACCGCGACCAGAACCTGCGGCCCGACTCCAACCTCGAGAAGCTGGCGAAGCTGAAACCGGTCTTCGGTGGCCCCGAGGGGACGATGACCGCGGCCAACTCGACCCCGCTCTCCGACGGAGCCTCGGCCGTGCTGCTCGCCTCCGAGGAGTGGGCGAAAGAACACGACCTGCCGATCCTCGCCTACATCACCGAGGCGCAGACCGCCGCCGTCGACCACGTCCACAAGCGCGAAGGCCTGCTGATGGCGCCGGCCTACGCGATGCCGCGGATGCTCGACCGCGCCGGCCTGGAGCTGCAGGACTTCGACTACTACGAGATCCACGAGGCCTTCGCCGCGCAGGTGCTCTGCACGCTGAAGGCCTGGGAAGACAAGGAGTTCTGCACGGAGAAGCTGGAGCGGAAAGAACCGCTCGGGCCGATCGACCGCGCCAAGCTCAACGTCAACGGCGGCTCGCTGGCGGCCGCCCACCCGTTCGCCGCGACCGGCGGGCGGATCGTCGCCAGCCTCGCCAAGCAACTCAACGAAGACGGCAAAGGCCGCGGCGTGATCAGCATCTGCGCCGCCGCCGGCCAGGGTGTCGTCGCGATCCTCGAGGCCCCGGGAGGTGCCAAGTAAATGGCTGACCGTTACTCGCAACTCGTCAACGCGCCGGTCGTCTCGACCGTCGCCAAGCAGCTCGGGCTGCCGCAGCCGGTCTCCCTCGACCGCTACAAGGAGGGCCAGCCGGTGATCTCCGGCGCCGTCCTCTCCGACGGCGCGCCGGCCGGCCGCCTCGGCAAAGCCGTCGCCAAAGTCCTCGACAGCGTCAAAGCCGAACGGGCCGGCGCCGAGGGCAAGGCGAAGGCGCTGGTCTTCGACGCCACCGGGATCGCCGACTCGACCGAGCTGGTCGAGCTGCAGCGCTTCTTCTACCCGGCGGTCGGCCGCCTGGAGCGCAGCGGCCGCGCGATCGTGCTCGGCACCCCGCCGGCCGAAGCCGGCTCCGTCCCCGCCCAGATCGCGCAACGGGCGCTGGAGGGCTTCACCCGCTCGCTCGGTAAGGAGATCGGCGGCCGCGGCTCGACCGCGCAGCTCGTCTACGTCGAACCGGGTGCCGAGGACCAGCTGGAGTCGACGCTGCGCTTCCTCCTCTCGCCGAAATCGGCCTATGTCTCCGGCCAGGTGATCCGGATCGGCAAAGGCGTCGCCCCCAGCCCGAAGATCGACTGGGACAAACCGCTCGAGGGCAAGGTCGCGCTCGTGACCGGCGCCTCCCGCGGGATCGGCGCCGCGATCGCCAACACGCTCGCCCGCGACGGCGCCGAAGTCGTCGGCCTCGACATCCCGCCGATGGCCGCTGACCTCAAGGCCGTGACTGAGGCGATCGGCGGCCGCTCGATCGAGGCCGACATCACCGCCGCCGACGCGCCCGAGACGATCGCCGCTGAGCTCAAGGACGGTGTGGACATCGTCGTCCACAACGCCGGCGTGACCAAAGACCGGACGATCGCGAAGATGCCGGAAGAGCGCTGGATGCAGCTGATGGAAATCAACCTCTCCTCGGAGGAGCGGATCAACGACGCCCTGCTCGGCGGGAAACTGCTGAACGGCAACGGGCGGATCATCGGCGTCTCCTCGATGGCCGGGATCGCCGGCAACAACGGCCAGACCAACTACGCCGCCTCCAAGGCCGGTGTGATCGGGATGGTCGAAGCGATGGCGCCGGAACTGGCGAAACGCAAAGCGACGATTAACGCGGTCGCTCCGGGCTTCATCGAGACCCAGATGACCGCGGCGATGCCGATCGGCCCGCGCGAAGCCGGCCGCCGGCTCTCCAGCCTCTCGCAGGGCGGGCTGCCGGTCGACGTCGCCGAGACGATCGCTTGGTTCGCCAGCCCCGCCTCGACCGGCGTCAACGGCAACGTGGTCCGCGTCTGCGGCCAGAGCTTGTTGGGGGCCTAGATGGCGAAGACCCTGGAGAACTCCCCCAGCATCCTCCCGCTCTACGCGCGGGCGGCGCTGCCGATGATCCCGGGCGCCTCGCTGCTGCCGTTCGTCCCGGGCGGCGGCGGCGAGATCCCCGACGGGCTTGACCTCGAGCTGACTGGCGTCACCGCCAGCGCCGAGGACGTCGCCGCCTACGCCAAGGTCTGCGGCTTCGCTCTCCGCGACACCCTCCCCCCGACCTACCCGCACATGCTCGCCTTCCCGCTGCACATGGCGGTGATGAGCGACGGCTCCTTCCCGTTCGGCGCGGTCGGCCTCGTCCACGTCGAGAACTCGATCACCCAGAAGCGGCCGATCGGGATCCACGAGGAGATGACGATCCGGGTGCGGCCGACGAAGCTACAACCGCATCCCAAAGGCAAGACCTTCTCGCTGGAGACCGAGGTTCTGGTCGATGGCAAGGTGGTCTGG
Source organism: Solirubrobacterales bacterium (assembly GCA_035551255.1). Taxonomy (GTDB): domain Bacteria; phylum Actinomycetota; class Thermoleophilia; order Solirubrobacterales; family 70-9; genus VAYN01. The sequence continues at coordinate 38,464 of DASZNP010000088.1, forward strand.
GAGAGCACCAGCACGATGCTGCGCCGCGGCAAATCGAACGGCGACGCGCCGAAGCAGGAGAAGGGCTTCGACTCGCTCCCCGCCGACGCTCCCGCCAGCGCCGAATGGAAGCTGCCGGGCGACCTCGGCCGCCGCTACGCCGGCGTCTCCGGCGACCGCAACCCGATCCACATGCATTCGCTGACCGCGAAGCCGCTCGGCTTCCCCGGCGCGATCGCGCACGGGATGTGGACGAAGGCGCGCGCCCTGACCCAGCTCGAAAGCAAGCTGCCACAGAGCTTCGAGGTCGAGGTCCGCTTCCGCAAACCGGTCCTGCTGCCGGCGCGCGTCGTCTTCGCCGAGCAGGACAACGACAAAGAAATCCTCTTCTCCGTTCGTGACGCCAAGAAGGGCACGCCCCATCTAGACGGCCACGTCCAACCACTGACCCAGACCAAAAAAGCGAAAACCGCCAAAACCACCGGAAGGAAGAAAGCGAAGTGACGACCACCACCGAGAACAAGGGGATGGCGGAGCGCGGGATGGGCTACGGCCTGCGGGCGCTCAATCGCCTCGCCGGCTCCGACCTGCTGGATCGCATCCGCATCCGCAAGCAGGTGGAGAAAGCCCTCTTCCAGGGCACCAAGAACGGCTTCAAGGGCGCCACTGCCGCCGGCCGCGCCTTCAAGGCGACCCAGACGCTGGGCAAACCGGCGCGCCAGAAGAAGGGCAAATCCAAAGGCCTCTTCGACCTCACGCCTGACGACGAGCAGCAGATGTTCCAGGAGGCGGGCCGCGCCTTCGCCGAGGACCAGATCCGCCCGGCGGCGCTCGAGGCTGACGAGAAGCGCGAGACGCCGAAGGAGATCCTCGACCAGGCCACCGAGCTCGGCGTGAACATGCTCGGCGTCCCCGAGGAGCTCGGTGGCGTGATGACCGAGCAGTCGGCGGTGACCAGCGTCCTGATCGGCGAGGCCCTCGCCCACGGCGACATGGGCATCGCTTATGCCGCGTTGGCCCCCGGTGCCGCCGCCACGGCGATCGGCCTCTGGGGCAGCGCCGACCAGCAGGCGACCTACCTGCCGCCCTTCACCGGCGAGGACGTCCCCGCCGCGGCGCTGGCGATCCTCGAGCCGCGGCCGCTGTTCGATCCGTTCGAGCTGGAGACGAAGGCGAAAAAGAAGGGTGACGAGTGGGTCCTCAGCGGCGTGAAGTCGCTGGTCGCCCGCCCCAAAGAGTGCGAGCTCTTCGTCATCGCCGCCGACGCCGAGGGCATCGGCCCGGCCCTGTTCGTGGTCGAGTCCGGCGCCAAAGGCCTCTCGGTTGAAGACGAGCCGGCGATGGGCTTGCGGCCCGCCGCCACCGGCCGCCTCGTGATCGACAAAGTCAAACTGGCGGCGAACGCGCTACTCGGTGAGGGCGACGCAAGCGCCAAGGACTACGCCGCCTGCGTCAACCGCTCGCGGATCGCCTGGTGCGGGCTCGCGACCGGGACCGCGCAAGCGGTGCTCGACTACGTGATCCCCTACGTCAACGACCGCCAGGCGTTCGGCGAACCGATCTCCAACCGCCAGGGCGTTGCTTTCGCGGTCTCCGACATCGGCATCGAGCAGAACGGGATGCGGCTGGCTACCTACCGGGCGGCGAGCCGTGCTGACCGCGGCGAAAGCTGCGCCCGTGAGGCCGCCCTGGCCCGCCGGCTCTGCTCCCAGAAGGGGATGAAGATCGGCTCCGACGGCGTCCAGCTGCTCGGCGGCCACGGCTTCGTCAAGGAGCACCCGGTCGAGCGCTGGTACCGAGACCTGCGAGCTGCGGGCGTGATGGAGGGCGCCCTGCTCGTCTAGGCGCCGCCTAGAGAGCGAAAGGCAAGAACCATGACGATCAACCTCGAGATACCGAAGAAGTTCAAGCCCCTTGCATCCCAGGCCAACCAGGTCGCGACGGAGGTGTTCCGCCCGATCAGTCGCAAATATGACGAGGCCGAGCACAGCTACCCCAAAGAGCTCGACATGCTCGCTTCCCTGATCGACGGGATGAACGAGGGCAGCGATATCGGCGGCGCCGGCGCGGCCGGCGTGCGGCGCGAAAAAGGCGCCGACGGCGAGAACCGCAACGGCTCCAACCTCTCCACCGTGCTCGGGATCATCGAGCTCTGCTGGGGCGACGTCGGCCTGCTGCTCTCGATGCCCCGCCAGGGCCTCGGCAACTCGGCGATCGCCTCGGTGGCGACCGAGGCGCAGCTGAAGAAGTACGGCGGCAAGTGGGCGGCGATGGCGATCACCGAGCCGGAAGCCGGTTCGGACTCCGCCTCGATCCGCGCCACCGCCGAACTCGACGGCGACGAGTACGTCCTCAACGGCGAGAAGATCTTCGTCACCTCGGGCGACCGGGCTGACCTGATCGTCGTCTGGGCGTCGCTCGACCGCTCGAAAGGGCGGGCGGCGATCAAGTCGTTCATCGTCGAGCGCGACAACCCTGGCCTGAAGCTCGACCGGCTCGAGCACAAGCTCGGGATCCGCGCCTCGGACACCGCCAACTTCACCCTGCAGGACTGCCGGGTGCCGAAAGAGGCGCTGCTCGGGGACCCGGAGGTGAAAGAGAAGGGCTTCGCGGGCGTGATGGAAACGTTTGACAACACGCGGCCGCTGGTTGCGGCGATGGCTGTCGGCGTCACCCGCGCGGCGCTCGAAGAGACCCGCCGCCTGCTCAAAGAGGCGGGCGTGAAAATCGACTACGACAAGCCCGCCCTCTCCCAGCACGCCGCCGCGGCGCGCTTCCTGGAAATGGAGGCCGACTACGAGGCTGCCTGGCTGCTCACCCTCCAGGCCGCCTGGATGGCTGACAACTCGAAGCCGAACTCGCTGCAGGCCTCAATGGCCAAGGCGAAGGCGGGGCGCACCGGCGTCGACGTCACCCTCGGATGCGTCGAGCTCTGCGGCTCGGTCGGCTACGGCGAGAACGAGCTGCTGGAGAAGTGGGCCCGCGACTCGAAGATCCTCGACATCTTCGAGGGCACCCAGCAGATCCAGCTCCTGATCGTCGCCCGTCAGCTGCTGAAAAAGACCTCTGCCGAACTTCGGTAGCCAGGTAGGTAGGGGTTGGGGGGCCCGGGGTGTCCCCCTCCAGACACTCAACCACGAGCCATTGGCGAGTGGTGTCTGGAGGGGGACACCCCGGCCCCCTAGCCCCTGCCTCCTGGCTACCGAAGTTCGGCGCTGGTCTTTTTCAGCAGCTGCCGCGCGACGATCAGCAGCTGGATCTGCTGGGTGCCCTCGAAGATGTCGAGGATCTTCGAGTCGCGGG
>DASZNP010000089.1:0-4115 GCA_035551255.1 Solirubrobacterales bacterium
CAACGCGACCTGGCTCTGGTGCCCGTACGCGGACACCGAAAAGCGCCTGCGACGCCAGCGGCTGAAGAGCCTCTACCCCGGCGCCGCCTACGTCGACTGGACCTGTCTCGACGGCTACAACTGGGGCCAGAACAGCGTTAATCCCAAGCCCTGGCGCAGCTTCTCGGAAATCTTCGATCCCGCCTACAAGCTGGTGACGCAGAAAATCGCCCCCCGCAAGCCGATGATGCTGGCCGAGTTCGCCACCAGCTCCTACGGCGGCGGCAAGGCGGCCTGGATCCGAAAGATGTTCCAGGGGCTGCCGAGCAAGTACCCGCGGGTGCGGGCGCTGATCTACTTCAACACCGTCGATCGCAACATCGACTGGCCGCTGGAGGCCTCTCCGCGCGCGGTGCAGGCGTTCGCGGCCGGCATCCGCAAGGGCATCTACGCAGGGAATCGCTTTGGCCAGCTGGCGAGCAGCCCGATTCTGCCGCCGCGCTGAGCCGCTCGCCGGGCTGGCCTGCGCGCTAGCCCTCTCTCTGTCGCTGCCGTCGCCTGCGGCTGCCGCTGCGCGCCCGCCTGCCTCGCTCTACTGGGGAGCCCAGATTGGCAGCCAGATGACCGGCGAAGCTGCCCCGTGGGACATGAGCCCGGTCTACAGCTTCGAAGGAATCGCCGGCAAGGGCCTCTCGCTGGTCGAGTTCGGCGCCCCCTTTGCCGAATGCAGCAGCGGCACCTGCGTGATGACCAACTTCCCCGACACCCCACTGAACAACATCCGCAGCTACGGGGCGATCCCGATCCTCAGCTGGAACTCGAGCTCCAGCCCCCCGGAACTGAACCAGCCAGATTTCTCCCTCGGCGCCGTGATCAGCGGCCGCTACGACGACTACATCCGCGAATTCGCCCTTAAGGCCAAGGCCTGGGGTCACCCCTTCTTCCTTCGCTTCAACTGGGAGATGAACGGGTTCTGGTTCCCCTGGGGGGAGGGGATCAACGGCAATGCCCCGGGCCAGTTCGTCGCCGCCTGGCGCCACGTCCACGACATCTTCACCGCCGTTGGGGCGACCAACGCGACCTGGGTCTGGTGCCCCGAGGTCGACCTCCACAACAAGCTCACCCCCCTCGCCGAGCTCTACCCGGGCGACGAATACGTTGATTGGACCGGGCTCGATGGCTTCAACTGGGGCAAACGCGCAGGCTCGCCCGGATGGCAGACCTTCAACCAGGTCTTCCACCGCACCTACAGGGAAATCGTCACCGCCATTGCGCCCAGCAAGCCGATGATGCTGCCCGAGGTCGCCTCGAGCAACAAGGGCGGCAACAAGCCCGCCTGGATCAAGGACATGCTCGCCAAAGTCCGCCACCGCTACCGCAAGATTCGCGCGATCGTCTGGTACGACGTCATCGACCGCGGCACCGGATGGCCGATCGAGAACCGCCCGCAGGACGGCAACGCCTTCCGCACCGGCATCGCTCCCTACGCCTACCACCCCAACTGGTACGGCGAAATCGAGGGCGGCCCGATTCCGCCCCCCGCAGGTTGAGGCCTTTCGCCGGTCCGGGTCAGTCGCTGCGTTCGGTCCGCGCCAGCAGCTCCGGCAACGGCACCTCGAGGGCATAGGCGATGCGGCGCAGGTCGCCCCAGGTGGGTTCTAGCTGTCCGGCCTCGATCGCGGCGATCTCCTGCTCCTCCAGCTCCACTCGCTCCGCCAGCGAGGCCTGACTCAGGCCCGCGCGCTGGCGCAGATCGGCCATCACGGCCCCGAGACGCTCGTTGGCCTCCGGGTCTGGCTGCGGGTGGTCTGTCGGGAACTCCCCGTTGCTCATGACCGCGAGGCTAACGACGGCGGCGGGGGAGAGGGAGCCGCTTTGCGGTTCGGGTACCGCTCAGGGCTCACTCAGGCGGCGGCGCTGGCGCGCTGCTGCTCCGCCAGCTCAGCGGCGGGCGCGGTGGGGCGCTCGCGGCGGAGACTACGGCGGCGGCGAGCCTCGCGGAAGATCGTCCCGAGGACGCGGGCGCCGTCGCGGAAGGTGTTGAGGTTGCTCTCGCCGTGCATCCGCAGTTTCTCGTAGCTCGGGACCTCGACGATCTTCATCCCGGCGGAGGCCATCCGCAGGTTGATCAGCGTCTCCACCTCGAAGCCCGGTACGTCGAGCGAGATGAAGGGGAGGCAGCGGGACCAGAAGGCGTTGTAGCCGTAGCAGAGGTCGGTGAACTCGGTCCCGTGCAGCAAGTTGGCGGTGCCGCTGAGAACCGTGTTGCCGAGGCTGCGCAGCTTGGTGATGTCGTCGCTGCCGCCGCCGTCCATGTAGCGCGAGCCCTTGGCGAAGTCGGCGCCGGCCTCCAGCGCCTCGACGAAGCGGACGATCTCGGCCGGGTCGGCGGAGCCATCGGCATCGAGCATGACGATCAGGTTGCCGGTAACGGCGGCGAAGCCGGTGCGGAAGGCGTCGCCCTTGCCGCGGCCGCTCTGGCTGGTGACGCGGATCTCCGGGTAGGCCTGGCGGGCAGCTTCGATCGTGTTGTCCTTTGAGTTGCCATCGACCAGGATCACCTCGTGGAGGCCGCCGGGCAGTTCCGAGAGGACCTGGCCGATGTTTTTCTCCTCGTTCATCGCTGGCACGACGACGCTGATCTTGGTCTTGCGGGTGCGGCGACGGTCGGGGCCTTTGTAGGGCTTGGAGTCCCGCCCGAGTGCCTCGACGCCGATCAGCGGTACACCGCCGACCCGGCTGGTGGTCACCGACTGCGCCTCCAGCAGGTCGAGCGGGCGCGGCAGCAGGCTGACCGGGACACCGATCGATTTGAAGGCGCGGACGAGCTCCAGCAGGCCCTCGTCGTCGGCATGGGAGCTGGAGATGACGACGCGGTCGGCGTGGTAGCGCTCGACCACCTCGAGGGCGGCGACGCGGCCCGCGGTCCCCGGGTCTTTCTCGGCCGGCGGGACGGTGCCGACGACGTTCGCGTACTTGCGCAGCGGCGCGTAGGCCCGGAGGCGGTCGGCGGTGTCCTCGTCCCCGACCAGGACCCAGCGCTCCTGCGGGTGGAAGCGCTCGATGTAGGGGGTGAGGATCGCGCGCAGGGCGGTGTCGAGGGCAATGAAGCCGAGCCAGAGCCCGAGCTGTTCGATCCCGCCGAGGGGCGTCAGCAGCGAGGCCGACCAGGCGAAGAGGGCGGCGACCAGGAAGCGGATCAGCGGCCAGCCGCGAGCCCCTTCGTCGGCCCGCGCCGATGAAGATCCATAAACGCCGAGGAGCCCGTAGACGACCACCAGAATTCCCGAAGAAACCGGGAAGGCGGGGACGACGGCGACGCCGGCGATCGCCGCCACCACGGCCAGGATGATCGAGGAGGAAACGAAGTCGGCGAGCGGGAGCAACCAAAAGCCGGGCCCCCGGCGGGTCATCTGCATTGCCCCGAGAGTGGGCCGGTCCTGGACCAGCGCTTCGCGGGCAGCGGGCTGGGCCTGGAAGGGACTATCTAGAGGGACGTCAGTGGAAGAGTGCATTGGCTGCGAGTTAGAGACTGGGGGCCTTTATCTGTAAGTCGGGAACGGAGCGATGGTTGCGGTTGTCAACGCAAACTCCGTATCGGCAGCCGCTGCGGATCAGTTGAGCCGCTGCAACGACGAGGTCGCTTCGCCCAGATTACGGGAACGTCGAACGGAAAAACAGGCTTTTCCCATTACTGGGGATGCGTTTGCTACGCCTATGTATTACGGGACCCTGCTGCTTTTGGATGAAGTACCCCGAGGGCCTATTTGTAGGCCTCGGCGAGCTCCGGATCCTTCTCGGCGAGCATCTCCGCCAGCTCGACCATCACCTTGCACTGCTTCCAGGTGGCGTCGTCCTGCATCTTGCCGTCGATCATGTGGACGCCGCGGCCGTCGGGGATCGCCTCGATCACCTTCTTGGCGAACTTGACCTCGTCTGGCGGCGGGCTGAAGACCTTCTTCGCGATCCCGATCTGGACCGGGTGCAGGCTCCAGGCGCCGACGCAGCCCATCAGGAAGGCGGCGCGGAACTGGGTCTCGCAGCCGGCGGTGTCCTTGATGTCGCCGAAGGGGCCGTAGAAGGGGAGGATGCCGGCGGAGGTGCAGGCGTCGACCATGCGGGCGATCGAGTAGTGC
>DASZNP010000090.1:0-4408 GCA_035551255.1 Solirubrobacterales bacterium
GTCTGGCCACTGTCTCCGCCGGCCTCACCCTGCTGATCCTCCTGCTCTTCGGCGGCGCGATCGGGCAGATCGCAACCCAGCGGATCCGCAACGACTTCAACAACGAAGTCCGGAGCGCCGCCCGCGTTCTCGCCAGCGAACTGCAGATCACCTATTCCCCGTTCGAACCTCCCAAGCTGGAAGCGGGCCCGCAGCTGAAGTCCTTCGTCCGCCTCAATGACGCATCGGCGCGCGTCTACGAAGTCAACGGGAACCTGCTCGAATCCACCCAACCCCCCAAGGGCCTCGGGCCGCTCGTACCGGGGGCAAGGGAGGTGAACGGAATGCGCGTCGCCACCGAGCGGATCGTCTCTAAGCAAACCGGAGAAGTAACGGGCGTCGTTCAGTACGGCCGTGACACCTCCCACGTCGAGGACACGATCGACCGCGTCTGGCTGCTGATCGCCGCCGGAATCCTCGGCGGCACCCTGCTGGCGGTTCTGGCCGGTGTTGCGATTGCCGGTCGGGCGATGCGGCCGATTGCTTCGCTGACGGAAACGGCGCGAAAGATCGCCACCACCCGCGACCCTTCCGAGCGCATGCCGGAGCCGTCCAACGACGACGAGGTCGGCGAACTGGCGCGCACGTTGGAGCAGATGCTGCGCTCGCTCGACGCTGCCCGAGCCGAACGCGAGGGAGTGATGCAGAAACAGCGCGAGTTTGTCGCCGACGCTTCGCACGAGCTGCGGACGCCGCTCACGAGCGTTCTCGCCAACCTCGAGCTGCTGCAGGCATCGCTGGGCGGCGCCAACCAGGCCGAAGACCGCGAGATCGTCGACTCCGCCCTGCGCTCCTCGAAACGGATGGGCAGGCTGATCGGCGACCTACTGCTGCTCGCCCGCGCCGACGCCGGCCGGCTGCCGGCGCACCGCCGCGTCGACTTGGCGGAAGTCGCCGGCGATGCCGCCGCCGAGGTGGCACCGTTGATGGGCGACCGCGAGCTGATCCTCGACAACGAGAAGCCGCTGCGGGTCGAAGGCAGCCGCGACGAGCTGCACCGGATGGTCCTCAACCTGCTTGACAACGCGATCCGCCATACGCCACCGGCCTCCTGTGTCGAACTGACCCTGTGCGAGAAAGATGGAGACGCGATAGTCGAAGTTGCCGACGACGGCCCCGGCATCCCCGAGCAGATGCGGACCCAGGTCTTCGACCGCTTCGTCCGCGGCACCGGCCCCGCCGACACCGCCCGCGGCACCGGCACCGGCTTGGGGCTGGCGATCGTCAGCGCCGTGGCCGAGTCCCACGGCGGCAGCGTCGAGGCGCGCGAGTCGAAGACGGGCGGCGCCCTCTTCGTCGCCCGCATCCCTCTCGCCGAGCGCTCGAAACTCGCGCCGAAACCTTTAGAGGCGCTTTAGAGGCCACCCCTAGATTTCTTTGCGGACGAGACACACTGGCCCGCCGAGGTTCTCCCCAGAACTGCCTCGGCGGGCTTTTTCTATGGCCTAAACCTCGATGACGACGGGCAGGATCATTGGGCGTCGACGCAGGCGCTGCCAGGTGAACTTGCCGATCGCCTCGTGCAGGTCCTCCTCGATCAGGTTCGACTCGCGGCGGCCTGCCTTGGCGGCGTCGTCTAGCTGGTCTTCGACCAGGTCCTTGAGGTCTTCGACCAGGTTGTCGGCTTCGTCGAGGAAGGCGACGCCGCGGAAGATCACCTCGGGGTCGGCAACGATGCTGCCGTCGTCGCCCCCGATCGTTGCGACGACGATGAAGATGCCGTCAGCGGAGATCGCCCGGCGGTCGCGCAGGGCGGCGTCGTCGGGCTCGCCGATGTTGACGCCGTCTACGTAGATGACGCCGGCGTGGATGTCCTCGCCGAAGCCGGCCCCTTCCCCGTCGAGCTCCAGTGGCAAGCCGTTGCGGCCCTGGAAGATGCGGTCGCTTTCGACCCCGACCGATTCAGCGAGTTCGGAATGCAGCCGCAGTCGCTTGTAGTCGCCATGGACCGGCATCACGTAGCGCGGCTTGGTCAGGTTCAGCATCAGCTTGATCTCCTCCTGCCAGCCGTGGCCGGAGGCGTGGATCGGCGCGTCTTTGGCGGTGATCACGGTGGCGCCGATCTCGTAGATGCGGTCGATCGTCTCGTTGACCGCCCGCTCGTTGCCGGGAACCGGGGTCGCCGAGAAGACCACGGTGTCGCCGGAGTGCAACTGCACGTCGCGGTGGTCGTTGTTGGCCATCCGCCGCAGCGCCGAGAGCGGCTCGCCCTGGCTGCCGGTGGAAATGATGACCACCTTCTCGTCTGGGAAATCCTCGATCTCGCGTGGCTGGATGAAGATTCCTTGGGGCGCATTGGCGATGCCGAGATTGGAGGCGATGTTGAAGTTCTTGCGCATCGAGCGCCCGACCAGCGCCACTTTGCGGTCGAGCCGGTCGGCGGCGTCGATCACCTGCTGGACGCGGTGAATGTTCGAGGCGAAGGAGGTGACGATGATCCGCCCCTTACAGCGGGCGAACTGCTCCAACAGCGCCGGCCCGACCGCGGACTCGGAGGGAGCGACACCAGGGCGGTCGGCGTTGGTCGAGTCGCCGCAAAGGAGCAGCAGCCCTTCCTTGCCGAGCTCGGCCAGCCGCGAGACATCCGCAGGGCGCCCGTCGACCGGGGTCTGGTCGAACTTGTAGTCGCCGGTCATCAGCACCGAGCCGGCCTCGGTGCTCAGCAGGACCGCCCGCATGTCGGGGATCGAGTGAGCGAGGTGGATCAGCTCAAGCTCAAACGGACCCGCCTTCACCTTCTCCCCCGGTGGCAGCTCCTGCAGCGGCGCGCTCTCGCCGAGCTTGTGCTCGTCGAGCTTGGAGCGCACCATCCCGATCGTCAGCAGGCCGCCGTAGATCTTCGGCGGCATCCCAATCTCTTTGAGGACGTAGGGCAGCGCCCCGACGTGGTCCTCGTGGCCGTGGGTGAGGACGATCGCCTCGATGTCGTCGGCGCGATCGCGCAGGTAGGAGAAGTCCGGGAGCACGAGGTCGATCCCGTGCATCTCGGCGGTCGGGAACATCAGCCCGGTGTCGACGACGACGATGCGGCCGTCGTACTCGATCACGGTCATGTTCTTGCCGATCTCGCCGAGGCCGCCCAAAGGCAGCACTCGTAGTTTGCTTGGCACTAGGTGTTACTCACTCTCTTGTCGTAGGAAGTTCTAGCTGGGGACCGCGACACCGGCAGCATCGAGACCGGCCTTGATGGCGGCTCGCTGCTCCTCGTCAGCGGGTACCAGCGGAAGTCGTAGCCGGTCCTCGCAGAGCCCCAGCATCGCCAGGGCGGCCTTCAGCGGAATCGGGTTGGTGGTGACGGAGGTGGCCTCGTAGGCGGGGGTGATTGCAGCGTCGATCTCGCGCGCCCGCTCGATGTCGCCAGCCTGCGCGGCGTCCCACATCTCGCGCATCTGGTCGCCGACGATGTGGGAGGCGACGCAAATGCCGCCTCCGCCGCCGAACTCGAGCACCCGGAGCAGGACATTGTCGTTGCCGGCGAGGACGGTCAGGCCCTCGATCGGGCCGAGCTCGTCGTCGTTGGCCTGCTTGACGGCGACGATGTTGTCGATCTGGCCCAGCTCGCCGAGCAACTCGGGGCTGGCATTGATGACCACCCGCGAGGGGATGTTGTACATCACCATCGGCAGCTCGGGAACGGCCGCAGCGACGGTTTCGAAGTGGGCCCGGATCCCAGCCGCGTTGGGCTTGTTGTAGTACGGGACGACAACCAGCGAGGCGTCGGCGCCGGCGTCCGCGGCCATTTTCGTCAGCTCGCAGGAGTGCCGGGTGTCGTTGGTGCCGGTGCCGCAGACCAGCAGGGCGTCCTCCCCCACCTCTGCCCGAACCGCCTGCAGCAGCTCGATCTCCTCGCCGTCGGTCAGGGTCGGGCACTCACCGGTCGTCCCGGCGATCACCAGCCCATGCGAGCCGTGCTCGAGCAGATGCGCCGCCAGCCGCCGTGCCGCGGCATGATCGACCCTCCCGTCCGCGTCGAACGGGGTCGCCATCGCGGTGAGAATGCCCTTGATCTCCTTCATCGCTTCCAGGGTATCCCCTCGTGCAGCGGCTCGGAAGCTAAAGAAGCTTCTCGAGCCCGACGGTGAAGCGGTCGGGCAGATCGGCGACCTTCCGACAGGCGAGCACTACGCCAGGCATGAAGGAGTGGCGGTCGATCGAGTCGTGGCGGATCGAGAGGGTCTGGCCGACGCCGCCGAAGATCACTTCCTGGTGGGCGACGAGGCCCGGTAGGCGAACCGAGTGGATCGGCCGGTGGACGTTGCCGCCCGCTGCGTCGATCAGCTCCTGGGTGCGCTTTGCCGTGCCCGAGGGGGCATCGAGCTTCTTGTCGTGGTGGAGCTCGACGATCTCGCACTCGGGCATGTGCCTGGCG
>DASZNP010000091.1:0-15406 GCA_035551255.1 Solirubrobacterales bacterium
CGCTCGTCGAGGTTGCGCAGGCTCTCCTCCGAGCGGTTCGGGATGTCGCGGGTGATCTCCTCGTCGCCGAGCTTGGTCGTGCGGGCGTCGATCTCGTACTCCTCGATGTGGATCGAGGTGAGTTCGTCGTCCTTGACCAGGCGCTCGGAGAGGATGATCGCGTCCTCGAAGTTGTAGCCCTCCCAGGACATGAAGGCGACCAGGCAGTTCTTGCCGAGGGCGATCTCGCCGCCACCGGTGGAAGAGCCGTCGGCGAGGACGTCGCCGGCCTTCACCTGCTGGCCGCTGTTGACGATCGGCCGCTGGTGGATGATCGTGCCCTGGTTCGAGCGCATGAACTTATGCAGCTTGTGCTCGTGTTTCTTCGAGCCGCTGGTGACGATGATTTGGTTGGCGTCGACGTGGGTGACTTCCCCGTCCTCGTCAGCGAGGACGACGTCGCCGGTGTCGATCGCCGCGCGGCGCTCCATCCCGGTCCCGACCAGCGGGGGATCCGGTTTGAGCAGCGGCACCGCCTGGCGCTGCATGTTCGAGCCCATCAGCGCGCGGTTGGCGTCGTCGTGCTCGAGGAACGGGATCAGCGAGGTCGCCACCGACCAGATCTGGGACGGCGAGACGTCCATCAGGTCGACTTCTTTAGGAGCGGCGGTCGCGTACTCCTGCTCGCCGGCGCGGACCAGCACCTGCGGGCCTTTCAGTTTCCGGGTTTTCGGATCGATCTCCGAGTTCGCCTGGGCGATGATCTTGTCCTCGTCCTGGGTCGCGTCGTAGTGGACGATCTCCTCGCTGACGACGCCGTCTTCGACCACTCGGTAAGGGGTCGTGACGAAGCCGTGCTCGGAAATCTGCGCGTAGGACGCAAGCGAACCGATCAGACCGATGTTCGGTCCCTCCGGGGTCTCGATCGGGCACATCCGGCCGTAGTGGGTCGGGTGCACGTCGCGGACCTCGATCGGGGCCCGCTCACGGGTCAGACCGCCGGCGCCCAGCGCCGAGAGCCGGCGCCGGTGGGTCAGGCCCGACAGCGAGTTGGTCTGGTCCATGAACTGGGATAGCTGCGAGGAGCCGAAGAACTCCTTCATCGCCGCCACGACCGGGCGGATGTTGATGATCGTCTGCGGGGTGATCGCGTCCGAGTCCTCGGTGGTGAGACGCTCGCGGACCACGCGCTCCATCCGGTAGAGGCCAATCCGGAAGGCCTCCTGGATCAGCTCGCCGACCGTGCGCAGACGGCGGTTGCCGAAGTGCTCGTACTCGTCGAGGTGGTCGTAGACCTGCTCGCGCGGGTAGGTGATTGCCTCCGCGGCATAGTCTTTGATCGGGTTCTCCTCGTCGATCTCCTCCGGGATCCCGAGCAGCTTCGGCAGCGAGACGAGCTCCTTGACGAGGGCGATGATGTCGTCGTGCGTCAGCACCCGAGTCTCGAGGTCGATGTCGAGATCGAGGCGGGCGTTGAGCTTGTAGCGGCCGACCCGGGTGAGGTCGTAGCGCTTGGGATCGAAGAAGAGCTGCTCGAGCAGGGCTTTAGCGGCGTCGACCGACGGCGGCTCGCCCGGGCGCTGCTTTTTGAACAGCTCGATCAGGGCGCCCTCTTCGGTCCGGGTCGCCTCGGTGTCCGCCTCGATCGTGTGGCGGAGGTAGACCGAGTTGTCGAACATGTCGAGGAGCTGCTGGTCCTCGACGTAGCCCATCGCCCGCAGCAGCACGGTCACCGGCAGTTTCCGCTTGCGGTCGATGCGGACGAAGACTTTGCCTTTTTTGTCGACTTCGAGCTCGAGCCAGGAGCCGCGGGCCGGCATCAGGTTGGCGATGAAGACCTGCTTTTCGGGGTCCTTCGGCGCCATCACGTAAGCGCCCGGGGAACGGACGAGCTGCGTCACGACAACGCGCTCGGTGCCGTTGATGATGAAGGTCCCGCGCTCGGTCATCCACGGGAAGTCGCCCATGAAGACGGCCTGCTCACGGATCTCGCCGGTCTCCTTGTTCTGGAAGGCGACGGTGGCGGTCAGGGGCCGCGAGTAGGTCATGTCCTTCTCACGGCACTCCTCGATCGAGTGCGGCGGCTCCTCGAATTTGAAATCGCCAAAGACGATCTGGAGGTTCCCCGTGTAGTCCTCGATCGGGGATATGTCGTTGATCGTCTCCCGGAGGCCACCCGACTTCGGATCCGTCAGTTCTTCAAAAGAACGACGCTGGATGTCGATCAGGTGTGGGACCTCGAGAGGGTTATCTAGGCGGGAAAAGCTCCTACGGGTTACGGGGGCAGCGTTGGAACGTGCCAAAGTCGGCGACTCCTCGGACGGTCAGAGGGACGTGGATACAGCGCAAATAAGGGCAGGGGCACTCAAATGGCGCGCGACGGCGGAAAATAACACACCGCCGCCGGCGCCTTCAAGTTTGGCTTCCCGAGCGGGCTCGGGAAGCACGGTCGAACCGCTCTAGGCGAGTTCGACCGTTGCCCCGGCCTCCTCGAGTTCAGATTTGAGTTTGTCGGCCTCATCGCGCTCGACGCCCTCTTTGATCGCTTTCGGGGCCTCGTCGACCAGCGCCTTGGCCTCTTTGAGTCCGAGACCGGTGGCGGAACGGACCACCTTGATGACCGGGACTTTCTGCCCGCCCACCTCTTTGAGGACGACGTCGACGGTCGAGGACTCTTCGCCGCCACCGCCTTCTTCGCCGCCACCGCCGCCGGCGGCGGCCGGGGCCGCGGCCGCTACGGCCGTCGCGGAGACGCCGAACTCCTCCTCGAGCGCTTTGATCCGCTCGGAGAGCTCGAGGACCGAGATGCCTTTCAGCTCCTCGATCCAGTCCTCGGTTGAAGTTTTGGTTGCCATCAGTCGCTACCCCTCTTCCTCGTTTGAATCCTCATTCGAAGTCTCTTCATCTGCTTTGGCCTCCGGCTCTTCCTCCGGTGCCTCCGCCTGATCGGCCGGCGGCTCGTTGCCGCTTGCGGCCTCCGTCGGCGCCTCCTCGGTGGGAGCGTCTTCGGCCTTCTCGGCCTCGGGCTCATCGGAAGTCTCTTCAGCTTTCGGCTCATCGGCCGGGGCCTCCTCGGCGGCGGGCTCCGCAGCCGGGGCCTCGCCGGACACAAGACCTTTCTCAGCGATCTGGCCGAGCTGCAACGCCAGGCCCTGGATCATGCTGCCGAGGCCGCGGACCAGGCCGGTGAGCGGGCTGGCGACGACGCCGGCGAGCTGGCCATTCAACACTTCGCGGCCGGGCAGTTTGGCGATCGATTTGAACGCGCCCTCGTCGAGCGAGGTCCCGTCCATGAAGCCCCCCTTGTAAGTGAGGACTTCGTGCTCTTTGTTGAAAGTCGTGATCGCTTTCGCCGCCTGGGCGGTGTCGCCACGGACGAAGGTGAGCGCGGTCGGGCCCTGCAGCAGCTCCGGCAGCCGCTCCTCACCGACCTGGTCGGCGGCGATTTTCGTCAGCCGATTTTTGACGATGCGGAAGCTGGCGTCGGCTTCGCGAAGTTTCGAGCGCAGCTCGGCCGCCTGGGGGACGCTGATGCCGCGGTAATCGACAGCGAAGATCGCCTCAGACTCCTCGATCTGGGCGGCGATCTCTTGTATGGCTGCTGACTTTTCCTCGCGGTTCATGGTCTCACCTGCACCGGGCTTCTGAGCTTGCGCTCCGCCGGTGGTCTGCGGTTAGCGGCGACGCAGTTTAGGCGGTCACCGGCTCCGGTGCGGTCTCGTCAGCCGAGGCGGCGGCGCCGTCGCGGTCGGCTTTGGCGCTCGCGTCAACGCGGATGCCGGGGCCCATCGTCGTCGCCAGGGTGGCGGAGACGATGTATTTGCCCTTCGCGGCGGAAGGCTTGGCGCGGATGATCTCCTCGATCACAGCCTGGTAGTTCTCCAGCAGTTTGTCTTCGTCGAAGCTGGCCTTGCCGATCGCCATGTGGACGATCGCCTGGCGATCGGTCCGGTATTCAACTTTGCCCGACTTCGAGTCGTTGACGGCTTTCTCGACGTCGTCGGTGACGGTGCCGACCTTCGGATTCGGCATCAGGCCCTGCGGACCGAGCACGCGGCCGAGCTGGCCGACGCTTTTCATCATCTCCGGAGTCGAGATCGCGACGTCGAAGCCGGTCCAGCCCTCCTGGACTTTCTCGACCAGGTCCTGACCGCCGACGAAGTCGGCTCCGGCGGCCTCGGCGTCGCGGGCCTGCTGGCCCTGGGCGAAGACGGCGACGGTGACGTCTTTGCCGAGCCCGTGCGGCAACGCCAGGGTGCCGCGCAGCTGCTCGTCGGCGTGGCGGACGTTGACGCCGAGCAGCACGTGCAGCTCGACCGTCTCGTCGAATTTGGTGCTGGCGGTCTCCTTGACCAGGGCAATCGCCTCGGCCGGCGGGTAGGCGCGGTCGCGGTCGACCTTCTCGTACTGGGCGCGGAATCGTTTGCCGTGGGCCATGAAGTTCTCCTAAGCGACGTCGACGCCCATCGAGCGAGCGGTGCCGGCGATGATTTTCTTCGCCGCGTCGATGTCGTTGGCGTTGAGGTCGGGCATCTTGCGTTCGGCGATCTCCTGAATCTGCGCTTCGGAGATCGTCCCGACCTTGTTGACGTGCGGCTCGCCGGAGCCCTTCGCGATTTTGATCGCTTCCTTGATCAGGACAGCGGCCGGCGGCGTCTTGGTGACGAAGGTGAAGGAGCGGTCCTCGTAGACCGTGATTTCGACCGGGATGATCGTCCCGCCTTCGCCCTGGGTCTGAGCGTTGAAGGCTTTGCAGAAGTCCATGATGTTGACGCCGTGCTGACCCAGCGCAGGGCCGACCGGCGGCGCCGGGTTAGCGTTGCCCGCCTGGATCTGCAACTTGATGACCGTGAGAGTTTTCTTCGCCATAAGGGGTTCGAGAGGGTAGCGGTCTTTGCGACCTAGATCTTCTTGACCTGGTCGTAGCCCACCTCGACCGGCGTCTCGCGGCCGAAGATCGAGACCAGCACCTTGAGTTTGGCGGCGTCCTCGTTGATCTCGGCGATCTCGCCGGAGAAGTCGGAGAGCGGGCCGGAGATGACTTTGACCGATTCGCCGATCGCGAACTGAGCCTGAGTGCGCGGCCGCTCGGCGGTCTCGCGGTGGAGCAGGCGGTCGACCTCCGGTTTGGAGAGCGGCACCGGTTTATTGCGGGAGCCGACGAAGCCGGTGACGCCGGGGGTGTTCTTGACCAGGCCCCAAGCATCGTCGGTCATCTCCATGTTGACGAGGACGTAGCCGGGCATCGTCCGTTTCTCGGTCTGGATTTTCTGCCCGTCCTTCATCTCCGAGACCTGCTCGGTCGGAACGACGACCTGCCGCACGTTGCGGTTCTGACTCATCGTCTGCACCCGGTGCTCGAGGTTGTGCTTGACCTTGTTCTCGTGCCCGGAGTAGGTGTTGATCACGTACCAGCGATACATCTCTTAAAAGCCTTTGTTCGGGATCCCGCTTAGAGGATCTGCTTGACGAGCCAGTTGAAGGCCGCGTCGAGGGCGCCGAGGTAGGCAGCCGCGACGGCCACGAAGAGGATGGTGACGGCAGTCGCCTGGACCAGGGTCTCCCGGTCGGGCCACTGGACTTTCTTCAGCTCCTGCCAACAGGATATGAGGAAGCCGATGAAACCGCCGCGCTGACGCTCGGCCTTCGCCTGTTTCTGCTTTTTGGAAAGTTGCTGGCGCTCGCGCCGCTTCTGTTCGTCGCGTTTGCGCTTTTCCGCCTCCTTGACCGCCTTTGCTTCGGCACGGCGGGCGGAGCGGGGCTTGGGTGCGTCGGGGGTCTCGAGCTGTGACTCGGGGGCGCCGGCGGCGATCCCCAGCTCCACTGCCTCGACCTCGGCTACCTCACCGGAGACCGGGACCTGGGTGTCGTGCTGGGCCTGGCTCGGGGTGTCGTGGCCGCGCGAGCGTTTGCCCTGTTCGGCTTCCCGAGCCCGGCGCTCGGCCTTGCGCTGTGCACGGGTTTTCGCCATCGCGGACTACCTGGTCTCTTTGTGAGGGGTGTGGCGGCCGCACCAGCGGCAGAACTTCCGCATCTCGATGCGGTCCGGCGAATTGCGCCGCGACTTATTCGTTTGGTAGTTGCGACGCTTGCACTCTTCGCAAGCCATCGTCACCGCAATGCGGACATCTCCGCGAGCCATCTTCTCCCTCGTTCCGTGCCTGTGAGGTAGTCGTTACAAAAAACAAACCCCGGGCCGAAGCGCGAGGCTGCGGTCAAGGATAGCGAGCCAGAGCCGGTGAAGCGCTTTTCCCAGGTGTCTACTTAATTTTTTGTACAATCGTTTTCGCGCAATCTATCCGGGCACTAAGGAGCCAGCGTGCGAGAGACGAGCGACAGCCGCCGGTTGATCGACCGGGACAGCTTCGTCGAAGAGGTGGAAGAGCGGCTCCTCGACCCGCGGTACCTGGACGAGCCCGGCGCGCTGCTCCTACTCGACGTCGATTCCTTCAGCCTCGTCAACGACTCGCTCGGGCACGAGGCCGGCGACCGGCTGCTGGAGATCGTGGCGACGCTGCTGCGGGAGGAGGCGCGAGCCGAAGACCTGCCGGCGCGGATCTGCGCCGACGAATTCGGGCTGCTGCTGCAGCGGGCCTCGCCAGACCAGGCGCGAGCGGCGGCGGAGCGGCTGATCGACCTCGTCCGCGAACGCGGCACGCCCTCGGTCGGGGCCAGCGTCGGCATCGCCACCTTCGGCGGCAACGGCGAGGAGGTCACCGCCGAAGGGCTGATGATCGCCGCCGACATCGCCCTCTGCGAAGCCAAGGAAGAAGGCGGCGGCCGCGCCGTCGATTCGGCCAGCGGGCCGAACCGGAAGCTGACCTGGGCCGACCGCATCCGCGAAGCGCTCGAGCAGCAGCGGATCGTTGTCTACGCGCAGCCGATCTTCGACCTGCGCGAGCAGTGCGTTGCCCGCGAGGAGCTGCTGGTACGGATGCTCGACGAGAACGACGACGTGATCCCGCCCTCCTCGTTCCTGCCGACCGCGGAGCGCCTGGGCCTGATCGTCGACATCGACCGGATGGTGCTGGCGAAGGCGATCGAGCTCGCCGGGCGTTCGCGGCCGATCGCGGTCAACGTCTCCGGTGCCTCGCTCTGTGAGCCGGCGCTGATCGAGGACGTGCGGTCGGCGATCGCCGACGGCCTCAACCCGGGCTGGCTCGATTTCGAGATCACCGAGACGGCGGCGATCACCAACATGGAGGCGGCCCGCCACTTCGCTCATACCGTCACCGCGATGGGCTGCGGCCTCGGCCTCGACGACTTCGGCACCGGCTTCAGCTCCTTCAGCTACCTGAAAGAGCTGCCAGTCCAGCACCTCAAGCTCGACATCGAATTCATCCGCGAGCTTCCCCACTCCCCGACCGACCAGAAACTGGTCCAGGCGATGGTCCAGTTCGCCAAGGCCTTCGGCCAGGAGACCGTCGCCGAGGGCATCGAGGACGCCGACACGCTGGCAATGGTCCGCGCCTTCGAGATCGACTACGCCCAGGGCTTCCACATCGGCGAACCGGCCCTAGTCGAAGGCGGTCAGCTGGCGACCGCGGGCTGAGCGCGACGCATCCGACTTTGACCCCACCAGGGTGGGGCGAAACTTGGCTGCGCTTAAAGCCCGAGGGTTTTGGCGATGATCGTGCGCTGGATCTCGGAGGTGCCGCCGTAGATCGTCGAGACCAGCGAGGTGCGAACTAGGCGCTCCATGTCGTACTCGGAGGAGTAGCCGTAGCCGCCCATCATTTGCATGCCTTCGAGGGTGACGCGCTTGGTCACCTCGGTGACGAAGAGCTTCACCATTGAGGCCTGCTGGGGCAGCATCCGGTCCGGATCCTCGTCGACGAGAGTGGCCACCCAGTGAGTCATCAGCCGCGCCGCCTGCAGATCGGTGGCGAGGTCGGCAATCCGGTGCTGCAGCGCCTGGAAGGAACCGATCGGGCGGTCGAACTGGCGCCGCTCTTTGACGTAGAGCAGGAGGTCGTCGAGGGCGCGCTGGGCGATCCCGAGCATCGTCGCGGCGAGGATCAAGCGCTCGACGTTGAGACCGGCCATCAGCTGCATCCAGCCCTGGTCGACCTCTCCCAGCACGTCCTCCTCGCGGGCGACGCAGTCGGTGAAGTAGAGGTGGTTGGTCTCGCGACCGCCCATCGTCTCGATCGGGACGGTCTCCATCCCCTCGGCCTCCCGCGGCACCCAGATCATCGTCATCCCGGCGTGCTTGTCCTCGCTGCGAGTGGTGCGGCAGACGACGAGCACGTGGTCGGAGATGTGAGCGTTGGAGCAGAAGACCTTCTGGCCATTGAGGACGAAGCCACCGTCGACCCGCTCGGCCTTGCAGGACAGAGCACCCACGTCTGACCCAGCCTCAGGCTCGGTCATCGCGATCGCCTCGACGGAGCCGGAGGCGATGCCGCCAAGGATCTCTTCCTTCTGCGCCTCGGTCCCGAAGCGCTGAGTGGCGCCGGCGACGATCAGCGTCGTCGCGTAGCCGCCGATCGGGGCGAGCCCTCGCGAGGTCTCCTCCATGAAGAGGCAGGCATCGAGCATCGACCCACCAGAACCCCCGTACTCCTCCGGGATCGTCACCCCAAGCCAGCCCAACTCCGCCATCTGGTTGTAGATGTCGAAGCTGTGGTGCTCGCGATACCCGTCAGTCAGCCGCTCCCGCTGATCCGGCGTCCCGCACTCGCGGTCGCAAAAGTCCCGAATCGCGTCAACGAAATCCTTCTGCTCATCGGTAAGAGCGAAGTCCACGCGGGGAGCCTATATGTGACGGCGAGAGGCTGGCCGGCTGGCCAGGCCTATGGCGGAGAGAAGCTGGGCCGGTCGGTCCGGAGATGCTTTGGATCATTCCTCGAATGCGCTCACCTATTCCTATTCTCGACGTCGGAGCTGGCGCTTGTAGCGAAGGAAGCCCGCTCTATTGAAGCGCCACGTCCTGCGATCGGAGGCTCCGATTTCCACTCGTAGCTTCTCGGGACTGAACCCACACTGCCATAGGTGCAGGGGTAGGATCGTTGAGAGACGCCGACCCGTACCTGGTGCAGTCCAGCTTGATCAAGAGCCCGCCGGGCGAGGCCGCCGAACCTCTCGGGAGAAATGCAGATCAGGCTCGCTCGTTCGAATAGGTCCGACAGAGCCGCAAAAGCCTCGCCTGTCAAATACTGATTTCACGCAAGCACCCTCTGGGGAGATCCGCACCGGTACATCCGCATAGCCTGCGTTCGCCAGCAGGTTCCGCGCGCGCTCAGCCACCCGGCCAGCTGACTGGCAATGTCCTGCCTTCACTCTGAGCCGACGCATCAGAACCCGCTCCCACGCCGTGTAGGCTCGCGCGACCTCGCGCCCTGGCACCGCGTAATCGGACGGTAGTGGCTCGAGCCCCAGGCTCTCACAGAGGTCAGCGGGCCCAGGAAAGACGAAGACGGGCTTGCCCTCGCCACTGCAGGCGACCAAGTGCGGAATCGCTCCGCTCCAGTGCCTCTTGAACTTTCCTTCCTCTTCGAGTCTCTCCAGGCGAGCTCCCAGGACTCCTTCCCGCCACACCCGCGCACGCTTGGAGACGGGATCAGCCGCGGACCTAAAGATCGCCGCACTGGCGTCGTCGGCGAATGCGTCACCAAGTCGGGCCCGGGCACGCGCCACGCGCGAGCGGACCGTTCCGATTGGGATGTCGAGCGCGGCCGCCGTCTCGGCATAGCTCAGCTCAGCCCCGGCCAAGAGGCCGAGCACCCTCCGAAGAACCCGATGCGGTTCGCGCAGCGAAGTACCGCCGACCAAATCAGAAGAGGCCCAGCAGTTCCCGCAGTCCGCAGTCCGGATTGGGACCGAACTCTCTGCGGTTGGCAACGACCCACCAGCGGACCAGGAACTTCAGCTTCGAGCAAGGAGGAGGTTCTGGCGGAGGGAGTCGTCTTGTTATGGCTGAGGGGGCATCGATGGGGTAGACAGCCCGGGCTAGGTCGCGGACAGACAGTCGCCGCAGCTTCCCGATCGGGCCGGAAATGCTCAGGGTGATGCGCTCGGTGGAGACCCAGCGCTCGTTGGGCTTCGGACCGACATAAAGGTCTGCCCATTGAGATTGCGGATGTCTCAATAACCTGCAGTCGGCGATCAGAACTGCCCTGCGGATGTGGTCAAAACAGGTATGGGGACGGCTCGCGGGCGGCAGATACGGACTCGGCCAGCCGCCGGCGGTGGAAATCTCGGTGGGGAAACTTTGACAGCCGCTCCCGGGGTCGCATCGGGTTTTCCCATAGCTCACCCAGGCACCTTCATCGGTCAGTTCGGCGCCTGAGATCTCCTTTCCGGCAAACCGCTCGCCCAGCCAATAGATCGGCTCGTGGTGGCTGTATGCGCGGAGTTCCCGCATCGTCTCTGCGGTCGGGTGATGTCCCTCGTCTTCCGGATATTCCGATTCGCCCAACGCGCAGCCCGCAAGGAGAGCCAGAAGGCATAAGAAGATCGCCGACAGGCTGAAACGCACCATGGAGGCCCACGTGCGGCGCGGGGAACGACCAGTCATTTCGAACCCTCCGATCGAGCCGGGCGTTCGTGTGCCGAATCAACGATCCCTGACTGCAGATACGCGGTCTCTCTGAACACGGTGCCGTTCGGTACGCCGCGGTAGCCGGCGGTCTTTGCGTTGAAGATGACTTCGGTTTGCGCGAGGACTTTCGAGGTCCGCCGGTCGAAGATCAGCTCACGGGCATAGCCCCCGTGGCGGACCCAGGTGATCGAGTCGCCCCGACGCCCCGCAACGTCAGCAACATCACCCCTAAGGGAGATTCCTGGCATTTCGGTGAGCGCATAAAACGTCCCCCTTCGAAGTAGGACACTCAAAATCGGTTCGGCGAGAATTTCCAACAGCCTTTCGGCGGTCACGCTGCCTCTGTGCGAGTTAACCGGCGACGCTGCTACCGGCGTGCTCGCCACGCCGCGTCGTTCGATCGCCAGACGCAGAGTTTCGGACTTGATCGGGAGCTCGGAGAGCTTTTCGACGTTGGCGAACACGTTGCGCCCTCGCCAGTTACGGGATGCGAATTCCTTCACCAGCCACCCCGAGCTGTCCTTGCGAACGTCATGTGCTGCCGGGTCGTAGGCGAACGGGGGCGGAGAGCCCGCTTCCTCCCAGCGCCGCTGATCCTCACTGGAGAGGAATTCGACCCCGCTGAGGGTTTCTCGGACCCAAGTCCGGCCGTTCGCCGCCGTCCAGACCTCTTTAATCGTCACGACTCGCGCGGGAAGCGGGTTGGAATCCGGGCCAAGGAGGTTCGGGGTGAAATGTCTCGGGTGCGCCTTGGCTCCGGCGCCTCGGCCAGTTGGTTCCCATCCCTGCAGCTGGACCTCCTTCGTCTTGGTGTAAAGGAACTGTCCGGGAGCCGGCGTCGGCTCAGCCGGAACACCCGACCTAGCCCCGTCGGGAACCTTGATCGAGCCGATGCTGCTGGCCGGCGCCGGGAGTGGGTGGCATGGTTCGACCGGTCCTTCGGCAACCTGAAACCGGGCTTGGAAGCCGCCGTCGGGGTCCCCGCCGAACGGGACCGGAGATCCAAAGAGGATTACGCTCTGATCGGGACGAAAGGCTGCCGGGTCCAGATTGAAGCTGGCTCTCTCGTCGTCGGGGATTTCACCGCGCCTGGATTTCCCGACGCCTTCGCGAGAGCGCTGGGTGCTGCCGATCGAGATCCTCAACATGCCCGGCCCTCCCTCTTCGAAGCTGCCGATGCTCCCGCCTCCGGGCAGCTTTACCACCGACGGCGTGTAATGAGGTTCGCGGCAGGTCATACCGGCCGGCAGCCAGTTCACCTGGGCGCGAATGCCCGCTTCCTCGAGCGCATCTTCCAGTCCAGAGGCGTCTTCCAGACTGTAGACCTCGATCATCACGCCTCCTCCCGGCTGCCGCTCCACGGCGAAGGCTTTGGAGGTGTTGTCGCCGCCGGAGTTGAAGATGAGAACGACCGCGGCTGCAGTGGCCGCGGCAGCCGATGCGAACGCTATCCGTGAGCCCCGGCGCCATCCCGGGCCGCCGGGCACACCCCCCGTCATCTCGGAAGCCGCCTCGGCCGTGCCGCGCACGGCGACCACAGCCTTCAGCCTCACGAGGAGCCGCTCCTCGAATCCTCCATCGGGATCGTGTCGCGGAGTCGTCATCCAGCCTCCTCTCTCGCGCTTGCTTCCTTTGAAGCCTCGAGAACATCGCGCAGCTTGCGGCGTGCCCGGTGCAGCCGAACGCGCGCGGTCACGGGCCGGACGCCGGCGGCCGCCGCCGCCTCGGCAAGTGTCAGGTCGTCGAGGGCGACAAGTTCGAGGACCGCGCGCTCGCCCTCGGGCAGACGCTCCATCGCTGTGTAGAGCTGGCGCGACCTAGAGGCGGCGTCGATGCGGGCGTCGATGCGGGCGGCGTCATGGCCGTCGAGGAGTTCGCTGCCTCGCAGGCGCTCGGCATGCTCGCGCTCCCGACCGTGACGCCGTTGGTCGTCGGCCACCACGTTTCGGGCGATCCCGTAGAGCCAAGCCTTCGGTGTGCCGCGATCAGGCCGGTAGCGGTGGGCGGATTCGATGGCGGCGAGGAAGATCTCGCCCGTGAGGTCCGCCGCCCGGTCCCGCTGCCCAACTCGACGGGCGACGAACCGCTGCAGATCCTTGACGTGCTCGCGATAGAAGAGCTCAAACAGGTCGGGCTCGGTCCCTATCCACTGCAGATGCTCAGGAGCAACTCCCCTCTCCCGTGCGACCACCAGGCGCAGCTGTTGGCTGAGGTCAGACATCGGCCCGATCAAGGCCTGCTCGGTCTCCACTTCTCCTATTCGTCGTTGTGGCAAAAAGCGTTACGACCCACACGCTCAGCACCCGGGGATGGGACCAGCGCCACGGGCGGAGTCTGGGGACCAGGCAACTCCATAGAAGGCGATTTTCGGGCTCCTCCTCACCGTTACCTTGCAACTTCCGTCGCCATTCATCTCCCTGATCTGATTCCCGAGCGGGAAAAGGAAGGAGAGAGCGGGGTCGAAGCTGGTGTCGGCGTCCATCTGCACGTATGCGATCCGTTCGCCCGACGGGTCCCAGCTCGGCGAGGTCTCGATACCGGTGTGGTTACGAGTCAGACGGGTGACGCCGGTTCCGTCGACGTTCGCTGCGTAGAGCTCGCCTATGTCGTAGTCCTGGTTCTCCTCAGCTTCGATGTGAGTTGGGTTGAGGTAGCCGGCAAAGGCGACCCTCGACCCGTCAGGTGATATCGCCGCTTCGCTCGCCCGCGCAAAGAGCGTTGGCGGAGCACTCCCGTCGAGGTGCAGCAACACCACGGTCGAGCCTTCGATCCTGCTATCTCGTCTCGTCATCGCTACAAGCGAGCCGTCCGCCGACAATGAGGTCGGTTCGGTCTCAAGCCCGTTGCGCCAGGAGGAGAGCTGCCGTAGTTCGCGGGTTTCGAGATTCAAAAGCCAGGCGGTGGTGCTCTTGTAGTGACCTCCATGGCGGCCGCTCGTCCGATGGGAACGAAACCTGCTGAATGCCATCCACCTGCCGTCGGCGGAGTAGACCGGGCCCAATACCCCAGGCAAGCGCTCCAGACCTGACCCGTCAGCTCCGATGGTGAAGTAAGAAGCCTGTTTTCCCTGCGACGCCACAAAGGTCAGGGCACTGCCATCGCCGGCCCAGATGGGACTGAAGAATGGAAACGGAACCACCTGGCCCCCGGGCTCTTCGAGCCTGGCCTTCACCAGGTGCCTGACCTTATGACCCGCCGGTCCGAAGGTGCTCAGGGCCATGAACGGTGCGGAGGCCTTTTCGTCGCGTTCGGAACCCTTCGTCTCGATCAATTCGACCGTGGCCAGGCGGGGACCGGGCGGAAGGAGCGTGGTGGAGGCGGTCGCCGCGGCCCGTGTGTGATTCACCTTTCGGGTGATCCGAAAACGCCAAAGAGAAATCGGACCTTCGAGGCCGTGGGGGCCGATCGCCCGGACGCGGAACGCGTGAGAACCGGGCGGCACGCGGAACCTCTGAGGGGAGCGGCAGGAGCGCCAGGGTCCGCGGTCGCGCTTGCAGACGAAGCCTTGGACCGGCGCGCGGGCAGAGAAGCGAAACCCGACGCGCGCCCAGGCCCTGCTGGTCACCGTACGGAGACCGGGAACGTGGTGGAAACTGGTCCGCAACGTGTTGACGAGGCTCGCGTCGATCCCGGAGACCGTTTCCGGTGGGGCGACTGCGACCTTGGTCGCCGCGGCGCGATCGGTCGTGGACGCGAAGTACTGCTCTTCAAAGATCCCCAGGTCACCCAAGGGCCGGTGCAGAGCGAAGACGACGATGTAGGTCCCCGCAGGGAGACTGCGGACCGCGTAGTCGCCCGCCACGTCGCTGAGGCTGCAGCGTTCGAATTCTTCGGCGCGAGGGTTCGGAGCCGGGTCGAGGACGCAGACCTCAACGCTGGCCGCCGGCCTTCCGCTTTCCCGTTCGCTGAGATGACCGGTGATCTGGGCGCCCGGGTTCATCACCGCGTCGATCCCACCCGTCGTCGACCCGTCGACAACGGCGACCGGGTCCCAATTATCGAGTCCTTCCTTGCGATTGAAGTACTGGGTGAGGTAGTTCAGGTCTCCCAGCGCCGAGAATTCGACCTGATACCTGGCGCCGGCAGCCAACCCATCAATTCGGTAGTGGCCTGCGGGGTCCGTCGTCGTGCAGCCGGACGAGACTTCCCCGACGCGGTTTTCCTCCGCGCAGACCGACAGCCCCGCGACCGGAGTGCCGGTCCCGGCAGCAGTCGCAGCGCCTTCGATCGAGCCGCTGCCGAATGCGGCCGGAGCGCCGACGAGGGTGCCCAGGAGGCAGAGGAATAGAGCGGTTGCGAGAGGCACTCGTTTCAGCACGTTCTTTCTGAGAGTAGCGAAGCATTTTTTAGAGATAGCGTCATCTTTTTAGGACCTCTATTCCCTACCACGCAGGCGATTCGCCTTGCACCGAATGCGGAGTGAAGAGCCGGGAGCGATCGCTTAGGTTGATGAGGGCGATCTCGCGGTGATAACTGTCGCGGGCGGTGACGAGGAGGGTTCGACCGGTGGGGGAGAACTCGGGTTCGGAGAGACCGAAGCGGCGATTGAGGGCACGCGGACCCCTGCCCACCAAGGATTTGATCTTGCTCCCGTCGGGCCGCATGGTGTCGATGCCTTCGGAGCCGTTGCCGCCGCGGACCGCGAAGGCAATGACGCGTCCGGTCGGGCTGAAGGTCGGTTCCCCCGCCGCAATGATCCGTTCGGTGCGCCGGTGCCTTGCTGGGATCCGCGGGGTGAGGTCGACAAGATGGGAGCCATTGGCGCGGATCGAGTAGATGTCGGGGATCCCGGTCTGGAACGGCGGCCCAGGGGGACGCGCGAAAACGATCTGGCGGCCGTTGGGGGAAGCGACCGGTGAGCGGTCCGCATAGCGGCCGGAGGTG
>DASZNP010000092.1:0-8039 GCA_035551255.1 Solirubrobacterales bacterium
TCGGGTCGTACATCGGCGTCACCTCGGAGCCGGCCTCGACGCCGGAGTCGACGCGGACGCCCGGCCCGGAGGGCTCCCGGTAGGAGTCGCCGATCGGCCCCGGAGCGGGGGCGAATTTCTTGTGCGCGGCCTCGGCGTTGATCCGGCACTCGATCGACCAGCCGCGCAGCTCGACGTCCTCTTGGGTGATCGAGAGCGGCTCGCCGGCCGCCACCAGGATCTGCTCGCGGACGATGTCGACGCCAGTGACCATCTCGGTCACGCAGTGCTCGACCTGGACGCGGGTGTTCATCTCGAGGAAGAAGTACTCGTCGCCGACCTGCATGCCCTCGATCGTGCCGGCGCCGCGGTAGCCGACCGCCTCCGCCGCGTCGGTGGCGATTTTGCCGATCCGCGCCCGCATCTCCTCGTCGACGTGCGGGCCGGGGGCCTCCTCGATCACCTTCTGGTGACGGCGCTGCAGCGAGCAATCGCGCTCGCCGAGGTGGATCACGTTGCCGTGCGAGTCGGCCAGCACCTGGACCTCGACGTGGCGCGGGTCCTCGAGGTAGCGCTCGATGTAGACGCGGGAGTCGGAGAAGAACTTCTCGCCTTCGCGGGCGGAGCCCTCGAAGGCCTCCTGCAGATCGTCGGGCGTCATCGCGACGCGGAAGCCCTTGCCGCCGCCGCCGCCAGCCGCCTTGCAGGCGACCGGATAGCCGGCTTCGTCGGCCTGCTTGCGCGCCTCCTCGAGGTCTTTGGCGACCTCGGTCGAGCCGGGGACGATCGGCACGCCGGCCTTCTCCATGATCTCGCGCGCCCGGGTCTTCGAGCCCATCGCTTCGATCGCCTCCGGCGGCGGGCCGATCCAGGTGATCCCAGCGTCGGCGCAGGCCCGCGCCATGTCGGCGTTCTCGGCGAGGAAGCCGTAGCCGGGGTGGATCCCTTCGGCGCCGGCCTCTTTGGCGGTCTCGATGATCTTCGGGATGTTCAGGTAGCTCTCAGCCGGGACGGCAGGGCCGATCAGGAACGCCTCGTCGGCCTCCCGCACATGGGGAGCCTCGCGGTCGATCTCCGAGTAGACGGCGACCGAGGTGATGCCCATCTCCTTCAGCGTGCGGGCGACGCGGATGGCGATCTCGCCGCGGTTGGCTATGAGGACCTTCTGGAACACGGCGGCGCAGTCTATTCATGGATAGGGTGCGGCGCGTGCTGATTGAGCTACAGAGCCATTCGACGGTTTCTGACGGGCAATTGCCTCCTGCGGAGGTGGTCGAGAAAGCCGCTGAGGCCGGCGTCACGACCCTGGCGTTGACGGATCACGACGCGGTTGCCGGGGTTCCGGAGGCGGCAGAGGCCGCTGAGCGGCTGGGGATCGAGCTGGTGGCGGCGATCGAGATGTCCTGCGTGCATCGGTATGCCGAAGACCTGCACGTGTGCGGGTACTGGGTCGACCTGGAGAAGATCGCGCCGGCTTGCGATCGGGCCCAGCAGGAGCGACGGGCGCGGGCCGGAGAGATCGTCCAGAACCTGCGGCGCGAGGGCTTCGACCTGACGCTCGAGGACGCGATCCGCGAGGCCGGCGCGGCCGACTCGATCGGCCGGCCCCACATCGCCAGGGCGGCTGGCGCCACCGGTGACCTCGGTCCGTTCTTCGAGGAGTACCTGGTACCCGGCGCCAAGGCCTTCGTCCCCCGCCGCTGGCCAACCGCCGAGGAGGCCGTCGAGACGATCCGCGAGGCGGGCGGCGTCGCCGTCGTCGCCCATCCCTACTGGGACGTCAAAGATCCGGCCCAGGTAGAGGACCTAATCCGCTCGCTCGAGCCCGACGGCATCGAGGTCTACTACCCGAGCCACACTAAGGAGCAGACCGAGCACCTGCTCCAGCTTTGCAACGAGCTCGGCCTCGTCCCCACCGCCAGCTCCGACTACCACGGACCGACCCACAAGACCTTCGCCAAATTCGCCGCCTACGACACCTTCGGCCTCGGTGAGCCCCAGGTTCCGGCTAGGCCGTAGCCACTCGCAAGCGGACCCAATCAGCGAACTCAGCTTCGCTGATCGAGCCGTCTTCCACCGCCTTGAAGATCGGCGGCACCACGAACGCGTCCTCCTGAGACGTCTTCCACGGCTCTTCGGCTTCGTCCAGCAATAGGCACATGAACAGATAGGCGATCTTGCTGTTGTCTTCGGAGAAGGGCTGGTTCCGGATGACCCAGGCTGCGCACATGGCGGCTACTTCGACAATCGTGGGCGCCGGAGTCGTCTCTTCGATGGCGGTCAAGAGTGACCCGAAGGAAGGATCGGAATCCAGAGAGGTCGTCCGCAGCAGATCCTCTGCGGGCACTGCAAGTTGCGCTTCCGCAACAAGAAGTAGGTCGCCTATCAACGTCACTCGGTTCGGCATTGTCGTCGTACATCTTACAGCGTTAATGCCGCAAGCTGAAAAGTTTCTTTTTCTTTCGGAGAAACCTTTCTCGCGGGGAGTAGCTCTGGTGGACTGTTAGAGCAGATATGCGTTAAGCTCGACGACGCGATGGCTAGCAAGGCAACGAGCTTTCGACTTCCCGAACCGATGGCAGCTGAACTCGCCGCCGTAGCTCGGGCTGATGGCATACCCATCTCGGAGGCGGTGCGCCAAGCGATCGAGAAGCACATCGCAGAAAGACGCACCGACGAGCAATTCCAGAAGCGCCTGAAGAAGCTTCTGGAAGAGGACCAAAAGCTCCTCAAACGTCTTGCCAAATAAAAGAGGGGCCCGGAGGCCCCTCTCGTAAACGCGGTTGAAGCGAGCAACTACGCCGCCGCGGCCTCCTTAGCCGGGATCAGGCCTCGCTCCTCGAGGTAGGCGATCAGCTTCTCCGCTGACTCCTCGGGAGTCTCGTTTTCGGTGTCGCAGACGAACTCGGGACGCTCCGGCTCCTCGTAGGGATCGGAGACGCCGGTGAATTCTTTGATCTCGCCCTTGAAGGCTTTCTCGTAGAGACCCTTGACGTCGCGCTCGGCGCAGGTCTCGACTGAAGCTTTGACGAAGACCTCGATGAAGCGGTCGCCCATCAGTTCGCGGGCTTCGTTGCGGATCTCCTTGTAAGGGGAGATCGCCGCGGTGATCACCGGCACGCCGTTGCGACTGAGCAGATCGGCGACGAAGGCGATCCGGCGGATGTTGGTGTCGCGGTCCTCCTTCGAGAAGCCGAGCCCCTTCGAGAGGTTTTCGCGGACGATGTCGCCGTCGAGGATCTCCAGCTTCGAGCCGCGCTCGCGCAGGTGCCCCTCCAGCAGTCGGGAAATCGTCGTCTTGCCGGCCCCGGAGAGTCCGGTGAACCAGAGGGTGAAGCCCTTCTCACCAGCCATGCTTTGTCAGTCCTCCTTGTAAGCGTCGATCAGGATGTCGGCGACCTCGTTGCGGGAGAACTCCTGCGGCGGCCGTTCGCCATTGCCGAGCATTTCCCGCACCTTCGTGCCGCTGAGAAACACGTGCGCCTCGTTGCCGTGGGGGCAGGTCTTGCCGGAAGCCATCCCCTCGCACTCGTTGCACCAGAAGCTGTGCTCGAAGAACAGCGGTTCGATGCCCAGCTCGTCGATGTCGATGTCGTCGAAGATCTTCTGCGCGTCGTAGGTGCCGTAGTAGTCGCCGACGCCCGCGTGGTCGCGGCCGACGATGAAGTGCGTAGCGCCGTAGTTGCGGCGGACGATCGCGTGCAGGACCGCCTCGCGCGGGCCGGCGTAGTGCATCTTCGCCGGCTTCACGCCCAGCATCACCCGGTCGTTCGGGTAGTAGTTCTCCATCAGCACCTCGTAGCAGCGCATCCGCACGTCGGCGGGGATGTCGCCGGCCTTGGTCTTGCCGATCAGCGGCTGGATGAAGAGCCCGTCGCAGGTCTCCAGCGCGGCCTTGGTCAGGTACTCGTGGGCGCGGTGGATCGGGTTGCGGGTCTGGAAGGCGACGATGCGCTTCCAGCCGCGCTTCTCGAACTCGGCCTTGGTCTCGGGCGCAGTCAGGTAGCGGCGCATGAAGGCGTCCTCGTGATCGGGCAGCGCGTCGACCTCGATCGGGCCGGCGATGGTGCGACTGCCCTCCTCGAAGATCGCGGCGACGCCCGGGTGCTCCTTGTCGGTCGTCAGGTAGACCGACTGCGCCTCGCGCTCGAGGTCGCGCTCGTAGATCTCCTCGACCTTGATCCGGCCGAGCTTCTTGCCTTCGTCAGAAGAGAGCTCGATGGTGTCGCCCACCTCGCACTCGAGGTCGGTCGCCAGGGTGATCGGGATCGGCCAGTACGCACCGTCGGCGGTCCGCATCTCGCTGCAGACGCGCTCCCAGTCGGCGGAGCCCTGGAAGCCGGTCAGCGGCGCGAAGCCGCCGTTGCCGATCATCTCGAAGTCCGCGGTGTGGCGCTCGGAAAGGGTCAGGGACAACTCAGCCATGGTCTCGCTCATCTGCTCGTTTCACCAATCGGGGGAGGTTAGGGGTGTTCTTGCGAATTAACGGGAGTTTGCGCCGCTTCTTTGCGAAACGGCGCTAGTTGATCCCGCACTCGGTCTTTGCGAGGCCACTC
Organism: Solirubrobacterales bacterium; assembly: GCA_035551255.1. Taxonomy (GTDB): domain Bacteria; phylum Actinomycetota; class Thermoleophilia; order Solirubrobacterales; family 70-9; genus VAYN01. The sequence continues at coordinate 4,536 of DASZNP010000092.1, forward strand.
CAGCGGCCCTCGCGCAGATCGCCGCCCGGTTCCACTGGCTTGGTGCAGTGGGTGCAGCCGATCGACGGGTAGCCGCGATCGTGGAGCGGGTTGTACGGGAGGTGGTGCTCACGGATGTAGTTCCAAACGTCGCGCTCGGTCCAGTCCGCCAACGGGTTCAGCTTCCAGAGGTTGAAGCGCTTGTCCCAGCCGAACTTCGGCGTCGTGGAGCGGGAGCTGGAGTCTGCCCGGCGGACGCCGGCGACCCAGCAGTCTACGGAAGAAAGGGCGCGACGCATCGGCTCGACCTTGCGGATCCCGCAGCAGGCGTCGGGGTCGCGGTTCCAGAGCTCGGGGCCGTGCTCGGCCTCCTGCTCCTCAAGCGTCAAGTTATGGAAGCGGTCGAACTCGACCCCCAGCGCCTCGGCGAGACGGTCGCGGGTCTCGTAGCTCTCCTCGAAGAGGACGTCGGTGTCGAGGTAGAAGAAGCGCGCCTCGGGGTTGACCTGGCTCGCCAGGTGCGCCGTCACCGAGCTCGTTTTCTGGAACGAGCAGGCGATGTAGTGGCGGTCGCCGAAGTTCTCGAACATCCACTCCATCGCCTCCTGCGCCGTCGACTGCTCGAGCTCGGCGGCGATCGCCTCGTGATCGAGGTCCGCAGGTGTGGGGACGGTGCCTGACAGAGTGACGGGAGGTGGTTTCATCGCTGCGCTCGGGCGCGAGCTAGATCGCGCACTCTCCCTCGCCGCGCACGACCTCGTACGGGCTCGATCGGTTCCAGTCGATGAACTGCTGCATCGTCTCCAGGCTGAACTCGGCCGGCATCGTCAACTCCTTGACCGCTGCTTCGAAGGGCTCAGCCCCTACCCGCTCGACGAACGGGTTGAACTCCTCGCCCTCGTTGCGCTCGGCCTCGTAGAGCCTGACCCAGCGCTCGACCGCCTCCGGCACCCGTTTGGCCGGAAGCCGTGATTTCAGCCGCTTGCCGAAGATGACCTCGCCGCCCTCAAAGTTGCCGCCGATGTGCGGGATGTAAGCGGGCATCTGGCGGCCGCCGACTTTCAGCGAGGCACCGTAGAAGCCGATGTTGGCGATGTGGTGCTGGCTGCAGCCGTTCGGGCAACCGCTCATTTTGATGTGGATGCGCTTGGTCAGCTCGTCGGTGATCTGCATCGAGTCGACCCGCTCCTTGATCGCCCGGTTGAGGCCCATCGAGGAGGTGATTCCGAGTTTGCAGCTGTCGGTGCCGGGGCAGGAGACCACGTCGGTGATCTCGCGGGCGCCGGCCTCGCCGAGGCCAAGCTCGGTGAGCTGCTCCCAGACGTCGTAGAGCGCCTCGTCGCGGACCCAGCGGAGAACGAAGTTCTGCTGCACCGTGCTGCGAGCGGAGCCGCCGGTGTACTCGCGCATGATCTGGGCGAGGCCGCGGAACTGCTCCGGGGTGAGGTCGCCGCGGATCACCTTCACCTCGACGGTGTTGAAGCCCTCTTGGCGCTGCGGCTCGACGTTGCCGGCGAGGAAGCGCTCGAACTCGGTGCGGTCGCCGTTCGGCGAGGACGGGGCCAGCGGCGGCTCGGGGGCGTTCGCCTCCTCGTCCGGGGCGAAGCCGAGGCGCTCGACCAGCTCGGGGCCAAATTCGCGCTCGGCGACCCAGTCGCCCTGCAGCTCCTCGTCAACCTGCTCGCGGAAGGCGTCGATGCCGATCTTGTCGATCAGGACCTTGATCCGGGCCCGGGCGCGGTTGACGCGCAGCCAGTCCTGGCGGTCGAAGATGCGGAGGATCGCCTCGGAGACCTTGAGGTAGTCGCCGTTGTCGGCCTCGACGAACTCGTAGAGGGTCGGGGCGACGCGGGCCATGATCGCGGTACCGCCGCCGACCCGGACCTCAAAGCCCTTGACGCCGTCGCGTTCGCGGCTGATGAAGGCGATGTCGTGCATGCCGGCGATCGCGCGGTCCTCGGGGGAGCCCGAGAAGGCGGTCTTGATCTTGCGCGGCATCAGCTGCGTCGTCGGGTGGCGGACGAAGTAGCGGACGTAGGCGGTGCCGTGGAAGGTGGGGTCGAAGACCTCGTCGGCGGCGACGCCGGCCCAGGGGTCGCCGGTGACGTTGCGGACGGTGTTGCCGCAGCCCTCGCGCGAGGAGAGGCCGGACTCGGCGATCTCCCGCAGCAGCAGCTCGGCGTCGCGCAGCGGCACGTGGTGGATCTGGATGTTCTGCCGGGTGGTGATGTGGCCCTTGTTCAGCGGCGCGTACTTCTCGACGACGCTGGCGAAGGTGTCCATCTGCGCGGGCGTGACCCCACCGAGCGGAAGCTTGATCCGGATCATCTGGACGTCGGCCTGGCGCTGGCCGTAGACGCCCTGTTTCAGGCGGAAGCCGATGAACTGCATCTCCTCCAGCTCACCGCTGAGGAACTGCTCGGCTTCGTTGTCGAAGTCGTCGAACTCGCGCTCGATGATCGGGATGACGTGGCCGGGGACGTTCTCGTAGTTCTCAGGGTTCTCGAGGGTCCCGACCCGACCCTTGCCCTGCTGATCCTTGTTCTCTGCGACGGCTACCTCCATGGAGCGAAAGGTAGCAAAGCTGACCGGGATTCAGGTATTTAATTTCTTGAGCGGTCGATGAGGCTCCGGAAGCGCCTGCAAACCGCGTATGACCGGAATCCCGGCGAGAGGGCGAGGAATCCGCTGGATCAGCTGTGGGAGGGTTTTTTCTGCGCTTGGAGGATCGCGGCGGCCTCGCCCGATTCGGCGACGTAGCCGCCCTCGGGCTCCAGCGGCAGCTCCTCCTCGCTCCAACCGACGATCCCCTCGCTCAGCTTGACGGCCTCGAAGCCAGCGTGGTTGAGGGCGGCGGTCGCCATCGAGGAGCGGTTGCCGCCGCGGCAGTAGACAACCACCGGCTGGTCCTTGTCGAGCTCGCCGGTACGCTGCGGCAGCTCCGGCAGCGGCACGTGCTTGGCGCCGGCGATGCGGCCGGCCTCCCACTCGTGGTCGGCGCGCACGTCGACCAGCTGCGCACCCTCGTCGAGCATCTTGCGTGCCTCCTCGCGCGAAACCTCGCGTGCCTCGGTCCCCTGCTCCTCTGCCATCAGTCGACCTCCGTTCCCTCGATCAAGAATGCGACGCGGACGTGGGCGCGGTACTCGTCAAGGTTCTCGCCGCGGATGCCGGTGGAGACGATGTCGACCGCGCGGATGTTGCGCAGCGATCCCTGCGCCTGCAGCAGCGCCTGTTTCGCGGCATCGTCGGTCGACGTCTTGGAGCTGCCGACGAGCTCGATGATTTTCACGACAGCCATGCCGAACCTCCTCGTAGGTGCTCGATCGTCTCCTTGGCGCTGATCCCCTCCAGGTAGGCGGCGCGCTGCCAGGCGGGCAGCGTCGGCGCCTCCTCCGCGGGGCCACCCGCGAACTCCGCCTCGAACTGCGCGATCGCCGCGGCCACAGCCGCGGCCTCGTCCCCTTGAGCGGTCTTCCGTGCCACGGAGCGAAGCCTAGTTCAAGGCGACGGCCGCGGCGCGAT
>DASZNP010000093.1:0-37204 GCA_035551255.1 Solirubrobacterales bacterium
TCGCCCGCCAGAGGTTCTCCTCGATCTCGCGGTCGGCCAGGGGCGCCCCCTTGCCTTCGTAGCCGTGCTCGTCGTAGTCGAGCGCGGTCTGAGCGATGCAGGCGGCGATCAGCTCGGCGAGGGCGAAGGACTCGTCCCCGCGCGTCTGCGCGTCGCAGATCCGCACCTCGACGGTGCCGAAGCTGTGGTGCGGCCGCACGCTCCACCACAGCTGCGTCGACTCGACCACCGAGCCGAGCCGCTCCAGGGTGTCGACGAACCCCGCGTAGGTCGCCCAGTCACCGAACGGCGAGGGGACGCCGCAGCGAGGGAAGGTGCGGGTGAAGATCTCCGAGCGGACGCTGTGCAGCCCGCTGTCGCGCCGATCGAGGAAGGGCGAGTTGGCCGAGATCGCCAGCAGCAGCGGCAGTAGCTCGCGCAGGTGGTCGCAGACGGCGATTGCCCGGTCGGCGCCGCGCACGCCCATGTGCAGGTGCAGGCTCCAGGTGTTGTTGCGCTGGGCGACCCAGCCGAGTTCGTTGCGGAGCCGGGTGTAGTGGGGCGTATCGATGATCCGCTGGTCGAGGTAGTTCGCCCAGGGGTGCGTCCCCATCGCCGCCAGGGTCAACCCCATCCCCCCGACCAGGTCGAACAGTCGCGCCCGCCGCTCCCGCTGGCGCCCCACCGCCTCGGCGAAGCTCTCCGAGCGCCCCGAGCGGATCTCCACCTCTGAGGCGATCAGCTCCCCCGCCGCCGCCTCAGCCAGCACCTCGTCGCGCTGACAGGCGGCGATCACGTCCTCGAAGCGGTGCTCCAGCTCCAGCGTCTGCGGGTCGAGGATCGCGAACTCCTCCTCGAGGCCGATCGTAAAGTCCTGCGAGGACTCGAACTTCTCGCGGGCGAGCTCGAGGTCTAGAGCCAAGGTCGAGCGCCAGTTAGGCGAGGTAGAAGTAGAGCGCGTAGAGCAGGTCGACGGCGGGGCTGGAGGTGTGGACGGTCACCTCCGGCGGCACCTGCAGGAGCTGCTCGGAGTAGTTGAAGATGATCTTGACGCCGGCCTTGACCAGCCGGTCGGCGACATCCTGGGCGGCGTCGGCCGGGACCGCCAGCACCCCGACGACGATCTCCTCCTCGGCGACGACGTCCGGCAGGTCGCCGATCTCGCGCACCTCCAAATCGCCGATCGGTTTGCCGACCACGCTCGGGTCGGTGTCGAAGACGGCGACGACCTGGAAGCCGTGGTCGGCGAAGATCGGCGAGTTGGCGATCGCCTGGCCCAGGTTCCCCGCCCCGAACAGGGCGATGTTGTGCTGGCCGGAGGTGCGGAGGATCTTGCGGATCTCGGAGACCAGCGAATCGACGTTGTAGCCGACCCCGCGCTTGCCGAACTTGCCGAAGCCGGAGAGATCGCGGCGGATTTGGGTCGGGTTGATGTGCGTGTACTGCGAGAGCTCCTGCGAGGAAATCGTCTCCTGCCCCATCTTCCGTGCCTGCGTCAACACCTGCAGGTAACGCGAGAGCCGCGCCGCGACCCCGAGCGAAAGCCGCTCGCCTTCAACCGGGAACGCCCCGGCGGCGTCGAACTCCTCAATCACCTCGACCATGCCCCCACAGTATCGAGCCTGGCTTTGACGGCGGCGCGGTCGAGAACGAGCTCGGAGACCTCGAGCCCGTCGACCTCCACTACCGGGATCCGCTCGAGGTAGCGCCGCAGCAGCAGGTCGTTGCTCTCGATGTCGATCTCGTGCAAGTTGAAGCGATAACCCACCTCGTGGAAAGCGACGATCTGCTCGAAGGCTTCCTCGCAGAGGTGGCAGCCCGGACGGGAGTAGACGACAACGTCGGCCACAGCGTCAGTGGGCGACCGCGGCGAACCTGTCGCCGCTGGCGAAAGCGTCGTAGCCGAGGTAGTCCGGGTACGGGATCGGCTCGACATAGCGAGCGGCGGAGCCGATCATCGCTGCGTTGTCGGTGCAGAGGGCGATCGGGACCAGCTTCAGGCGGATTCCCATCTCCTCGCAGAGCTGCGCGACCGCTTCGCGCAGCGGACCGTTGGCGGCGACGCCGCCGCCGAGCGCGACGGCATCCCACTCGCCGCCCTTCAAGGCCCGTTTCAACTTCGTCCGCAGCTGCTCGACGACGGCCGCCTGGAACGAGGCGGCGACGTCTGCCTTTCGCTCCTGGACGCCCTCCGGGCCAAGTTCTCGGCAGCGGTAGAGGACCGCGGTCTTCAGGCCGCTGAAGCTGAAGTCGAGGCCGGGACCGCGCGCCATCGCCACCGGCATCTCGAAGGCCTGTGGGTCGCCGCCTTCGGCCTCCTTCTGGATCAGCGGCCCGCCCGGGTACCCCAGGCCCAGCAGCCGCGCCGACTTGTCGAAGGCCTCGCCGGCAGCGTCGTCGAGGGTCTGCCCGAGCAGCTCATAGCCGTGGTGGTCGCGCACCCCCGCCAGCATCGTGTGGCCGCCGCTGGCGATTAAACAGAGGAAGGGCGGCTCCAGCGGCTCGGGCTCGAGGAAGTTGGCGGCGACATGGCCCTGCAGGTGGTCAACCGGGATGAACGGCAGCCGTCGCGCGGCGGCAATCCCCTTCGCGGCACTAATCCCGACCAGCAGCGCCCCGATCAAGCCCGGACCGACGGTCGCGGCGACGGCCTCGATGTCGTCGAGGGTCACCTCCGCCTCGGCCAGCGCCGCCTCCACCACCGGCTCGACCAACTCCAGGTGGTGTCGCGCCGCCACCTCGGGGACAACCCCGCCGAAGCCTTCGTGGGCTTTAGCCTGCGAGGAGATGACGTTGCTGAGGATCCGCGGGCCGTCGAGGACGGCGGCGCAGGTGTCGTCGCAGGAAGTCTCGATCGCCAGCAGCAACTCAGCCATCAACAAGTCATCTCAGTCGAGCCACATGATCAGGGCGTCCTCGCCGTTGTCGTGGTAGTAGCGAGGACGGACCCCGGCCGAGCGGAAGCCGAAGCTTTCGTACATGCCGATCGCGCGGTGGTTGGAGACGCGGACCTCGAGCGTGAACGGCAGCGTCCCCTGCGACTCAGAGATCAGGCGCTTCATCAGCTGGCCGGCAACACCGGTGCCGCGATGCTCGGGGCTGACGGCGATGTTCATCAGGTGCCAGACCTGGTCGTAGCGCGAGCAGACCACGTAGCCGAGCAGCTCGTCGCCGGCTTGGGCGGCGAGGCAAATCCCCGAGGGCTTGGAGAGCTCGAGCACGAACATCGCCAACGACCAGGGGGTCGGGAACGAGCGCCGCTCGATCGAGATCACCGCCGGCAGGTCGCTGTAGGCGAGCCGGCGCACCTTGACCTCTTGGGTCAGATCACTTGGCCTTTTGGAAAGCGTCTCGCTCACGCCACCGCTCCGCGTCGGGGGGTCTGAGGTAGATCGGGGTGAGCTCCTCGCTCTCGTCCTTGCCCGTCGCCGTCGCCGCGAGCGCACAGAGGTGCCGCGCCGCGACCCGGTGGACGGGGTCGGAATCGTCCGCAATTTGGACACCGTCGCGAGTCAGCTCTTTGCGGAATCGTACCGCCCCCGAACCGGCTACCGCAGGGGGTTCATCAAGCGAGGCGACCCGCTCGGCCAGCTCCTCCGGGCGCATGACGGCGGGATCCCACAGCCGCTTCCCGTCCGAGTCGTAGAAGGAGGCGAAAACCTCGCCTCGCCAGCCGTCGAGCACAGCCAAGCTGTTCCTTTTGCCCGTTATGCGGTCAGAAGGAACAGAGGAACCTGCGGACTCATGAATTCCCCGAGCCAGTGCGTCGAGCGTGCAGACGCCGCGCAGTGGCAGGCCGAGACTGACGCCGAGGCCGCGGGCGGTCGCGATCCCGACCCGGATGCCGGTGAAGGTGCCAGGACCGAGCCCGACCGCGATCAGGTCGACCTTCCCCCAGCCGCCAGCTGCCTCGGCCGCCCGCTCAACCTCCTGCAGGAGCCCGGTCGCGTGCAGGGGCCTCCCGCGTGGGGAAAGCCCTAGCTGCGACTCGTGCAGGACCTCGCCGTCGCGCCAGGCGCAGGCGACGGTGTCAACCGTCGCGGTATCGAAGCCGACGACGATCAGGGGCGCGCTACCCCGTGACCCGGAACGCCCAGGACCCGACTTTCTGGCCTTTCACGTACCAGCTGACGACGTGCTTGCCGGGGATCGTCGAGGTGATCTTGTTGACGTAGAGCGTTTCTTCTTTTGCTTCCTGAGCCTGGGCGCAGAGGTTTTTGCCGCTCGGGAACTTGACGCAGACGGTGTAGACGACGTCGCCGTTGCGACTTTTAAAGAAGGCGCCCTTCTTCGCTTTCTTCGGGCAGGAGTGGGAGCGCTTGGCGTTCTTGGAGACGCCGCAGCCGACGTAGTGTTCGTAGGCGGCCGCGCTGGCAGTGGCGGGCACAAGCGTCGCCAGCAACCCGGTTACCAGCACCAGTGCCGTGAGCGTCTTAAGTCCCTTCATCCGTCCTGCCTTTCTGGATCGAAAAGTTCCAAGCGTCGATGCTACAAGTTGGCCTTCGCCTCTACCCGAACACCAACAAGCGGTATCGGCTGCGCTGCTTCACCCAACTTCTATGCGCCGACTCTCCTCTCCTGCATGCGCCAAGCGCACCTGGAGAGCGGGACGACCGAGCCGTCCCTCCCCCGCGCCGGGCCACTCGATGAAGGCGACGCCGTCCGACGAAAGGTAGTCGTCGACCAGCGCCGGGTCCTCGTCCTCGAGGCTTTCGAGGCGGTAGAGGTCGAGATGGGAGACTGGCATCCGGCCGCCCTCGTAGCGCTGGCCGATCGTGAAGGTCGGCGAGGTGACGGGCCCGGTGATCCCGAGGGCGCGGCAGGCGCCGCGGACCAGGGTGGTCTTGCCGCTGCCGAGCTCGCCTGAGAGAAGGACGAGGTCGCCCGGCTGCAGGCGGGCGGCGATGCGGGCACCGAGCGCTTCAGTCTCCTCGGCGGAGCCGGACTCGACGACCTCGATCTCCCTCTCCACGGTCATCCGAAGAACCCGAGCTGGTCGGCCGGCGGCGGCTCCGTCTCTCCGCCGCCCTCGGCCTCGGCGATTTCCTCGGCGCTGGGAACGGGATCGGGCAGCGGCCGCTGCAGCAGCTCTGGGATCGTTGCGAAGTCGCCGCGCAGCGTCTCCTTTACCGCCGGCGTCCGCAGTGCCGCCGCCGGGTGGAAGAGCGGCAGCAGGTAGACCATCCGGTTGCCGAGCTCGTGCACCTGCGGGGTGCCGCGGACCTTGGTGATCCCGGTCGGGCTGCCGGTCAGCAGCTTGGTCGCGAAGTTGCCGAGGGTGCAGACGACCCGCGGCTCGATCAGCCGCACCTGCTCCCAGAGATAGGGCTCGCAGGCTTCAATCTCCCCCGGCTGCGGGTCGCGATTGCCCGGCGGGCGGCTCTTGAGGACGTTGGCGATGAAGACGTCGTCGCGGGAGAGGCCGATCTCTTCCAGCATCTGGTTCAGCAGCTGGCCGGCGCGGCCGACGAACGGCAGCCCCTGCCGGTCCTCTTCAGCGCCGGGCGCCTCGCCGACGAACATCAGGTTGGCGTCAGCGTTGCCGGCCCCGAAGACCGCTTTCGTGCGCGTCTCATACAAGGGGCATTTCTCACAGTCCTGGACGACCTTGTAAAGCTCGACCAACTTCTCCCGCCGCGCTTCGGCGCTCGTGCTCACGGCTTCTCCCCTAGCGCCCGCCGCTTGCGCGACTCCGACAGGCGATCCTGGCGGGCCGCCTCCCGCTCGCGTCGCCGCGATTCATCCGAGCGGACCGCAGCCCCGCGCGGCTGACGCCCCGGCGGCGCCACGCTGGAAAAGAGCCGCCGCGTCCGCTCCGAGCCGCACTCGCGACAGGCAACGGCAGCCCCCGCCGCGACCAGCTCCTCGAACCGCGCCCCGCACGCCTCGCACTCGAACTCATAGATCGGCACTCGGGGAATGGTAGTTTCGCCGACCCTTCATCGCTTTTGACGATGACTCCTTTTGCAACTTCTTGACATCCGACCGCTGCGGGTGACAGCCTCCCCCCGTCCATTTATCTCAAAGGGGAGTTTTCTCTTGAAGATCAAGTCTCTCGTCAGTGTAATTTTCGCCGTGCTGGCGCTTACCTGGGCTATAGCGGTTCCGGCTATCGCAGCCGTAAAGCTGCCGGTGCAGACGGCGGCCGACAAGGCCTTCATCTTCGCCAAGCACACCTGTGCCCATGACAACAGCTGCGTCCGCTATGGCGTCACCAACTGCCACCGACAGAGCCTCCACGTCGTCCTCTGCCGGATCTTCGATGAACGCAGCACCGAAGCCCAGGGCAACTACCACTGCACCCGGCTCGTCCGGGTCGCCCTCGACCCCGTCACCTACCGGATAGTCATCACCGGGCAGGGCGACTGGCAATGCTGAGCGACCACTCGCTCTAACCGGGAGGGCTGGGGCCGCTGCAATAGCGGCCCCACGCCTGCCTCCCGCGAAAGGGAAAGCGCCCGCTGCAGCGAAGGACGTGCGGTGATGGAGCGACGGGGGCGTCTGCGGCACATCAGGCGTGCCACCGGTTGCACGCTCACCGTGGTGGCCACCTTCTCCCTTCTCGTCCTGGCGCCAAGCGCCGTGGCCCGGCCCGGCGACGAAGTCCGCCCCCGCAGCCTGCACCTGACGATGTCGGCGGCCGGCACCCGCGGTTACGGGATCACCGTCGACACCCTAGGCCACCACCGGGTCACCCTCACCGTCGAAAAAAATGCCCAGCTCGCCTCCTACACGACCCGGGGCAAAGTCAGTCGCCACCAGGTGAAGGCCGACTTCGGGCGCTTCGGCAAGCTCTTGCTGCGCTTCCACGGCAAGCGGCGCCCCTTCCCCGCCCCGCCGCACAAGCGCTCGAAGCCGCAGAGGGTGCGGACCGTCTGCCGCGGGCGCCATCCGCAGCGCGAGGTCGGACGCTTCCACGGCACGATCGAATTCGACGGGCAGCACGGCTACACCCGGCTCGCCGTCGGCAAGCTGCGCGGCGAGGTCCACCGCACCTACCGGCAGGTCTGCCACGAGGTCCGGGTTCGCAAGCACCAGCACGCTGACCGCCGCGAGGCGATCGCCAGCAGCGCCAGCGCCGACCCCTTCGGCTTCAACCTTACCCTGCTCTCGGCCCGCTCCCGTGTCGGCCACTCCCTCACCCGCTTCACCGTGATCAGCCTCGAACCGCCGCGCGGCATTCCGGTCCCCGCCAAGGACCTCTTCTCGGTCATCACCGCCTCGCTACAGGAGAAGGTCGGCCGGGTACGCGTCTACCGCTCAGCGATGCAGTTCGCCGCCCCGGCCAGGGTCAAGATCAGCCGCCGCGGCGTCAAGCCCACCACCGCCCGCCTCGCCCTCGACTCGCCGTTTAGCGGCCGCGCCAACTACAAGGGCGCCACGAAGACCTCCCCAGCCTCCTGGACCGGCACCCTCGGCGTCCGCCTCCTCGGCAGCCCCCTGCTACCGCTGACCGGCCCCCAGTTCCACGTCGTCCTCTGCCGCGTCAGCGCCTTCAAGCCCCGCCAATCCTGCTTCCGCCGCGCGGAAGCCAGAGCGGCAAGGGCTTCCGGGGTCTTGGGCAACAGCGCCTCGTAGGCGCCTCTACGGCAGCGGCTCCCACTCCCAGCCCTTGGCGCTGGCCAGGCTCTCCTCGTTGAGGTAGCGGCGGAACTCGTCTAGCTCGGCCGGCTCGACGCTGTAGACGTGCTCGGGCTCGGGGAAGTGATGGCGGCGGACCTCGTCGCGGTATTGCTCGACCGCGGCGACCATCGTCTCGTGGACGTCGGCGTAGCGCTTGACGAATTTCGCCATGTGGCCGGTGGTGATGCCGAGCAGGTCGTGGAAGACGAGGACCTGGCCTGAGGTGCCGGGGCCGGCACCGATGCCGATCGTCGGCACCTCGAGCTTCTTGGCGATCTCGTCGGTGATCGCCGAGGGGACCGCCTCGATGACGATCGAGAAGCAGCCGACCGACTGCAGCGCCAGGCAGTCCTCGAGCAGCTTGATCGCGCTCTTGGCGTTCTTGCCCTGCGCTTTGTAGCCGCCGAGTGCGGTCGCGGTCTGCGGGGTGAGCCCGACGTGACCCATCACCGGGATCCCGGACTGGACGATCGCCCGGGCGCGCTCGACGATGACGCCGCCGGCCTCGAGCTTGACCGCCTGGCAGCCGGTCTCCTTGACCAGCCGCTGGGCACTGCGGATCGCTTCCTCGTTGGAGGCCTCGTAGCTGCCCATCGGCATGTCGCCGACCATCAGCGGCGTCTTCAGGCCGCGGCGGACGGCCTTGCCGAGGACCAGCATCTCCTCCATCGAGACGAGCTTCGTGTCCGGGTAGCCGAGGACGACGTTGGCGGCGGAGTCGCCGACTAGGACGACGTCGACGCCGGCCGCCTCGGCCACGGTCGCCGAGGGGTAGTCGTAGGCGGTGATCATCACGATCGGTTCGCCCTGCGCCTTCATCTCGTTCAGACGCGGCAGACTGACCGGCCGGCGCTGCTCGGTTCCGGCGGTCTCGGGTGCGGTGTGGGATCGGGCTCCTGAGCTCATTTGAGAAGCACCTCCGGGTGGCTGTCGACGGCGATCGCCTTGTTGTCGGCGTCGACATGGACGACGACCGGGGAGTAGCGCTCGAGGTCTGCCTCGTCGTAGGCGCCGAACGAGGCGACGATGATCTTGTGGCCGGGTTCGACCAGGTGGGCGGCGGCGCCGTTCACCTGCATCGTCCCCGAGCCGGGCTCGCCGTCGATCACGTAGGTGACGAAACGGGAGCCGTTGTCGACGTCCCAGACGTGGACCTGCTCGTTGGTGATCAGGTCGGCGCCGGCCATCAGCTCGGTGTCGATCGTGATCGAGCCGATGTAGTCGACGTCGCAGTCGGTCACCGTTGCCCGGTGGATCTTCGACTTCAGCATCTGCCTCTGCACTATTTCTCCCCTTTCGGGCTGGGTTAGGACTGCGGGTTGGCGTTGGTTGGGTGAATCAAGACGTTGTCGATCAGACGGGCGGCGCCGACCGGAGCGGCGACGAGGACGAGGATCGGCCGGTCCTCGAGCGCGTGGACGCGCTCGAGCGTCTCCGCATCGCGGGCCTCCAGGTACTCGGGCGAGATCCCGGCATCCACGAGCTCGCGCCGGGCGGCCTCCAGGCCCGTCTCTAGCGAGCCGGCCTGAGCAACGCGCTCAGCAGCGGCAAGGGCACGAGAGAGTGCGGTGGCGCGCTCGCGATCCTCCGGGCTGAGGTAGGCGTTGCGGGAGCTCATCGCCAGGCCATCGGGCTCGCGCACCGTCGGCAGAACCTCGATCCGGACCGCGAAGTCGAGGTCGCGGACCATGCGGCGGATCACGACCGCCTGCTGGGCGTCCTTCTGACCGAAGTAGGCGACGTCGGGGCCGACCAGGTTAAAGAGCTTGGCGACGACGGTGGTGACGCCGCGGAAGTGCTCGGGTCCGCGGCTCTCGGGGTCGCCGTCGAGGACGTTGGTCAGGGAACCGGTGACCTCGACGTAGGTGGCGAAGCGGTCGAGGCCGTCCGGGTAGACCTCCTCGATCGCCGGCGCGAAGACGACGTCGGCACCGGCCTCGCCCGCCAGGCGCAGGTCGCGCTCCTCGTCGCGCGGATAGCGGTCGAGGTCCTCGCCGGCGCTGAACTGGGTCGGGTTGACGAACAGGCTCATCACCACGAAGTCGCATTCAGCGCGAGCGGCCTGGATCAGCGAAAGGTGCCCGTCGTGCAGGTAGCCCATGGTCGGCACGAAGCCGACCGTCTGCCCCGCGCGCTTCGCCTCCGCAACGGCAGCGCGGAGCTCGGCCTTCGTGCGCAGGGCGGAGGTGGCCACGGTGGGACGAGGGTTATCGACGAGGAGATTGGAGTTCATAGGTCCATGCCCTAGGGGTCACGGCCAACGCAGAAATTATAGGCGCACAGGCGCCTGATCTGGACAGATCGACCCGAAAAGGTTCCCTGTCCGCTGATCCGTCCCGACCTCCAGTGCGCAGGAGTGTGAAAGACCACCCGCTCCGCGAGAGGACCATCCATGAGCTCAGACATCGACGCAGTAGTCAAAGAGGCAGCGCACGAGGCAGGCGAGGCCCTCGATGGCGATACTCGTCTCAACTTCCTGAAGAAGGCCGGCCTGGCCGGTGGCGGGCTGATCGGCGGCGGCGCCCTGCTCAGCGCTCTCACCCCCGCCGCGGCGATGGCAGCTGGCAAGGGGCGACCGCCTGCGAGCTTCGGCAAGGGCGACATCGGCATCCTCAACTACGCCCTCACCCTCGAGTACCTCGAGGCCGCCTTCTACAACGAGGCCACCGCGAACCAGAAGAAGAAGACCTTCATCAAGGACAAGCAGGCCCAGGTCTTCCTCAAGCTGGCGTCCGTCGACGAGAACGCCCACGTCGCCTTTCTCAAGAAGGCCCTCGGCAGCAAGGCCGTGGCGGCCCCGAAGGTCGACTTCGGCGGCACCACCGCCGACGAAGCGTCTTTCATCAAGACCGCGGTCGCGCTCGAGAACACCGGCGTCGGCGCCTACTCCGGCCAGGCGCTCAACATCGCCAGCCCCGCCTATGCCGCGGCGGCGCTCTCGATCTGGTCGATCGAGGCCCGTCATGCCTCGGTCGCCGGCCTCTTGCTGAAGGCAACCCCGGCGAACCTCTCGCCTAACGGCGCCTTCGACAAACCGAAAACCGCCGCCCAGGTCCTCAAGGCAGTCAAGGCCACCGGCTTCCTCAAGTAGCCACCCCACCCGATGGCGGCGGCGCTTGGCCGAGGCGCCGCCGCCCACCTCTTCCCTCGACCACGGCCAGACCACTCACCACTCTCCAAGGAGGCCACCATGCCCAACGTCGGACCCATCGAGATCTTCCTTGTCCTGCTCGTCGCCCTGATCGTCTTCGGGCCGAAAAAACTCCCAGAGCTCGGCAAGTCGCTGGGCCGTGGCATCAACGAGTTCCGCGGCACGATCAGCGGCGAGAGCCCCGCCCCGCCCGTACCCGAGGTCGAGACCAAAACCGCGGACACCCGCGCATAGGAACGCCACCGTGCGACGCCTCAAGCCGATCTCGCCGGAAGACCAGGTCAGCCTGGTCGACCACCTCGGCGAGCTGCGCGAGCGCCTGGTCGTCTCGCTGGCGGCCCTGGGCGTCGCCTTCGCGATCTGCTTCTGGCAGAGCGACCTGCTGCTCGAACTGGCCAACGGGCCGCTGCCTGCCGGCCACGAGCGGCTGATCACCTTCGGCGTCACCGAGCCCTTCACGACGACGCTGACGGTCTCCGCCTACGGGGCGCTGATCCTGGCGCTGCCGGTGGTGCTGTTCCAGGCCTACGCGTTCGTCCTCCCGGCCTTCAGCAAGCACCAGCAGCGGGCGATCGTACCGCTGCTCCTGCTGATCCCGGCCCTGTTCGTCGCCGGGATCGCCTTCGGCTACTTCGTCGTCCTTCCCGCGGCAACCAGCTTCCTGCTCAACTTCAACGACGCCCAGTTCAACATCCAGGTCCGCGCCAGCGAGTACTACAGCTTCTTCGCAACGACCCTGTTGGCCTGCGGGGTCGTCTTCCAGGTCCCGGTCGGAATCCTCTCGGTGACGCGGCTCGGGATCGTCACCGTCGACCAGCTGAAACAGAACCGGCGCTACGCCTACCTGGCCTGCGCGATCGCCGCCGCGGCCTTGCCGGGAGTGGATCCGGTCTCGATGATCGTCGAGACGGTGCCGCTGGTCCTCCTCTACGAGCTCAGCATCGTCCTGGCGCGGATCTTCACGCCGGCCTTCACGCCGCCGGTCGGCGAAGCGACCGGGAGCGCTTAACCGGTCTGGTCCGCACCGCCTGCAGCGAAGTCGATCTTGCGGATCGGCTTCGCCGGCGCCCCGGCCGCGATCGTCGCGTCCTCGACGTCGCGGGTGACGACCGAGTTGGCACCGATGACACAGCGCTCCCCGACGCTGACGCCGCTGGTCACCACGCAGTTGACGCCGAACCAGCAGTTGGAGCCGATCTTCACCGGACCTTTCGAGGTGAAGCCCTGCCAGGTGATCGGCTGGGTCGGATCGTCATAGCGGTGCTCGCCGTCGCCGACGAAGCAGCCGTTGGCGAACATCGTGTGGTCGCCGATCACGACGTTCTCGTAGGCGGCGACCATCACTCCCCGGTTGAGGAAGCAGCCCTCGCCGATCTCGATCCGCGCCCCGGGCGCCAGCGTCAACCAGCAGCCCGGCTCGAGCAGCGTGCCCGCACCGATCTTCAGTCGCCCCTCGTCGAGCGCCTCCAGCACCTCGCCCTCAACCGGGTGACGGATGAAGAAGCCGCCGCGGGCGGCGTGCCGGTTGATCCGCCAGCGTCGCAACAGCCGGTGATTGCGCTCATACCAACGCCGCTTCGCCCACCACAGCCTCCAGCCGCTCATCGGCCGTAGACTCGCAGGCATGGCGGACCTGCGCGGCGGCATCGATCTCGGCGGGACGAAGATCCAGACGGCGATCATCGACCCCGAGGGCAAGGTAAAGGGAGAAGCGCGGCAACCGACGCCGACCGAGGGCGGGCCGGAAGAGGTCACCGTGGCGATGGCGACGGCGCTGCGCGAGGCGGCCGAGGACGCCGGCGTCGAGACCAGCGAGCTACAGGGCATCGGCGTCGGCTCACCCGGTGACGCCGACGAGAAGACCGGCGTCGTCTCCTCCGCCCGCAACCTCCCCGGCTGGGAAGGCAGCTTCCCGCTTGCCGAAAAACTAACCGAGGCGCTGGGGGCCGAGGTGAAGATCGGCAACGATGTCCAGGTCGCGACCGAAGCCGAGTTCGAGCTCGGGGCAGGCAAGGAGTTCGAGAGCCTGCTCGGCGTCTTCTGGGGCACCGGCGTCGGCGGCGGCCTCGTCCTCGATGGCAAGCCGTGGCTGGGCCGCGGCGCCGCGGGCGAGATCGGCCACATGGTCGTCAAGCGCGGCGGCGCCAAGTGCCCTTGCGGGCGCGAGGGCTGCCTGGAGGCCTATGCCGGCCGCAAAGCGATGGAAGCCGAGGCACGCAAGCGCCACGAGGACGGCGAGAAGACCGACCTCTTCAAGCTGATGGAAAAGCACGACAAACCGCGGCTGACCAGCGGCATCTGGGAGCGCGCGCTCGACCACGAAGACAAGCTCACCGAAGAGCTGATCGAGCGCGCGGTCGAGGCGCTCGGCAC
The DNA here is from genome assembly GCA_035551255.1 of Solirubrobacterales bacterium. Classification (GTDB taxonomy): domain Bacteria; phylum Actinomycetota; class Thermoleophilia; order Solirubrobacterales; family 70-9; genus VAYN01. The sequence goes on from DASZNP010000093.1 coordinate 13,127, forward strand.
CGGCATTGCCTCGGCGATCAACCTGATCGACGTCGAAGCGGTGATCCTCGGCGGCGGGCTCGGCATCCGCTTCGGCGAGCGACTGATGGAGCCGCTGCAAAAGGAGATGGACAAGCACCTCTTCGTCAACGAACGGCCGCCGGCCGTTCGCGTCGCCTCGCTGGGCGATCTCGGAGGCGCGATCGGTGCCTCTTTGCTGGTCTCCCGCTAGACGCGACCAGAGGTTTGCCGCTGCTGTCGCGCCACCGCATCGACCAGGACCGCGAGCAACAGCACTCCACCGGTGACCATCAATTTCACCGCTGAGGAGAGCGAGAGCAGGTCCATCCCGTTGGAGATCGAGCCGATCACCAGCGCTCCCAAGAGGGCCGTCCAAACCGATCCCCGACCCCCGAAGAGGCTGGTCCCAGCGATCACCGGCCCGGCGATCGCCAGCAGCAGCAGTTCGTTGCCGCCGGAGTTCTGGTTGACCGCGAACAACCGCGAAGCGGCCATCACGCCGCCGATCGCCGCCATCGAGCCGGAGATCGTGAAGACGGCAACCCGCACTGCGTTGACCCGGATGCCGGCGCGGCGTGCCGCCTCGGCATTACCACCGACGGCGAACACGTGCCGGCCGAAGGTGGTGCGCTTGGCGACGTACTCCATCCCGACCACGAAGCCCAGCAGGATCATCACCGCCAGCGGGACGCCGCGGTCGGAATTGAGGATCGCGACCGCGGCAATCACGATCGCGGCGAGAAAGACGAAGCGGATGATCAGGGGCAGGGGCCCGCCGTCGGTAAGACCCGCGGAAACCCGTTTGCGGTAGCCAGTCGCCAGCACCGCGCCGTACGCGGCGATGATCACCGCGGCGAAAATCCAGCCGATCGTGTCCGAGTAGAAGGTATTGGCGAGGCCGGTGATTTTGGGGTCGTTGATGTTCAGCGACCCGGTCTTGCCCAGCACCTGCAGCAGGGCCCCTTCCCAGGCTAAAAGTCCCGCCAGGGTGACGACGAAGGAGGGGACGACGAAGCGGCTGAAGAGCGAGCCTTGCAGGAAGCCGATCGAGGCTCCAACCGCTACCGCGGCGGCGATCGCCAGGTAGGCGTTCCAGCCGTGGTTAACGCTCAGGACCGCCATCACCGCCGCTGAGAGACCGCTGACGGCGCCGACCGAGAGATCGATCTCCCCCAGCAGCAGCACGAACACGATGCCGACCGAGATCAACCCGATCGTCGTGATCTGCAGCATCAGGTTGGTCAGGTTCTGAGCCGAGAGGAAGCGTTCTTCCTGGACCTGGAAGATGATCGCGATCACCACCAGGCCGAGCACCACCCGAACCGAGGAGAGATCTCCCTGGACCAGTCGGCGGATGGCCTGGCTCCTGGTGGTGCCGCCCTGCCCGGACTGGGCGTCGTCCACGGTCGACTCGGCTGCGCTCATGTCCCCTCCTCCTCCGGCTTGCGGTCGGCTTTCTCGCGGCCGTCACCGACCCCGGTGATTGCCGCGACAACGTGCTCCTCGGTCGCTTCCTCGGCCTTGAACTCGCCGGCCGCTTTCCCGAGGCGGAGGACGAAGATGCGATCGCAGATCGCGAAGACATCGACCAGGTTGTGGCTGATCACAACGACGCCGAGGTTGCGCTCGCGCAGGCGCCGGATCAGCTCCAGCACCTGTTTGGTCTGCGGCACGCCGAGCGCGGCGGTCGGCTCGTCGAGCATCACCACTTTCGGCTCTCCCAGCAGCGAACGGGCAACCGCGACCTGCTGGCGCTGGCCGCCGGAGAGCGTCCCAACCTCCGAGCGCAAACTTGGGATCGTCACCGCCAGGTTCGAGAGCAGGTCAGCCGTCTCGTGCTCCATCTTCACCTCATCGAGCGAGCGGGAAACGGTCCCGACCCCGGCCGCCACCTCCTCGCGACCGAGGAAGAGATTGTTGACGACGTCGAGGTTGTCGCAGAGCGCCAGGTCCTGGTAGACGGTGGCGATCCCCAGTTCGGTCGCGTCCTGGGGTTTGCTGATCCGTACCTCCCGCCCCTCGAAGCGCACGATCCCGTCATCGGGCGGGTTGATGCCGGCGATCGCCTTGACCAGCGTCGACTTGCCGGCACCGTTGTCGCCGACGAGGCCCACGACCTCGCCGGCGCTAACGGCGAAGTCGACCCGGTCCAAAGCCTGGACCGGGCCGAATCGCTTGCTTATGCCCTCCAGCTCGAGGAGTGGAGTGCCGTTTGAGGCCATCTCAGCCCGAGATTCCCGCTTCTTTGCAGGCGGTCTGGTAGGCGCTCGTACAGAGTTCGGAAGAGGTCACGAACCCGTCTTTGATCACCGTCGACTTGACGTTGTCTTTGGTCACCGCGACCGGTTCCAGGAGCACCGACGGCACTTCGGTTTTGCCGTTGTTGACTTCTTCGGTGACTTTTTCCTGCGGGACTTCTTCGCCTTCGAGCAGGGCGATCGCGATTTCCGCGCTGATCTGCGTCTCCGGTGGGATCGCCTTGTACACCGTCATGTACTGCTGGCCGGCAAGGATCCGCTGCAGGCCGGCGACCGTCGCGTCCTGGCCGGTAACCGGACGTTCTTCGGGGTTGATGCCAGCGCCTTTCATCGCCGCGATCGCGCCGCCGCCGGTGTCGTCGTTGGCGGCGTAGATGCCCCAGAACCCGTCATTGCCGAGGGAGGTGATCGCCTGCTGGGCCTCACGCTGGGCGTTTTCCGCGGTCCAGCCGGGGGTGTCGTATGACTTGGCGATTTCGACACCGGCTTCTTCGAAGCCCTTTTCGGCGCCTTTCTTGAAGAGGGCGGCGTTCGGATCGGCCGGGTCACCGTTGATCGCAATGATCGGCCCTTTGGCTTTGTCGTCTTCTTTCAGTTTTTTCGACAGAGATTCGGCCTGAAGTTCGCCGACCCGTTCGTTGTCGAAGGAGATGTAGGCAGCGACTTCGGAGTTTTCGATCAGGCGGTCGTAGCTGACCACCGGCACGCCCTGGGCGTTGGCTTTTTCAACGATCGAGGCCGCCGATTTCGAGTCCATCGGATCGAGGATCAGCACTTCGGCGCCCTTGGTCAGCGCCGCTTCGCCCTGGGACTGCTGCTTTTCGGCGTCACCTCCGGCGTTGAAGTAGATGACTTCGCATGCCGGGCACTGTTCTTCGATCGCTTTTTCGATGCCCGGTTTGTCGTTCGTTTCGTAGCGGGGGGTTTCGTTTTCCGGGAGCAGGAGGGCAATCGTTCCGCCACCGCCACCACCGCCACCGCCACCGCCGCTGGTGGTGTCGCTGCCGCCGCCGCAGCCGACGGCGATCATGGCAATTAGTGCCACGCCTGCTGCTGCGAACCAAATTCGCGAACTCAGTGCTGACATCGGTTCCCTCCTATGTGGTTTGCCCCCGCTCCCGCGAGGTGCACTACCCACCTTAAGCGCTTCTAAGCGTCCAGACCAGGGGTTTTCTCTGGAAGCGCCGGCTTATGCCGCGGCGGACAACTCGCGCTTGGTCCTACGCCGTTTCGGCTTCGCCGGAGCGACCAGCGCGGAGAGGAAGCGCCCGGTATAGGAACCGGCAACCGCGGCGACCTGCTCGGGAGTGCCGGTGGCGACGATTTCGCCGCCGCCTTCGCCCCCCTCGGGCCCGAGATCCACAAGCCAGTCGGCGGTCTTGATCACGTCAAGGTTGTGCTCAATTACGACGACCGTATTGCCGGCGTCGACTAGGCGGCCGAGCACGTCGAGCAGCCGCTGCACGTCGGCGAAGTGGAGCCCGGTCGTCGGCTCGTCAAGGATGTAGAGGGTGTCGCCGGTGGCGACTTTGGAGAGCTCGGCCGCCAGCTTGACCCGCTGCGCCTCGCCACCGGAGAGCGTCGTCGCTGGCTGGCCGAGGCGGATGTAGCCGAGCCCGACGTCGTTGAGGGTGCGCAGGCGGCGGGCGATCTTGGGCACGTTCTCGAAGAACTCGACCGCGTCGGCGACCGACATCTCCAAGACGTCGGCGATGTTCTTGCCTTTGAAGCGGACCTCGAGCGTCTCGCGGTTGTAGCGCTTGCCGTGGCACTGCTCGCAGGGGACGTAGACGTCGGGCAGGAAGTGCATCTCGATTTTGATCTGGCCGTCGCCCTTGCAGACCTCGCAGCGCCCACCCTTGACGTTGAAGGAGAAGCGGCCGGGCTTGTAGCCGCGCGCCCGCGCCTCCTGGGTCTGGGTGAAGAGCGAGCGGATGTGGTCGAAGACGCCGGTGTAGGTGGCCGGGTTGGAGCGCGGGGTGCGGCCGATCGGCGACTGGTCGATGTTGATGATCTTGTCGATCTGGTCGAGCCCGTCGATGCCGTCGTGGGCCCCCGGGCGCAGCTTCGCCTGGTGCAGGCGATTGGCAACCGCGTGGTGAAGCGTCTCGTTAACCAACGTCGACTTGCCCGAGCCGGAGACGCCGGTGACACAGCAGAAGACCCCGAGGGGGATCTCGACCTCGACGTCCTTGAGGTTATGTTCGCGCGCCCCGCGCACGGTCAGCTCGCCGGTCGAGCGGCGCCGTTCGGCCGGCACCTCGATCTTTTTCTTCCCGGAGAGATATTGCCCAGTTAGCGAGCTCGGATCTTTGGCGACCTGCTTCGGGGCGCCGGCCGAGATCACGTGGCCGCCGTGCTCGCCAGCGCCCGGTCCGAGATCGACCAGATGATCCGCCGCCATCATCGTCCCCTCATCGTGCTCGACCACGATCACCGTGTTACCCAGGTCCCGGAGGCGGTCGAGGGTCGCGATCAGCTTCTCGTTGTCGCGCTGGTGCAGCCCGATCGAGGGCTCGTCGAGCACGTACATCACGCCGACGAGGTGCGAGCCGATCTGGGTCGCGAGCCGGATCCGCTGCGCCTCGCCGCCGGAGAGGGTCCGCGCCGAGCGCGCCAGCGAGAGGTAACCGATGCCGACGTTCTCGAGGAAGGAGAGCCGCTCGGTGATCTCGCGCACGATCAACCGCGCGATCGCCCGCTCGGTCTCGGTCATCTCGAGGCTGCGGATCCACTCCGAGGCTGCATGAGCAGAGAGGTCGCTGTACTCGGCAATGCTGAGCCCGCCGACCTTGACCGCGAGACTCTCGGGCCGCAGCCGGGCGCCCTTGCAGGCCGGACAGGGCTGCTCGGCCATGTAACCCTCGATCCGCTCTCGGTTCGACTCCGAATCGGTCTCTTCGTAGCGCCGCTGCAGGTTGTTGACGATCCCCTCGAAGCGGACCTTGTAGGAGCGGCGGCGGCCGAAGCGGTTCGTGTAGGAGACGTGGTGGCGTTCGTCGCCGGTCCCGTAGAGGAAGATCTCCTTCTCTTCGGCGGTCAGCTTCGACCATGGCTTGTCGACGTCGACGTCGTAGGCCTCGGCGACCGAGGCGATCAGGCGCCTCCAGTAAGCGCTGATGCCGCGGTTCCACGGCTGCAGAGCGCCCTCGGCGAGCGAGAGGGTCGGGTCGGGGACGACCAGCTCGGGGTCGATTACCCGCTGGAAGCCGAGGCCATGGCAGCGGTCGCAGGCGCCGTGGGGCGAGTTGAAAGAGAAGATCCGCGGCTCCAGCTCGGGGATCGAGGTGCCGCAGTTGAGGCAGGCGAACTGCTCGGAGAACAACATAATCCCGCCGGGGTGCTCGCCGCCCTTGGTCCCCGCCGCCCCTTTACCCTCGAGGATCTCGACTTCGACCAGCCCGGCCGCCAGTCCCGCCGCCGCCTCCACCGACTCCGAGAGCCGCCGCCGCAGGTCCGTTTTCATTACCAGCCGGTCGACAACGACCGAGACGTCGTGTTTGTACTTCTTGTCGAGTTCAATCTTCTCGTCGAGACGCAGCAGCTCGCCGTCGATCTTGACCCGCGAGTAGCCCTCGAGCCGCATCTGGTCGAGCAATTTCCCGTACTCGCCTTTGCGCCCGCGGACGATCGGCGCCATCACCATGAATTTGGTCCCGTCCTCCAGCGTCATCAGCCGGTCGACGATCTGCTCCTGGGTCTGACCGGTGATCTCCTCGCCGCACTCGGGGCAGTGCGGCGTCCCGATCCGCGCCCACAGCAGCCGCAGGTAGTCATAGATCTCGGTCACGGTGCCGACGGTCGAACGCGGGTTGCGCGAGGTCGTCTTCTGGTCGATCGAGATCGCCGGCGAGAGCCCCTCGATCGAGTCGACGTCGGGCTTCTCCATCAGCCCGAGGAACTGCCGCGCATAGGCCGACAGCGACTCCACGTACCGCCGCTGCCCCTCGGCGTAAATCGTGTCGAAGGCAAGGCTCGACTTCCCCGACCCCGAGAGGCCAGTAATGACGATCAGCGCGTCCCGAGGCAGCTCAAGATCGATGTCCTTGAGGTTGTGCTCCCGGGCGCCAGAGATGACAATTCGCTCAGAGGCAGCCACTCACACCGATTCTAGCCAGGCGAACAGATGTTCCCTAAAGGGCAGCTGCCAATTTACGGCGGTAGCTGCGGGCTTGGGGGTCGGCAGGGTCCGACTCGCTGAGGATGCCGATCACGGCTTGGCGGAGGAGGTCGCGGGCTTCCTCCTCACTTAGATCGGCGCCTTGGAATTCGCCGTTGTGTGGCAACTCGCTCAGGGTCTGGATCAGACCATCGAGGGCCGCGCCGCGTTCGCCGCGACCGAGTGCCGCGAAGGCGTCGGTGCCCACGCCGGCCCTTGTAAGGCGCAGGCGGGCGGTGATCCCAGCCGCGGCGAAGTCGCCCGCGTGATCGGCAACCGCCTCCAGAGCCTCGTCCTCCGCCCCGCGCTCGAGCCTCGCCTTGGCGAGGGCGACGGCGAGGTCGGCGCGGCGCGGCTCCAGCTCGGTCGCCTCGCGCAGCGAGAGCTCGTCGCCCGCCGCCAGGAGCTCGTCGGCCCGTGACCCGACGAGCTTGTCGAAGAACGCCTCGACTTTGGCCGGCGGCAGCGCCCCGGTGAACTCATCGATGACCTTGCCGTCGCGGAAGACCTTGACGTTGGGGATGCCCTGGACCCGGAAGAGCGCCGCCAGCTGCTGGTTGGCGTAAACGTCCACGGTCACCAGCTCGATCTTCCCCTCACGCGCAGCGGCAGCCGCCTCTAATGCCGGGCTCAGGGCTTTGCAGGGCCCGCACCACTCAGCCCAGAAATCCACCATTACCGGCAGCTCGTGAGAACGCTGGAGTACTAACCGATCGAAGTTCTCTTCGGTAGCTGGAACGGACACGTCTTTTAGCTTAATCACTCGGCTTTGCGGGAAAGCCGAGGATCACTGTCAGAGGGGGTGACAACCTTGGGTTTAGAAACACGCGCTAATCGTTAGGCCCCCGCCGTCATCCCGTCGAGGTCGCGGCGTAGCTCACGCAGCTCGTCGCGGATTCGCCCGGCCTCCTCGAACCGGAGATCGTCGGCAGCGGCGAGCATCTCCTCCTCGAGCGCCACGATCGTCTTCTCCAGCTCCTCCGGCGAGGCGAATTCCTCGGCCCGCTTGCGCCGGCGTTTGCGCGGCGCCCGATCCTCCATCGCCAAGAACTCGGCCATCTCGGAGATCCCTTTGCGGACGGTCTCAGGCGTGATCCCGTGCTCCTTGTTGTAAGCGAGCTGGATCGCCCGGCGGCGGTCGGTCTCGCGCATCGCCGCCCGCATCGCTTCGGTCTCCTTGTCGGCGTACATCACCACCCGCCCGTTGACGTTACGCGCCGCCCGGCCGATCGTCTGCACGAGGCTGGTCTCGCCGCGCAGGAAACCCTCCTTGTCGGCGTCGAGGATCGCCACCAGCGAGACCTCCGGCAGGTCGAGCCCCTCGCGCAGGAGGTTGACGCCGACGAGGACGTCGTACTCCCCCAGCCGCAGGTCGCGGATGATCTGAATCCGTTCCAGCGTGTCGACCTCCGAGTGCAGGTACCGCACCTTGACCCCGTACTCGAGCAGGTAGGCGGTCAGGTCCTCGGCCATCTTCTTGGTCAGGGTGGTGACCAGGGTCCGCTCTTTGTTTGCGGCCACTCGTTTGACCTCGTTCATCAGGTCGTCGATCTGGTTCCTCGTCTCCCGCAGCTCGATCTCCGGGTCGACGATCCCGGTCGGGCGGACGATCTGCTCGACCGTGCGGCTCGCTTCGGCCTTCTCGAACGGACCCGGCGTCGCCGAGACCATCACCAGCTGGTTCACCCGGGCCATGAACTCGTCGAATTTGAGCGGCCGGTTGTCCATCGCCGACGGCAGCCGGAAGCCGTAGTCGACCAGCGAGCGCTTCCGCGACTGGTCGCCCTCGTACATGCCGCCGATCTGCGGGATCGTCTGGTGACTCTCGTCAACGAAGCAGACGAAATCGTCGGGAAAGTAGTCGATCAGGGTGTGCGGCGGGCTGCCGGGCGGGCGGCCGTCGAGGATCCGCGAATAGTTCTCGATCCCGGAGGTGAAGCCGAGCTCCTTGATCATCTCGAGGTCGTACATCGTCCGCTGCCGCAGCCGGTGCGCCTCCAGCACCTTGCCTTCGTTTTCGAGTTCGGCGGTCCGCGATTCCAGTTCGGCCCGGATCTCGTCGACGGCGCGGTCGACGGTCTCGTCTTTGGTCACGTAATGCGAGGCCGGCCAGACCGAGACATGGTCGATCACGTCGAGCACCTCGCCGGTCAGCGGGTCGAAGTGTTGGATCCCCTCGATCTCGTCACCGAAGAGCTGGATCCGGTAGGCCGACTCCGCGTAGGAGGGCATAATCTCCAGCACCTCGCCACGGACCCGGAAGGCGCCACGCCCCAGCACCTGGTCGTTGCGCTGGTACTGCATCTTCACCAGCTTGCGGAGGACGTCGTCGCGGTCGATCTCCTTGCCGACCTGGAAGAGCTGCATTTTTTCGTTGTAGACCTGGGGCGAGCCGATCCCGTAGATGCAGGAGACCGAGGCGACGATGATCACGTCACGGCGGGCGAACAGCGCTGCGGTGGCAGCGTGGCGCAGGCGGTCGATCTCGTCGTTGATCGAGGAGTCCTTCTCGATGTAGAGGTCCTGCGCCGGGACGTAGGCCTCGGGCTGGTAGTAGTCGTAGTAGGAGACGAAGTACTCGACCGCGTTCTCCGGGAAGAACTCGCGGAACTCGTTGCAGAGCTGTGCGGCGAGCGTCTTGTTGTGCGCGATCACCAGCGAGGGCCGCTGCACCTCGGCGATCGTCGCCGCCATCGTGAAGGTCTTGCCGGTGCCGGTGGCCCCGAGCAGAGTCTGGAAGCGGTCGCCCTCGCGCAGCCCCTCGGCCAGTCCGGCGATCGCCTTCGGCTGGTCCGCCGTCGGCGAATAGGCAGGGTTCAGCTGGAAGTCCGGCACGCTACGAACATAGCGACCCGCCAACTCGTGGTTCCAAACGCACGACATAGGTGCAAAAGGAACCACGGGATTGGGAGACTTCCCGACCATGAGGCTTTCTCGCGCCGCGCTGGCGGCTTTTTTCACCTTCACGGGAGTGATGCACTTCCTGCGCCCCAAGTTCTTCGAAGCGATCGTGCCGCCGGCGATCGAGGATCACAAACAGGAGGTCGTGGTGATCAGCGGCGTCGCCGAGATCGCTGGGGCGGCGCTGATCCTCTACCCCGCCTCGCACCGCCTTGGCCGCTGGTGGCTGCTGGCGCTGCTGGTCGCCGTCTTCCCCGCCAACATCCACATGGCCGTCAACCCAGAGCAGATCCGCGGCCTCGACATGCGGAAGTTTCCCCGCTGGGCACTGTGGGCGCGTTTACCGCTGCAACCGCTGGCAATGCTCTGGGTCTGGCAAGCCACCCGCCGCTGAAATCCCTCTTCCTCCCTTGCTGTCAATAGGATGCAAGGGATGGACAAACGGGATCGCTTCGCCGTCAACCTCCGCCGCGCCCGTGAAACGGCCGGAATCTCCCAGGAAGAACTCGCCGAGATGTGCGAGATCCACCGCACCGAGGTTTCACTCTTAGAGCGCGGCGGCCGCGAACCAAGGCTCGGCACCATGGTCAAGCTGGCGGTGTCGCTCGGCACTACGCCGCAAGCGCTCTGCAGCGGCATCGCTTGGGATCCAAAGGCGCGCGACTACAAGATCACCGAGCCTTAGCAATTCACTGACCAAGCAGAGCAAGGACGCAGGGAGCGTGGTGTGCTCTGCACACGAGCGACCGAGGACGCCGCTATGCGCCGGTCAGGGGGCTGCTAAGGCAGGAATTCTTCGAGCAGGTTCTGTGCTGGGCCGAGGAAGGATTCCGCATTGCCGAGGAAGGATTCGGCGTCGTTGATGAATTCGATCGCCTGCTTGAGCGGGATGCGCTGGACGGTCTCGCGCAGCGGCGCCGCAATTAGCGGGCTCAAAGCGCCAGCTTCTTCGGCGTCGTCGACCGCCCTCACGAGCCCGGCGCGCACCGCTTCGGCCAGTTTCTTGTCCGTGATCCCGTATTTCTGTTTGAACCGTTCCCGGCCCTCCGGCGTCGCCAAGGCGCGGGCCAGCGCCTCGCGCGAGACCCCAAGCTTGCAGGCAGCGCCATCGAGGGCGGAAACCGTGAACTGGTTGGCGATTTCCCCGAGGCTCTGCGGGTTGCTCCAGGGCCGCGGCTGGCAGGGGTTCTGCACCTTCTCCGGGGTGTAGGAGGAGCCGCCGGCGGCGAGGTAGGCGCCGACCAAGATCAGCGACACCACCACCGAGGCGACCACGAGCAGGAAGCCCCGGCTGCGTCTGCCCTCGTCGCTCACAGCTCCACCTCTTTGGAGAGCGCGATCGGCAGCAGCGCGATCAGCCCCAGCAGCGCCGCGAGGATGAAGGAGGTGCTGAAGGCGTGGGTGGCGCCGCGGTCGAGCTGGTCCTGCAGTTCGCCCTGCAGTTGCTGGACTTCGGAGCGTTCGCCGGGGTCTTCGGGCAGCGGTTCGAAGGCGGGACCGATAGTCGGCACCTTGCCCTTCTCTTCTTCCAGCCGCTGGCTGACCTTCTCAGCTAAGTCGAGCTTCAGCAACGGGTTGACCGGCGAGTCGAGGATCACCGCGGTGCCGGCGTTAATCGCGTCGTGGCGCTGCTGGTCGATTTCGTGGGTGAAAATCGGCGTTAGCAGCAATAGGCCGATCACGACACCGGCGTGGCGGGCGGAGATCGTCCAACCGCCGTGAATCGCCTGCGGAGCGCGGCCGCCGAGGGCGGTCTCGGTCAGTGCCGAGAGCACCAGCGCCAGCCCAATTCCAACCAGGATCTGCGGCGGCAGCGTCAGCGCGATCGTCGCCTTCGGCAGGAAGGCGAGGCCAGCGAGACCGCCGGAGACGAGGATCGCACCCGCCGCGGCCCGCGGGCGCGCCTCCGGCACGTACTCGGCCAGCTTGCCGCCGAGGAGCGCCGCCAGCGGCATCGCGGTCACCACCAGAGCCGCTTCGATCGGGCTGAGGCGCCAACCTTCGATCAGCAAGAGAACGAGGAGGAAGAGCGCCGCCGCGATTGCCGCCGAGACCATTGCCAGGGCCAGGTTCGCCCAGAGGTGAGGGCGGCCGGTCCGGCGCAGCTCGGTCGAGATAATCCCGGTCGCCTGCTCGTGTTTGGCGACCGCGAGGATCGGCACCGCCGCGATCAGCGCCACCGGCACCTGCAGGAGGAAGATCGACTGCCAGGAAACGAGCTCGGTGAGGATTCCACCGACCGCCGGCCCCAGGGCTGCGCCGGTCGCCCCGGCGGCAGCCCAGACCGTCGCGGCGCGCCGCTCGGAGCCAACGGTCGCCGGCAGCAACTCCAGCGAGGCGGTCACTGCGGCGGCACCGCCGAGGGCTTGGATGCAGCGGGCGAGGATCAGGGTCGAGAGCGAGTCGGCGAGCCCGCAGGCGAGCCCGGCGCCGGCAAAGACGGCCAGCCCCACCGCGGCGGCCCGGCCGGGCCCGACCCGGCGTGCGATCAGCGCCGCCGGCACCGCCGCCAGCGCCATCACCAGGTTGAAGGAGACGAGCACCCAGGTCACCCCGGAGACGCTCGTATTCAGTTCCCGGTAGATATCCGGCAGCGCCAGGACGACGATCGAGGAGTCGGCGAGGACGACCCCGACCGCCAGGGCCAGGGCGGCCTCGCGCGGTTTCGGCGCGCCGTTAATAGCCGAGCTCCTTGGCGTACTTCTTGCGGTATTCGTCCCGCTTCTGCAGCACCTCTTCGACGTAGGCGCGGGTTTCCGGGAAGGGGATGTCGGCTACCGAGAGACCTGCCCCGCCCCACTTGTCAGCGTTGCCCGGGCCCGCGTTGTAAGCAGCCAACGCCGCCGCCTCGTCGCCGTCGTAGCGTTCCAGTAGTTCGTGCAAAAGGAAAGTGCCGTAGCGGATGTTGATTTCGGGATCTCCCAAGTCCTTCAATTCAAAGCTCGTAGCTTCGCTGTTCTTAGCGATCGTGGCCGCTGCTTCGGGAGTGATTTGCATTAAGCCACGAGCCCCCGCACTCGATTCCTGGTCCTCGAACTTCGACTCCACATAGATCACGGCGGCGATCAGCGCCGCGTCGACGTTCTTTTCCGCGGCCTGCTGGCGGATCACGTCCTCGTGGTGCAGCGGCAGGGTCAGCTCCTTAATCGCGTGGTCGAAGCTGCCGCTGGCGATCAGGAAGGCGAGCAGAAGCCCGGCCAGCACCGCGACCCCACCCCAGACGGCACGACGGCGACGGGCGCGGACCCTGCGGCTCATCGGCGGAGCTTTTCGAGCAGGGCGGACAGCGCCCCCTCGAGGTCCTCCACCGAGCCGTCGTTCTCGATCACATGCTCGGCCCGCTCGGCCTTTTCCGTCTGGGTCAGCTGTCGCGCCTCGCGCTCGTCGACTAGAGCGTGACCGCGGGCTGCGGCGCGCTCCCGTCTCACCTCGTCGCTGGTGACGATCGAGACGGTGGTGTCGAACGGCCGCTCGCCGCCGACCTCGAAGAGCAGCGGCACCTCGACCACGGCGACCTCCGTATCCGGCGGCAGCGAGTGCAGCCATTCGGCCGTCCGCGCCTGGACCAGCGGGTGGATCTGCTGCTCGAGCCAGGTCAGCTCCTCGGGGTCGGCGAAGACGATCTCGCCGATCTTCGCCCGGTCCACCCCGTCACCGGAGGCCACGTCGGAGCCCCAGCGCTCGACCAGGCGCCCCCGCAGGGGCTCGCCTTCAAGCAGCTCGTGGACGACCGCGTCGCTGGAGAGGGTCGCTGCTCCAAGACGTGCGAATGCCTTCAGCGCCTCCGACTTACCGGCTGCTATGCCGCCGGTGAGGCCGATCTTCAACGGCGCCACGGGCGCCGCTCAGCTCTGCTCGGACTCGCTCTGCGCGTCTTCGCCGGCAGCCTCATCGAGGCTGTCCGGGGCGTCGGGCCGTTCCTGGACGGATTCGCCCTCATGGTGCTCGCCGGGATCCTCGCCGCCGTTCTCCTCGGTGGTCCCGTTCTTCTCGGCGACCGGAGCCGGCTCGGCGTCCTCGGAGGCCTCAACCTCCGCAGGCAGGTCGCCCGGAGCCTCTTCGGACGGAGCCTCCTCGGTTTGGACCTCCTCGGCGGGTGCAGCCTCCGCCTCCGCGGCGGAATTGTCCGCCGCAGCCGCAAAGGCGTCGGCCATCGAACCGGTGGGCGGCGGCGCCTGCTCCTCGGCCTCCTCGGCCTGACCGTCCTCGGCCTGGCCGCCTTCGGCCTGTGCGATCTGTTCACCAAGCCCGGCCATCGCCATGTTCTGGCCCTCGACCCGCTTGATGCTGAGCGACAAGCGGCGCCGCTCTTCGTCGATCTCGAGGATCTTCACGTTCAGCTTCGAGCCCGGCTCAACGACTTCGCTCGGGTTCTCGACGTGATGGTCGGCAAGCTCGGAGATGTGGACTAGGCCCTCGACGCCGGGCAGGATTTCGACGAAGGCGCCGAAGGCGACGACCTTGGTCACCGTGCCCTCGAGCACGTCGCCGCCGCGGTGGGTGCTGATGACGCGCTGCCACGGGTCCTCTTGGGTCTGCTTGAGACCAAGGGAGATGCGCTGGCGATCGCGATCGATGTCGAGGACTTTGATCCGCACGTCGTCGCCGATCGAGACGACTTCGCTCGGATGGTTGACGTGGCTCCAGGAAAGCTCGGAAATGTGGATCAGGCCGTCGATCCCGTCGAGGTCGACGAAGGCGCCGAAGTCGACGATGTTGGAAATCTTGCCCTCGACGACCTGGCCCGGCTCGAGGCGGCCGAGGATCTGCTCGCGGACCTCCTTGCGCTCCTCCTCAAGCACGGCGCGCCGCGAGAGGACCACGTTGTTGCGGCTGCGGTTGAGCTCGATGACTTTGCATTCGAGGGTCTGGCCCATGAACTCGTCGAGGTTGTGGACACGGCGAATGTCAACCAGCGAGGCGGGCAGGAAGCCGCGCACCCCGAGGTCGAGGATGAGACCCCCCTTGACGACCTCGATGACGCTGCCTTCGACCGGTTCGCCCGAGTCGGCGGCAACCTCGATCCGGCGCCAGGCTTTCTCGAAGCGGGCGCGCTTCTTGGAGAGGATCAGCCGGCCCTCGGAGTCCTCCTTGGTGAGGACCAGGGCATCGATCTCCTCGCCGAGCTCGACCTCTTCGTGCGGATCGACCGACTTGCGGATCGAGAGCTCGCCCGACGGGATGACACCCTCGGCCTTGTAGCCGATGTCGACGAGAACCTCGTCTTTGTCGATCCGGACGACTTTGCCTTTGACGACGTCGCCCTCCTCGAAGGACACCATCGTCGCCGCGTAATTGGGGACGATCTTGCCGTCGATATTGAGGAGAAGGCCGCCAGAACCCTCTACAGGGGTGGCGCTGGGCGCAGGCGTCATGGTCTCGGTCGCGGACACGGGCGGCAATGATGGCAGAATCCGGCTCGATGCCGGTCCGAGCCACCAAGCGCGGCGACGAACGCACGCCGCTGAGCGGCGAGCACGACGTCCTCATCTGCGGTGCCAGCTTCGCCGGGCTCGCGGTTGCACGCGAGCTTGCGGGCTCCGGCGCCGACGTCCTGATCATCGATCGCTACGAGATCGGCGAGCGGCAGACCTCCGCCTGCGGGATCCCGACCGAGTGGCTCGAGCGCCTCGGGCTGATGGCCGCCGAGCGCCAGCGCTTCGACACGCTGGTCATGCATACCCCCCACGGCGACGCCCGCTACCGGCTGCCCTGGACCTTCTCCACCTTCGACTACCGCGAGCTCTGCCAGCTGCTCTGGCGCGACTGCGACGCGACCTTCGAGACCGCCAAGGTCAACGGCCGGGCGGCCGCCGCAGGCGGCGCATCCAACGGCGGCAGCCAGATCGCAGTGGAGACGGACCGCGGCGTCGTCTCCGCCCCGCTCGTCGTCGACGCGCTCGGCTGGCGGCGGATGCTGTCCACGGGCGACGGCTACCAGCCGCCCGACGCGCCCCTTTCGCGCGGCCTCGAGGTGCACCCGGGCGGCGAGTCCGAGGACCTGGCGATCTGGATCGACCGCAAATACGTCCCCGCCGGTTACGGCTGGTCCTTCCCCGCCCGCGACGAGCTGCGGATCGGAATCGGCTCCTTTGACCCTCGCTTCCACGTCAAGGACACGACCGTCGAGCTGACCCGTGACCTCGGCAAGGAGCCGAACGAGTACCAGGGCAACTGGATCCCCCACAAGCTCCGCACCGCCACTGAGGGCGGCGTCTTCTTCGTCGGCGACTCGGCTGGGCACTGCCTGCCGCTGAGCGCCGAGGGGATCAGGACTGCGCTCTACTTCGGGATCGCCCTCGGGCGCGAGCTCCGCGGGGTCTACGAAGGCCGCCAAAGCCGCGGCGAAGCGGGATCCACCTACGCCTCCTTCCACGACTCCCACGAGTGGAAGTTCAAGTGGATGCTGCGGGTGCAGAAGCTGATCCCGCGGGTGCCGCCGCGGATCCTCGGCCCGGCGATCAAGCTGATGGGGAACAAGCGCTTCGTCGAATGGTCGTTCAACCACTACCTAGCGATCGCGCCACCGGAGTACGCGGGCTCGAAATGGGCCGCGTACTCAGCGGACGACCAGGATGGTGCCGACCATCAGCAGGACGACGCCGAGGACTCGCTCGGGCGAGAGCGGGACCTGGTCGAGGCCGAACAGGCCTAGCCGGTCGATCACGACCGAGGCGGTGAGCTGACCGAAGACGGTCGCCGCGGCAACGCCGCCAGCGCCTATCACGCTGACCGCGATCAGCGCGTTCAGCACGTAGAGGGCGCCGAGGAAGCCGCCGAGCAGGTAGTACCAGCTGACGTCGAAGGTCGAAGAGAGACCACCTGCCTTGCCGCTGAGGACGACTACGGCGGCCAGCGCCAGGGTCCCGACTGAGAACGAGATCAGCGCCGCCGGCATGCTCCCGGTCGATTTGCCGAGGCCCGCGTTGATCGGCGCCTGGGCAGCGATCAACCCGCCGGCGAGAGCGGTGAGCAGGACGGTGGCGCCCCTATCCACGGAGTTCTCTCCTGACGCGCGTGATCTTGGGCTTGGACATGTGTTGGGTCGCTGAGGCGGGATTGAACCTCGCCGCTCTCATATCAGTAACGCCAGAGGCCTACCCGATCGATTCAGGGAGAACCAGTCATGACGCCACCGCCCGCAGAGCAGTTCGCCGCACGCATCTTCATGGGGCCGGCACTTCGGGCCCAACCGGACCGCCGACTCGTGGACCTCGTCCGCGACGGCTACGACGCTGCCTTCGAGGAGATCGTGCGGCGCTATCGGCGCCCACTCGACCGCTTCGCGGCCGCCTTCGTCGGCCACCGCTCCGAGGACGTCACCCAGGACGCCTTCTCGAAGGCACTATTAGCCCTGCGCGGCTCGGAGGCGGAGATCGAACTGCGCCCCTGGCTCTACCGGATCGTCCGCAACACGGCCCTGAACGACCTGCGCGCCGCGGCGCCAGCTGCGGCAGAGCTCTCCGAGACGATGCCGGGCGCCCGCAGCGCCGCCGCCGAAGTGGAGACCCGCGAGGAGCTGCGCGACCTGATGGAGCGGTTGCAGGCACTGCCGGAGACGCAGCGGGCGGCGCTGGTGATGCGCGAGCTGGAAGGGCTGAGCCACGAGGAGATCGCGGCGGCGCTCGGCGTCAGCGGCGGCGCCGCCCGCCAGGCGATCTTCCGCGCCCGGGCCGCCCTGCGCGAGGGCTTCGGTCTCTTGGTGCCACTGCCGGTCCTGCGGGCGTTGGCCGACCACGGTGGCGAAGCCGGCGCGGCTGGCGCCGGAGTCGCCCTCGGCGGTGGCGCCCTCAAAGCCGGGATGGCGACGGTGCTGATCGCCGGCGCCGTCGGCGCGGGAGTGGCGGTTCAGGACCACCACGGCCGCGCTGCTGGACCGGACGCCGCTGAGGCCGCACCCCTGGCCGGCGGCAAGCACCCCGGCGCCAGCGCGCAGCGCGAGTCGGCAAGCCAGAGCTCCATCTCTAGCGGTGACGACAGCCACGGTCAGGACGGGCGCTCGGGCGACCATCGAGGCAGCGACAGCAGCGGCTCCAGTGGTGGTTCGGGCTCACTGAGCAACGGTGACCGCAGTGGCTCGAGCGGAAGTGGCTCCTCCGGCGCCGGCGCCCACTCGGGCGGATCGAGCAATTCCGGCAGCGGCTCGGGCGGCCCGGGCCCCAACTCCGGCTCGAGCGGCGGCTCCGGCGATCACCACGGTGGAACCAGCGGCAGCGATGACGGCGGCAGCTCCGGCTCGCGGAGCGGGTTCGACGACAGCAGTGGCAGTGGCTCCAGCGACAGCGGCTCTTCCGGCGGCTCCGACAGCGACGACAGTCTCGTTCCAAGCGGCGACAGCGGCAGCTCGGGCTCGGACGGCGGCGGCGACTTGACGAGCGAACCGACCAGCAGCGGCGAGACGGCCCTCAGCGACGACAGCAGTGGCAGCGGCGACTCCGGCTCCGGCAGCAGCGGCTCTGACGGTGGCGGCGAAACCACCACCAGCACGAGCGGCAGCGGCGACCTCAGCGGCACCGATTCGACCAGCGGCTCGGACGGAAGTCCATAGCCGCGTGATCTTGGTTGCGGGCTCGGGTTGTAGCGGCAACCAGTTGTTGAACTTCTAACTAGGAGGAATGGCATGACCCGCAACAAAGGACGGCGAGCCCGCTTCGGCATGACCTGGTTCGCGCTGGCGCTCGGAGCGCTCGCGCTCCTGGCCATGCCCGGCCTGGCGGCCGCCAAGGACCGCAACCACGACCACATCCCAGACAAGTGGGAGAAGCGTCATCACCTCTCGCTGAAGACGAACCAGGCGCACAAGAACCAGGACGGCGACGCCCTGCGCAACCGCGCCGAGTTCCTCGCCGGCGACAACCCGCGTGACGCCGACTCCAACAACGACGGGGTCGAGGACGGCGAGGACAACGCCGGGACGATTTCCTCGTTCGACGCCGAAACCGGCAAACTCGTGATCAACCTCTTCGGTGGCGAAACCGTCAGCGGCCTCGTCAACGAAGAAACCGAGATCAAGTGCGAGGACCACATCGGCGCCTCGGCCAGCAGCGAGGGCTCCGGATCCGGCGAAGAAGAGGCCGGTGACGACAACGGCGGCGAAACCGAACAGGTCGAGCCGGGCGACGACAACGGCGGCGAAGAAGAGGCCGGCGATGAGAACGGCGGCCAGGGCGAGGAAGAGCCCGGTGACGACAACGGCGGCGAACAGGCCGGCGATGACAACTCCGGTCCGGGCAGCGAAAACTCGGGGTCGGACAACTCGGGTGACCAGGGCGGCAGCAGCTGCACGACCGCCGACCTCACCCCCGGCGCAGTTGTCCAGGAGGCAGAGCTGAAGATCGCTAACGGCCAGGCGACCTTCGAGAAGGTCGAGCTGTCGGGCAAAGAAGCCTAGGCGGCAACGCCGGCGCGGCGGCTACTTGGCGTTGAGCCAGTCAGAGCCGACGCCGACGTCGACCTCCAGCGGCGGATCGAGCGGGTACGCGGCGCACATCTCGCGTCGCACCAGCTCGGCCGCCGCTTTCATCTCACGCGGCGGGCCCTCGAAGAGGAGCTCGTCGTGGATCTGCAGGACGAGGCGGGTCTCCCCCCCGGTCTCCGCCAGCGCCCGCTGGCAGCGCACCATCGCCACCTTGATGATGTCGGCGGCGGTGCCCTGGATCACGGTGTTGACCGCCAGCCGCTCGCCGAGACGGCGGGTATTCGGGTTGCCGGAGCGGAGCTCGGGGATCGAGCGCCGCCGCCCCATCAGCGTCGTCACGTAGCCCTCCTCCTGGGCCCGCTCGATCACCTGCTCGCGGAAGGCCCGCACCGCCGGGAAGCGCTCGAGGTAGCGGGCGACGAATTCCTCGCCCTCCTTACGGGGGATGTTGAGGCGGTCGGCGAGGCCGAACCCGGTGAGGCCGTAGACGATCCCGAAGTTGACCATCTTCGCCTTCGAGCGCTGGCCAACGTCGACCTCATCGCGCTCGATTTCGAAGACCTCGGCGGCGGTCGCGGCGTGGACGTCTTCGCCCTCGCGGAAGACGTCTTTGAGGACTTTCTCATCAGCCACATGGGCAAGGACGCGGAGCTCGACCTGGCTGTAGTCGGCGGACAGCAGTTCCATGCCCTGCTCGGCGACGAAGCAGGCGCGGACCGGGCGGCCGAGGTCGGTGCGGATGGGGATGTTCTGCAGGTTGGGGTTGGTGCTGGAGAGACGGCCGGTCGTGGTCGAAGCCTGGTTAAAAGTGGTGTGAACGCGACCGGTCTCGGGGTCGATCAGCTCTGGTAACGAATCCAAGTAGGTGTTCTTTAACTTGGTCAGCTCGCGCCAAGACTCGATCTTCTCGACGATCGGGTGCTCGTCGCGGATCTGGGCGAGGACGCGGGCGTCGGTCGAGAAGCCAGTTTTGCCGCGGCGCTTGCGGGTCAGACCGAGCTTCTCGAAGAGGATGCGGCCGACCTGCTGCGGCGAGCCGATCGTGAACTCCTCCTCGGCCAGCTCGTAGATCTCCCTCTCCAGGGTGTCGATCCGCTCGCCGAAGCCGGCACCGACCTCGGCCAAACGCTCGGCGTCGAGCTTCAGCCCCTCGCGCTCCATCGCCGCCAGCACCCCGACCAGCGGCAGCTCGACCTCGCGCAGCAGTTGCTCCAGCCCCAGCTCCTCGATCCGCGGTGCCTGCACGGCGGCGAGAGCGGCGACCAAGCGCGCTTCCTCGGCGGGGTCGAGTCCCGGCTCTAGCTCCTCGCCGAGCGCCATCTGCCCGTCCTGCTCGGCTTTCTCGGCGGCAGCGCCCTCGGCGAGGCCGATCCCAGCGTCAGCCGAGAGCTCGACGAGATCGTAGGTGCGCCGCTGCGGTTCCAGCAGGTAGGCGGCGATCATCGTGTCGTGATCGAGCTTCGGCTCGACCCCCTCCCGCGCCGCCGCCGCAAGCAGGCCGTGGCGACCGCCGCCGAGGCTCTTGGCGTCGTGGGCGGCGAAGGGCTTGCCGTCGAGCGCGACCGCCAGCTCGTCCAGCGAGGAAGAGCCGGCGAGGACGCGATCGGCTTCCGCCGCCGCCCAGCGGTCGCCGGCGATCCCGAGAGCGATCGGTCCCTCTCCCAGGTCCGCCGGCTTGCCCTCCTCCGCCTCGACCTCGAGCTCGGTCTGGACCTTGCGCCCCGGTACCGCCGCGCCCTCGGGCAGCGCTTCTTCCAGCCGCTCCATCACCGCCCGCAGCTCGAACTCACGCATGAAGTCCCGCAGGGCGCCCCGGTCGGGTTCGCTCTGCATCGCTGCGGCCAGGTCGACCCCGGTCTCGATGTCGTACTGCAGCGTCGCCAGCTGCTTGGAGAGGCGTGCGTCGTCAGCGTGGTTCGTCAGGTTTTCCTTGCGTTTTTTCCCCGAGACCTGGTCGACGTTTTCCAGCACCGCTTCCAGTGAGCCGAACTTCTGCAGCAGCTGGGTCGCCGTTTTCTCGCCGATCCCGGGGACGCCGGGGATGTTGTCGGAGGTGTCGCCGCGCAGCCCCATCAGGTCGCAGATCAGCTCCGGCGGCACCCCGTAGCGCTCTTCGACCGCCGCCCGGTCATAGATCTTCGTCTCGGTGATCCCGCGCGAGGTGCTCATCACCCGCACCCCCTCGGTGACCAGCTGGTAGGCATCGCGGTCGCCGGTCACGACCACCACCTCGATTCCCCCCTCGTGCGCTTGTTTCACCAGCGAGGCGATCACGTCGTCTGCCTCGTAGCCGTCGATCCTGACGTTCGTATATCCGAAGGCCTCGACCAGCGGCATCAGGTGCGGCCACTGCTCGCGCAGCAGGTCGGGCCGCGGTTTCCGCTGCGCCTTGTAGAGGTCATACGTTTTCTCGCGGCCGCTCCAGCCGGCGTCCCAGGCGACCACCACGCCTTGCGGATGGTGCTCGTCGATGATCTTCACCAGCATCGAGGCGAGCCCGTAAATCGCGTTGGTCGGCCGGCCGTCGCTGGTCCCAATCGACTCGGGCAGAGCGAAGAAGGCGCGGTAGGCGAGGCTGTTGCCGTCGATTAGGAAGAGCTGTGGTGCGTCCGCCATCGGGCGCCCACTTTATGTCTCAGACCTGACCGGACTCCACGAGCTCGAGCAGGACCGCTACCACCTGGGGGTCGAACTGGGTGCCAGCGCAGCGGCGCAGCTCGGCGAGGGCCGCCTCGGTGCTCATCGCCTTGCGGTAGGAGCGGGTCGTCGTCATTGCGCTGAAGGCGTCACAGCAGGTGACGATGCGGGCCTCGATCGGGATCTCTTCGCCGGCGAGGCCGTCCGGGTAGCCGGAGCCGTCGAAGTCCTCGTGGGAGGCGCGGACGATGCGGCCGACCTCGGCGAGGACGCCGCCGATCCGCTTCAGCATCCGCTCGCCCTCGATCGTGTGCCGGCGCATCACCTCCCACTCGGCCTCGTCGAGCGGCCCCTCTTTGTTGATGATCTCGTTGGGGACGGCGATCTTGCCGACGTCGTGAAGGAGGGCGGCGAACTCGACGTTGCGCCGCTGCTCGAAGCCGAGGCCGAGGCGGTCGCTGACCGCGAGCGAGAGCTCGACGACGCCGCGGCTGTGGCTGCCCGTGTAGGCGTCGTCGGCCTCGACCACGTCGCCGAGCAGCATCGCGGTGCCCTGGTAGGCCTCGCTGAGGGCAAGGGCCTGGTCGATCCGGGTCTGCCGCTCCCGCGAGAGGATCGCGAGGACGCCGGCCAGCGGGATCACCAGCAGGCAGATCGCGGGGCTGGTGGTGATCGCCACGGCGGCAGCGAGGAGGCCGACGGGCGCCAGGGCAGCGTCGAGACCGTAGACCGGGGCGATCATCCGCAGAATCACCTTCGGGGAGGTCCCGTCGATCAGGCGGGCACGGGCGGCCGCAGCGACGAAGTCGAAAGCGAACTGAGCGACCAGCGCAAGCAGGTACACGGGCCACGAGTCCCAGGAGAAGACCTGGGCGCCCGCCAGCGAGATCACAAGCGCCGGGCCGACCGCGTGCCAGCAATCACCGAAGACGTGGAACGCGCGGGCGACGCTGGTGCGGCCGGTGGTGAAGTCGATCAAGCGGCCGAGGAGCCAACTAAGGCTGACGATCAGGGGCACCGCCGGAGTCGGCAACAGGAAGAGCATCGGCACCAGGACCAGCTCGGTCGGCACGGTGTAGCCGTCGGCGATGTCGAACTTGGCGCGGCAGGCGATCACGTAGGCGGCCATCAGCGAGATCAGCGCCAGCGCGTCCAGCGACCGCGGCGAGGCCATGAGCAGCGCCATCGCCAGGGCGACCAGCAGGAAGCCACCACCTGCCACCTGCTCGACCAGACGCTCGCGCCCTTCGGCGGCGGTGCGGGCGCGGCTCCGCCCACGGGCGAAGAGCTGTTCTGCATTGGTCTGAGGTGCGGCCGTCTGCATGGCAAAGAGGTGGTTCCGAGGCGGGACCTCCCTTTACATCGGCGGCACTCGTGCCAGAAATAAGGCGGTTACCTCAATTGCAACAGGACCGGAGAGCCAAAAAATAACTAGACAGATGGTCTAACTGGGTTTAGTTCCCTCCCTCTTCTTCCGATCCTCGCCCTCACATAAGTGCCAGATGTGAGCTGAATAAAGGCAAACCTGCCGCGAGGCAGGGACGCAAAGTCAGAGGTCTCGCCCCGGCGAGATGGCTCGACCGCCAGCTTGGTTGTCAGACCAGGCTTTTTGGCCTGCGACAAAGGGAGATTTGCCATGAATTCAGTACGTAAGCTCATCGCCATCGTCACGGCGGCGCTTGCAGTCTCGGCAGTTGCGGCAGGGGCCGCACAGGCCTGCAACTACACGGGGGCCGAACAGGTCTTCAGCCCCTGGGGGGACCAGCACTCCTACGTGCTCGCGCCCGACGGCGGCTTCGAGGCCGGCGGCCAGGGTTGGTATCTGGGCGGCGGCGCCCAGGCCGTAAGCGGCAACGAGTCCTTCAGCCTCAACGGCGCAGGCGACAGCCGGTCGCTGGCGCTGCCCGCCGGCAGCACCGCCGTCAGCCCGCCGATCTGCATGTCGATCGACACGCCGATCTTCCGCCTTGTCGCCCGTAACAGCGGCGATACGAGCTCGGGGCTGCGGGTGGAAGCGACCTACGTGCTGCTCGGCCTGGTGCGCACGAAGACGATCAGCACCGTCTACGGCAGCTCGTCATGGGCGCCGAGCCAGCAGATGTCAACGGTGCTCAGCCTCTCCACCCTCGTCGGCACCGTGATCCCAAGCGCGATCCAGATCCGGATCACCCCGGTCGGCAGCGGCGGCAACTGGCAGGTCGATGACGTCTACATCGACCCCTTCGCCCGCCACTAACCCCCAGGAGCGCCCGTCCCCAGAGCCCGCGCGAGGTCAGCAACGACCCGCGCGGGCTCTTCTTCGATCTGCACGTCCGTAAAGCGCAGGACGGTGTAGCCAAGCTGGCGGAGGTCGAGGTCGCGGGCATGGTCGTCCTCGAAGGAGACCGAGCCGCGGTGGTAGGTGAAGCAGTCGGTTTCGACCACCAGGCGGTGGGAGCGCCAGAGGAAGTCGACCTCGTGGAGGCCGAGTTTGACGTTGGTCTCTGGGAGCGGGAGGTGGTGCCGGTGGACGAGGGCGAGGAAGTCTTCCTCGAGGTCTGAGCGTTGTCGACGGCGCTCTGCTCCTTCGAGGTGGATTCCTCGGAGCTCTGCTTGGCGCTTGGCGCGGCGGAGGAGATGGGGCGGGACGGTTCCTTCGAGATCGTCGATGGTGCGTTGGATCGACGTGACGGGAATGCGATGACGGTGGGTGGTGAGGAGCCGTC
>DASZNP010000094.1:0-23169 GCA_035551255.1 Solirubrobacterales bacterium
TATGGGTATTTAGGGGGAGTGAGGTTTTTCCCGCTACTGGTGATTGCGGTTCTGCTCGCGCTTCCGGACTTCGCGAGCGCCGACACGTCGCCAACCTGTGCCGAAGGGCCGACCCGGGTTGGCGACACCACCTACGGCACGCCGTGCTCCGACGTGATCGTGGCCCCGGCGGGTGTCGAAGACGTCAAGGCGGGGGGCGGGAACGACACGATCATTGCGGCGCCGATCACTGCCGCGTCGCCCTGCCCTGAAAGCTGCCTCTTCCTCGGTGTCGGCAGCCAGACCTTCGAAGGCGGGGAAGGCGACGACGTCGTCTTCGGTGAGCGGGGCAACGACATCCTCCGTGGCGGGCCCGGCAACGACCAGCTCTTCGGCGGGATTGGGGACGACCTGCTCGAAGGTGGTCCGGGCAACGATCGCCTTATCGGCGGTTTCGGCGCCGACTCAATCAACGGCGAAGAAGGCGACGACTACGTTCGCGGCGACTCCACCATCGACCGCATCTTCGACACCGGCGGCGGCAACGACACCCTCAGCTACTCGACCGGGATCACCCCAGGCTTCGGCAACCCGCCCAACGAAAACGGCCTCAAGTTGGAACTCGGGACCGGCGGCGAAAACGCCAAGAACGGCATCGCGGCGAACGGGGGCGGCGTCGACGAAGTCGAAACCGGCGTCTTCGAGACGATCATCGGTACCGCCTTCGCAGACGAAATCATCGGCACCGAAAGGGGGGAGACGATCTACGGCGGCGGCAGCGCTGACGACATCACCGGAGGCGGCGGGGCGGATCAGATCTTCGAGGGCGCCGCGGCGCGTGACACGACCAAAGTCAGCGTCGGCTTCATGACCCCGCCTGGCGCCACTCCCTACGCCCAGCTCTACCTGGTCGGCAGCAATGGCAGCGACAAAGTCACCGCCAGCTACTCGTCGATCGAAGTCACCTTCCAGCTCGCGGCGGGCACCTTCGATGAAAGCGCCAGCGACGCCGGCGGCTGCGAAATCAAGTCCCCGACCGAAGCCGTCTGCCCACTGACCCAGGAACTCGACTCGGTGCTGCTCGCCAGCATGGACGGCAACGACACGATCGCCGCCTCCAACTTCCCCGCCAGGACGTCGGTGGTCGCGATCGGCGGCGAAGGCAACGACACGATCACCGGCGGCGAAGAAAGCGAAGACATCCTCGTTGACGGGCCCGGTGGGGGAGCCGACGTCCTCAACGCCCTCGGCCGTGACGACGCGCTCACCCACAACGGCGGCGCCGACGAACTGCTCGGCGGCAACGGCAACGACCTCTTCCTCTCCAACTCGGTCTGCGACGACGAGCGGATCGGCGGCGGCGAAGGCCGCGACAACGCTTCTTGGGCCCGCTTCGGCGAAGGCGTCGAGGCGAACCTCGCATCCGGCGCAGCGGGGCGGCCCGGCGTCGGCGAAGCACCCAGCTGCGGCGGCGAACCGCTCGACTCGATCAGCGAAGTCGAGGACCTCGAGGGCTCTTCCTCCGGTGACGTCTTCTACGGCGACGCCGGGCCCAATCAGCTGCTCGGTCATCCCGGCCCCGACGTTTTCTTCGCCGGCCCCGGCGAAGACTCGATCCTCGCCAACTCCGGCGACGCTGACATCACGATCAACTGCGGCCCCGACAGCGACTCGGCGGTGATCGACCACCCCCAGTACGGCGACCCCACACCGGTCGAATGCGAGCAGGTCGCCGAAGCCGACCCAAACAACTTCCGCACGATCACGCTGCTGCCCCCGCCGCCGCTGCCGCAACCACCACCGCCCCCTCCGCCGGCGGACACCACGCCGCCGCAGACCAAGCTCAGCGCTCACCCCAAGGCGCTCGTGCTCACCCGCAAGCAGTGGCGCACGGTCGCCTTCCGCTTCGCCGCCAGCGAGCATGGCTCCAGATTCCGCTGCAAGCTCGACGCCAAGCCCTACCGCCCCTGCGCCTCACCCCGTGCTTACCGCGTCAAAGCCGGCCGCCACGCCTTCCGCGTCTTCGCCATCGATGTCGCCGGCAACCGCGACCGCACCCCGTCCCTCTTCCGGTTCCGGGTGCGGCTACGCCGTTAGCTCGGCGACGGTCTCCAGCAGGCGGTCGAAGTCGATCGGCTTGGTGATGTAGCCGTCGATCGCGAGGTCGGTGGGGGCGTCGGCGTCGCCGGGGTTCTGGTGGGCGCTGACGATTAGGGCCGGGACTTCGTGGCCGGCGCCGCGCAGCTCGCGCAGGGCGTCGATGCCGGACTTGCGCGGCATCATCGCGTCGAGCAGGAGCAGGTCGGGGATACCGTTGCCGTCGACTGCGTCGAGCACCTCCTGGCCGTCGGCGGCGGTGAGGACCGTGTAGCCGGCCATCTCCAGCCGCGTCCGCATCAGCAGCAGGATCGTCTCCGAGTCGTCAGCAATTAGCACCGTCGCCATCAGCTCGCCTCCGCCGGCGCCCGGTCCTGGTCGCCTTCAACGGGGGTGGCGGGCGCAACTGGCAGCCGCAGGTGGAAGGTCGAGCCCTGGCCGACCGTCGACTCGGCG
The DNA here is from genome assembly GCA_035551255.1 of Solirubrobacterales bacterium. GTDB lineage: Bacteria > Actinomycetota > Thermoleophilia > Solirubrobacterales > 70-9 > VAYN01. The sequence goes on from DASZNP010000094.1 coordinate 2,533, forward strand.
CGGATGCTGCCGCCGTGCAGCTCAACCAGCGATTTCGAGATCGCCAGGCCGAGGCCGGTGCCGCCGACGCGCTGGGTCAGCCCGGCGTCGCCGCGGGTGAAGCGCTCGAAGATCCGCTCGAGCTGATCGGGAGGGATACCTGGTCCGTTGTCGCTCACGCTGATCTCCACCTCGGCGCCGATGGCGCGCGCCGCGACCCCGATGGACGCACCTTCGGGCGTGTACTCATGAGCATTCGTAAGCAGGTTCACCAAAATTTGCCGGATTCGGTCCGCCTCGACGTTGATCAGCGGCAGACCGGGCTCGACCTGTTCGGTCAAGCTTTGACTGGAGGCTTCGGTCTGGGCGCGCATCGTACGCACCACGTCTTCGACGAGCGGCGCGACCTCGGTCGGCTGTGGACGAATCGACAGGCGCCCCGCGTCTGACCGGGCGAGGTCGAGTAGGTCGTTGAGCAGGCGGACCAGGTGGCGGCAGTTGTCGAGGATGATTTCGACCGTCTCCCGCTGTCTCGGCGTCAGCGAGTCCTTGTCCAGCATCAGCAGCTCGGCGAACCCCTGGACCGAGGTCAGCGGGCTGCGCAGCTCGTGCGAAGCGGTGAGCACGAACTCGTCTTTGAGCCGGTCGAGTTCATCGCGGCGCCCCTCCTCGATCTCGAGCTCGCGCGCCATCTCGTTGAAGGCGGCGCCGAGGGTCGCGGTCTCCGAGAGGCCGCCGACCTCGACCCGGGTACTGCGGTCGCCGGCCGCCAGCCGCCCAGCGGCGTTGACGAGCTCCTCCAGTGGCCGCCGCATCGAGGAGATCAGACCGCTAAAGAGCAGCAGGGCGCCGGTGAGGCCGGCGATCAGCCCGGCGGCGACCAGCAGGGCGGTGTCGCGGGTGTCGCCGGAGATGTCGTCCTGCAGCTGTTCGCGGTGCTGAATCTGCTGGTTGACGACGGCTTTCGCCGCGGGGCCGCCGGTACCGCGGGCGAGCCGTTCGCGGGCGACCATCTCGACCTGGTAGGAGCGGGCGATCGAGTTCTCGAAGTCCTGGCGCTGCTGGATGAAGCGGGCAACGCCGATCACTGCCATCGCCGTGAGCACGGCAAAGCCGATCGCGAACCCGATCCGCAGCCGGTTGGCAAGCGACGGGCTCAGGCGTCGATGGGATCGTGAATATGCTTGCGCCCCTATGAGTGACGAGGCTACCGACGCTAACGGAACCGTCGAGGCTCCGGACGGGATCAGCAGGAAACCGCTCGAAGAGTGGTTTGGCGCCAACGTCTCCGGCGTCGACTTCCCGCTGAGCTTCGAGCGGATCGCCGGCGGCCACTCCAACCTCACCTACCGGGTCACCGACGCTTCGGGTGCGAAGTGGGCGCTGCGACGGCCGCCGCTCGGTAAGCGGCTCGGTTCCGCGCACGACATGGCGCGCGAGCACAAGGTCGTCTCCGCCCTGGGCGCGACCGAGGTGCCGGTGGCGCCGGTGGTCGGCCTCTGCGAGGACGAGAGCGTCAACGACGCGCCCTTCTATGTAATGGAGTTCGTCGAGGGCCCGATCCTCCGCGGCCTCGCCGAGGCGGAGATCTTTCCCGACGAGGGCGATCGGCGAGCGATCGGTGAGCGCGTCGCCGACACCCTGGTGCAGATCCACAGCATCGACCCCGACGCCGTCGGCCTCGGTGACCTCGGCCGCAAGGAGGACTACGTCGCCCGCCAGCTGCACCGCTGGAAGGGCCAGTGGGAGAAGTCGAAAACGCGCGAGCTGGAGCCGATCGACCGCGTCCACGAGGCGCTCTCGGCGCGGATCCCCGAGCAGGGGCCGGCGACGATCGTCCACGGCGACTACCGCCTCGACAACATGATCCTCACCGACTCCGGCGAGGTCGCGGCGGTGGTCGACTGGGAGCTCTGCACCCTCGGCGACCCGCTTGCCGACGTCGGCCTGCTGATGACCTACTGGCCCGACCGCGGCGAGAACACCCTCGCCCTCGGCATGCCCGCCAACCTCGCCCCCGGCTTCCCCACCCGCGCCGAGCTGAAAGCCCGCTACGCCGAGCTCAGCGGCCGCGATCTCTCCCAGCTTGACTTCTACATCGCCCTCGGCTACTGGAAGCTGGCGATCATCCTCGAGGGCGTCTACGCTCGATACAGCGCCGGCGGCTACGGCAAGGTCAACGAGGGCGTAGAGGCCTTCGCCCGCCTAGTAGAGCGCCTCGCCGAGGAGGCCGAGCGGGTCGAGCGCGAGGGCAGCTGAGCCTCTCCATTGCTGGTCCAAATCGGTTGACACCGTCCGTACCGGTTGAAAAGGTACGAACTCTGACCAAGCCGGAGATCGCCTAGAGCCGTCTCCTGCATTCCCAGTCACATAATCAAGGGAGAGTTTGTGAAACAGATACGTAAGCGGCTCACGTACGCGAACGTGATGTCGTCGATTGCCGTGTTTCTCGTCCTTGGAGGCGCGACCGCTCTAGCGGCCGGCTTGGCCAAGAACAGCGTTGGCAGCAAGCAGCTGAAGAAGAACGCTGTTACCGCGGCGAAAATCAAGGCGAACGCGGTGACGACGACGAAAATCAAGAAAGACGCCGTGACCGGCACCCAGGTGAACGAGGCAACCCTCGGGACGGTCCCCAGCGCGGACAAAGCCAACAGCGCCAACAGCGCCAACAGCGCCGGGACCGCCAATGTCGCCAACGGACTTGCGCCGCTAGAAGCGACCCACATCGTCGGAGCGCCGGGTGAGCCGGCCTTTGAAAGCGGCAGCTCGAACATCGAAATCCCGCCCGGATTCCCTTACGGCGTCAACCCGGTGGGCTTCTACAAGGACCATGAGGGCATCGTTCATCTTCAGGGGATCGCTCACGTGGGGACCGGCGGGACCGTGTCCTCGATCTTCACCCTTCCCCCTGGTTTCCGACCAGCACCGACGAAGATTGTGGAGTTGGAAATGTTCCAGGAAGCCGGAGTTCTGATCCTCGGCAGCAACATCGTCATCGAAGGCAACGACCTCAGTGGAAAGGTGATCGGAATCCCCGAAGGAACCTCAGAATCCACCGTCCTCGACGGCATTACCTTCCGCGCCGAGAGCTAGCGGAAGCGACTGTTGCGGAGAGCCCCCCGCCGACGCGGGGGGCTCTCTTTTCCGTTATGACCTTCCAAAGATCTCGCTGGTTGGCTGCTGTCGCTGTGGCGAGTGGGGCAGCGATCATGCTCGGTGGTTGCGGGGGATCGCCCGATTCGACCAGTTCCCCCCAACCGGCGGCACAGGCTGGTATGCCCGCGCATGGCGTGCCAACCCAGCACCCTTCCGGGCACGCTTCGCAAAGCGGCTCGGTGAAGGGTCATAAGCAGACCTCCTCGAAGCCGAAGCCCCAACCCCGTCAAAAGCCCCGGCAGGCGGCCAACCCTCGTTCTGCGTCGGCTTCGCACCCGGCGCCACCCACCGAAGGGACCGCTGAGGCCCTGGCCGAAATCAAGGACCTGATCGGTGGCAGCGGTGGCGGCAAGCAGCGTACGGTGAGCAACCCGAAGCAGGTTCGTGAACTGCTGAAGGAACTGAGCGACCACTCGGGTCATTCAGGCGACCAGACCTCCGGCAGTCAAGAATCAGGCTCCGGCGGGAGCGGTTCCCAGTCGGGCGTCGAAGCAATCCTTGAAACCCTCGGCGGCGGCTAGACCATCCGCGCTACGCCCCGGGGCTCGAGGTTGCCTTCGGGGCGGCTCCTACCAAACCACCTTGATTCCGTAGCGATCAAGATGGCCGTCAGCGGTGACGAGAGGGAGCCCGTCGGCTTGGGCTTGCGCCACTAAGAGACGATCAAATGGGTCTCGATGGTGAAGCGGAAGGGTTCCCACGCAGTCCGCGTGGCGAGCCGTCACCGGCAGTAGATCTACCCCGGATCGTTCCAACTGGGCGAGAAGATCAGGTGGGGCATCGAGCTTGCCAAGCTGCCGCTTGATTGCTATCTCCCAGATGACGACGGCGCTGATCATCACCTGACCTTCCTCAGCGGCAATCGCCTCTTTTGCCGGGACGCTGATGGAGTCAAGCTCGTCGGCCATCCACCAGAGCACGACGTGGGTGTCGAGCAGGAGGCTCAGGACTTCATGCCGAGTGCCTCGGCGATGTCATCGGGGAGCTCATCGAAGTCTCGACCAATTTTGACCCGGCCGCGCCATGCGCCTGCAAGGGAAGTGAACCCTGCGCCTCGATGCTCAGGCACCAGGCGCGCCGCAGGTTGGCCGCGGCGGGTGATCACGATCTCCTCGCCGCCTTCGACCCGCTCGACCAGCTTCGAGAGCTGCGTCTTTGCTTCATGCATACCGACTCGAGTCATGAAGACAAGATAGCAAGTCTAGCTAGATATCTAGCTAGACCATCCGCGCTACGTGCCGGGGCTCGAGGTTGCCTTCGGCTTCGGCTTCGGCGCGTTTGGACCAGCGGTTGAGCTCGCGGCGGGCGAGGACCATTTTGTGGACCTCGTCGGGGCCGTCGGCGAGGCGGAGCATGCGGGAGAAGCGCCACATGATCGCCAGTGGCGTGTCGTCGGTCATGCCGAGGGAGCCGTGGATCTGGATCGCGCGGTCGAGGACGTCCATCACCATGTTGGCGGCGACGATCTTAATCGCTGAGATCGCCTGGCGAGCGGCGCGCTTGCCCTCGGTGTCCATTTTCCAAGCGGCGTAGAGGGTGAGGAGGCGGGCCTGGTCGATCTCCATCCGGCTGGTGGCGATCGACTCCTGGACGAACTGCTTGTCGCCCAGCGGGCCGCCGAAGGCGCTGCGCTCGTTGGCGCGGCGGCACATCATCTCGTGGGCGCGCTCGGCGGTTCCGATCGCCCGCATGCAGTGGTGGATGCGGCCTGGGCCGAGGCGGTCCTGAGCGACCGCGAAGCCGGCGCCGCGCTCGCCGAGCAGGAACTCCTTCGGCACCCGGCAGTCTTCGTAGCGGATCTCGCAGTGGCCGGGGCCGCCGTCGTGGCCCATCACCGAGATCGGCCGCACCAGGTTGAACCCGGGCGTGTCGGTGGGGACGCAGATCATCGAGGCGCGCCCGTAGGGGTGGGCGTCGGGATCGGTGACGACCATTGCGATCGCCAGGTCGGCGCCGACGGCGCCGCTGGTGAACCACTTGTGGCCGTTGACGACCCACTCGTCGCCGTCGAGCTCGGCCCGCGCCTGCAGCAGGGTCGGGTCGGAGCCGGAGACCTCGGGCTCGGTCATCGAGAAGCAGGAGCGGATCCGGCCCTCGAGCAGCGGCTCGAGCCAGCGCTCGCGCTGTTCCTCGGTCCCGTGCTCGGCGAGGATCTCCATGTTGCCGGTGTCCGGGGCCGAGCAGTTGAAGGCCATCGGGGCCGCCATCGGGCTGCGCCCCATCTCCTCGCAGAGCAGTCCGTACTCCCAGTTCGTCAGCCCCGGGCCGAAGCGCTCGTCGGGCATGAACAGGTTCCAGAGCCCCTCGCCCTTCGCCTTCTCGCGCACCGCCGCCAGGTTCTGCGGGTAGGGGACGCCGGGGCCGACCTCGGCGTCGAGCGCTTCCATGATCTCGCGCTCCTGCGGGTAGATCTCCGCGTCCATGAAGTCGAGCACGCGTTCGCGCAGCTGTGCGACCTCGGGGCTGGGGTTGAAGTCCATTCGGTTCCTCTCCTCGTCCTCTACTGCGGAGGAGGAACGGTATTGGATTGCCGGGCTCAGGCTCGGCGGTAGCGGGCGAAGAGCTCGCCGTCCTCCTCGAGCAGCCAGGCGAGCTCGAGGTCGGTCACCTCCGGCAGCGAGCCCTCGGTGATCCGCGGGGCGCCGCCGCCGCTCAGCTTCGGCGCGATCGTCAGGAAGAGGTCGTCGACGAGCCCGTCGGCCTGCATCTGCGCATGGAGGTGCGGGCCGCCCTCGGAGAGGACGGAGCGGATGCCGCGCTCCTGGCGCAGGTGGCGCAGCGCCTCGCGCAGGTTAACCGCCCCCTCATGCCGCACCACCTCGACGCTCGCCGCCGTCTCCGGCGGCTCGGCCTCCGCAGCAGTGAAGATCAGCGCTTCGCCGCGCTCCTCAGTGAACAGCGGCGCGTCCCAGGGCAGGTCGAGCCGGCCGCTGACCAGCACCACCAGCGGCTTCATCGGCCCGTAGCGCTCGACCCGCATCGTCCCGGCTCCGATCATCACCGCCTCGAAGCGCTTTCGCAGTCCCACCAGCATCGCCGTGTCGGCGTCGGACCCGATCGGTCCGGAGCGCCCTTCGATCGTCGCGCGACCGTCGACCGTGGCGACAAAGTTCATCCCCACCAGCGGCCGCTCCGCGGGCGCTTCCTCCCGCGGCTGGTAGGTCTCGAGCTGCTCGGTGACTGAGGTCGGGCCGGGGTCTGGAAGAAGCCGCCGCATCGCCGCGAGGCTACCCGGCCGGCAGCGGCTTTAGTCCCGCCTCACCTTCGACTCGGGCATCGGGAAGAGCGCCGTAGCGCCGACCGCGTGGATCGGCTTCTCGCCGGACTTGCTCATCCGTTCGGCCGCCGCCGCCTGCTCCGAGAGGACCGCTTCCAGCAGTCCGTCCATCAGCTTGCTGAGGCGGTTGAAGCCCTCGGAGTCGAGGAGCAGGGTGGTGCGGGTGAGGTGCCGGTCGGGGCGGCTGTCGAAGGTGCCCTGCTCGATCGCCCGGCTCGCGTCTTTGATCAGGATGTCCCAGCCGTAGGCGGAGATCGCCTTGCGCACCTCCGGTGAGAGCGCCTCCCATTCGGCGTTCGAGAGGAGCGGCCGTTCAACCGCTTTGTAGAAGTGGGCGACCGCGCCGCGGATCGACTCTTCGCCGACCAGCTCGACCAGGCCGAGCTCGACGAGCGTGCGGACGTGGTAGCTGATGTTGCTCAAGTCGTGGTCGAGGAGCTCGGCAAGCTGACCCGGGCTGGCGACGCGCTTGGTGAGGATGGTCAGGCATTCCACCCGCACAGGGTGGCTGAGGCCTTTGACGAGCTGCTCGTGGCCGGGTCGCCCAAAGTTCTCTTGGGCTTCCTGGCTGAAGCCCGCCGCGTCTGCCACCGCTTTGTTCAGACGTCTGCTCATGCTCGACTCCTCCCCCGGTTTAAGTGCTGGCAACGCTACAGAGTATCCGAGCATTCTCGTAGCGCAATCTCCGGTTTCCCTAATTGGCTCCTACCCATTAGGTTAGTGAAGATTCTTCAATTGGTCTCGGCCGTTACCTATGGGAAGGAGGTGAGGCGGCATGAAGATCACCACGACCATCGGCGTTTTCCCAGCAGTTTCGACCACCAAGACCAACTAGCCATTCTCGGGCGGGCTGGTGCCCACCACCGGCCCGCCCGGCTTAGCTCAGGAGTAGTCGTGCCAGCCGGCGAACTCGCGGCCGGCGAACTTCTGCAATTCGGCGACGTCCTCGGTGAAGCGGCTGCGGACCTGCTCGAAGAGGTCGTCAGGGAGGGCCGGCTTCGGGGCCGGGGGCTTCTCGGGATCGTGAACGACCTTCTCGACCAGCCAGCGCATCGACTCGGGCAGGCGGTCGAAGTTGCGGTCGAAGGAGCGGAAGCCCGGGAGCTTGATCAGCTTCTCCATGAACTGGTATTTGTCGCCCTGCTTGGCGCTCGACTTCTCCCACTCGCGGTCGAACTGCTCGGAGGTGAAGCTCTCGTCGACGCCGGCGAAGGCGAAGGCCTTGCGCATCGTCTCCTCGCGTTCGCGCTGCAGCTCCTCCTGGGTGATGATCTCGATCTGCGAGCGGTCGAAGCGCTCGAGGTAGGGCTGCAGCTGCATCCAGTACTTGGAGCGGTTGGTGTAGGAGTTGTCCGGGCTGGAGAGGACCTCGACTAGGTCGCCGGTCTCGTAGCCGGCGCCGGTGGCGTGGACCCAGTGCGAGAGGATCCGCTTGATCGGGTCGCGGACCATGTAGAGCAGGCGCGCGTCGGGGCAGTTCTGCTTGATCCGCTCGGCGACGCCGTCGAAGCGCGGCAGGTTCGTGTAGTGCGGGGAGGACTCGCCGCGCACCTTGAAGCGGTCGTCGAAGCGGCTCGCGTACCAGTCCAGGCCGAGATCCCAGTTCAGCTCCTCGACGAAGAAGTTGAGCTCCTTCGGCTTCGACATCTGGATTTCCGGATGTAGGCCGAGGTAGTGGTGGATGCTCGTCGTCCCGCACTTGAGCCCGCCGATGATGATGAAGTTCGGCAGCTGCGCATGGCGTTTGCGGCGACGCCGCCAGCGACTCTTGCGATCGGCCGTATACCGCTCGCGGGCACGGTCACACATCGCCTGGTCGGCGGGGTCGGCGGCAGGGGTCCGGGGCAGCGTGTGCACGTCGGGGTCGGGCACGAGCGTGGCTAGTCTAGCTGCGATGCCGTTCGCCGATCTTGCCGACAACTTCGAAGCGTTCTTCAACCGCGCCGCCGAATTCTTCCGGCATCTCTCGGAAGTCCACTGGACCACCTTCGGGATCGCGCTGCTGTGCCTGCTGGGGATGCAACTGGCCCGCGCTTGGGCCTGGCGCAACGTCCTCCGCGCCGCTTATCCGGACCAGAAGATCGCCTTCCTGCCGCTCTCCGCGGCCTACCTGGCGGGGGCCGGGATCAACGCGGTGGTGCCGGCGCATGCCGGTGACGTGACCAAGGTCTTCCTGGTCAAACGGCAGATCCCCGACTCCTCCTACCCGGCGGTCACCTCCTCCTTCCTCGTCCAGACCGTCTTCGATACCTCGGTTGGGGTCCTCGTCCTGCTCTACGCGATCACCCAGGGCCTGTTGCCGCCGCTGCCGCAGATCCCCGACCTGCCCGCTTTCGAGATCTCCTTCTGGGCCGAGCATCCGAAGCTCTTCTTCATCGTCGTGGGAGCGACGCTGCTGGCGATCGCGATCGGAATCTTTCTGCTCGCCCACCGCGTCCGCCGCTTCTGGGCGCGGGTCCGCCAGGGCCTCGTCATCCTCACCGAGCCGCGCCGCTACCTGCGCGAGGTCGCCGCCTGGCAGGGGGTCGGCTGGGCCTTCCGCTTCGCCGCCTTCTGGTTCTTCCTCGAGGCCTTCGGGATCCACGGCTCGATCGGCAACGTGATGCTGGTGATGAGCTGCCAGGCGATCTCCAACATTGTTCCCTTCACCCCCGGCGGGGCCGGCGCCCAGCAGGCGCTGCTGGTGGCGACCCTGAGCGGGCCGACCCGCACCGCCGTCCTCTCCTTCTCGGTCGGCACCCAAATCGCGATGGCGGCCTGGTCGGTGGTACTCGGCTTCATGGCGATCCTGCTGGTCTTCCGCACGACCGACTGGCGCGGCCTGATCCAGCAGGCGCAGGAAGAGGCAGATAGCGAAAAAGCCGCGCAGGCGGCGACTCCGCCCTAGCGCGATTGGTGAGTTGACCTGCCTATAGCCGGATTAACTCACCAATCGTCTAGGAGGACCAGCCGGGGTAGCGGCCGGCGACCCGCCACTGCCAGGGTGGGCGTTCGGAGGCTGGGAAGTCGTAGTGGTTGCGGCCGGGGAGGGTCTCTAGCGGGACCAGCGCCGGGTCATCGCGCTCGAGCACTTCGGTGCCGCTCGCAGCTTCGACGTCGCCTTCGGTGGCGCGGCGGGAGACGCGCTGCCAGCCCAATGTCGGCCGGTAGAGCCAGTAGACGATTTCGACCCAGCCTTCGGAGTCGCGGCGGTCGATCAACTCGGTGAAGGCGGTGACGCGGCGGCGGGAGGAGGTCAGGTGAGGGCCGGCGGCGATGGCGCAGCTTTCGGAGCGGCAGCGGCGGAAGTCGACCGGCATCAGCGGCAGGCCGGAGGGGCCAGGCAGTGCTTCCGGGCTGGGTGCCAGCGCCCGCGCCAGGCGGGCGAGCGGCCAGCCGTACGCCGGCACCAGAGCATGGTGCCGGCAGGCGTCCGGCAGCCGCGGCGCGCAGACGAGACGGCGCCCGAGGGCGCCCGCGAGCTGCCGCCCCGCGTCAACTTCCCCGCCGGCCGCGATCGCCGCAACCGCGGCGGTCAGAAGCAGGGCCACGAGCGCCGCCAACCCCGCCTGCTCGACGCTTGCCGACCCTCGCTCATTGTCCCGCTCGCTCATCGCCGACGACGCTAGGACCCCGGGGCGCACGAGTGGCGCGCAGAAAGTGCCAATTCTCCGCCGGGGGTGTCACGGTTCTGCTTACATGCAGGGAGATGGAGGGCTTCAACCTTTTTGGCGACCCCGAGGAGTTCCGCGCTCGCATGGAAGAGCTGTCGGAGCAGATGCAGTCTTCGCAGCGCGTCGCCTGGGCTGACAACGCGATCAAGCTGGCGGTCGAGATGACCGTCGCCTCGATCAGCCGCCTCGACCTGACCGGCAGCGCCGATGAGCAGGCGATGCAGGTCCGCGACGCGATCCGCGTCCTCTTCCCCGAGGCCGTGACGTTGGTGCGCGAGGCCCGCGAAGGCCTGAGCTAGAACAGCTCGAGTTTCAGCGAGACGACGGCGCCGTGGCGGCTGAGACCACCGGCGAGCTCGACCGGGATCGCGATCACCAACGCCGGGATCGCGAGGACGATGCTGGCGAGGGCGTCGATGCGCCGCTGCCACGGCTTCGCCGCCGGCATTCCGGGCAGATCCCGCAAGGCCGCGACGGCGACGTTGTGGCCGAAGGTGACGCTGTTGAGCAGGGTCTGCCAGGTGCTGGCGAGCCCAGCGAGCGGGCGCCAGCGGGCGGACTTGACGATCTGGTCGCGCTGGGCGACCAGCCGCCGCACCGCCTCGACCGTGAAGAGGTGGCGGCTGCCCGGATGTAGCCCGGTCCAGCCGGCACCGCCCAGCCCGCAGGCAAAGCTGCCGCGGTTTTCGAACCGCAGGCTGTCTTCCTCGCGCAACGTGTCAAGCTCGCGCAGGGCCGCCTCGGCGTCGCCCGGCTCACCGACGATCGCCAATCCGCAGCTCTCGCAGCGCCGCACCGGCCCCTCCAGCCCGGCCTTGGTCCCGATCCAGCCGAAGAGTGGCTCGCCGCAGGCGGGGCAGGGAGGGTTCTCCGGGCCGGCACCGGCCTCGAGCGGAACGACGGGGGTGGCCTCGGTCTGCTCCATTCCTCGGATAGCGTACGCGGCGTGAACCCAGAGCAGGTCCGGGAGAGGGAGGCGCGCTGGGCACTGCCAGCGGCGCTGGCCGCGTTCGCAGCCGTCCTCTTGATCCTCCTCCAGGGCTTCGTCAGCTCGGTCAGCGGCAGCGGCGAAGCCGATGCCCTGCGCTCGGTCGACGCTCACACCGGCAACGTGACGCTGACCAGTCTGATGCCGGCGCTCGCCTTCCTGCTCTTCATCCTGCCGCTCGTCTATCTCTTCCGCGCCGCCCGCGCCCGCAGCGAGCGGGTGCAGCCGGCGGTGATCGTGCTCCTGATCGCGGCGCCGCTGCTGGTCGCCGTCGGCACCGTCCTCTATGGCCAGGCACGCATCGAAGCGGCCGAACACTTCGTCGCCGGGGAATCGAAGCCGACGATCTCAGCCGAAGAAGTGAAGGAAAAGTGCGAAGGCGAAAAGCCGGTCGTCGAATGCGAAAAGGAAAAGCGCGAAGACGATGCCGCCACCCACGCGATCAGCGATGCTTCGCTGACGCCGCTCGCCACGGTCGTCAGCCTCGGCGGCGGCCTCCTGTTTGCGATCAGTCTCTTCTACACCTGTCTCTGGGCGATGCGCACGGGCCTGCTCAGCCGCTTCTGGGGATCGCTGGGGATGGCTCTCGGGATCGCGATCCTGATCGGCTTCGTGATCTTCGCGATCATCTGGTTCGCCTACCTTGGCCTGCTCTTCCTCGGTCTCCTACCCGGCGGCAAACCGCCGGCCTGGGAGGAGGGCAAGGCGGTGCCGTGGCAGACGCCAGGTGAGAGGGCGGCGGCCGAACTCGAACCGGCCGAGGGTGTCGAGCCGATTGAAGAGGATGGGGCTCCCGAAGAAGGCGCCGAGAGGCGCAAGCGCGAGCAGCGCGAGTAGCGCTCAGGTCTGCGGCGCCGGAGGCGCCGCCATCAACTCGACCCGGTGGCCACCTGGAGCGATCGCCAGCGCCCGCGGCTGGCCCCAGTGTTCACGTTTCGGCTCGACCTTGAAGCCGGCCTCCCGCACGCGCGCCACCGTCCCCTCGAAGTCCTCGACCACCACCGCCAGGTGCCCCGGCGAGGGCACCGTCGGCTGCTCCTCGGGCATCAGGTGCACCTGCGTCCCCGAGTGCTCGAGCCAGGTGAACTCCCGCAGGGTCTCCGGCGGCTGCACCCGCGCGAACCCGAGCAGCTCGAAGAACCCGGCAGCCGCCTCGATCTCAGCCGGCACAACCTCGACCCCGACGTGGTGGAGCATGCAGAGAATTTACAGAGATGCTTCAGTTACGTAACATATTGTCTGCTAGGGTTAAGGTCATGAGCGTGAGAGAAAGCTGGACCGACGAGCGACTAGATGACCTGAGTAAGAAAGTGGATCAGGGGTTTGCACGGCTCGACGCTGACATGCGGGCGCTGCACGGTCGTTTCGACTCCTTGCAGAAAACGCTGCTCCAGATCGGCGGCGTGATCACGGCGGCCTTGATCGGGCTTATCGCAACGCAACTTTGAGCAGGAGGAGATATGGATTCAGAGGAGGCACGTTTCTCGGAGCTGGGTGGCTGGATTTCAGAACTATCCCGTCGGGCCAGTAGGGCAATCTCCCGCTTGGAAAGTCGGATAAGTCGAGTGGAGGACCGACTTGAAGAGCGAATGGATCGAAGGTTCGATCACCTCGAAGAGAGGATCAATCGCCGCTAGAACAACAACGACGCTAGCGCCGCGACGATCACTATTGCCGTTGACCAGGTGATCGTCTCGGCGACTATGCGGTTGTCAAGGCCGTAGGCGTGGGAGACGACAAGGGCGTTGATGCCGGTCGGCATCGCTGACATCAGGCGGTAGGCGGAGGGGAGCTCGATGAAGGGCGTCGCTAGGAGCATGAGGAGAGCCGGGGCGAGGGCTAGGCGGCCGAGGGTGGCGACGGCGACCGGGGCGGTAACGGGCGGCGGCAGGGGCAGTTCGCCCTGCTCGGCGCCCTCGGCGAGGGTGGCGCCGACGGCGAAGAAGCCGAGCGGGAGGATCGCCACCGCGAGGATCTGGGCAGCGTCGACGAGGATCGGCGGCGCGAGCGCATTGGGCGCGAGCAAGCCCAGCACCGCCGCGTATAAGGGTGGGTTGCGGGTGAAGAAGGTCCGCACCCTCTCGCTCATCCCCTCACCGGCTTTGGTCCCGAAGGCAGCACCGACGCCGAAGGCGCCGAACATCAGCGTCGGCCCGCCGACGAGGACGTCGAAGAGGACGCCGGTCGAGAGGTGGTCACGTCCCAGCAAGGCGACGGTCAGCGGATAACCGAGGTAAGTCGTATTGGCGACGATCGCCGCACAGATCACGGCCCCGACCTTTGGCCGGCTCAGCCGCAGCAACTTCGAAGCGACGAACCAGACAACCGCCCCGACCAGAGTCATGTTGACCAGCGCGATCCCGATCCCGATCTCGTTGTCGACGGTGATCGAGGCCGCCGCCAAATTGAAGAAGATCACCGGCGGCACCAGCACGTAGAGCATCACCAGCAACAGCCGCCGCGCCAGCGCCACCGCTTCCTGCGGCCGCCGACGCTCGGACTCAACCCCGACCGCGGTGCCGGCGACCATCAGGACAAGAGTGAGGAGGACCCCCATCGGGGGTTCTTACCCGATCAGAACAGCGCGCTGCCGGCGTGGCTGGCGAACTCCACCAGCGGCTGGGGGAGGACCCCGAAGAAGACGGTCGCCGCCGCCGCGAGAACGGCGGGGCCGACGAGGTGCCAGCGGCGGCCGGCCTCGGGGTCGACAGGGTCGGCCTCGGGAGAGGCGCCGGCGATTGCCGGGGTGCCGCCGGGGACGGTCTCGCGCTCGGGCCGCATCCACATCGCCGCCACCACCCGCAGGTAGTAGGCGAGCGAGATCATCGTGCCGACGGCGATGAAGACCGCGAGCCAGGTGTAGTCGCCTTCGACCAGGGCCTCGATCAGGTAGAGCTTGCCGATGAAGCCCGCCGTCGCCGGCAGTCCTGCCAGGGCCAGCATCGAGATCGTCAGCGGCCAGGCCAGTGCCGGTCGTTCGGCGCCGAGGCCGCGGACCGCGCGGATGTCGTCGCCGTAGACGGTCTCGCGCTCGCGGGCGACGATCACCGCGAAGGCGGCGAGGTTCATGAAGGCGTAGGCGGCGAGGTAGAAGACCAGCGAGTTGACGCCCTGCGAGGAGGCAACGACGATGCCGCCGAGCATGTAGCCGGCCTGGGCAACGCCGGACCAGCCCATCAGCCGCTTCAGCGAGTCCTGGCCGAGGGCGCCGACGTTGCCGACGACGATCGAGATCGCCGCCAGGGCAGCCAGCGCCGGCTGCCAGGAGTCGAGCTGGGAGCCGAGGGCGACGTCGAAGAAGCGGAGGAAGACGGCGAACGCTGCGGCCTTCGTCGCCACTGCCATGAAGGAGGTGATGGGGGTGGGCGCCCCCTGGTAGACGTCGGGCGTCCACTGGTGGAAGGGGGCGATCGAGGTCTTGAAGGCGAGGCCGACCGCCGCCATCGCGATCCCGATCAGGATCAGCGGGTCGCCGTCGAGGCCGTTGTGGGCGATCCCGGCGGCGATCCCCTGGAACCCCGTACTCCCGGTGCCGCCGTAGAGGAAGGCCATCCCGTAGAGCAGCGTCGCCGAGCCGATCGAGCCGACGATCAGGTACTTCAGCCCCGACTCGAGCGAGCCCTCGCGGCGCAGGTTGGTGGCACAGAGGATGTAGAGCGGGATCGAGAGCGTCTCCAGGGCGACGAAGAAGGTGACCAGGTTGGTCGCCTGCGAGAGCAGCACCATCCCCATCACCGAGCCGAGCAGGAGCGCGTGGTACTCGCCCGAGCCCGCTTCCTCGGTCGCCCGCTCGCCGATCGAGAGGACGACGCAGAAGGCGGCCATCATCACCGCGATCAGGGAGATCGAGATCGCCAGATCGTCAAGACGCAGCGCCCCGGTGATCAGGTTCTTCGATTCGTCCCACTGCCAGATCAGCAGGCCGGCAGTGGCGCCGAGGGTGACCAGCGTCAGCAGCGGTGCGGTGCGCTTGAACGGCTTGAAGACGGCGCTGAGCAGGACGACGCAGATGCCGACCGTAAGAGCGATCAGCGGCGAGATGCCGGCGTAATCGATATGCGGCTCGTTGAAGTTCATCTCCTTTTATTTCTCCGCCAGCTTCGAGTTCGGCGCCGAGCCGCCGGTCACTTTGGCGACAGTCTGCTGCACACTCGGATCGGTCCGCTTGAGGATCAGCTGGGGGTAGAGCGAGAGCGCCAGGATGCAGAGGACGAGCGGCGCCAGTACCAGTGCGTCGCGCCAGCCGATCTCGCGCGACAGCAGCCCCTGATTCTGTACTGATGGGGGGCGGTTATGCATCGTCCCCTGGTAGAGGCGCAGGGCGTAGTAGGCCGACATGGCGACGCCGCTGATCGCGATGAAGGCGAAGACGATCTTCGACTGGAAGAGACCGTTGAGGATGTAGAACTCGCCGATGAAGTTGGAGGATCCTGGCATCGCCAGGGTCGCCAGGGCGACGATCAGGAAGAGGGCGGCGAGGACCGGCGCCCGCAACGCCATCCCACCCATCTCGCGGATGTCTTCGGTCCCGGTCCGCTCGAGCAGGATCGCGACGATGATGAAGATCGGCGCGACGACGAGGCCGTGGTTGACCATCTGCAGGACTGCTCCGTCGGAGCCATCAGCCCGCAGGGCGAAGATTCCGGCGGTGATGAAGCCGAGCTGGGCGACCGAGGAGTAGCCGGCGATCAGCCGCACGTTGGTCTGGGTGAACGCCATCACCGAGCCGTAGAGGATCGAGGCGAGGGCGATGATCAGGATCACCTCCTGGAATTCCACCGTCGCTTCCGGGAACAGCGGCAGCACGATCCGCAGGAAGCCGTAGGCACCGACCTTCGCCAGCACCCCGGAGAAGACCGCCAGCGCCGGCAGCGGCGCCGCTCGGTAGGCGTCGGGCATCCAGCCGTGGAGGAGGAAGGCCGGCATCTTGACCAGGAAGGCGGCGGCGAAGAACCAGAAGATCCAGCGTTGGCTACCGAGCGAGAGCCCGTGTTCCTGCAGGGCCTGGATCGAGAAGGTGACGTGGCCGCCGTCGGCGGAGATGATCGCGGTGGCGATCGCCGCGACCAGCATCAGCAGCGACCCGATCAGGGTGTAGATGATCATCTTCAGGGTCGCCGCGGAGGCGGTCAGTCCACCTTCGGCGGTGCGGTCGTGGCCCCAGGCGCCGAAGAGGAAGTAGAACGGCACCAGCATGAAGTCGAAGAAGAGGACGAAGAGCAGCAGGTCCTGAGCGAGGAACGAGCCGAGCGTCGCCGTCTCCGCCACCAGCATCAGGAAGAAGAAGGTCTTCGGTCGCTCGTACTCGCGGAAGGCGGCAAAGGCGATGCCGCCGGTCCAGAGCAGCGCCGTCAGCAGGACGAGGAAGAGGTTGAGCCCGTCGAGGCCGAGGCTGTAGCCGACGCCGAGCCCGGAGATCCAGGGGGTGTTCTCGACGTATTGCAGGCCGGAGTCGTTCTGGTGGAAGCCGATCGTCATCCCGACGGCGATGCCGAGGGTAACCAGCGCCCCGAGCACCGCCCACGGCCCAACCGCCCGCCGGGGCAGGAAGAGGCCGACAAGGCCGAAGGTGAGGGGAGCCCAGAGGAGGACGTTGATCATGAGCTGCTCAGCAGGAAGTAGAGGGCCAAGCCGGCAAAGCCGGCGATCAGGAGCAGCGCGTAGCTACGGACGAACCCGTTCTGGACCCGGCTGACGAGGCCGCCGGCGCTGCGCACCGTCTCCTCGGTGCCGGTGACGAGGCCGTCGACGACGAGGCGCTCGAAGGTGCGGTTGGCGAAGCGTCCGACCGCCAGCGCCGGGCGGACGACCAGGACGTCGATCGCCTCGTCGAAATACCACTTGCGGAAGAGGAAGTCGTGGAGGCCCTGGAAGCGGGCTTCAAGCGCCCGCGGCCGCTCGGGGTTGGCGACGTAGAGCCAGTGCGCAACCCAGATCCCCAGCAGCGAGATCGCGCCGCCGATCGCCAAGCCGATCCAGTCCCACTCGATCGAGGGGTGGACGTGGGCGAGGACCGGGCCGGTGAAGGCGGGGTCGAGGAAGTCGGCGACGACGTTGTCGACGCCGGGCACCTGGATCAGGCCACCGACCAGGGCGAGGAAGGCGAGCACGCCCATCGCGATCCGCATTGGCATCGACTGCTCGGCGATGTGGTGCTCGGGGCCGGGGAAGCCGACGTCGGTGTCCTCGAGCTCCTCGGTCGCCGGGTTGCGCGGCTCGGCGTGGTGGACGTGGCCGGTCTCGATCAGCTCCCGTGCCTCCGCGCAGGGCTCGCCCTGCAGCACCCGGAAGATCAGGCGGAAGGTGTAGATCGCGGTGAGGAAGGCGCCGAAGTATCCGAGGACGACGAAGATCAGGTACATGCCGCCGCGGGCGCCGGCGTAGGCGAGGATCTCGTCCTTGCTGAAGAAGCCCGAGGTGAGCGGGAAGGCGGCGAGGGCGAGGCCGCCGCAGAGCATCGTCACCGAGGTGAACCGCATCGCCTTGGCGAAGCCGCCCATGCGGTCGATGTTCTGCTCGTTTGCCATCGCGGCGATGATCGAGCCGGCCGCCATGAACAGCAGCGCCTTGAAGAAGGCGTGGGTCATCAGGTGGAACATCCCCGCTCCGTAGGCGCCGATCGAGACGCCAACGACCATGTAGCCGATCTGGCTCATCGTCGAGTAGGCGATCGCCCGCTTCAGGTCGGTCATCACCAGGGCGATCGTCGCCGCGACCAGGAGCGTCGCCAGGCCGACGAAAGCGCTGATGTCGGCGGCGGTGGGGGCGAGGGCGAAGAGGACGTGGGTGCGGGCGATCAGGTAGACACCGGCGGTGACCATCGTCGCCGCGTGGATCAGCGAGGAGACCGGGGTCGGCCCCTCCATCGCGTCGGGCAGCCAGGTGTGGAGCGGCAGTTGGGCGGACTTGGCGAAAGCGCCGACGAGGAGCAGGAGGCAGATCGCGGTAACGCTCCACTCGTTGACGCTGAAGACTTCCGGCGCTTTGGCGAAGACTTCGCCGTAGTCGAAGCTGCCGAGTTCGCGGAAGATCAGGAAGGCGGCGAGGACCAGGCCGATGTCGCCGACGACGTTGATCACGAAGGCCTTCATCCCGGCGCGCGTCGCCGTCTCGCGCCGGTACCAGAAGCTGATCAGCGCGTAGGAGGCGAAGCCGACGAAGGCCCAGCCGACGATCAGCAGGACGAAGTTCCCGGCTAGAACCAGCAGCAGCATCGAGAAGACGAAAAAGTTGAGGTAGCTGAAGAAGCGGTGGTAGCCCTCGTCGGACTGCATGTAGCCGTAGGAGTAGAGGTGGATCAGGGTCGAGACGCCGGTGACGACGAGGACCATGAAGACCGAGAGCTGGTCGAGGTCGATCCCGAGCTTGATGTCGAGGCCGGCGACGCTGGCGTAGTCCCAGAGCGAGGAGGCGTGGTGGCGGGCGTCGGCGTTCTCGCCGAGCAGAGAGAGCAGCGCGGCAACACCGCAGGCGAAGGAGAGGCCGATCGCGACGGTCCCGATCATCCCGGCGGCCTTCTGCGGCAGCGCTCGGTAGCCCAGCGCGATCACGATTGAGCCGAGCAGGGGGAAGAGCAGGACCAGCCAGGCCCAGGCGGTACCGGTCATCCGCGCAGCTCCCGCAGGTCATCGACGTTGAGTGGCAGGCGGCGGCGGAAGATCGCGACGATCAGGCCGAGACCGACGACGACCTCGCAGGCAGCGATCACCATCACGATCACCGCGAACACCTGCCCCTGCTCGTTGCCGACCATGCGGCTGAAGGCGACAAGGGCGAGGTTGCCGGCGTTCAGCATCAGCTCCAGGCAGAGCAGGATTACCATCGGCGAGCGGCGGATGAGGATGCCGAGGACCCCAGTGGCGAAGAGCAGCGAGCTGAGGACGATGTACCAGGTGATGTTCATACGTGGGGGGTGGAGGGGGAGGCCCCCTCCAAACGAGTTGGGGAGTGTTTGGAGGGGGCCTCCCCCTCCACCTCACGGCGCCGGGAAGCAAGCACGATCGCTCCAACGGCGGCGAGGAGCAGCAGGATCGAGCTCGCCTCAAAAGGCAGCAGGAACTTTTCCAGCAGCAGCCTTCCTATTGCGGCTGGATCTCCGAAGCCGTTCCTTGCGTCGGGGCCGTGGGTTTCGAGGGCCTTGAGGGCGGAGCCGAGGACTGCGATCGAGAGCTCTACGAAGAGGGCGATCCCGAGCAGGGGGGCGAGGAAGCGCTGGAACGGGATCGGCTCCCAGGCTGACTCGCCTCCGCCTCCTACATAGGCCACTACGAAGACGTAGAGGACCATCACCGCGCCGGCGTAGACGACCACTTGGGCGGCGGCGACGAAGGCGGCGGTCAGCAGCAGGAAGAGGGCCGCGAGGCTGAAGAGGTGGATGATCAGCGCCAGCACCGAGTAGAACGGGTTGCGCATCGAGATCACGCCGATCGCACCGCCGAGCGCGCCGATGGCGGCGACGAAGAAGACGACCGCTTCCACTATTCCCCCTCGCTTTTCAGCGGCGTCCGCTCGACCGGCTCGGCCAGCAGCATCTCCTTGGTGAAGATCAGGTCGCGGCGGTCGTAGTCGGCCATCTCGTAGTCGTGCCCCATCGTGATCGCGTCGAAGGGGCAGGCGATCTCGCAGTAGCCGCAGAAGATGCAGCGGCTGAGGTTGATCTCGTAGACGGCGGCGTAGCGCTCGCCGGCGGAGACCCGCTCGCCGGGCACGTTCTCCGCCGCGACGACGCGGATGCAGTCGGCGGGGCAGGCGGCGGCGCAGAGCGAGCAGCCGACGCATTTCTCCAGCCCGGTGTCCTCGAAGCGGTGCAGCTTGTGGCGGCCGCGGAAGCGCGGGTAGACCGGCGTCTTCTCCTCGGGATACTGGATCGTCATTGGCCCCTCGACCAGCCGCGCCATCGTCGTCTTCAGCCCGCGCAGGGTCTCGCCGAAGGCGCGGTAGGCGCCGCCGAGCCCGCCCGGCTCGGGGCCGCGCTGGACCTCGACGACGTCGATCGAGTCGAGGTAGGAGGCCGACTTCGGGTCGAAGCCGTTGCCGTTCCCGGCGGCGCTCACGTGACCACCACCAGGACTGCGGTGACGAGGACGTTCAGGGTCGCCAGCGGCAGCAGGACTTTCCAACCCAGGCTCATCAGCTGGTCATATCGAAGACGGGGAAGCGTTGCCCTGATCCAGATGAAGAGCAAGACCAGGGCGAGCATCTTCGCCAGCATCCAGATCGGGTCGAGGAAGCTCGGGCCGGGGCCCATCCAGCCGCCGAGGAACATCGCCGCGGCGATCCCGGAGACGACCAGGATCTCCATGTATTCGACCAGGAGGAAGGAGCCGAAGCGCATGCCGCCGTACTCGGTCATGAAGCCCTGGACCAGCTCGGCGTCGGCCTCGGGCATGTCGAACGGGGTGCGGTTGGTCTCGGCGAAGCCGGCGAGCATGAAGATGAGGAAGCCGACGAACTGGGGGAAGACGAACCAGAGCTGGCCCTGCGAGTGGACGATCGAGACCAGCGAGAGGGAGCCGCTCATCATGACCACGCCGAGCAGCGCCAGGCCCATCGAGACCTCGTAGCTGATCAGCTGCGCAGCCGAG
>DASZNP010000095.1:0-7428 GCA_035551255.1 Solirubrobacterales bacterium
GATCTCCTCGGGGATCGTTGCGCGCATCTGATCGAGGAGGTCATAGATCTCCTCGCGATCCACGCGTACCTGATCCGTCAGAGGGACGGGACGGGCGTTGTGGACTACGTCGTCCAGCTTGTCAATGAGGACCAGAACGTCCATTTTCAGGTCGTAAGCCTACGTGTATGCGGGGGTTTTGGTGTGGATGGGTTGCATTCGGCCGTTTTTTGCAAGGCGGCGCCCACTCGGACTGACTGGTCCACGACAGCCTACCTGTCGCCCAGGCGGTCAGCCAGCGCCGCGGCCACGGGCGCTGGAACGAGGTCGGAAACGTTGCCGCCGAAGGTGGCCATCTCCTTCACTCCGGTGGACGAGAGGAAGCTGTAGTGGGGCGAGGCGATCACGTAGATGCTCTCGATACCCGGGTCGAGCTTGCGGTTCAACTGCGCCATCTCGAACTCGTACTCGAAGTCGGAGATCGCCCGCATTCCCTTGACGATGGCCTTGGCGCCGTTGTCGCGGGCGAACTCGACGAGCAAGTTGGCGAAGATCTGCACCTCGACGTTGGCGAGGTCTGCGGTCGCCTCCTCGATGAACGCCTTGCGCTCCTCGGCGGTGAAGAGCGTCTTCTGCTTGCGGATCGGGTTGTTGACGACGCCGACGACGACCCGATCGAAGACGCGCGAGGTCCGGGTGATGATGTCGAGATGGCCGTTGGTGACCGGGTCGTAGCTGCCCGGGCAGACGACGGTGCCGTTGCGCTCGCTCACTCGGCCGCTCCGTAGATGGTGACGTCCGCGGCGCCATAGCGGCGCTGGCGCAGCGGCTCCAGCGACTCGACCTTGAGCGGCCGGCGGGCGCCGCTCTCGACCACGGCACGGCCGTCGGCGGCGAGCAGCTGAGGCAGGTGTGAGTCGAGGTGACGGGACACGCGGTCGGCGAGTTTATACGGGGCGTCTACGAAGACGAGATCGAACTTTCCCGCTGCATCCGCGGCTGAAACCTGCTCCAGCCAACGACCGGCGTCGGCCCTCACTAGCTCGGTCCGGTCAGCGAGTCCAAGTCGCTGCACGTTGCCAAGGGCGGGCCGGGTGTCCTGATCGACGAGGACGGCGTGCTCGGCCCCGCGGGAGAGCGCCTCGATCGCCAGGGCGCCAGTCCCGCAGTAGAGGTCGAGGACGCGGGCGCCCGTGACGCGGTCGCCGAGGGCGGAGAAGATCGCCTCGCGGACGCGATCGGAGGTCGGGCGGACCTTCCAGCCTTTGGGCGCGACCAGTCGCTGCCCTTTGAGCTCCCCGGCAATGATCCTCACGCCCGAAACCTATTCGGCGTTCGTCCTTTGTTCCTCATACGAGGTACAAAAGACGAACGCCGCTTAGAGCGGGATCGGGTCGGCTGCACCGGTGCCGAAGCGGGCGTGGGCGGCGTCGAGCAGCGGGCCGAGGGCGGGACCGGAGAGGGAGCCGTGGGTCTTCAGCAGCGCCAGCACCTCGCGGTGCGCCTCCATCAGCAACGGCCCGTCGTCGGGGAGTTTGGCGACGGCGAAGCGGGGCAGCCCGCTCTGGCGGGTGCCGAGGATCTCCCCGGCGCCGCGCAGTTCGAGGTCGATCTCGGCGAGCTTGAAGCCGTCGCTGGTCCCGGCGACAGCCTGCAGTCGCTTCTGAGCCGTCTCCCCGGCCTCTTCGGCGAACAGCAGACACTGGCTCGGATGCTCGCCGCGGCCAACGCGGCCGCGCAGCTGATGCAGCTGGGAGACGCCGAAGCGCTCGGCCCCCTCGATCACCATCACGGTCGCGTTCGGCACGTCGATCCCGACCTCAATCACCGTGGTCGAGACGAGGACGTCGGTCTCATGCGCGGCAAAGGCGCGCATCGCCTCGTTCTTGTCATTCGAGTGCATCTGCCCATGGAGGAGGCCGACGCGGAACTCGCGCAGCTCTCCCTTCCGCAGCCGCTCGGCCTCCACCGCGGCGGCTTTGCCAGCGACTTTCTCGGACTCGCCCACCAGCGGGCAAACGACAAACGCCTGCCGCCCCTCACGCAGCTGCCGCCGCAGGAACTCGAACGCTTCGCCCCGCTGCTCCTCGGAGACGAGGTGGGTGGAGATCGGCTGGCGACCGGCCGGCAGCTCGTGCAGGGCGGTGGTGTCGAGGTCGCCGTATTCGGTGAGCGAGAGCGTGCGCGGGATCGGGGTCGCGGTCATGTGGAGGACGTGCGGCGCCATCCCCTCCACCCCCTTCTCGTCGAGGGCGCGGCGCTGGCTGACCCCAAAGCGGTGCTGCTCGTCGACAACGCAGAGGCCGAGGCGGGCGAACTCGACGGTCGGCTCGATCAGCGCGTGGGTGCCGAGGATCAGCCCCAGCTCGCCGGAGGCCAGTTGGTCGAGGGCGCGCCGGCGGGCCGCCGCCGCCGTTGCGCCGGTCAGCAGCGCGAACGGGATCGCCTCTTCGGCGAGCAGCTTGCCGAGGGTGATCGCGTGCTGCTCGGCCAGCGTCTCGGTCGGCGCCATCAACGTCGCCTGGTAGCCGGCTTCGAGCGCCCGCAGCATGCAGTAGAGGGCCACGACCGTCTTGCCCGAGCCGACCTCGCCCATCAGCAGTCGCTGCATCGGCTGACCGGAGTCGAGGTCGCGCTCGATCTCGTCGAAGGCCTTGAGCTGGTCGCCGGTGGGCTCGAACGGCAGCGACTCGAGCCAGCGCCCCACCATCTCCCCCGGGTTGCCGAAGCGTGGCGCCGGGCGGGCCGTGCGGTGGCTGCGCTTGCGGGTCGCCAGCAGCGCCTGGTGGAGGAAGAGCTCTTCGAAGCCGAGGCGCTTGCGGGCCTCGTCTACTTCTTCAACGGCCTCGGGGAAGTGGACGGCGCGGAGGGCGTCGCCGAGACCGGAGAGTTGACGCCGGGCGCGAATCTCGCCCGGGAGGCCCTCGATCGCGTTCGGGGCCCACTCGACTGCTTGGGCGACCCAGTCGCGAATCTGCTGAGCGCGGATGGTCTCGGTGGCTCCGTGTATAGGGACCATGGTTTCGGGCTGCGGGTCCCGTCGAGGGCTGCTCGGGGACTCCTGCGCTGGATGCTCGGAGTCCCCGGCGCCCTCGCCACCCGCAGAAGATGCGTCGGATAGGAGCTCCCATTCGCGGACTGCGAAGCCTTTGCCGCTGAATTTGCCCGTGAGCAACAGCCCCACCCCGGGGGTGAGCTTCGACCCCACCCATGGCTGGTTGAACCAGGTGGCTCTTACGTGTCCAGATTCGTCGCCGACTTTGACGCTGACCATGCGGAGACGGCCTTTACGGAAGGGGCGAGGTTGGGCGCCCTGTACTTCGACCGAGATCGTTGCCGTCTCTCCCGGTTGAAGATCTCCCAGCGGGCGAATGCGTAAATCGCGGTGGCGCCGCGGTACGTGGAACAGCAAGTCTCCGACAGTTCGAATGCCGGCTTCAGCTGCTGCTTCGGCAGTTTTCGGACCGACGCCCTTAAGGGCACCCAGTCCTTGGTCGAGGACGCTCGGGCGGGGCCAGTGGATGGGGGCGTCGAGGAGCTCGGCGCGCGTCAGCTCGCGCTCACCGGCAAAAGAGCGCGTTACTGGGCGGCCAGGAGCCACCACCAGCTCGGCTGTCCCCCCTCGTGGGTTTCGACCTCGACGCCCTCCGGCACGTGGACCTCGATCTCCTCGAGCGGGATCGGGGCGCCGTCACCGGCGATCACGGTGAGGATCTCGGCGCCGGCGGCAAGGCGCTGCAGGGTCCCGTCGAGGGTCGATCCCGCCCCGCCCCAGGCGACGATCTCGCCGTCGCAGAAGCCGACCGCATCGCCCTTTTTGAACCGCCCCTGAGCGTCGGCGCGGGCGGCCGGGGCGACGCCGCCGATCGCCACGCCCTCGATCGCCTCGCCGAGGCGCTCGGCGTTCTCCTCCAGCGACGCCTCCGGATCGAGCTCGACCAGCGCCAGCAGGCTCGCCTGCTGCGACTTGGCTGGCACTACCCGGGCGGGCTTGTCGGAGAGCTCGCAGGCGCGCTCGGCGGCCATGATCACGTTCGAGGAGCTGGGCAGGACGAGGACTTCTTCGGAGGGGACGCTGTGGATCCCGGCGAGCAGCTCGTAGGTCGAAGGGTTGAGGGTCTCGCCGCCGGGGACGACGTGGGCGCCGAGCTCGCCGAAGAGGCGCTGCAGGCCGTCGCCGGCGGCGACGGCGACGACGCCGGTGCGGCCGGCGGCGCCGAGACGGGCGTCGCGTTCGGCCATCTGCTCGCGCATGTCGGCGACGTCGAGGTTAGTCACCTCGCCGACGTCGGCGAAGACCTCGGTCGCCGCCTCCGGCTGGTCGGTGTGGATGTGGACCTTGAGGGTGACGTCGTCGCCGACGACGAGGACGGAGTCGCCGAGGCGCTCCAACCGCGGCAGGTACTTGCGATCCTGCAGGCCTTTGCCGGAGACGATGAAGTTGGTGCAGTAGCGGTAGCGGCTGTCCTCGTGGTGCGGGAGGCTGCGGCGCGGCGGCTCGTGGTGCTGGACCTCCGGCGTCTGCGCCCCGTCGCCGCGCAGGCCGGCGACGACGCCGGCAAGGATGAGGACGAGACCGTGGCCGCCGGCATCGACGACGCCGGATTCGCGCAGGACCTCGAGCTGCTCGGGCGTACGGGCGACCGCGCGCTCGCCGTCGGCGATCGCTTTCTCGAGTACCTGGGCGAGGATCGCGTCCTGCTCCTCGTCGCTGACTTCGCGGTCGAAGCGGGTCTTCTCGCGCTCGAGATGGGCGAGCTGGCGCGAGAGCGAGTGGGCCATCTCGCGGAAGACGGTCAGCATCGTCCCCTCGGCCGGCTCGCGGACCGAGTCGTAAGCGGCGTCAGCGGCCTTGGCGAAGGCGGCGGCGACCAGGGTCGGGTCGACCAGCTCGCCGGGGCGGCTGGCGAGCTCCTCGGCGGCGCCGCGAACGATCTGGCTCAAGATCACGCCGGAGTTGCCGCGCGCCCCCATCAGCGCCGCCCGGGCCAGCGCCTGCACCAGCTCGGTGCGGCCGACCTCATCGACCGACTGCCCATCGAGGCGATCGAGCTCTTCCATCACGGCGCGCAGCGTCATCGCCATGTTGTCGCCGGTGTCGCCGTCGGCGACCGGAAAGACGTTGAGGTCGTTGACCTCCTGGCGGCGCGCCTCCAGCGAGGCGTAGGCAGAGCTGATTACCCGTCGGAACCGGGCGATTGAGGGGTCGGACATCTAGCGGGAATCTATTGGCCGGGCGCGACGGCTTCTACCTGCGAGTGACTGGACGTGCGCAGGTTCACACGCGGCGGCCGGAGGCATTGGTACGTTGCCCGCTCCAATGAGACGCTTCGCAAGTTGGACCACCAGTCATCGCGCGATCACGATCATCGGTTGGGTCGTCGCGCTCTTCGTGATGCTGGCCGTCGCCGGAACCGTCGGCTCGGACTTCAGCGAAGAATTCAGCCTGCCGAGCTCGGACTCCAAGGACGCGCTCGACCTGCTGGAAACGCGGTTCCCGGCCCAGGCAGGCGACACGGTGCAGATCGTCTTCAAGGCCGACGGCGGCGTCGAAGCGCCTGCGGTCAAGAAGACGATGGAAGGCGTCTTCGCCAAGGCTGCGGCACTCCCCCACGTCAGCGAAGTCTCCAGCCCGTATGAAAAGGGCGGCGCTGGGGCGATCAGCAAAGACGGCAAGATCGCCTACGCAAGCGCCCAGTTCAACGTCACCACCGACAAGCTGAACGACGGCGAAGTCAAAAAGATCGTCGACGCCGCCCACGCGGCCAACGGCAAGGGCCTCCAGGTGGAGACGGGCGGCGCCTCGGTCGAGGAAGTCCGGGGCGAAGAAGAAGAAAGCTTCTCGGAGGGGATCGGGATTCTCGCCGCGATCGTCGTCCTCCTGATCAGCTTCGGTTCGGTCGTGGCGATGGGGCTGCCGATCCTGACGGCACTGTTCGCGCTCGGGATCGGGGTCAGCGTCATCACCCTCTTCACCCACGTCTTCAATACTGCTGACTTCGCGCCGCAGCTGGCATTCATGATCGGCCTCGGCGTCGGTGTCGACTACGCCCTCTTCATCCTCACCCGCTTCCGCAACGGCCTCGACGAAGGGCTCGACAAGCGCGAGGCGGCGGTGGCCGCGGTCGACACCGCCGGCCGGGCGGTCCTCTTCGCCGGGATCACGGTGATCATCTCGCTGCTGGGCATGTTCCTGCTCGGTCTCCCCTTCCTCTACGGGGTAGCGAGCGCGGCGGCGATCGCGGTCCTGTTCACGATGATCGCGGCGCTGACCCTGCTGCCGGCGCTGCTGGCGCTGGTCGGCAACTGGGTCAATCGGCTGCGCCTCCCCCTCTTCGGCAAAGGCGCCCGCAGCATCGACGAGAACAGCTGGTGGTTCCGCTGGAGCGGCCGCATCCAGCGCCGCCCGTGGGTCGCCGCGATCGCCTCCGGCGCCCTCCTGCTCGCCCTCTGCATCCCCACCCTTTCGCTGCGCCTCGGCACCAACGACGCCGGGACCGACCCGGCCGGGACGACGACGCGTGAAGCCTACGACCTCCTCGCCGAAGGCTTCGGGCCCGGCTTCAACGGCCCGTTCGTAATCGCCGCCGAACTGCCCGGGAAGGGCGAAGACCAGGCGCTGCAGCAACTGCGCAGCGAGCTGAAAGACGAAGAAGGGGTCGACGCGGTCACCGACGTCACCCTCAACCCCGACAAGACCGTCGGCGTCTTTCAGCTCTACCCGACGACCTCGCCGCAGAGCGCCGACACGACCGACCTGCTCGACCACATCCGTGGCGACGTGATCCCGCCGGTCGAGGAAGCGAGCGGCGCGCAGATCCACGTCGGCGGCATCAATGCGATCTTCGAGGACTTCGGCAACGCGATCGCCGAAAAGCTGCCGCTCTTCATCGGCGTCGTCGTCCTACTCTCGGCGCTGCTGCTGATGATCGTCTTCCGCTCGCTGCTGGTGCCGCTGAAGGCGGTGATCATGAACCTGATTTCGATCGGCGCCGCCTTCGGGCTGATCGTCGCCGTCTTCCAGTGGGGCTGGGGCGCGAGCCTGATCGGCGTCGACGCCACCGGACCGATCATCTCCTTCTTCCCGATCTTCCTCTTCGCGATCGTCTTCGGGCTCTCGATGGACTACGAGGTCTTCCTGATGTCGCGAATCCACGAGGAGTGGGAGCGGAGCCGGGATGCGAGCGAGGCGGTCCATCGCGGCCTCGCCCTGACCGGCCGCGTGATCACCGCCGCCGCGGCGATCATGGTCACCGTCTTCGCCTCCTTCATGCTCGGCGAAGACCGGGTGATCAAGCTCTTCGGCCTCGGCCTCG
Organism: Solirubrobacterales bacterium; assembly: GCA_035551255.1. Lineage (GTDB taxonomy): Bacteria > Actinomycetota > Thermoleophilia > Solirubrobacterales > 70-9 > VAYN01. Next base: position 7,296 of record DASZNP010000095.1, read on the forward strand.
CCTCCGCCGTCTTCATCGACGCCGTGATCATCCGCTCGGTATTGGTCCCAGCGATCATGCAGCTCTTAGGCAAGCGCGCCTGGTACTTCCCGGCGGGCCTCGACCGCCTGCTCCCCCGCCTGCACGTCGAGCC
>DASZNP010000096.1:0-7228 GCA_035551255.1 Solirubrobacterales bacterium
GGCGACGATGCTGATCGAGCAGACGGTCGAATCGGTGCGGGTCGGCGACCCGGTGCCGCTGCTACGCAAGGGGGTGGAAAAGCTGCCGCTGGTGGCGCCGATCCTGCCCGACCCCGGGACCCCGATTCAGCTCGTCCACCACGACGACGTCGCCCAGGCGATGGCGGCGGCGATCTGCGGCGACGGCCCGCCCGGCGTCTACAACCTCGCCGGCGAGGGCGAGGTCCAGGTCCGCGACATCGCCCGTGCGCTCGGCTGGCGCTGGGTCCCGGTCCCACGCCCAGCAGTCAGCATCGGCACCACGGCCGCCCGCCGCCTCAGCTTTGCCTCGCCAAAACTCGAGTGGGCGATCGCCGCCGACACGCCCGTCCTAATGGACACGACGAAGGCCCGCAAAGACCTCAGCTGGAAGCCACGGCACGATGCCCAGGAGACGTTGACCCAGACCGTCGCGGGCGCCCGCGACAAGGGCCTGCTCGACTAGCTGTCGCTAGGCGACGATCGTCAGGGCTGCGGGTGCGGACTTGAGCTCGATCCGGTCGCGCTCGCCAATGTAGTCGCCGTCGACCTGGATCGGCAGCGGGCGGAAGACGCCCTGCTTGTCTTTCGAGACCGTTTCGACCACAGCGTGGGCGACGTCGTCGAAGTGGGCGACCTGTTTGTGGCGGGAGGCCGGGTTCTTCTCGCTGAAGAGGCGGTTGATCAGGGTCGGCATGTCGCGCTGGGCGGCGCGCTTCAGCACCGCCATCGAGAGCGTGCCGTCGTCGATCGCGATCCCCTCACAGACGCGGATTGGGCGGCTGGCGAAGTAGGTAAACGGGTCGGAGTTCTGGACGATCGTGGTGACGCCTTCGACCGGCTCCTGGCCGTCAACGCTGGTTCTCATCCGGACCGGATTGACGAGGTATTTCCTATAGAAGCTCGAGACCCCGGCCCAGGAGTAGTAGTAGGGGCCAGCGTTCCCCTTCATCGTCGGATTGCGGTCGACCCGTTTGACGACGCTGGCGTCGATCCCGGCGCCGCAGGCGAAGACGAAGTAGCGGCTGTCGACCATCCCCAGGTCGATCTTCCGCGGCTGCCAGTCGTCAACCAGCGAGAGCAGGTGCTCGGTTGCGTCAACGACGTCGTTTGGCATCCCCAGCGTCCGCGCCACCACGTTCGTAGAGCCACCGGGCAGGATCGCCACCGGCATATCCGTCCCCGCGAGCCCGTTGACCACCTCGTTCAGCGTCCCATCGCCGCCAAAGGCCACGACCACGTCATAGCCGCCATCCAGCGCCTCCCGCCCGATCTCCGTCGCATGGTTCTGCGCCTGCGTAGTGACCGCTTCCACATCGAACCGCCCCTGCAGCGCATACACCACCAAATTTTTCAGCCGATCCGAGACCGTAGTCGCATACGGATTGACAATCAGCAGCATCCGCTTCTTAGCGGGCTTGCGGCGGCGAAGGGAACGAAGCTGGGCGGACACCGACGCGCAAGCCTAATGCCGCCGCGCTTCGCCTAGGCTGCCGCCGATGATCGACCGACGGGAGCTGGGCGCGATCTTTCTTGGTGGTGCGCTGGGCGCGCTGGTGCGGGCGGGACTGACGGAAGTGCTTCCGGATCCCGGGGTGGGGTGGCCTTGGGCGACGTTCCTCGTCAATGTGATCGGTGCCGCGCTGCTTGGGTACTGGTTCACGGTGCTGCCGCACACCCAGTACCGGCGGCCGTTACTGACGACCGGATTCTGTGGGGCGCTGACTACCTTTTCGACGGTCCAGGTGGAGCTGGTGGAGATGTTCGATGCGGGGAGGGTTTCGCTGGCTTGTCTTTACCTGGGCCTAAGCGTCGTCGCCGGTCTGGTCGGGGTGCAGGCGGCGACTGCCGTGGGCCGGCAGGTGGGGGAGGTATGAGCTGGCTCGTTTGGGTCGGTGTCGCCCTGCTCGGTGGCTGCGGCGCTCTGGCGCGGTTCGGGCTGACGTTGCTTGTCGCCGATCGGCTCCATCCGCACTTCCCGGCGGGAACGCTGGCGGTGAACCTCAGCGGCGCCTTTCTCCTGGGTCTCCTTGCAGGGGCCGCAGTGGAAGGCGACGCGCGTCTGCTTCTCGGCACCGGCGCGATCGGTGCCTACACGACTTTCTCTACGTGGATGGTGGAGACGCAGAGGATCGACGAGGCTGGGAAACGTCGAATCGCGGTCGCGAACATCGTCCTGAGCGCCGTCCTCGGCCTTGCCGCCGCCGCACTCGGCCACGCGGTCGGTCGCCAGCTCTAGCCGTGTCGACTTTGTTCGGCTATTCCGTACAAAGGCGACACTAGGTCGCTTCGTAGCGGATCACCGCGTCGTCGTCGACTTCGCGCACCCGTCCCTCGTTGACCAAGAGGTCGGCGTGACCGATCACCTCGGAGAGGGTGAGGAAAGCCTGAGTTACGGCGACGTTGCCCCAGAGCGCCTGGGCGATCTCGTAGGCGTTGCGCGGTTGCTGGGCGATCAATCTGTAGATCTTCTCTTTACGTCGGTCGTAGCCGGCCATGCGGGAATCGATCAGCTCGACGTGGTCGGTGATTGGCTCGCCGTGGCCGGGGAGGACGATCTCAGCTGGCATGTCGCGGGTCTTCTGCAATGACTCGATGTAGGTGACTAGCGCCTGGGTGCGGTTGTTGCTGCCGTCGAGCGGGCGGGTGATCAGCGGATTCGAAGAGATCTTCGGCAGCAGGTGGTCGGCGGCGATCAGGAGCCGCCGCTCTTCGTCCCAGAAGACCGTGTCGGAGGGGCTGTGGCCGGGTCGGTGCAGAACGTCGAGGTGCCGGTCGCGGAGCTCCAACGTGCCGCCGTCCTCCAGCGGCTGCGTCACCGCGACGTGCGATCCCCAGCCGCGGAAGCTGCGGGAGACGCTGCGCAGGGCCACGGTCACGTCCTCGGGGATGCCGTTGCGCAGCATCACCTCGACCGCGAACTTGTCCTCGGCCTCGGCGTCCTCGTCGAAGGCCGCTAGCCGCTCGGCCGCCGCCCCGAGTGCGGCCACCTCCGCGCCCGAGTGCTCGACCAGGATCTCGACCAGGCCGAGATGGTCGATGTGCTGGTGGGTGACGACGATCAGCTCGAGGTCGGAGAGCTGGTGGCCGCGCTCAGCCAGCCGTGCGGTCAGCTCGTCAAGCGCCTTGCCCGAGTTCGGGCCGGTGTCGACCAGGGTCAGCGGCTCGTCCTCGATCAGGTAGCAGTTGACCCGCCCGACCGCGAACGGGGTCGGGATCGCGAAGCAGTGGATGCCGGCCAGCGCTGCCTGCTCGAGCGCTTGCTCCGGCGTTGCGGTCATGCCCGGATCAGGTCGAGAATTTCGTCGCGGCGTCGCTCCATGTCTTCGCGCGAGACCAGCGACTCGAGGTTGAGCCGAAGGAGCGGCTCGGTGTTGGACGGGCGAACGTTGAAGTGCCAGTCGGGGTAGTCGACCGAGATCCCGTCGAGGTGGGTGATCTCGCCATCTGCATATCGCTCGGCGATCTCATCCATTTTCGCCTGCTGGTCGGCGACCTCGGAGTTGATCTCGCCGGAGATGAAGTACCGAGAGCGGAACTCTTCCATCAGCTCAGTCATTGAGCGGCCGTCGAGCGAGAGCAGCTCCAAGACCAGCAGCGCCGGGATCGTGCCCGAATCGGCGTTCCAGAAGTCGCGGAAGTAGTAGTGGCCCGAGACCTCACCGCCGAACGCCGCGCCCTCCTCGCGCATCCGCGCCTTGAAGAAGGCGTGGCCGACACGCGAGAGGTCGGAGCGGCCGCCCTCGGCCGCGACCAGGTCCGGCACCGCGCGGCTCGAGCGCGGGTCGTAGAGGATCGTCGCCCCGGGGTTTTTTTGCAGGACCGAGCGGGCCAGCAGCGCGCAGATGAAGTCGCCGTCGCAAAAGGTGCCCTCGCCGTCGATGAAGAAGCAGCGGTCGGCGTCGCCGTCCCAGGCGATCCCGAGGTCGGCGCCGGACGCCTTCACCCGGTCGATGATCATCCGCCGGTTCTTCTCCAGCAGCGGGTTCGGCTCGTGGTCGGGGAACTCGCCGTTGGGGACGAAGTACATCTCCTCCAGCTCCAGCGGCAGCTTCTCCAGGATCGGGCCGACCATCGGCCCCGCCATCCCGTTGCCGCCGTCGACTACGACTTTCATCGGTTTAACTGACGATGCATCGATGAAGGAGAGGGCGTGGGCGTGGTATTCGTCCCAGACGTCCACGTCCTCGGCGTCGCCGCCGCCCGCTTCCTCGCCGAGCCCGGCTTCGATCTCGGCCTTGACGTCGCCGATCCCGGCGTCGCCGGAGAGCGGCAGCGCGCCCTCGCGGACCAGCTTGACGCCGGTGTAGGCCTTGGGGTTGTGCGAAGCGGTGACCATCGCGCCGCCGTCGAGCTCGCGCGAGCCGACCAGGTGGTAGAGCATCTCGGTCGCGACCTGCCCGGCGTCGACTACGTGCGCGCCCTCGGCGATCAAGCCCTCGCGCACCGCGCCCGCCATCGCCGGCGCCGTCAACCGCATGTCGCGGCCAAGGCCGACCCGCAGCTCGCTCGGCTCCTTGCCGCGCAGCCGTCCCAGCACCCGGGCGAAGGCGCGGCCGATCGCCCTCGCGGTCGTCTCGTCCATCTCCGAGCCGTGCAGGCCTCGAATGTCATACGCCTTGAAGATCCCCGGATCAGGATTTACGTCCTCCGCTTCGCGTCCGGGCGTAAATCGCGTCATCTGAAAGCTCCTTTCAAGGCCTCGTAGCTCTGCTCGATCGACTGGGGCATCACTTTCGTGTCGGCGATCACCGGCATGAAGTTGTTGTCGCCCGCCCAGCGCGGGACGACGTGCATGTGGATGTGGTGCTCGACCCCGGCGCCGGCGACCCGGCCCTGGTTGAAGCCGACGTTGTACCCGTGCGGCTGGTAGATCGACTCGAGCCGGTCCATCGCTTTCTGCGCCAAATCCATCATCTCCGCCAGCGTCTCCGCCGGGATCTCCTGGAGGCGGCCGACGTGGTCGTAGGGCGCCACCATCAGGTGCCCGTTCGTGTAGGGGAAGAGGTTGAGAATCACGAAGCAGCGCTCGCCCCGGTGGACGATCAGGCTCGCCTCGTCATCGTCCGCCGCCGGCTTGGCGCAGAAGATGCACTCCTCCTCGATGTCCTTGGACGCGTCCTTCACATAAGCGAGGCGCCAGGGCGCCCAGATGCGGAAATTTGCCACGGGCCGTTCATCCTATTGACGAAGCCGCGCCCGGACGCGAAGCGGAGGACGCGGCGTCTGACCTGGGGCTACAGCCAGCGGCGCTTGCGGAAGTAGACGACCATCCCGATCAGGATCACCGCCATCACCAGGAGGACGACGAAGAAGCCGGCCTCGTTGTGTTCCCCCGGGACCCAGGAGTTCATACCCATCACGCTGGCGATCAGGGTCAGCGGCAGGATCACGACGCTGATCGAGGTGAGGACGCGAAGGATGTCGTTGAGGCGGTGGGAGATCAGCGACTCGTTGGTCTCCTCGAGCGCCTGGGCGACCTCCTTGTAGTTTTCGAGCATGTCCCAGATCCGCTCGTGGGCGTCGACGATGTCGTCGAAGTAGATCTCGAGATCGAGGTCGGAGGCGAGGTAGCGCTGCTTGACCTTCTCGAGGTCGCGCAGGACTGGCCGCTGTGGCCGGATCACCTTGCGGAAGTTGATGATCTCCTGCTTGACGTTGGAGATATCCCGCACGACCTCCTCCGCCCGCTCTTCGAAGATGTCCTCCTCCAGGGCGTCGAGCTTGTTGCCGATCTTGCGCAGCATCGGGAAGCAGTAATCGAAGGAGTCATCTACCAGCCGGTAGAGCAGGTAGCCGGAGCCGCGGGAGAAGAGCTGTGCGCGCAGCTCCTCTTTGGCCCGACAGCGCTCGAACAGGTACTCGACCGGCTGCAGCGGCAGGTTCGGGATCGTCACCACGTAGTCGGGACCGACGAAGAGATCGAGCTCGCCGGCGTTGAGGCGACCGGCGACGGGATCGAAGACCGGCAGGTGCAGGACGATGAAGAGGTAGTCGTCGTAGACGTCGATCTTTGGCCGCTGGTTGCGAGAGAGGACATCCTCGAGGTCGAGGGCGTGGAATTCGAAGTGCTCCTCGAGCCAGGTGCGCTCCAGCGATCCCGGCCACTCGATGTTGACCCAGCGCAGGCCGTTCGACTCGATCTGCTCGACGTTCGGCTTCTGAGGCTCAGGCGCTGCCGGCTGAGAGACGAGCTCGCCGCGCCGGCCGGGCCGTCGCAGCCTCGGTTTCGGAAGGTTCGGCATCGCTCAGACCGATCGTCTCGTGGTGGAGCGGGCTCATCGCGGTGCCTAGGTTAGACAGGCGCGACAAAAAGCGTGCGTTCTCGCACGGAGTGGTTGCTGCCGGCCAGTCCGTTCGGTATCTTCTCCTGCACATAAGCGCCACATCTAGAGGGGTGGAGGGACTGGCCCAGTGAAGCCCCGGCAACCATCGCGACCGCAAGGTCGAGACAGGTGCCAAGTCCAGCAGGTCGCAAGGCATGAAGTTCAGAGATGCCGAGCGATTTGGAAGATGTGGGGAGGCGTCCGACCGGACCTCGCCCCACAGATGGCGAGGTTTTTTCGTAAGAAGCGAAAAGAGGATCGGATGTCAGTAGAGAGCTTGAAGTGCAAGGAGTGCGGCACCAGCTACGAGTTGGACGCCAGCTACGTCTGCGAAAACTGCTTCGGCCCGCTGGAGGTCTCCTACGACTACAGCGCTCTGGATGCAGGGACGGTGAAGCGGAAGATCCAGGCGGGATCGCAGGGGATTTGGCGCTACAGCGACTTCCTCCCCTTCAAGGGGCGGGCGAGCGATCCGCTGGAGCCGGGTCTGACGCCGCTGCTGAAGGCAGACCGGCTAGCCGAGCGGCTCGGGGTCGACGCCGAGATCTGGATCAAGAACGACGCCGCCAACCCGACCCACTCGTTCAAGGACCGGGTCGTCGCGGTCGCGGTCGCAAAAGCGCAGGAGCTCGGCTTCGACACCGTCGCCTGCGCATCGACCGGCAACCTCGCCAACGCCGTCGCCGCCCACGCTGCTGCGGCCGGCCTGCAGTCCTACGTTTTCGTCCCCGCCAACCTCGAGGAGCAGAAGCTGCTCGCGACCGGCGTCTACGGGACCAACCTGGTCGGCGTCCGCGGTAACTACGACGACGTCAACCGCCTCTGCACCCAGCTCGCCGAGACGCGCCCGTGGGCCTTCGTCAACGTCAACCTGCGCCCCTACT
>DASZNP010000097.1:0-4090 GCA_035551255.1 Solirubrobacterales bacterium
GGTAGAAGGGCCTTCGGACGTCATTGGGGTTTTGCAAGCTCGTTTGCAGGACTACCCGGAAACCGCTGGAAATAAGCATTTTCCGGGCATGCCGCGGAGCTACTGGCGACAGTAGCTCCGCAAACCCCAGAAGCGCGAAACGAGCGACATCCCTCGGAAGCTTTGCTGTGGCCGGTGCCCTCGAAAGCTTTGCTGTGGCCGGTGGCCACGCTCCGTGACGTCGCGCACAGATAATCCTACGCGATATTGGGGAAGCCGTGCAACCCGGTCCGAGGGTGGCTCGGAACGCCCAGTCCGCTCGTTACCCTTGCCCCGTGAGCTTGGAGGCCAGAGGCTGATGGAGAAGTTCGTGATCCAAGGCGGCGTGCCCCTTTCCGGGGAGGTCACCGTCGCCGGCAACAAGAACGCGGCGCTGCCGATCCTTGCTGCCTGCCTGCTGACCGAGGAGGAGCTGCTGCTGCACCGGGTCCCGCGGATCCGCGACACCGAAGCCCAGATCGCCTTGCTCGAGCAGCTCGGGGTCGAGGCGGAGTGGGTGGCTGACAACAGCGTCAGGCTCTGTGCGCGCGACGTTGCGGGTGATGTCGACGAGGAGCTCTCCGGCAAGATCCGCGCCTCGTTCCTGCTCGCCGGGCCGCTACTGGCCCGCTTCGGCGAAGCGAAGATGCCCCCGCCAGGCGGCGACTTCATCGGCCGCCGCCGCCTCGACGCCCACCTCGACGCCTTCAAGGACCTTGGCGCCAGGATCGACGGCAGTCGCTGGATCGAGCTCAGCGCCCCGAACGGGCTCCAGGCCTGCGAGATCTTCATGGACGAGCCCTCGGTGATGGGCACCGAGAACGCTCTGATGGCGGCCGCACTGACGCCGGGTGCGACTCAGATCGCCAACGCTGCCTCCGAGCCGCACGTACAGGACCTGGCGCACCTGCTGACCGCGATGGGCGCCCGGGTCGACGGCATTGGCTCCAACGTGATGGTCGTCAACGGGGCAGAGCGCCTCGGCGGCGCCGAGTACACGGTCTCCTGCGACCACATCGAAGTCGGCAGCTTTATGGCCCTCGCTGCGGCGACCGGCGGCGAACTGCTGATCCGCGACGTCAACCCGCGGGACCTGACCAACGTCCGCCGCCAGTTCAAGCGGCTCGGCCTGCGCTCGGAGATCCAAGGCGAGGACGTCCTTGTCCCGGCCGGACAGGAGCTCGAGGTCGAAACCGACCTCGGCGGCGCGATTCCGAAGATCGAGGACGGGCCCTGGCCGGCCTTTCCGGCGGACATGACCTCGATCGCGCTGGCCCTGGCCACGCAGGCCAGGGGAGAGATTCTGATCTTCGAGAAGATGTTCGAGAACCGGTTGTTCTTCGTCGACAAGCTGGTTGCGATGGGCGCTCGGATCACGCTGTGCGATCCCCACAGGGCGATCGTCAGCGGTCCGAGCCGGCTTCATGGTGAGCGCGTCTCCAGCCCCGACATCCGCGCCGGGATGGCGATGCTCATCGCCGCCTGCGCGGCGGAGGGCACGTCCGAGATCGGCGAGATCCGCCAGATCGATCGTGGCTACGAGCGGATTGACGAGCGCCTGCGCAGCCTCGGTGCGCAGATCGAACGCGTCTCTGCGGAGGTCCCTGCTTAGCAGGGATTTTTCGCTCGCTCCCGTAAGGTCAGGCCGATGATCCACCCGATTCCGCCAGGAACGCGCGACGTCCTGCCCGAGGAGATGCGCGAGCTGCGCCGGCTGCAGGCTGCGTTGCTCGAGGTCTTCGAAGGGCGCGGCTACGGCGAGGTGGCGACGCCGGCGCTCGAATACGACGAGGTTCTGCGCCGCGGTGGCGGTCGCGCCCACGACGCCGCCTACCGGTTCTTCGACGAGGGCGGCGAGCTGTTGGCGCTGCGGTCGGAAATGACCGTGCCGATTGCCCGCCTGGTTGCGACCCGCTATGCAGGGACCGAGCCGCCGCACCGGTTCTGTTACCTCGCCGGCGCCTACCGGGCGGTCAGCCCGCAGCGGGGCGAGATGCGCGAGTTCACCCAGGCCGGCGTCGAGCTGATCGGTGCTCCGGAGGCTGACGGAACCGGCGAGGTGATCGAGGTGCTGCAGGAGACCCTCGATGCCGCTGGGCTCGGGAGCGCGGTGATCGGGCTGGGCGACGCCGACCTCTACCGGGAGCTGGTCGAGGAATACGGCCTCGGCGAGAAGGCGCGCGCGGCGGTCCTCGAGCGCCTCGGAGCCCACGATCTCGTCGGACTTGAGGCCGAGCTGCAGAGCGCCGGTGCGAGCGGAGAGCAGATCGAGACCTGCCTGGCGATCTCGCAGCTGCGCGGCGGCGTCGAGGTCTTGGAGCGGGCGCGCGGCTACAACGCCCCGGCGGTGACCCGCGCCGCCGACCGACTCGACGCCATCTACCGCGGGCTCGAGCAGCGAGAGGGCGGCTACCGGGTCCAGTTCGACCTCGGCTTGATGAGAGACCTCGCCTATTACAACGGCGCCATCTTGGAAGTCTACGACCCTGCGGTCGGCCACGTCCTCGGTGGCGGCGGCCGCTATGACGGGCTGATGGACCGCTTCGGGCTGAAGCTCTCCGCCGCCGGCTTCGCGCTCAACCTCGAGCGGGTCCACACGGCCCAGATCGAGGAGCGGCGGCGGCAGGGGGAGGGGCGATGAGCGCCGACCGGCAGCAGCCGCTGAAGATCGCGGTGCCGCGCGGTGCCCTGCTCGGGGAAACCCTCGACGTGCTCGACGCTGCCGAGATCGACACCACCGAGGTGCGCAGCGACTCACGCTCACTGATCTTCGAGACGAGCGGAATGACGCTGGTGACGGTGCGGCCGTCCGACGTGCCGACCTACGTCGAGGCGGGCGCGGCCGACGTCGGCATCACTGGCAAGGACGTGCTGCTGGAGCAGAGCGACCGGCCGGTCTACGAGCTGCTCGACCTCGGTTACGGCCGCTGCCGGATGGTTCTCGCCGGCCGCGTCGGGTCGGATCGGCTGAGCGAGTCGGAGCGTTCGCTGGGGATGATGCGGATCGCGACCAAGTACCCGCGGATCGCCGAGCGCTACTTTGAGTCAACCGGCCGCCAGATCGAACTGATCGAGGTCAAGGGCTCGGTCGAGCTGGCGCCACTGGTCGGCCTCGGCGACGGCATCGTCGACCTCGTCGCCACCGGGCGGACGTTGGAAGAGAACGAACTCGAGGTGCGCGAGGAGATCGTCGAGTGCAGCGCCCGCTTCGTCGCCAACCGCGTCGCTCACAAGCTGCGGGCGGCGGAGATTGACGAGCTGACCGAGAAGCTGCGCGAAGCGAGCCGGGGATGAGGGCGCGGCGGTTCGAGTGGGAGGGGGCGGCGGAGACCGCCGCCGCCCTGCGTGCCTGGGGCGCGGAGGCCGCGCCGCCAGTGGACGTGGCGCCGATCGAGCGTGAAGTCCAGGCCGAAGGCGATGACGCGGTGCTGCGCCTGACCGCCAAGTTCGACGCCCCGGGCGTGACCTTGAACTCGCTGCGGGTTGACCCCACCGACGCCGAGGCAGCGCTCGCGGTGCTGTATCCGGGGATGCGGGAGGCGATGGAAGTCGCCGCTGCGAATGTCCGCCAGGTCGCCGAAGCGCAGCTGGGCCAGGAGCGGACCGTCGAGCTCCCCGCCGGCCAGGAGGTGACCCTGCGCGAAGTGCCAGTCGGCGCCGCGGGGATCTACGCCCCCGGCGGCCGCGCCGCCTATCCCTCGAGCGTCCTGATGTGCGCGATCCCCGCGCAGGCCGCAGGGGTGGAGCGGATTGCCCTTGCCTCGCCGCCTGGCCCTGACGGACGCCTGCACGAGCTCGTCCTCGCTGCAGCGGCGCTCTGCGGGGTCGAGGAGATCTACGCGATGGGCGGCGCCCAGGCGATCTTCGCCCTCGCCTATGGGACGGCGACGATCCCGCCAGTCGACGTGATCGCCGGCCCCGGCAACGCCTGGGTGCGGGAGGCGAAGCGGGCCGTTTACGGGACCGTCGGCATCGACTCGCTTGCCGGCCCCTCCGAGCTGATGGTGATCGCCGGCCACGACACCGACCCGCAGTGGGCCGCGCTCGACCTCTGCGCCCAGGCCGAGCACGG
>DASZNP010000098.1:0-18045 GCA_035551255.1 Solirubrobacterales bacterium
GCCATGACTTCTAAGCCTCTCGCCGAGGGCGAGTACCTCTTCACGTCGGAGTCGGTTACCGAGGGCCATCCGGACAAGGTCGCCGACGCGATCTCCGACGGCGTCCTCGACGCGATCATGGCTGAGGACCCGGGCGGCCGCGTCGCCTGCGAGACCCTCGTCAACACCGGCATGGCGGTGGTCTCGGGCGAGATCTCCACCGACGTCCACCTCAACATCCCGGAGATCGTCCGCGAGACGGTTCGCGGGATCGGCTACGACCACGGCGACTACGGCTACCACTGCGACCACATCTCGGTCCTGACGTCGATCGACGAGCAGTCGCCCGACATCGCCCAGGGCGTCGACCAGGCCTACGAGACCAAAGTCGATCCGTCCGACGACGACGAGCTCGACGTTGCCGGCGCGGGTGACCAGGGGATGATGTTCGGCTACGCCAGCGACGAGACCGAGGCGCTGATGCCGATGCCGATCCACATCGCTCACCGACTCGCCGAACGGCTGGCGGCGGTCCGCAAGGACGGATCGCTCGGCTACCTTGGGCCGGATGGCAAGACCCAGGTGACGGTGCGTTACGCGTACGGCCGCCCGGTCTCGGTGGAGAAGCTGCTGATCTCGACGCAGCACGACGAGGGGATCGACTCGCAGAGCCAGATCAAGCCGGAGCTGTGGGAGAGCGTCATCCTCCCGGTCCTCAACTCCGAGGTGCCCGGCCGCTTCGACGAGAGCGCGCTTCAGGACGAGTTCCTCGTCAACCCGACGGGCAAGTTCGTGATTGGCGGCCCGGTCGGTGACGCCGGCCTCACCGGCCGCAAGATCATCGTTGACACCTACGGCGGCATGGCTCGCCACGGCGGCGGCGCCTTCTCGGGCAAGGACCCGTCCAAGGTCGACCGCTCGGCCGCCTACGCCGCCCGCTACGTGGCGAAGAACGTCGTCGCCGCAGGCCTGGCGCAGCGCTGCGAGGTCCAGGTGGCCTACGCGATCGGCGTCGCCCACCCGGTCAGCCTGATGGTCGAGACCTTCGGCACCGGCAAGCTCCCCGACGCCCGCATCTCCCAGCTGGTCGAGGCGGAGTTCGACATGCGCCCCGGCGCCTTCCGCGAGTACCTAGACCTCCACCGTCCGATCTTCCAGAAGACCGCCGCCTACGGCCACTTCGGCCGCGGCGACAGCGACTTCACTTGGGAGCAAACGGACCGCGCCGAGGCGCTGCGAAGCGCAGCAGGCGCCGAGACCGCAGCGGCTTAGTCCCCGCTGAAGCGGATCAGCTGGACGGCGGCTGGGCTTCGCCCAGGCCGTGGGTGCCCGCTGCGTCGGCGCCCGTCGCTTGGTCCACCTTGTGGACTACCTCGCCTGGGTTGGCAACGCCGACGAAGACGAAGTTGTAGTCGTCGCTTGCTGCGGTGTCGAAGTCGACGTCGCCGATCTGCATCAGGCGCTGGTAGACGCTCTGGCGGTAGTTGACGTTCTGGACGCGCTCGAGGCGGGTCTCCTGGACCTCTTTGGAGACGATGCCGCGCTTGATGTTGAGGCGGCGATTGGTGATCGTGTAGGTCGTCGCCACCCGCTTGATGAAGCCGACGAGGATGGTGATCGCGAGGACGACGAGGATCACTAGGAAGGCGGTGCCGTTGCCGGAGATGAGCTTGGCGATGATGCCGAGGATGACGGCAATCAGCAGGCCTTTGAGGTAGAAGCCGAGGATCGCGCGCCAGGACGGGTGCCCTTCGAAGATGACCCGCTCGTCGGGGTGCAGGTTGATGTTCACGCGCGCAGGATAAGCCCTCGTCCAGCGGTCCGCATAACCTCGGTCGGTGGCGATCCTCCGCGTCGAGCCGCTGACTACTGCCCGCGCCCTGCGCGGCCCCTTCGACTACCGCCGACCAGAGGCGATGGCCGAGCTCGACGTTGGCAGCGTCGTCCGCGTCCCCTTCGGGCCGCGGCGCATCCTCGGCGTCGTCGTCGAGGTTGCGGAGAGGTCCGAGCTGCCGCCGGAGCGGCTGGCGGAGCCGCTCGAGGCGCTGGAGGCGGGGGCGACGCCGGAGCTTGTCCGGCTTGGCCTCTGGGTTGCCCGGGAGTACTGCTCGACCCCTTCGCGCGGGCTGCAGCTGGTGCTGCCGCCGGGGACCGGGACCGGCGGCAAGGGCCGCACGGTGCGCTCGAAGACCGAGCTGCGGGTCGCCCTGCTCCCGGCCGGGGAGGCGGCGCTGGAGGGCGGCGAGCGGCTGGGCTCCAAGCAGCGCGCCGTACTGGAGGCGCTGCGGGCGGGGGAGATGTCGGCGGGGGAGCTGGCGACGGCGGTCGGCTCGGACCGGCAGACGCTGCGCCGGCTCGAGAAGCGCGGCCTCGTCGCTACCCGCAGCACCACCGTCCGCCGTATCCCCGGCGAGCCCGGCTTGAGCGCCGCCGCCGCGCGTCCCCAGCTGCTGCCCGAACAGCAGGACGCCGTCGATGCACTCGTCGCCGCCCTCGACGGCGAGGCCGGCGCCGAGCGCAAGCTGCTCCTCCACGGCGTCACCGGCTCCGGCAAGACCGAGGTCTACCTCGCCGCGGTCGAGGCGGCGCTGGAGCGCGGCAAGGGCGCGATCGTCCTCGTCCCTGAGATCGGGCTCGCGCCGCAGGCGGTCGCCCGCTTCCGTGCCCGCCTCGGCGACCGCTTCGCCGTCCTCCACTCGGCCCTCTCGGCCGGCGAGCGCTACGACGAGTGGCGGCGCCTGCGCGATGGCGAGGCGCAGGTCTGCGTCGGTCCCCGCTCCGCCATCTTCGCCCCGGTCCGCGATCTCGGCCTGATCGTGATCGACGAGGAGCACGAGTCCTCCTATAAGCAGGAGGGCGACCCGACCTACGACGCCCGCGCCGTCGCCCGCAAACGCGCCGCCGACAGCGGCGCCGTCCTTGTCGCCGGAACCGCTACGCCGCGGCCAGAGAGCTGGTTGGAGCTGCCGCGCCTGGCGCTGCCGTGCCGGGTCGACGGCCGCCGGATGCCGCCCGTCCACCTGGTCGACATGCGCGAGGCTGACCCGCGCTCGGGCCCGGTCCACACCGAGACCTGGGAGGCGCTCGAGGGCGTGCGGGCCGCCGGCGCCAAGGCGATCGTGATGATCAACCGTCGCGGCTTCGCGCCCTGGCTCACGTGCCGCTCTTGCGGTCACCACTGGGACTGCCCCAACTGCGATGTCTCCCTGATCGTCCACCGCCACAGCGGCCGGCTCGTCTGCCACCACTGCGCCCACGCCGAGCGCCAGCCCCAGGCCTGTCCGGAGTGCGGCTCGACGACGCTCTCGCGCGCCGGCGCCGGCACCGAGCGGATCGAGGCGCTGCTGGCCGAGCGCCTGGACCCGATGCCGGTCCTCCGCCTCGACTCCGACACCGCAGCTGAGCGCGGCGCTCACGCCCGCATCCTCGCCAGCTTCGACGAAGCGCCGCGCGCCGTCCTCGTCGGCACCCAGATGGTCGCCAAGGGCCACGACTTCCCCGAGGTCACCCTGAGCGCGATCCTCGATGCCGACGCCACCCTGCGCTTTCCCGATTTCCGCGCCGAGGAGCGCACCTTCGCGATGGTCGCCCAGCTCGCCGGCCGCTCCGGCCGCGGCGAGGCCGGGGGAGAGGTAATCGTCCAGACCCTCGCCCCCCACGCCTCCAGCATCGAGCACGCCGCCCGCCATGACTCCGCCGGTTTCCTGGAGATGGAGCTGGAGCGCCGCAAGGTCCTGCATTACCCGCCCTATTCGCACCTGACCCGGATCAACTTCGCCTCCGAGAACGAGGCGCGGGTGGACGAGGCGGCCGTCGGGGTCGCCAACGAGCTGCGGCGCTCCCTGCCGCAGGGCTCGGAACTGCTCGGGCCGGCGCCGATGTTTCGGGTCCGCAACCGGCACCGACGCCGAATCCTGATCAAGGCGGACGACCGCGAGGGGACGGTTGCAGCGGTGCGGGAGGTAGTCGAGAAGCGGGCAGGGGATCGCTCGCTGAAGGACGTTGCGCTGGGCGTCGACGTCGATCCGCAGTAGCCGGCGGTGCCTCTTAGACTCCGCTGAGTGAGCGACGAAGTTCAGACTCCGGAGCGCGACGCCGAGCAGCAGCGGCTCGAAGTCGAGATGATCGAGCGCCGCGAAGCGGCGCTGGCGCACGTGGTCAAGTGGGGCGACCCGGTGCTGAAGAGCAAGGCCTCGCCGGTCGCCAACTTCGGTCCCGACCTGCGGGCGGAGGTCGAGCGGATGTACGAGATCATGCGCGACGGGCTTGGCGTCGGCCTCGCCGCGACCCAGCTCGGCGTCCTCCGTCGCCTGCTCGTCTTCCACGCCGGCCCCGACGGCGAGCCGAGCGCTCTCGTCAACCCCATGGTCGAGTGGCTCTCGGAGGAAACCGCGGTCGCCGAGGAGGGCTGCCTCAGCCTGCCCCGGGTGACGATGGACGTCGAGCGCCCGCTCTACGCGCGCTTCAGCGGCCGGGACATTGAGGGCGAGCCGATCGTGATCGAGGCCGCTGGCCTCGAGGCCCGCGTCCTTCAACATGAGATCGACCACCTCGACGGGGTGCTGATTCTCGATCGCACCGAGCGCTCCCAGCGCAAGCAGGCGCTGCGGGCGCTGCGCGAGGGCGGCAGCTACAGCCCGTCAGCCGAGGAAGAAATCGCCCCCGAGGGCGAGCTGCGCGAGCCGCGCACCGACGCGTGAGGACCGCTTACCTCGGGACCTCTGAGTTCGCTGCCACGGTGCTGCGGCGCCTGGCGGATTCGCCGCACCGGCCGGCGCTGGTGGTGACCCCGCCCGACCGGCGCCAGGGTCGCGGCCGCAAGGTCTCGCCGCCGCCGGCCGCGATCGCAGCGGGCGAGCTGGACCTGGAGCTGCTGCAGGCCGAGAACGTCAACGAGGAGGGAGCGCTGGAGCGGATCCGGGCCGCCGAGCCCGAGGCAGTCCTCGTCTGCGCCTTCGGCCAGCTGATTCGTGAGCCGCTGCTCTCCGAGTTCCCGATCCTCAACGTCCATCCCTCGCTGCTGCCGCGCTGGCGCGGCGCGGCGCCGATCGAGCGGGCGATTATGGCGCGGGATGAGACGACCGGCGTCTGCGTGATGCGCTTGACCGCAGGGCTCGATTCGGGGCCGGTGGCCCTGATCGAGGAGACGCCGATCGGCTCTGAGGAGGACTTCGCCTCGCTCTCGGCCCGATTGGCCCAGATCGGCGGCGACCTTCTGGTGCGCGCCCTCGACCAGCAGGCGGAAGGCGCGCTTGAATTCACCAAGCAGGGAGAGGAGGGCGTCACCTACGCCGACAAGATCGAGCCGGCGGACCGTCGCCTCGATCCGGCCCGGCCGGCGGTCGAGCTGGCGGCGAAGGTGCGGGCGCTGGCGCCGCACGTCGGCGTCTACCTCGAGACGGCGAGCGGCGAGCGCCTCGCCGTCAAGGAGGCGCACGAGGTGGCGGCGGACGTGCCGCAGGGGACGCTGGAGGTTCGCGACGGCGCCCTAGTCCTCGGCTGCGGCGAGGGGGCACTGCAGCTCGACGTAGTCCAGCCGCCCGGCGGCAAGGCGATGCCCGCCGACGCCTACCTGCGCGGCCACGAGCCGCCGCGCCTATGAGCACGAGCGTCCTCCGAACTGCATCAAATTTCCGGGCTGGAGGGCAGGAAATTTGATGCAGTTCGGACGCGTCTCGCCCGCGCGATCACTCGCCTTCGCCACCGTCCGCGCCACCTTCGAGGACGGCGCTTTCACCGAGCGGGCCTTTCGCGCCGAGGCCGACCGGCTCGGACTCGAGGGTCGCGACCGTGCGCAGGCGCAGCGGCTCGCGTATGGCGCCGTCCAGCGCCGTGGCACCAGCGACGTGGCGATCGAACGGCTCGCCGGCCGCTCGACGCGGCTCCTCGACCCGCCCGTCCTGGCGGCGTTGCGCCTCGGCCTCTACGAGCTGCTCTTCGCGGACGCGACCCCCGACCACGCTGCCGTCGACCAGGCGGTCGAGCTGGTCAAGGGCGCCGGCGCTGCCCACGCCTCCGGGCTCGTCAACGCGGTGCTGCGGCGGACGGGCCGCGAGCGCGAGCAGCTGACGCGCGACCTCTTGGGCGACCACTCGACCCCGGCCGCCGCCGCGGTCGCCGACTCGGCGCCGCTGTGGCTGGCGGAGATGTGGTGGCAGGAGCTGGGGGAGAAGGCCGCGCGCTCGACCCTCGCCGCCTGCAACGAGCGCTTTGAGGTGGCGATGCGGGTCAACCCGCTGCGCACCGATCGCGAGACGCTGCTGGCGCGGTTGCGGAAGGCCGGGGTGGAGGCGAGCCTGCCGGAGGCGCCCTGGCCGCTCGCCGCGCCAGACATGCTCGTGATCGAAGGTCGCACCGGCGCCAGCGTTCCCGAGGCGGTCAAGGCCGGCGAGCTGACGCCGCAGAGCCGTGGCTCCGCCGCCGTGGTCGAGGTCCTCGACCCCCAAGAGGGGGAGCACGTGCTCGATCTCTGCGCCGGGCCCGGGATCAAGACGGGGCAGATCGGCGAGCGGATGTGTGATCGCGGCGAGGTGATCTCGGTTGAGCTCGATCCCACGCGGGCGGAGGAAACCGCCGCCCAGGCCTCCCGCCTCGGCCTCCACTGCGTCACCGTGATCGAGGCCGACGCGACCGAGACCGGGATGGCGCCGGGCTTCGACCGCGTCCTCCTCGACGCCCCCTGCTCGGACCTCGGCACGCTCGCCTCCCGCCCAGACGCGCGCTGGCGCAAGTCCCCGAAGACGATCGAGCGGCTGCTCGAGGTCCAGGACAAGCTGCTGCGCAACGCCGCCGCCGTGCTGCGCCCGGGCGGCACCCTCGTCTACTCGACCTGCACGATCTCCCGCCGCGAGAACGAGGACCGGATCGCGGCCCTGCTGGGCGCATCGGGAGACGAGGAGGGAGTTCCACCGCTGCAGCTGGACGACCTCGGTGCGCTGGCGCCGGCCCTTGCCGCCCCCGCTGAGCCTCGGTGCCTGCAACTCCGCCCCGACCGCGACCGCACCACCGGTTTCTTCATTGCCCGACTCGTTAGATCAGATTCCTGAACCGGCCGACCGGTAATGATTAAGGGATGAGCGACCCCAACCAGTCGAGCTCAGGGGAGTCGAATCCGCTGGGCCGAGCACCCTGCCCGAATTGCGGCGAGCCCTGGCTGCGCCCCACCCAGCTGCCCGGCCGCCTGCGCTGCGTCAACTGCCTCAGCCGCTTCGAACTCGTCTCGCAGTGCCCCAACTGCGGCGAGCACCAGACGATCGCCCGCATGACCAACACGGCTGACATGGAATGTCAGAGCTGTGGGGCGTCGATGCTCCAACCTGCCTAGTCCGGCCCCAGATGTAGGCTGGCGCCGTGAGTGACCGGATGAAAGAGCTCTTGAGCGAGGCGCGGGTGGCGCCTTCGATCCTCTCGGCCGATATGGGCCGCCTTGGCGCCCAGATCGAGGAGGTGATGGACGCCGGCGCGCGGGTGATCCACTTCGACGTGATGGACGGGCACTTCGTCCCGCCGATCACGATCGGGCCGCTGGTTCTCAGCGGTATCGCCGACCAGGTCCACGACGCCGGTGGCGTGGTTGACGTCCACCTGATGATCGAGGCGCCGGAGCGCCAGATCGAGGAATTCGCCGAGGCCGGCGCCGACTCGATCACCTTCCACGCCGAGGCGACTCCGCACGCCCATCGCACCCTTACCGCGGTGCGCGAGACCGGCTGCCTTGCCGGGATCGCGATCAACCCTGGGACGCCGGTGGAGGCGGTCCAGGAGCTGCGCGGGCTTGCCGACATCGTCCTCTGCATGACGGTCAACCCTGGTTGGGGCGGGCAGTCGTTTATCGAGACCTCGCCGGAGAAGGTCGAGCGGTTGGTGCCGCTGGTCGGGCAGGCTCGGATCGAGGTGGACGGCGGGGTCGACGTCGGTACTGCGGGGCCGCTGGCTGCTGCGGGAGCGAGGTTGTTCGTTGCCGGGTCGGCGGTCTTCGGCGCGGACGATCCTGCGGCGGCCTACGCGGCTATCGCTGAGGCTGCTGGGGCTGCTTGATGGCTGGGAGGGGCCGGGTGCCCCTCTCCAGACACCACTCGCCAATGGCTCGTGGTTGAGTGTCTGGCGAGGGGCACCCGGCCCCTCATCCGCGGGCTATTAGTGCTCCGGTTACCTCTTGCCACCAGGCTCGGGAGGCAGAATTGGTGTCTGGGCGTTCGGCTCGCCGGACGCACCACTCTGCAACCGCCTGCCGGCCGCCGATGGCGAGTAGACCGGTGCCGGTGACGGCGAAGCGGCCGTCTGCCAGGGCTACTAGGTAGGCGCCTTGCTCGCCACGGTCGCGGAGGACGGTGACGATCGGGATCCCGTCGATCGACTCGCCGAGTTCGTCGTCGCCGCGAGCCGGACGGACGGTGAAGACCTGGGAGGCGCCGCGGCGGGGGAGCAGCTGGGGTGCTTCGCGGCCAAGGGGGCCGTTTGCCCACTTCTTCGTCAGCTTCTCTACTTCGTCGCGTGCCTCGCTGCGGACGAGGATGTGGAGCTCGTCGCCCTCTCTTAGCTCGGTTGAGCCGCGGGGTGGGATGGCGTTGCCGTCTCGGACTATTACGTTGACCAGCGCCTCGCGGGGGAGTTCTAGGTCTCTTACGGGGTGGCCGGCGGCGGCTGCTCCTGGAGGTAGACGGTATGCGATCACGTCGCCTCCCATGCGGCGGATTCGGCCTGACTCGAGCAGGCGGCGCGGGAGAGCCGGCTCGTCGGTGGTGAGGCCGAGGCGGGTTGCGAGGGGCTCGAAGCTGGCGCCTTGGACGAGGGTCGAGCTGACGACTACGAAGAAGACGATCGCGAAGAGCTCGTTGCTCTCTTTGATCCCGGCGACGACCGGGAAGGTCGCGAGCCAGATTGGCGTCGCCCCGCGCAGTCCCGCCCAGCCGAGCATCAGTCGCTCCTTCATGTTCAGCGGCGCGAAGAGGGTGGCGAGGACGGCGGCTACGGGTCGCGCGAGGAAGATCAGCACCGCCGACAGAGCCAGCGCTTCCGGGGCGACGTCGTCGAGGGTGGAGGGGAAGACCAGCAGCCCGAGGAGGATGAAGAGCGAGATCTGGGCGACCCAGCCGAGGCCCTGGTGGAAGGCGACGACCGTGCGCTGCGCCGGGATTCGGGCCGAGCCGAGGGCGAGGGCGGTCAGGTAGACGGCGAGGAAGCCGGAGCCGTGGGCGAGCTCTGCAAGACCGTACGCGAGCGCGGCGATCGCGATCGTCGCCACTGGATAGATCCCGTCACCCGGCAGCCGCACCCGATCGAGCGCCAGGACCGCCAAGCGGCCGAGCGCCAGCCCGATCGCCGCGCCCAGGCCCAGTTTCAGTACCAGGAGCCCGGCCATATCGGCGATCCCGTAGCCGGGCTGCTGGATCCATTCGATGAAACCGATCACCAACAGCAGCGCGACCGGGTCGTTCATTCCCGACTCGCCCTCAAGCGAGCGCGCCAGCCGCTTCTCCAGCGTGCTTCGGCGCAGCACCGCGAAGATCGCTGCCGAGTCGGTGGCGGCGATCGCCGCGCCAACCAGCATCCCTTCCAGGGTGCTGAGACCGAAGAGGAGCTTCGCCGCGAGCCCGGCGATCACCGCCGTCACCGCGGTGCCGATCGTCCCCAGCGAGGCCGCCGTCCCGAGCACCGGCCGGATCTCCGACCAGCCCGCCGTCAACCCGCCCTCGAAGATGATCAGGACGAGGGCAATCGTCCCCAGCGTCCGCGCCAGCTCCATGTCGGAGAACTCGATGCCGCCGATCCCTTCGGAGCCGGCGAACATCCCCAGCGCCAGGAAGAGCAGCAGTCCCGGCACCCGCATTCGGTCGGCAACCAGCGCCCCGATTATCCCCGCCGCCAGGAGGGCACCGGCGATCAGGATCAGATGGGCGTCGTGAGCTCCGATGCGGCTGACCCTAGCGGGAGGCTCGACCGCCTATTCATGGTTCAAATCGCCTGAACCGGTTCACTGCCGTTCGAGCTTTATGCGCTCAGACGTTCTCGTCGAGCATGCCCACCCGCACCTCGAACTCCTCCGCCGAGCCCGGCTCCGGCACGTCCTCGGCGCGCTCGTGGGGGTGGCGGTAGACGAGGTAGAGGAGCGAGAAGAGCACCCCGGCGGCGAGCAGGAAGCCGATCTCGACGCGGCGGAACTCGTCGCTGACCAGCGGCACGAAGTTCCAGGCGATGAAGAGCCCGGCGCAGGTGATCCAGCGCGCTGCCGCTCGCCGCACTTGGCCCTGAGCGATGCAGGCCTGGTTGACCGTGACCGAGGAGAGGTAGAGCCCCATCCCGACCGAGACCAACAGCAGGCCAGCGCGGTCGTAGGTGAACTTCTTACTGAACGCGATCTGCATCGCGGTCGGGCCGGCGATCAGGACCACGACCACGACCAGCGCCGTGAAGGCGGCGATCCCCAGCAGGACCATCCGTACCGTGTGGTGGAACTCGCGCTCGGCGTCCTCGGCTTCGCTGTGGTGGAGGGTGGTGAGGTGGGGGAGGATGCTGGTCGAGACCGACTGGAACAACTGCAGCGGCGCCCGCGCCAGCATCAGCACGTTGAAGATGAAGCCCGCCGCGGCGGCGCCCTGGAGGCCGCGGACGATCAGCGGCCCGGCGTTGAGGAAGGCCTGTTCGCTGAACATGATCACGAGGACGGCTGCGGCGAAGCCGCCTCCCTGGGTCAAGGAGAAATCATCAGGGGCCGCCTCCTCCGCTTCGCGTCCGGGGGCGGCCGGTGCAACCCCGTTCGCTTCCGCTGACGTCTGCGCCCCCTGTTTCTCCTTCTGCGCCCGCCGCGCGAAGGCGAACGGGACAACGAGGAGGCTCAGGGCCGGTGCCGCGGTGATCCCGATCGCGACCGCCGACTGGCCGCTGAGGATGCCGATCGCGACCATCACCGCGAAGACCGTCCGGAAGCAGGATTCGGAGAGGATCATCGCCACGAAGAGCCCGAACCGCTGCTCGCCGGCGAGGAAGCCGCGGGCGAAGTAGCTGGCGGCGTAGAAGAGGACCGAGGTGAAGAAGACCCAGTAGAGGGCTTCGTTGCCCTCGAGCAACGTGTCCTGGATCGGCCCGCGCAGGGCCAGGGCGACGACGGCGAAGAAGAGCGAGAGGCCGAACTGGATCGTCGAGGCGACGCGCATCGGCTGCCCGATCGGCTCGCCTTTGACCAGCCGCTCGGAGATATGGCGACTGAGCAGCTGTTCGATCGGCCGGTAGAGGGTGGAGATGGTGATGAAGACGGCCGACCAGAGCACGGTGATCTGCCCGTAGTCGGGCTTGGAGAGGACGTGCGAGGCAATCAGGAAGTAGGCGTAGGTGATGACGCCGGTCAGCCCGACCCCGACCGCGAGGAAGCTCGCGGTTTTGCCGTAGTCAGCGCTGCTGGCGGCGCCTTTGCCCTGCGGTTGTGCGCTCACTCGGGCTTGCTACCCGGCTCGTAGTGCGAGGGCTCGACCCCGAGCGCCAGCTCGACCCGCCGCACCCGTTCGAAGACGCGCTGGGTCATCACCCGCTGGCCGGCGAGCAGGTCGCCGATCACGCCGAGGGCGAAGAGCTGGACGGCGGCGATGAAGAGGACGGCACCGAGGATCAGCGACTGCACGTGGCCGGTGCTGTCGCCGTTGAGGATCGCGTCGAGCAGGAACGGCAGCCAGGCGAGGAAGGCCAACAGGAGGACGACGAGGCCGGCGATCGAGAAGACGCGCAGCGGCTCGTAGCGGGTGTAGATGCGGAGGATCGCCGGGGCGTTGCGGCGCACGTAGGCGCCGGTCGAGGCGAAGAGGCGGGACTCGCGCGTCTTCGGGTTGGTCCCGATCTCGACCTCGTCGACGGCGACGAGCATTTTCCCGGCCTGGATCAGGCTCTCCAGCGTGTAGGTGAAGTTGTCGACGACGAGCAGTTGCAGGGCGGCCTCGCGGTTGTAGGCGCGAAAGCCGGAGGTCGCGTCGGTGATCTGCGTCCCCGAGACGCGCCGCACGACCCAGCTGCCGAGCCGCTGTAGCCGTTTTTTGCTGCCGGAGAAGTGGTCGATGTCGCCGACCTTGCGGTCGCCGACGACCATGTCGGCCTGCCCGGCGACGATCGGCGCCACCAGCTTCGCCACGTCTTCGCCCTTGTACTGGTTGTCGGCGTCGGTGTTGACGACGACGTCGGCACCGAGTTTGAGGCAGGCGTCGAGCCCGGCCTGGAAGCCGGCGGCAAGGCCCTTGTTGTTGGTCAGGCGGACGATGTGCTGAACGCCGCACTGGCGAGCGACCTCGACGGTGCGGTCGGTGCTGCCGTCGTCGATCACCAGCAGCTCGACCTCGTCGATGCCGGGCACCGAGCGCGGGAGGTCGGCGATCGTCTGAGGAAGGGTCTCCTCCTCGTTCAGACACGGAATCTGGATGATGAGCTTCATGGGGGTGGTGCGTCAGGGTATTCGCGCTGGCGGGGTCGTCGCCTGCCGCAGGACGTAAGCGCGCGGCGCGCGGGTCCTGTCACGGCAGGGGACCCCCCATGTCTTCCGGTAGCTAAAGCTTCCTCAGACATGGTCCCCCCTACCGTGCCACCCGCGCGAGGGAGGTAGACTGATTGACTCGTCAATCAACCGTATGGAAACCCAAGTTACCCCCACGGATCAGGCGTATCTCCGGCGCGCTCTGGAGTTGGCGGAGCACGGGCGGGGCCGGGTAAGTCCGAATCCTCTGGTTGGCGCAGTTCTGGTCCGTGACGGCCAGGTCATCGGCGAGGGGTTCCACGCCGAACTCGGCGACCTACACGCCGAGCGCGTTGCGCTGGCCGATTGTCGGGAGCGCGGCGAGGATCCGGCCGGGGCGACGATGTACGTGACGTTGGAGCCCTGCGCCCACGAGGGGCGCCAGCCCCCGTGCGTAGAGGCGATCCTCGAGGCCGGGATCGGCCGCGTCGTCATCGCCTCCGACGACCCCAGCGAGAAGGCCGCCGGACGCGGTCCGGGCATTCTCCGCGACGGCGGCGTAGGGGTCGCCTTCGCCGCGGGCGCCGAGGCCACGGCAGCCCGCCGCCTCAACCAGCCCTTCCGCAAACACGCTCGCACCGGCCTACCCCTGGTGGTCCTGAAGATGGCGATGTCCCTGGACGGCCAAACCACCACGTCCCCAGGCGACTCCCCCTGGATCTCCGGCCCCCAAAGCCGCGAGCGAGTCCACCAATGGCGCTCCGAATCCGACGCAATAGCCGTAGGCATAGGCACCGCCCTAACCGACAACCCCCTCCTAACCGCCAGACCCGCTGCTGACGGGACGAAACTACCCCCATATGGAGGGAAATCGTCTCGTCAGCCCCTGCGAGTGGTCTTCGACTCCCAGGCTCGCCTTCCGCTCGACAGCCAGCTGCTCCAGACCCTCGACCAGGCCCCGGTCCTGGTAGTAGCCGCCCCAGACGCCCCGAGCGACCGCATCAACGGCCTCCGCGATGCCGGCGCGGAGGTCCTTCAGGCGACTGGCCTCGAACAAGCCCTACGCGAGCTAGGCACCCGCAACATCACGAGCCTCTTCCTAGAGGGCGGCAAAACACTCGCCACCTCATTCCTTGCCGAGGATCTGATCGACGAATCCCGTACCTTCATCGCCCCCATGCTTCTCGGCCGTCAACCATCTCCGCCTACTCGCGCGGGTGGCACGGTAGGGGGGACCATGTCTGAGGAAGCTTTAGCTACCGGAAGACATGGTGGGTCCCCTGCCGTGACAGGACCCGCGCGCCTAACCGCCCAAGAGTCGTCAGCCGAGACCATCGGCGAGGATGCCCTAATCACCGCCCGCTACAAGGAGTGGTGACATGTTCACCGGCCTGATCGAAGACCTAGGCACCGTAGAAGCCATCGACCGCACCGACGACGGCGCCCGCTTGCGCATCTCGACTCCACTCGCCGCCGAACTCAACCTAGGCGACTCGATCGCCGTCAACGGCTGCTGCCTAACTGCAACGGTGATCAACCCTGACTCCTTCGAGACGGAGGCGATGAACCAAACGCTCCAGGTCACTGCGCTCAGCGCGATCGAGGAGGGCACACGCGTCAACCTCGAGCTGGCGATGAGAGCCGACGACCGCCTCGGCGGCCACATCGTCCAGGGCCACGTCGACGGCGTCGCCACCGTCGCCTCGACGGAGGAGGACGGCTTCGCCCGTCGCATCCGCGTCGAGCTCCCGCCAGAGCTGCTGCGCTACGTGATCGACAAGGGCTCGATCACCCTCGACGGGGTCAGCCTCACGGTCGCGAATTTGGGCGACTCTTGGGCTGAGGTTTCCCTCATCCCTGAGACCCTGGAGCGGACCAACCTCGCCGATTTGGCGCCAGGAGACCGATTGAATGTCGAGTGTGACGTAGTCGCCAAGTACGTGGAGCGTTTGATGTCACCATTCGCCGGAAAGGAGCAGTCGTGAGCCAGATGGCAGAGACCGAGCGAAAAGAGAGTTCAGCGACGACGGGGGGGAGCCCGTTCTCCTCCATCGAGGAGGCGATCGAGGAGATCCGCGCCGGCCGCATGGTTGTGGTCTGTGACGGCGAAGACCGCGAGAACGAGGGCGACCTGGTGATGGCGGCGCAGTTCGCGACGCCGGAGGCGATCAACTTCATGGCTAAGGAGGCGCGCGGGCTGGTCTGCCTGGCGCTGACCGCGAAGCGCTGCGAAAGGCTCGGGCTCAACCTGATGACGGCGAAGAACGAGGCGCCGCTGGAGACCGCCTTCACGGTCTCGATCGAGGCCGCCGGCGGGGTCAGCACGGGGATCTCGGCGCACGACCGTGCCCACACGGTCCAGGTCGCGATCGACCCCGAATCGGGGCCGCGCGACATCGTCGTCCCGGGTCACATGTTCCCGCTGAAGGCAAAGGACGGCGGCGTCCTGGAGCGGACCGGCCACACCGAGGCCTCGGTCGACCTCGCCCGCCTCGCCGGGCTCACCCCGGCCGGGGTGATCTGCGAGGTGATGAACGACGACGGCACGATGGCCCGCGTCCCCGACCTAATCCCGTACTGCGAGAAGCACGGCCTGAAGATGATCACCGTCGCCGAGCTGATCGCCTACCGCCGCCGGACTGAGAAGCTGGTCGAACGCGTCGTTGACACCGCGCTGCCCACCTCCTTCGGCGACTTCACCGCCGTCGGCTACCGCTCCCTGGTTGATGACAAACACCACGTGGCGATGGTCAAAGGCGAGGTGGCCGGCGCCGAGGACGTGCTGGTGCGCGTCCACAGCGAGTGCCTGACCGGCGACGTCTTCCACAGCATGCGCTGCGACTGCGGCGAACAGTTGGAAGCTGCGCTCTCAATGATCGAGCGCGAGGGCCGCGGCGTCCTGCTGTACCTCTCGCAGGAGGGTCGCGGGATCGGCCTGCTGAACAAGCTGAAGGCGTACAAACTGCAGGAGGAAGGCGCCGACACCGTCGAGGCCAACCTCAAACTCGGGCTGCCCGCCGACCTGCGCGACTACGGGATCGGGGCGCAGATCCTCGGCGACCTCGGCCTGACCAGCATCCGCATCCTCACCAACAACCCGAAAAAGATCGTCGGTCTCGAGGGCTACGGCCTTTCGGTTACCGAGCAGGTGCCAATCGAATCGATCCCCAATGCACACAATGAGGCCTACCTGCGCACCAAGCGGGAAAAGATGGGCCACTCGCTGCACCATCAGGGCCTCGCCCTCGACGAGGAGATGATCCGCGACGAGGAGGAACGCGACCGCGACGGGGCGAACCAGGACGGCGATGGCTGAAGCCGGAGCGTTCTTGGAGGAGTTCTCCAGCGAAGAGAAGTCGAGTCTCGCCCCTCTGCACTTCGGCGTCTGCGTCGGGCGCTTCTACGAGGACCTGGCGCAGCGGCTGCTGAGCGGGGCGCGGCAGGGCTTCGAGTTGGCCGGCATCTCCCAGGACTCGGTCACCGAGGTCTCGGTCCCCGGCGCCTACGAGCTGCCCTTCGCCGCCAAGCAGTTCGCCGAGAACGGCTACGCCGGCGTCGCCTGTCTCGGCGTCGTCATTCGCGGCGAGACCGACCACTACGACTTCGTCTGCGCCGAGGCCGCGCGCGGTATCCAGCGGGTGCAGCTGGAGACCGGCGTCCCCTGCGCCTTCGGCGTCATCACCTGCGACAACATGGACCAGGCCCTAGCCCGCTCGGGAGGCGACAAGCGCGACCAAGGCCGCAACGCCGCCCTGACGATCGCCCGCATGGCGCTCCTAAAGCGCCAGATCGGCTGAACCCGGTACCATCCCGCGACTCATGGCCAAGGTATGCCACAGCTGCGGCAAGGGACCAGCATTCGGCCAGTCCCGAAGCCACTCAATGGTCGCCACCAAGCGCCGCTTCGACCCGAACCTGCAAAAGGTGAGGATCCAAGAGAACGGCCGCCCCCTTCGCGCCTACGTCTGCACCCGCTGCCTAAAGGCGGGCAAGGTCACCAAGAGCGCCTAGCGCTCTCAAGCCGCACGTAGCGACAAAAAGCAGCAGGTAAGGGGGGCGAATCCGAGGTCCCTGTCGACTTTGTTCGGATATGCCGAACAAAGTCGACACGCCCGACTCAGCGATCGCTCGGGTTGCGGCGAAGCAGTACGGAGTCGTCACTGCGAAGCAACTCGCTGATGCAGGACTGGGACGCTCGTCGATCTCCGAACGCGTTCGTAGTGGACGACTACACCGCATCCACCGCGGCGTCTACGCAGTGGGACATCGAGCTCCGAGTTGGCATGGGCGTTGGATGGCGGCGGTGCTCGCATGTGGTGAGGGGGCGGCCCTGAGCCACCACTCCGCCGCTGCGCTCTGGGAACTCCTTAAACCGATTGACGGATCCATCCACGTCTCGGTCCCGACCCTCAACGGCCGCGAGCCTCAACGCGGCATCCACCTCCACCGCTGTCCCTCCCTCAATCCGTTCCGAGAGCCGTCCTCCTCGCCCTCCTACCTGCCAGCGGGAGGGCGAGGAGGACGGCTAACCACCCACCGCCACCGAATCCCGGTCACCACCATCCAACGCACCATCAACGACCTCGAAGGCACCGTCGCTCCGTACCTCCTCCGCCGCGCCAAGCGCCAGGCCGAGCTCAAAGGAATCCACCTCGAAGGCGCAAAGCATCGCCGCGCCCGCTCGGACCTCGAGGAAGACTTCCTTGCCCTCTGCGTCGACCACCACTTCCCGTCCTCGGAGACCAACGTGAAGATCGACCGCTTCGAGGTCGACTTCCTCTGGCGCGAGCACAAGCTCGTGGTTGAAATCGACTCGTTCCTCTACCACCAGGGCTCGGTGGCGTTCCAGGAAGACCACGCTCGCGACCTCGCCCTGCGTCGACGTGGCCTCAGAGTGCTGCGCTTCACGGAAAAACAGCTCGAAGACGAACCCGAGAACGTCGCCGCGGATGTCGCCCACGCCCTGGGCGACGCTCCGCTTCCGGGTCTCTAGCCGTCCGAGTCGCCCGCCGTCGCCGCGGCAACAACCGGGTGCTCCCCCGTGGGCGAGGGGTCGCCCTCGGCGGGCTCGACGTGCAGGCGGGGGAGCAGGCGGTCGAGGCCCGCCGGGAAGTACCAGGCGCGCTTGCCTAAGAGCTGCATGATCGCTGGGACCAATACCGAGCGGATGATCACGGCGTCGATGAAAACCGCGGAGGCGAGGCCGAGGCCGAAGAGTTTGATCACGCGGTCTTCGCCGAGCATGAAGGCGGCGAAGACGGTGACCATGATCGCCGCCGCCGCGGTGATCACGCGCCCGGTCAGGGCGAGGCCGCGGGTGACCGCCTCCGAGGCGTCCTGGGTGTGTTCCCACTCCTCGTGGATCCGCGACATCAGGAAGACCTCGTAGTCCATCGAGAGCCCGAAGACGATCGAGAAGAGGAAGATCGGGAAGAACGAGATGATCGGCCCGGTGGCGTCGACGCCGATCAGGTTCGCGCCCCAGCCCCACTGGAAGACGGCGACGATCAGACCGAAAGCGGCGCCGATGCTGAGCAGGTTCATCACCATCGCCTTCAGCGGCACAAGGACCGAGCGGAAGACGATCATCAACAGCAACGCGGAGAGCAGCACTACGACGCCGATGAAGAGCGGCA
>DASZNP010000099.1:0-15384 GCA_035551255.1 Solirubrobacterales bacterium
AGGCAAGCTCGATCCGCTCCACCTCCTCGGTCTCACCGACCCCGTCGATCGAGGCGGGGAGGAGGGGGCGGGGGCTCGAGAGGTCGACCTTCTCCATCGCCTCGATCAGATCCTCCAGCGGCCGCAACCGCCGCCGCTCCCGCACCAGCGCAACCATAAGCGCCAGCACCATCAGCGCCAGCCCAATCACCACAAGGGTCATCGCTTCAGCCTAAGCCTCAGCGAACTGCATCAAATTTCCGGCCTGCTAGGCATGAAATTTGATGCAGTTCGCCCGGCCGCCTGGGGGTTCTTCCCGGCCTCGACGGGGGCTGGCCCCTATAGGCGTTTTCGGACTTTCGTCGCATACTTCGGCGACCAACCGAACTCAGGAGCGATCTACGCGATGACCACCACCAAGCATTCGACCTGGAGCGCCACCCTCCGCACCACGATCCTGATGGCTGCGCTGGGCGGCCTGCTCGTCGCCATCGGCTTCGCGATCGGCGGTGTCCAGACCGCGACGCTCTTCCTCTTCATGGCGCTCGCGATCAACTTCTTCAGCTACTTCTTCAGCGACAAAATGGCGCTGGCGATGAGCCGGGCCCAGCCGATCGACGAGGCTGAAGCGCCGCGGCTCTACCAGATCGTGCGGGAACTGACGACCCGCGCCGACCTGCCGATGCCGCGCCTCTACATGATCCCCCAGGACCAGCCGAACGCCTTCGCGACGGGCCGCAACCCGAAGCACTCGGCGGTGGCGGTCACGCGCGGCATCACCAAGCTCCTCTCCGAGGACGAGCTGCGCGGCGTCCTCGCCCACGAGCTCACCCACGTCCGTAACCGCGACATCCTGATCCAGTCGGTCGCCTCGGCGATCGGCGCCGCGATCACCTACCTCGCCTACATGCTGATGTGGTTCGGCGGCGACGAGGACAACGGCCCGCTCGGCATCGTCGCCTCGCTCGGCATGGTCATCCTCGCCCCGATCGCAGCCAGCATCATCCAGCTGGCGATTTCCCGCCAGCGCGAGTTCGCGGCCGACGCCGGCGGCGCCGAAATCTGCGGCAACCCGGAGAGCCTCGCATCCGCGCTGCTGCGGCTGGAGCAGGGCGCCGAAGCGATCCCGATGCAGGTCAACCAGGCCGCCGAGCCGCTCTACATCGTCAGGCCGTTCAAGGGCAAGGGCATCGCCGGTCTCTTCTCGACCCATCCCCCGATCGAGGAGCGGGTTCGCCGGCTGCGGCAGATGCGTCCCAGCCTCTAAGCGCAGCCTCCCCACACCCGATGAAGAGGTAGCGGCCCCGGGACCCTTCCACGGGGCCGCGCCCTTTTCTCAAGCCGTTTTTCACCTTTTTCCAGCGGGCGCCCAAAGCCCGCTATACTTTTTGAAGTTAAAGCTGATCCGATTTCAGGGGATTTACTTCAATGGCCATCGACACCGAGCGAGTGCAGACGATCGAGGAGATCGAACCCTTCGAGGCAGCCGAGGAGATCAACGGCGGCGACGTCGTCCTGATCGACACCCGCGAGCCCCACGAGTACCAGGAGGCTCACCTCGACGGGGGCAAGCTGGTGCCGCCGGGCCTGATCGCCGACGACATCGCGACCGCAGCGCCGGACAAGTCGGCCCGCACGATCCTCTACTGCCGCTCCGGCAACCGCTCGGCGATCGCCGCCGCGCAGCTGCAGCAGCTGGGCTACGAAAACGTCGCCTCGATGAGCGGCGGGATCATCCAGTGGCAGGAGCAGGGGCTGCCGGTCGTTTCGCCCTCCGGGATGACCGCCGAGCAGCGCGAGCGCTACTCGCGCCACACGCTGCTGCCCGAGGTCGGGGTCGACGGCCAGGTCAAACTGCTGAACGCGAAGGTGCTGCTGCTCGGCGCCGGCGGCCTCGGCGCCCCGACCGCGCTCTACCTCGCTGCGGCCGGGATCGGCACGATCGGCCTGGTCGATGACGACGTCGTCGACGCCTCGAACCTGCAGCGCCAGGTGATCCACAACACCGAACGGATCGGGATGGCGAAGACCACTTCGGCCCGCCTCTTCATCGAAGGCCTGAACCCCGACGTCAAAGTCGTCGAGCACAACGGCCGCCTCGACGCCTCCAACATCATCGACGTGATCAAGGACTACGACATCGTCGTCGATGGCGCCGACAACTTCCCCACCCGCTACCTACTGAACGACGCCTCGGTGCGGACGCGCAAGCCGGTCGTCTCCGCCTCGATCCTCGGCTTCGATGGCCAGATCTCGACCTTCGTCCCCTACGAGGGGCCCTGCTACCGCTGCCTCTACCCAACCCCGCCGCCGGCCGAGCTGGCGCCGAGCTGCTCTGCCAACGGGGTGCTCGGGGTGATGGCCGGGACGATGGGCACGCTGCAGGCCAACGAGGTGATCAAGCTCGTGCTCGGCAAAGGCGAGCCGCTGGTCGGCCGCCTGCTCCTATACGAGGCGCTCGGCACCCGCTTCACCGAGCTGAAGGTCCGCCGCGACCCCGACTGCCCGATCTGCGGCGAGCACGCCGAGGAGATCCCCGAGTCGGAGATGGGCAAGTTCCCCGACTACGACGAGTTCTGCGCCGGGGCCGGCGGAGACCGCCAGTCGATCGCCTCCTAGGTAGGATCACGCGACTTATGGCGACCGTTCGCATTCCTCCTGTCCTGCGCCCGAAAACGGGAGGGCAGGCTGAGGTCGAGGCCGGCGGCAGTGATGTCGGCGAGGTGTTGCGGTCGCTGACCGGCGAGTTCCCCGACACCCAGGAGCAGCTGTTCGGCGACGACGGCGAGCTCAACCGCTACGTCAACGTCTACTTGAATGACGAGGACGTGCGGGTGCTCGACGGGCTCGAGACGAGCGTCAAAGACGGCGACACGGTCGTAATCCTCCCCGCCATGGCGGGTGGCGCCTGACGACTGGCGAATTAACCTTGCTCTAGGCAGGTTAACTCTCCAATCGCTAAGCGCTAGCGGTCCAGCACCAGCCCTAGGAACTGTTTCGTCCGCTCCTCGCGCGGGCTCTCCAGTACCTCCGCCGGCGGGCCTTCCTCGACGATCACGCCCTGGTCCATGAAGATCACCCGGTCGGCGACCTCGCGGGCGAAGCCGATCTCGTGGGTGACGACGATCATCGTCATCCCTTCCTCGGCCAGCTCGCGCATCGTGTCGAGGACTTCCTTGACGAGCTCGGGGTCGAGCGCGCTGGTGACCTCGTCGAAGAGCATCACGTGCGGGTCCATCGCCAGCGCCCGCGCGATCGCGACGCGCTGCTGCTGACCACCGGAGAGGGTTTCCGGATACTGGTCGAGGCGGTCACCGAGCCCGACCCGCTCGAGCAGCTCGGTCGCCTTCGCCCGCGCCTCCTCCTTCGAGCGGCCGAGCACCTTTTCCTGCGCCAGGGTCACATTCTCCAGCGCCGTCTTGTGCGGGAAGAGGTTGAACTGCTGGAACACCATCCCGACCCGCTGGCGGACGAAGTCGAGCTCCCAGCTTTCTTCGCCGGTCCCAGACCCCGGTCCCTTGCAGATGTCGTGGCCTTCGAGGAAGATCTCGCCCTCCTCCGGCGGCGCCAGCAGGTTGACGCAGCGCAACAGCGTGCTCTTGCCCGAGCCGCTCGGGCCGAGGACGCAGACGACCTCGCCCCTGGCGATCTCGATGTCGACGCCTTTGAGGACTTCGAGTTTGCCGAAGCGTTTGCAGACGCCGTCGAGTTGGATCATCGCCTCGGCCATCACGCCACCTCCATGTGGGCGCCGCGGGTGATCTTGCCCTGGTTGCGCTTGATCAGGTAATCGACGAGCCGGGCCAGCGGCAGGACGATGACGAGGAACATCAGCCCCGAAAGCATTACCGCCGAGCTGTTGAAGGTTTCCGCCAGGACTTCGCGGCCGAGCAGGAGGGACTCCGAGTAGGCGATGACGCTGGCCAAGGTCGTGTCCTTCAGTAGCGAGATCATTTCGTTCAGCATCGGCGCCGGGATCTTGGTCACCGCCTGGGGAACGACGATGTGGCGCATCGTCTGGCCGTGGCTCATCCCCAGCGAGCGGGCGGCCTCGACCTGGCCCCCGGGTACGGCTTCGATGCCGGCGCGGTAGACCTCGGCCATGTAGGCGCCGTAGACCATGGTCAGCGCCACGACCGCGTACCAGAACGGGTCGGGCTGGCCGAACCAGTGGGGGATGCGGATGTCTTTCGGCAGGAAGTTGAGGTAGGGCACGCCGCCGGAGATGAGGAAGAGGATGATCAGCAGTGGAATCGCCCGGAAGACGTCGATGTAGGCGATCGTGATCCCGCGCAGCGGCATGAATTTTTTGCCGGGGAGTTGTCGCAGTAGCGCCAGGAAGAGGCCGAAGAGGAGGGCGAGGACGACGGCGACCGCGAAGAGCAGGAGGTTGCGCAGGAAGCCTTCGAGGATTTCACTGAAGTGATCCCCCATGATCGTGAAGTCGAAGTACTGATGGAAGAATTCGCTCATCTCTCGCTCCTGCTGGGCTCCCTGAGAAAAAGAAGAGGCGCCATCATGGCGCCCCTTCCCTTCAGCTTCAAATCAGATGCCGGTTATTCGGCTTCGTGGGTGGCCGAGAAGATCGCTTTCGGCGGTTCGAAGTGGAACCACTTCTTGAAGATCTTCGTGTAGGTGCCGTCTTCCTCGACTTCCTTCAGGCCTTTGTTGATTTCTTCGAGGAGTTCGGTTTCGCCCTGGGCCACGGCGATTCCATAGTCTTCTTCGGTCGGGATTTTTTCGGCGATTTCGACCCCGCCCGACTTTTCGACCGCGTTCTGCGCGACCGGCGCGTCGATCACGACCCCTTCGACGGTGCCCGACTTGAGCGCGTTGACCGCGTCCGGGCCTTCGGGGTAGGGGCGGATTTCGGCGCCGCCGATTTCTTCCTTAGCCAGTTCCTGCCCGGTCGTGCCCTGCTGGACGCCCACCGTCTTGCCTTCCAGTTCACTTAGTTCTTTGATCGGGCTACCTTCGGCGACCAGGAGGGCCTGTTCGGAGAGGTAGTAGGGGTTGGAGAAGTCGACCGCCTTCTCGCGTTCATCGGTGATCGTCGCGGCGGAGATGGCCGCGTCGAACTTGCCCTGCTGGACGTCGCGGAAGATCGTTTCGAACGAGGTGTCCTGGACTTCCGGCTTGCGCCCGATCTTTTCCCCGATCGCTTCGATCAGTTCGATGTCGAAGCCGGTGTAGTGGCCGGGTTTCCCCTGCTCGAACGGCGGATAGGGGATGTCCGAGCCGACGCTGAGCGGTTCACCGCCGCCGCTTTCGCTCGTAGTGCCACCGCCACCACCGCCGGTGGTTTCGTCGCTGCCGCCGCAGCCAATTGCCACAACCGAGGCGAGTGCGAGCAGGAGGACCGCGAAGAACGCAGCCAGCCGGGTCTTTCTCATTCGATTCCCTCCGATAAAGGTTTGGCGAACCTGCCGAACATATTCGATCATGATCCGCGGGTGCGATTCTTGATTCTTGGCGGTACCCGTTTCCTCGGTTTGGCTCTCGTGCGCGAGCTGCTGGCAGCGGGGCACGCGATCTGCGTCGTCCACCGCGGGGTGCACGAGCCGGAGCTGCCGGGCGAGGTCGAGCACATCCACGTCGACCGGCAAGTCCTCGGCGAGCGGCGGCGCGAGCTGGAGCGGTTCGCGCCCGAGGCGGCGATCGATCTCTCGGCGATGACCGCCACTGACGCTGAAGCGGTCCTGGACGTCCTCGACCCGGCGATCAAGCTCGTCGTTGCATCGAGCGGCGACGTCTACCGAGCCTGCACCTCGGTCTGGGAGAACACGGTCACCGATGCGGCCCCGCTGTCCGAGGACGCGCCGCTGCGACAGGGGCCGGCCCCTGACACCGACGGCGTACTCCCGGGCTGGTCCTACGACCCGGACAGCTACGAGAAGCTCGAGGTGGAGCGGCTCTACCGCGACCGCGGCGGGATCATTTGCCGGCTGCCGCTGGTCTACGGCGAGCACGACTACCGCCGCCGCGAGGAGTTCGTCCTCCGTCGGGTGAGGGCGGGGAGGACGAGGATCCCGATCGGAGGAGGCGGCTTCCTCTGGTCCCGCGGCTACGCGCCCGAGTTAGCTCGCGGCCTTCGCCTCGCCGCCGAGAGCGCCGCCGAAGGAGAGATCTTCAACCTCGCCGAGCGAACCTGCGCCCCGATTCGCCTTTGGGTAGAGCAAATCCTCGAAGCAGCCGACTATGAAGCCGAACTGGCCAGGGTCCCCGAGCACCATCTGCCCGAAGACCTAGCCATCACCGGCGAGATTGCCCAGCCCTGGATGATGGACGCAACCAAGGCCGCCCAACAACTCAACTGGGTTCACGCCCCCGCGGAGAAGTGCGTGGCCAAGTCGGTCCACTGGCACCTAGCCAACCCACCCGAAGAGGAGTCGAGCGACTTCAGCGCCGACGACGCCGCACTCGCTGCGCTCAATCGAGTGCCCAAATAATTCCCAAGGCCGGTCTCCCAACCCCCGCTACACTTTCTGAAGTAACGGGCGGGCTTGATGCGAGACGAGCTACTGAACAAACCCTGCGGTGGGCGCTTCGGCGACATTGTCGAGTCGATCGGCAATACGCCGCTGGTGGAGCTGCCGCGGCTCTCGCCTAAGCCGGAGGTCCGGATCTACGCGAAGCTCGAGGGGCGGAATCCGACTGGGTCGGTGAAGGATCGGGTCGCCAAATCGATGATTGAGACGGCTGAGGCCGAAGGGGCGATCGAACCGGGCCACACGATCCTTGAACCGACGTCGGGGAACACTGGCATCGCCTTGGCGATGATCTGCCGGCGCAGGGGCTACCCGCTGAAGGTGGTGATGCCCGACAACGTCACCGAGGAGCGGACGCAGCTGCTGAGCATGTACGGGGCCGAGATCGTCTACTCGGAGGGCGCGAAGGGCTCCAACGGCGCCGTCGAGGTGGCGCTGGAGATGGCCGAGGAGCCCGGCTATTACATGCCCTACCAGTACGGCAACGAGGCCAACCCGCTCGCTCACTACAACGGCACCGCGCTGGAGATCCTCGACGAGCTCGACGAGGTCACCGCCTTCGTCGGCGGCCTCGGCACCGGTGGCACCCTGATGGGCAACGGCAAACGGCTGAAGGAGGCCAACCCGGAGACGCTGATCGTCGCCGCCGAGCCCAAACAGGGCGAGCTCGTCCAAGGGCTGCGCTCTCTCGACGACGGCTTCATCCCGCCGATCATCGACCTCTCCCTGCTCGACCGCAAGATCATGGTCTCCAACCGCGACGCGATCGTCTGGACGAAGAAGCTGCTGCAGGAGGAGGGCGTCTTCGCGGGCGTCTCGGCCGGCGCGATCGCCTACATCGCCAACCGCATCGCCGGCGAACTGGAGGGCGGCAACGTCGTCTTCATCATCCCCGACGACGGCTGGAAGTACCTGTCGTCGGGCGTCTACACCAAGCCGATCGAGGAGATCGAAAACCTCGATTCGACGGTCTGGTGGTAACTCGCCGCTGACGGCTCGCCGTCGGGGGGCGGGTCTTCTTCTACCGCAACTCTTTCTAAGCAGTCGGTTTCAACGGGCGTAACCGACCTGAGTGGGGAAGAAGATGCGGAAGCTGTCGCTGGTCTTGACTTTGGGGCCGCTGGTGCTCGGCGCGACGATCGGGGTCGGCTCGGCGCAGGCGCAGCTCGACCCCTCGTTCGGGCAGGGCGGGAC
This sequence comes from Solirubrobacterales bacterium, assembly GCA_035551255.1. Taxonomy (GTDB): domain Bacteria; phylum Actinomycetota; class Thermoleophilia; order Solirubrobacterales; family 70-9; genus VAYN01. The sequence goes on from DASZNP010000099.1 coordinate 7,662, forward strand.
CGCTGCCGTAGATCTGCCGGGATCGGTGCAGGCGATGGGTGCGGCTTCTGACGGGAGTAGCTACGTCCTCACCGATAGCTGGAAATGCGCCGCTGAATGCGAAGTCTCCTACTCCCTCTTCCGGTACACCTCCGATGCACGCCTCGATGCCGGCTTCGGAGGGCCCACTGGTGTTTCCGAGCCGCGGGCCGATCAGGAAGCGAGGATGAGCCTCGCGGTGGATTCGCAAGGGCTGCCGTTGCTCGCCGAGACCGGCAGAGAAGGAATCGTCATCCGTCGCTTCACGGAATCGGGCGCTCCCGATCCTACCTTCGGTGCGGATGGCGTCGTCGAACTGAAGTGCGGCTGTCTTTACTCGCCGTCGCGGATCCTTCCCACTGCCACCGGCGGACTTACGGTGCTCGAGTCGGGCAGCAGTTCCCTCGGGGTCCTCCGCGTATTCCGTCTCAGGGCGGACGGCTCGGCAGACCCCAGGTTCGGGAAAAGAGGAGTCGCTGGGTTCAGCCTGCCTCACGCCGAATCCGTCACCACCGCTGCAGCCTCCCAACGGGGCGCCATCTACTTCGCCGGACCAGTCTGCTGCCACTTCTCTAAGACCCTTTACCTGGCGCGGATCGCCGCTCGGGGCAAGCTGGACACCCGCTTCCTCTCGACTGCCCGCCACTCCCTCAACTCGATCGGCAAGTTCCGGAAATCCAGGACCACGATCAACGCCGTGGTGCCGAGGCCGGGCGGCAAGATCGACCTGCTCGGATTCACGGCCCGCTCAAAGGGATTCTTGCTGCGACTGAATCCTGACGGCCACCGCGACCGCGGGTTCGGGCGGGGAGGCTTGCGGATGCTGCCCTTTCCGGTCGTGTCAGCTGATCTGGGCAGCGACGGCGCTGTGCTTGCCGTGACCGACACGAACAGGCCCGCCGGCGGCGCCGTCTTGAGGATTCTCCCCAGCGGGCGGATTGATCCCACCTTCACTCCTCGTCAGATCCCTGGGAGCGCCGGGGACACCGGGATGTCGATCGTCCACCTGAGCGGAAGGAGCTCCCTGCTGCTCGATCTCGGGCTGCACGAATGCCGGACTTTGCCCTGCGCCTACGACCCGAAGTTGATCCGCTACCTGGAACCGGCGCCATAGCGGCGAGGAGGCGGATGATGCGGAGGGTCCCACTCATGCTCGCGCTGATCGCGCTGGCGTTGCTGCCGGTGGCTTCGGCGAGCGCGGCCGGCGGGATCGACCGAACGTTCGGCGACAACGGGTTCATCCACTACGAACGCAGCCGGGCCGGCTATTCGATGGTCCGCGCGATCGCGATGGCGGTGGGACCGGACGGCGGGATCTACATCCTCGAAGACGCTGTCAGGTGCGCGCCCTCCTGCGCCGCCGACGTCTACCTGGTCCGCCTTCTCCCTGACGGCCTTCCGGACGCTACCTTCGCCGGTGGGGCGGATGGGGTTCGCCTCTTCTCCGACGTGCCCGGCGGCCTCGTTGACAGTGACAGTGTGCAGGTCGCAACCGACCGACAAGGCCGGATCCTGGCAATGCTGCGGGGAAAGGAAGCGTTCTCAATCCTGCGGCTGGACCCGAACGGCAGGCGCGACCGCTCGTTCGGCTCGGAGGGCCTCGTTTCGCTTCCGTGCTCGGACTGCGAAGACACCAACCTGAAACTGCACCCCGAACCCGACGGCGGAATCCTGCTGTGGGGCAGTCGGCTCGAACTGGGCTCGCGCTCTCCCCCCGGCCCGGCCTTCAAGGAAAAGCTGCTGTTGATCCGCCTGACCGGCGACGGCGAGCTCGATCCCCGCTACGGGCGCGCCGGCCGGGCGGGGACCACCTTGGAGGAAGTGGAAGGCAAGGTGGTGATGGTCGCCACTCGCGGTGGCGCCGTCACCCTGGCGGCGGGGTGCGGCCGCTGCAGATCGAAAGCGGGGCTCTTCCTCGAGCGCTTCCGCGCCGATGGCTCGCGGGTTGGCTCCTTTGCGCGCCGCAGCGTCCGGTCGGTACGGGGGCTGAACCTCGAAAAGGATTTCCGGCCGGACGACGTCGAACTGATCGTCCCTCGCCGGCATGGCGAGGTGGACGTTTTCGGCAACACCGACGCCGGGGGCTACGTGATCCGCGTGCGGCGGGACGGCAGGCTCGACCGTCACTACGGCCACAGGGGAATACGGCTCTTCGGATGGCGACTGGAATCCGCCGCTCCGGCCGGAGGAGGCCGGGTCTGGGCATTCGGCAGTGTCCACCGCCGTCCGAACCTGGTCTTCATGCTGAGCCGCGCCGGCGGGGTTGACCCGTCCTTCGGCGATCGGCGGCGCCACGCGCTGTCCCTGGGTTGGGATGTGTCGCAGGTGCAGGTGGCACGTCAGGGCAGGCGCGCGGTGCTTTTCACTCCCGGCCTGCAGTTCTGCCGCGGCTACTGCCCCCCGGATCCGAAGCTGACCCGCCTGCTGCCGGGCAGCAACCGGACCGGTCGCGGGCTCTGAAGATGCGAGCCTGGCTCGCCGGCTCCCTTGTGGGGGTCGCGCTGGTCTTGTCTCCTCTGACCACGGCGGCAGGCGCCGAGCGGCTGCCGCCCGGGTTCTTCGGGGTCGCGCCGCAGCAGCCGGTGGTAGCGGGGGATTTGGCACGGATGCGGGGGGTGGTGGAGACGCTGCGGATCCCGGTCTACTGGTGGCAATGCGAGCCCAGTCCGGGTGCGTACGATTTCGGGGCATTCGATGCGGAGGTCGCTGCCGCGGCCGAACGCGGCATCGCAGTGCAGCCGGTCGTGTACGGAACCCCCGGCTGGCTCTCGCGGGAACAGGCCCGGCCCCCGCTTGGGCGGCGTGCAAGTGCCGCCTGGGCCAAGTTCCTCCATGTCCTGGTTCAGCGCTATGGCAGCGACGGCGAATTCTGGCGCGGCCGATCGCGCCGGCTGCCGATCCGGCAGTGGCAGGTCTGGAACGAGCCCAACTTCATTGTCTTCTGGAAGCCGCGGCCGAATCCACACGCTTACGCGCGGCTGTTGCGGGTCTCGGCACGAGCTATCCGTAGCGCCGACCGGCGGGCGAAGATCGTCCTCGCGGGCGTCGCTCCCGTGGGTGCTGGGATGAAGACCTGGGTCTTCCTGCGCAGGCTCTTCCGCATCCCCGGAGTCCGCCACGACTTTGACTTCGTCGCACTCCACCCCTACTCGGCGACCATTCCCGAGCTCGATTACCAGGTGCGGAAAGCGCGACAGGCGATGGCGGGGGCAGGCCTGGGAAGCAGGCCGTTGCTCGTGACCGAGATGGGGGTTGCTTCCTGGGGGAGCTACCCCTCGGCCTTCGTGGAGGGACCTACCGGACAGGCTGACTTCCTCGCGGCCGCCTACATTCGCTTACTGCAGATGCGCTATCGCTGGCACATCGCCGGCGTCGACTGGTACACCTGGCGCGATCAGTCGCTGGCGGACCCCACCTGCTCCTTCTGTCAGGGGGCGGGGCTGCTCGGCCTCGACGGGAAGCCGAAGCCGGCCTGGTGGGCCTACCGCCGAACGGTGAGAAGGGCCGGTCTCCGCTAGCCTCGCCACGTGAAGATTTCGCAGCAATTGATTGACGAGATGGTCGCGCACGCGCGCGAGGACCTGCCGAACGAGTGCTGCGGGATGATCGGCGGGCGCGACGGGGAGGCGACCAGCGTGGTGCGGGTGGAGAACGCCGCAGCCAGCCCGTTGCGGTACGAGATGGACCCGCAGGGGCAGTTTGATGCGCTGAAACGGATCGAAGGCGGCGGCGCGGAGCTGATCGGCATCTACCACTCGCACACCCGCAGCGCCGCCTACCCCTCGCAGACCGACGTCAACGAGGCGGTGATGTGGCCCGAACAGGTCTACGTGATCGTCTCGCTCGCCGACGAAGACGCGCCCGACGTCAAAGCCTTCGACCTGGCCGACCTGAAGATCGCCGATGTCGACCTCGACGTCGCATAGGAATCGCGGCGCTCACCAGCGCGGCGCCCACGGTGGCGGCGGCTCCGGCGGCGGTGACGAGGGCGGCGGCGGTGGTGGGGGCGGCGACGGCAAGCTGATCAAGGTCGCCTTCGCCCGCAACCAGGTCGAGGCGGAAATGCTGCAGGGCCTGCTGGCTGAGGCCGGCATCCCCAGCGTCCTGCAAAGAAGCTTCGGCTTCGACAACCCCGACTTCCTCGCCAGCGGCCCACGCGACGTGATGGTCAACGAGGGAGCGGCGAAGCGGGCGCGCGAGGTCCTTGCCGAAACGATGATCGAGAGCGAGGAGGACGAGCGCGCCGAGCTGGAAGAACAGCGCCGCCTCGCCCGCGGCGAAACCGGCGTCGTCCCACCGGCCAAACTCGCGTTCTGGATCGGCGTCGCCCTGGTCGGCGCCTTCCTCCTCGTCTGGCTGCTCTACGAAGTCGCCTGAGTTAGCGGACCGCGACGGGGCCGCGGACCATTTCGCGGAGGTAGTCGCGCCAGGCGTCCTCGATCTCGCGGAAGCGGGCGTCGAAGGCGTCTTCGAGCTGGACCTCGGAACCCTGGGGGAGGAGTTTGGCGACGAGGCGCTCGCAGGCCTCGGGGCCGCGTTCGTTCTCCAGCAGGTCGAAGATCGTGCCGCCGAGGATGACGGCGTCGCGGCGCGAGGGTGGGAAGGAGGGGCGGGAGCTCTCGCGCAGGCGGCGGATCACGGCGGCGCGGTAGAGGCCGACTTGGCGGGAGAAGTACTGGGCGCCGCCTTCGACTAGCCAGGCCCAGCGCAGATACCTGGCGAAGCGGCGGGGGGTCCAGGACGGCGGCAGGTCGGTGTTGTTGTGGGCGATCATCATTTGGGCGTAGAGGCGCTCGGCGGTGCCGCGCAGGGCTTCGTAGGAGTCCTCGCCGCCGGCTCGACGTTCCATGTGTGTGTCGTTGAGGACGTGGAGCTCGGTCGACATCGGCCAGCCGGCGAGGTAGCGGCGCCCGGCGGGGGCGGCCGACCAACGCGCAGCGGGGAGGAAGGGGTGGGCGGCGGTCAGCCAGAGAGGGTTGGTGTGGATGACGACCGTCACCTCCTCCGGGATCGAGTCGAAGCGATCTTCGAGCCGCAGCCGCAGGTCCTCGAGCCGGTCAAGCGTGCGCTCCGCGTAAGAGGAGTCGTCGGAGTCGTGCCGCGCAGTGAACGAAAGCGACTCGGTCTCGACCCAAGACATCGAAGGCGAGACTAGCGCGGGAAGAGGAGGTCGATCAGACGAGGGCGGGCTCGGCTACGCCGCAGCGTTCCATGATCTCGGAACGCGCGCGGTCGAACTCTTCGTCGGCCATCACCGGCGTGCCCTCGAAGGGCAGTTCGCGGTCGATCTCGACCCAGGAGCGGCAGCCGTGGTACTCGTCGCGGACGCGGACGGTGACCGGGCGCGGGATCCGGTGGACCCGCAGCAGCAGCACGTGCAGCGGGTGCCGCCGCTTCCAGGCGAGCCGCTTTTCGGCGTAGTCGGGGGTCCAGATGTAATAAGGCGACAGTGAGTCCAGCGTGCGGCGATCGTTGATCGTCACGTGGTCAACGACCTCGGCCCAGGCGCGCAGGCGGACGCGGTCGGGCTGGGGGATGCCGCCGTCCTGAAGCAGCGCTTTCGGCGGCGGCTCCTCGTCGGGCCAGACACCCTCCTCGAGCGCGCGGCGCAGCTCTGGGTGATGGGACTCGCGGACCAGATCGTTCCGCTGGTGGTCGAAGGTCGGGTAGAGGAAGAACCGCTCGTGCTCGAGCTCGAAGTGCTTGTTCTCCTCGCGGATGCCGCCCTTCCGCATCGTCAGCAGCTGCTCGCCCTCGGCGAGAGCGCGAACGGTTACAGCCCATTCCTTGAGAGCGATCGGCATTGAAGTAGTCCTGCGAAGGTCAGTTCGTGTGTTTCAGAATTTCGACTTGGGGCTGGGCATCCGAATTCGGCCCGCTGTACAGGCCGTCTGGACCCGCCCGAGGGCGCGCATTCTAGAGAGGTGCAGCGAAATTTCAACTAAAAAAGCGCGAAAGGTGCGGATTTGTCCGTTAAGCGTGGCGCACGTCACACTAAGAGTGCCCGCCACCGCCTGGAGTTTCGATTTTCAAGCGATCGCCGGGTGAGAGCTCGCCGGCGGCCTTGCCGGGGAGCGGTTCACCGTTGAGGAAGTTCCGCCCTGGGGTACCGTCTTCGCCGCCCTCGCGGCCCTGAGGGGCGTGGCGCCGACGCTCGGTGATCAGCGTGTAACGCATTGGCGCTAGGGCTTCGATCTCGCGCACGATCCCATCGCCGCCTGGCTGGGCGCCCGCGCCACCGCTGCTCCGCCGCAGCGACTGCTCGCGGACCCGCAGCGGGAATTCGCTCTCCAGCGCCTCGGTTGGCGTGTTCAGCGTGTTGGACATCGCGACGTGAATCGCGCTCGGACCGGGTGCGTCCGGGCAGGCGCCTTGTCCACCGCCCAGCGTCTCGTAGTAGGTGAACTCATCATTCGCAAGCGACAGGTTGTTCATCGTCCCCTGGCCCTGGGCGGGACCGGGGCACGCTTGGGAGAGCGCGCTGAGGACCAGGTCGGCAACGCGGCTGGAGGTCTCGACGTTGCCGGCGGCGACCGCGGCTGGGGGGCGGGCGTTGAGGAGGGAGCCGGGTGGGGCGAGGACCTCGATCGGGCGGTGGGCGCCGGCCGAAGGCGGCCCGTCGGGGTCGGTGAGGACGCGGACGGCGAAGAAAGCGGCTGATTTGGTCACCGAGAGCGGGCAGTTGAGGTTGCCCTCGACCTGCTCGTCGGTGCCGCGGAAATCGAGGCGGAGGGAGTCGCCGGCGATCGTCGCGGTCAGTCGCAGGCGCAGGTCGCGCTCCTCGCCGTTCCAGTCGGCCTCGAGCACGTCCTCGGCCTCGTAGGTGCCGTCGGGCAGATCGGCCAGCGCGGCGCGGGCGCGGCGCTCGGTGTAGGCGAGGATCTCGGCCATCCCTTCGCGCAGCGCCTCCGTCCCCAGGCGCTCGCGCAGCTCGCCGAGGCGCAGCTCGCCGACGCGGTTGGCGGCCCGCTGCGCGCGCAAGTCAGCGAGGCGCTGGCGCGCCATCCGCATCTGCGAGGCGAGGTGCGCGAGGGTCTCCTCGGTGGCCGCGGTCGGCGGGATCACCACGCCCTCTTCCTCGAGCGTCCGCGAGAAGGCGGGCATGCTGCCCGGCGTCGGGCCGCCGACGTCGGCGTGGTGGGCGCGGCTGGCGGCGAAGCCGAGCAGCTCCTCGCCGGCGAAGACGGGCGAGACGAGGGTGATGTCCGGCAGGTGGGTGCCGCCGCGGTAGGGGTCGTTGAGGATCCAGCTGAGCCCCGGCCGCTGCTCCTCGCCGAGGATGGCGGCGACCGCGTCGGGCATCGAGCCGAGGTGGACGGGGATGTGCTCGGCCTGCATCACCAGCTCGCCGGCGGTGTCGAAGAGCGCGGTCGAGCAGTCGTGCCGCTCCTTGATGTTGGCCGAGTAGGCGGAGCGGATCAGCGTCGCCCCCATCTCGTCGCAAGCGGCACGAAGGCCGCCGACCAGGACCTGTAGGGCTATCGGATCCATCGCGCGATGATCGAGCCGTGGTCGTCGACGCTGGCGGACCAGCCGGGCGGGAGGACGAGGGTGGCCTCGGGGAGCTCGAAGACGACCGGGCCCTCGGCTTCGCTGCCGGCCGCCGGCTCGCCGCGGAGCACCGGCGTCTCGAGCCACTCGCCGTCGAAGTGGACGCGGCGGGAGCTGCGCTCGGGCGCGGCCGCCTCCGATGCCACGGGCCGCG
>DASZNP010000100.1:0-3566 GCA_035551255.1 Solirubrobacterales bacterium
CGAAGAGGACGATCGACAGGGTTGGCCATAGAGCGCCGAGAACCCCAGCGACTGCCCCAGGGCGTGAACCTACGCCTCGGGTGGTGGGCGCGACGCCGCCGACCCGTTCAAGGGTGGCGGCGCCGACCGGGGCAGGCTCTGCGAACTTCGCACCGGGGGTGCGCGGGGCCGCCGCGCCGCGCCAGCTCGGGCTCGGCAGAGAGCTCAGGGGCCTGTGCAGGCTAACGATGCCGGCGATGAGGGCCACGAAAGCGACTAGAAGAGTCGCGATCAGCGACGGGCCGCGGAGAGCGCTCATCGTGTCCTCCTCCGGCGACCCCCGGCCCGAGATTCTTTACACGGTGGCGGAGGTCCCCGCATCGTCACAGGCCCGCCGGGTGGCTTGCGGCGAAGCCTTCGGTGGTGTGATCGGCGAAGCCGGGGCCGTGGGCGAAGTTGGATTCCGAGGTGCCCCAGTCGCGCCCATCAATTTCGATGAAAACGTGTTCGGCATTGGACCAGATCGTCACCGCACGGCCCGGGCCCGAGGGATAGGCCGTCGCGAACTGGCCCGAGACCAGGGCGCCGGGGTCGGGGTAGCCGGCAAGGACGAGGAGCCACCTCACCGAGCCGGAGCAGTCGAGACCCTGAGCGGTACTTCCGAAGACCTGTTCCCCGGCAGCGTTCCAGCAGTAGCTTCCTCCGGATGGGCCCGGGCGCGCCCCGTGTCCGCCGCCCCAGCAGTATGGGATCTTTCTCGACTCGATCCACTGGGCGACGTAGAGCAATCGCCCCACCGGCTGGGCCGGAAGGCTGCCAGGACGGGCGGTGCAGCTGACCCCACCGAATTCGCCGGCGATGCGTTCAACCTTCCGGACGTACCAGTCGGCGTGGTTGTAATGCCAGATAGCCCCGTACCAGTCACCGGGAGCACCTTCGGCGTGGAGCAGATTTGCGGCGCCGAAGATCGCGTCGGTGGCGTCGTAAACGTCCTTGACCCCATCGCCGTTGCCGTCAACGCCGTAGGCTTCCCAGCTGCTCTGCAGGAACTGCATCGGCCCCTCGGCACCGGCTCCGTTCTGGGTGCCGCGGGCTACACCGGGCAAAGGCGAGCGGCCGAAGTCCGACTCGACGTAATTGATCGCGGCGAGGATCCCCGGGCCACGGGGTCCGAGTTCATATTCCGCCGCGGCGGCCGGGTAGATCCGCAACAGCTTCGCGGGCGGACTTTTCGAGCCTCCGCTGGTGGTGCAGAGTTCTCCGCCGCCGCTGCCGGAGGACTTGGCCCCGGCGAGGGCGGCAAGCAGGACCAGGAAGAGAAGGAAGGCGGCGAGTGCCAGCGCGCCGGCGACGGCCAGCTTCGCCTTACCGACCCTGGCCAGAACCTTCATCGCCACCCGCCGGCGAATCAGCGACCCGAGGTTCGACCGCGGGCCGCTCATTCGCCGATCCCCGTAACGAGCCACCGCGAGCCTCGCTCGAGGAAGGTGAGCGTGAGAACGTGGGCGCCGTTGACGCCGACGACGACCACGCCAGTCAGCAGCGCAGGGGTCCCCTCGAAGATGGCGACATGCACGGCCTCGACGCGCGAGGCCCATTCGCGCACCGGCGCGCCGGTGGCCGGCTGCCTCGGGTGCTCTGCCAGGAGTTGGTCGGCGAACCGAGAAGTTGCCAGACGGATCAGGCTGCGCCGCTCTGGGTGAGAGAGCTCTCCTACCTCGTAGGCGAGATAGGCGTCGGTGAACTCCAGGGCCGCCTGGGCAACGGCGGGACGTTCCCGATCTCCCGCCGTGCCACCAAACTCGGTATGCGCGGCCGATCGCTGACGGTCCTTAGGGGCCCCGCGGCCGGCCCTTGACCCATTGTCGGCGAGACCCAGGACGAGCACCCAGGCGATAAGGGCGGCGACTGCGGATACGAAGATGAGCTTTCGAGCGCCGTCGCTACTAGGCATCGCCGCTCACCTGCTCAACCAATCGCGCACCCGGCCGCGGCGCTGTGGCCGTCGCGGCCCCTCGTCCGCGGGCCCGTCAGTGCGTGGCGGTTTCCGCTCATCGCGGCGCAGGCCGCTGGTCGGCCGGCGCTGGTCTCCGCCGATGCGACCGGGACGGTGAACGTCTACCTGGGCCAGGCGCTCTTCGGACGCTGCGCCTACCGCGGAGCGGGTCGTAGCCAGGCTCGCGGCGATCGCCTCGCGTCCCTCCGAGCTCGCTGGGTCCTTGCCGACCGCCTCGGCGCGCCAGCGATGCTGGGGAGCCTCGAGTGGCAGGCTTGCCTCGCGGCGGATCGCTTCCCTGGCGCCCTGAACCTCGGTCCTGCCGTGGGGCGGCAAGCCGGCCGCTTCGTTGGCTCGCACCTGGTTCAACAGTCGGCGATCAGCCTGGGCCTGGGGTCGGGTTGCGCGCAGGTCGCGCTCCAACATGTCGAGGCGCGCCGCTTTCGTCTCGGCGCTTTTTTGCGCATGTTCCGAGAGGCCGGCGGGATCCTGATGCAGGCTCTGGACCTCTACGTCTTCGCGCAGCGACCTTGCCTCGCGCTCCTGCTCAATTCGCGTGGTGTCGCGGGCGGCGGCCTTCGAGGTGGCGACGTCGAGACGTTGATGGGCCTGGGCGTCGAGATTGCGATCGGCGCCCCTGCGCCGTAGGTGCGCCTCCTCGTCGCGGTGCTGGCGGGCGCTCTCCCGCCGCTCCTCGCGGAAGTTGCTGACCGCGCCCTTCGCGGCGCGGGCTACCCGATAGGCGAGGTAGCCTCCCGCGAGGGTCCGGTAGAGCCCTCCGCCGCCGCGATCGTCGACCGGATCGATCTGGAAGACGGCCAGGTATCTCTCGCGCGAAAGGAAGACCGCCCACCAGAAGGACATCACCGCGACCAGGCCGAGCGTCGGGGAGGAGTGCCCGATCGCCTGCCCGATCACGCTCGACCCCAGGAGGACCACGCCGAGCAGACCGCTGTAGATGAGCTTCGCGACGACGGCGCCCAGAAGCGAGGTCGCCCAGCGGGTGAAGACCGACCGCCCGGTCTGGCCGAAGACCGGGAAGAACATCGCAAGTGGCGTCGCCAGAACGAGGACGAACGCCGAGGCGGTCGCCATCACCAGCCTCATCGCCAGCCAGAGCAGGAGCAGGAGGCCCCCGAGCAAGCCGATGGTGAAAACCAACACCATCACCATCCGGGTGAGCAGGCCGCTTCGGCCCTGCATCGAGACCTTGTCGGGGGCGTGGCCGTCAGACCCGCCGCCGATGTCGATCTGCGGGCCGATGTTCAGCGGTAGCCCGACGTGTTCGTCAGATTCGCCGTTGTAGTAGTCCCAGAGCTTGTCGCGGGGTCCGCTCTCGGGGCTGAAGCGCAGGTACAGCTGGCGGATCGTCGGCGCCGGCCCGAAGACGGCCCCGAGCTGCCTCTGCAGCTCCTTGGCCGCCTTTTCCTTGTTTTCGGGGAGATGGGTCAGCAGCTGGTAGCTGAAGACATCGCCATCGGTGATGCCGCTGCGGGCTGCTTCGAGCGCTCCTTCGGAGGGTTCGGTGCTCATGCACCAATGGACGTCGGAGAAGTCCATCGCGCAGAAGGGCACGGCGGTCATCTGGTTC
>DASZNP010000101.1:0-5160 GCA_035551255.1 Solirubrobacterales bacterium
GGAGCCCTTGTGGCCTTTGGTGGCGACGCGGGGGTGGAAGGCGATCGCGGCGACGCCCGCCTCCTCGACCAGGCGGATTGCCAGGTCGAAGCCGGAGCGGTCGCCGGCCTCAATCCCCGAGCGCATCTTCACCGTCACCGGCAATCCGCTGCCCTCGGCGGCGCCCCGGGCCAGCGCCAGCGCCAGGTCCTGATCGCGCAGCAGTTGGGCGCCGGCCCCGGTCTTCCGCACCTTCGGCACCGGGCAGCCCATGTTGATGTCGATCAAGTCGGCGCCGGCCTTGGCGGCGATCTCCGCCCCCGAGCGCATCACCTCGGCGTCGTGGCCGAAGAGCTGGATCGAGACCGGGTGCTCGTCGGGATGGATCCGCATCAGGTCGCGCAGGGTGCGCTCGTTGCGGTAGTGGAGGGCGAAGCTGGAGACCATCTCCGAAACAGCGAGCCCGGCGCCGTGGCGTTTGGCCTGCAGGCGGACGAACCAGTTGCCGATCCCGGCCAGCGGCGCCAGCAGGACGCGGTTGGCGATCGGCACGCCGCCGATCTCGAAGGGCTCGGTCAGGGCCGGCTGGGCAGCTCCATTGTCAGCGGTTGCGCTCATAGATCAGTCGCAGGCCCTTCAAGGTCAGCAGATCGTCGACCTCGTCGATCGTTTCGGTGAAGGGAACGACCGCCGCCGCGTAGCCGCCGGTGGCGAGCAGGTGAGGGTTCAGGAGTTCGTCTTCGATCCGGCGGACGATGCCGTCGATCAGACCAGCGAAGCCAAAGATGAAGCCGGAGTTGATCGCGGCGCGGGTCGAGCGGCCGATCGCTTCGGTCGGCTCTTCCAGGTCCATCCGGGTGATCCGCGCCGCCCGGTCGATCAGGGCGCTGAGCGAGGGCGCGAGGCCGGGACCGATCGCGCCGCCGAGGTACTCCCCCTCAGCGGAGACCGCGTCGATGTTGATCCCAGTGCCGAAGTCGACCGAGACGCAGGCCTCGCCGAAGCGGTCGTAGGCGGCGATCGCGTTGACGAGGCGGTCGGCGCCGACCTCGAGCGGGTTCTCGATCCGGATCGGCATCCCCGTCTTCACCCCAGGGCCGATCGCGAGGCAGGGGGCGTCGAGGTAGCGCTCCGCCAGCTCCTCGAACTGGCTGCCGAGCGGCGGCACGACCGAGGAGACGCAGACCGCGTCGATCTCGCTGAAGGAGCGCCCGCAGAGCGAGAAGAGGCCGGCGATCCGCTCGGCGAGCTCGTCCCCGGTGGCGCCGGAGCGAGTCTGGAAGCGCCAGTGCTCGACCAGCTCCTCGCCGTCGAAGGCACCCAGGTGCGTTTGCGTATTCCCGACATCAACCGCGAGCAGCATGCGGCGGATTATCTACAACCACCCGCCCTCAGCGAACTGCATCAAATTTCCGGGCCGACAGACCCAAAATTTGATGCAGTTCGGATTCGAGGCATAGGATCGCCCGGATGAAGGCGCGCCTCTATGTGATTCCGGCTTCGCACCCGAGCTACGCGGCGGCGCTGATGCTCGAACACAAGGGCATCGCGTTCAAGCGCACCGATCTGATGCCGGTGGTCTCGAAGGGCGCACTGCGCGCGGTCGGCTTTCCTGGCAACACCGTCCCGGCGCTGAAGATCGACGGCGACAAGGTCCAGGGCTCGCGCCAGATCGCGCGAGAGCTCGAGCGCCTACGGCCCGAGCCGCCCCTCTTCCCCGCCGACCCCGACAAGCGGGCCAAGGTCGAAGAGGCGGAGAGCTTCGGGGACGAAGAGCTGCAGCCCCCGATCCGCACCCTGCTCTGGTGGGGGTTCAAGCAGGACCGCTACCCGATGGCCAGCTACTCGGAGGGCGCAAAGCTCGGCGTCCCGATCGGCCTCGCGGTGAAAACCGGCGCCCCGCTGGTTGCCGTTGGAGCTCGGCTGAACGAAGCAAGCGACGAGAACGCCCAAGCCGCCGCAGCAAAGCTTCCCAGCTTGCTCGACAAGGTCGATGCCTGGATCGAGGACGGGACCTTGGGCAGCGAGCAGCTGAACGCCGCCGACTTCCAGATCGCCCCCAGCATCGCTCTGGCAATGACCCTCGACGACCTCCGCCCGGCGATCGAGAGCCGCCCGGCCGGGGCGCTCGCGAACCGCGTGGTCCCGAACTACCCCGGCCGGATGCCGGCGGTCCTACCGGCCGAGTGGCTGCACCCGCTGGCCGGGCCCGAGCGCGTCTAGGGCATCGCGCAGCCGCGTCCCGTCCGGCAGCGTCAGCTCCGGATCCAGCTCGAGCAAGGGGACGAGGACGAAGCGGCGGGTGGTGACCTCGCGGTGCGGGAGGGTGAGGCGGTCGTTGCTCATCTCGACCTCGCCGAGCAGGAGCAGATCGACATCCAGCGGCCTCGGGCTGTGGCGCGGGAGGTCGAACTGGCGGCCGCGCTCGGCCTCGACTCGCTTGCAGGCGTCGAGGAGCGCTTCGGGCTCGAGGGCGGTGCGGATGCGGACGGCGGCGTTGAGGAAGTCGGGCTGATCGAGGATCTCGCCGACCGGTTCGGTCACGTAGGTCGAGGAGACAACGTCGATCTCAACGCCCTCCGCTTCCAGCAGCTCGACCGCGGCGCGCAGGTGGCCGGCGGAGTCGCCGACGTTGGAACCAAGTCCGAGGTAGCCGATCCGCCTCTCGGCCACGGTCAGTCTCGTGCTTCGTCGTCTTCTTCTTCGACCGGGCGTTCCTGGGTGACCTCGACGGCCACCTCCTGGATCGCCAGCGGCAGCGGCGGCTCCGGCTTGGCGGCGCGGACGCGGACGGTCTCGGAGCCATAGCGCTCCATCAGCCGCTCCCCCACCACCTGCGCCAGGCGCTCCAGCGTCTTGTAGCTGCGCTCGGTCGCGGCGAGGGCGACGATGTCGCAGACCTGGCCGTAGTCGATCGTGTCCTCGAGGCGGTCGGTCAGGACCGCGTCGCAGTCGGGAACGTCGAAGGAGATGTCGAACTCGAGCCGCTGCCCGACCTCCTGCTCGGCTTCCGAGACCCCGTGGTGGGTGTAGATCGAGAGCCCGCGCAGCTCGATTTCCGCGCTCGACTCGATCCCGTTGCCGTGGCTCTCCATGGCAGGGGAAGCTACCCGAGTATCGCCATCGCCACGGCTAGCGCCTGGCGCATCTCGGCGACGTCGTGGACGCGGAGGACGTCGGCGCCCTCGGCGGCGGCGAGGACCGAGGAGGCGATCGTGCCGCCGAGGCGCTGGTCGGCGGGGGAGCCGTCGACCCGGCCGATGAAGCTCTTGCGCGAGGTGCCGACGACTAGCGGCCGGCCGAGCTCGTGCAGCTCGTCGAGCCGCCGCAGCAGCTCCATGTTGTGAGCGGCGGTCTTGCCGAAGCCGATCCCGGGGTCAAGCCAGACCCGCTCCTCGGCGATGCCGGCGGCGACTGCCGCCTCCAGCCGCTCAGCGAGGAACGCCTTCACCTCGGTGACGACGTCGTCGTATCGCGGGTCCTCCTGCATCGTTCGCGGCTCGCCGAGCATGTGCATGAGGACGACGGTGGCGTCGCGCTCGGCGCAGAGGGCCCCCATCTCCGGGTCGCCGCGCAGGGCGGTGACGTCGTTGACGATCTCGGCGCCGGCATCGAGCGCCGCGGCGGCGACCGGCGCCTTCGAGGTGTCAACGGAGAGACGGGACTGGGACGCCGCAAGTCCCCGGATAACGGGAACAACGCGCCGCAGCTCCTCCTCCTCGCCGACCGGGTCCGCCCCCGGCCGCGTCGATTCGCCGCCGACGTCGAGGATCTCCGCCCCGGCCTCCGCCAGCGCCAGCCCGTGCGCGATCGCCTCGTCGGGGTCGAGGTAGAGCCCGCCGTCGGAGAACGAGTCCGGCGTCACGTTGACGACGCCCATCAACTGAGTCATGGAGCGCTCCGGCTTAAGAAGCGTCGCCGCCGGCGAAGCCCGGGCGGGGGCGCGGATTCGGGCGGGCGCCCTCACGCTGGGGCCGTTCGGCCGTCGGAGCGGGAGGTGCGGGCTGGCTCGGCTCCTCCTCGTCAGCGAAGACTTCCTCCGGCGACTTGCCGTCGAGCAGGGCGATGAACTCCTTGGCGTCGATCGTCTCCCGCTCCAGCAGCAGCTTGGAGACCCGCTCGAGGTCGTCGCGGCGCTCGTTCAGCAGGCCCTTCGCGGTCTGGTGGGCGCTCTCGACGATGCGGCGAATCTCGTCGTCGATCTCGCGGGCGATCTCGTCGGAGTAGTCGGGCTCGGAGCTGAACTCGCGGCCGAGGAACGGCTGCCCCCGGTCATGGCCGAAGACGCGCGGCCCGAGCCGCTCGGACATCCCGAACCGCATCACCATCTGCTTTGCCGTCTCGGTCACCTTTTCGAGGTCGTTGGAGGCGCCGGTGGTGATCTCGCCGAAGACGATCTCCTCGGCGGCGCGGCCGCCGAGGGTCATCGCCATCGTGTCGGTCAGCTCGGCGCGGGTGGTGAGGAACTTGTCCTCGGTCGGCAGGCTGATCGTGTACCCGAGCGCCTGGCCGCGGCTGATGATCGAAATCTTGTGGACGGGGTCGGTGTGCTCGAGCAGCTGCCCGACGATCGCGTGGCCGACCTCGTGGTAGGCGGTGACGAGCCGCTCCTTCTCGCTCATCACCCGGGTCTTCTTCTCGGGGCCGGCGATCACGCGCATGATCCCCTCCTCCAGCTCCTTCATCGTGATCTCGCGGTTGCCAGAGCGGGCGGTCAGGAGCGCCGCCTCGTTGATCAGGTTGGCGAGGTCGGCGCCGGTGAAGCCAGGGGTCTGGCCGGCCAGCGTGTCGAGGTCGATCTCGCGGCCCAGTGGCTTGCCGCGGGTGTGGACCTCGAGGATCTTCTTGCGGCCCTTGCGATCGGGGCGGTCAACGACGACCTGGCGGTCGAAGCGGCCGGGCCGCAGCAGCGCCGGATCAAGGATGTCGGGCCGGTTGGTGGCCGCGATCAAGATGATGTTGTCCTTCATTTCGAAGCCGTCCATCTCGACGAGGAGCTGGTTCAGCGTCTGCTCGCGCTCGTCGTGGCCGCCGCCCATACCGGCGCCGCGGTGGCGGCCGACGGCGTCGATCTCGTCCATGAAGATGATGCAGGGCGAGTTCTGCTTCGCCTGCTCGAAGAGGTCGCGGACGCGGCTGGCGCCGACGCCGACGAACATCTCGACGAAGTCCGAGCCGGAG
>DASZNP010000102.1:0-20611 GCA_035551255.1 Solirubrobacterales bacterium
CGATCTCAGCTCTGGAGCGCGTTTTCTCAGGCCGCATTCTTGCCCCCGAACAGTCCTCGGGGCCAACTTACATCGATCAGAGTGTCAGGATCGGCGACAACAACACGATCAATGGGTCAATAAATGCAGGTGGGAATCAGCTTGTCTTAACTGAGAACAGTCCGCCTGGCGAGATCCTAAGCGCCCTTACCGCGTTCGTATCAGCAGGAATAGGCAGCGGATTCTCACCTCAAGAACTCGATCTCCTTGATCAGCTTGCAGCGGCTCGTAACCTGGATAGGCAGGAATTGGAGGACGCGGCTAGGGCTGGCATCGACGAAGCCAACCCTGAGCCTGGTCGCCTGGCGAAATTCCGTGATGCAGTCATGACCAGTGCGGCAAGTGGTCTAGCCGTCCAGGCAATTCTTGCTGTGGTACAAGGGCTGGCTTAAGCATGGCTGAGTCTGAACGCCAGCTCCTCGAAGCCATAGACGCCAAGCTCGGCGGCATCCTCGCTCTACTAGTTGATCTTTACCTGCGGGAGACCGGAGTTGCGAAGCCCCGGCCACGTGGAATCGATAAGCAGCTGGCTGACGTGGGTCTTTCACCCGCTCAGATTGCGGCCATACTGGGTAAGACCGAGCGGGCCGTTCGCATGCAGCTCGCAGACGGAAAGGCGAAGAAGAAATCTTGACCGTCGATCCACCTGCCATCCGCGAAGAGATGCAGGACCTTAAGCATCGTTTGATGCGTACGGAGCGTCTACTGACGATCGGGTTTGCCGATCAGATCCAGGCGAAGCGAGACCAATATGAAGTGGGAGATGAGATCGCCGGCTCAGTGCTTGAGCGGACTCTTGATTGGACGCCCGCCGGCGATTTGAAGCGCGACGTGGAAGCAGCAAGCGGTTGAAGTTCTATGACCGTCAAGCGACGCCTGAATCGACTCGTAGAGCTTGGTGCTCTCGAACGCCGCGGAAAGGCTGCATCGACGGAATACCGAAACACCGGCTTGTTGGGTTGAGGCCGCTCCCGAAGGGCTAGGTCCGGAAGATCACTGTCCGGGTCGCATCTGGGTCACATCGCCTGAGCAATCTCGCAAGCCACGCGGACGCCCCTCCTCCTTTCAATATGTAGGGGCCTTGGGAGGATCGGGGCAAGAAGCCACACGAGTCCAGTTGCTCGCCCAGGGCCGATTCGTTGGAACCGGCCCTACAGAGCTGTCGGGAATCTCGGGGGCGCACGAGTCGGAGGCGACGGCCGGTTCGCGAATCCTGCGTCGCCACCGTAGGCAAGGGGCCGGCGCGGTTCCGGCTTCTCGTGGCTGTTCAGCACCGGTCCGGAGCCCCGTACGAAGATGGCTATCGACCTGATGTTACAGATACTGAGCGCGTCGGCGCAAGCTGCTGCTGGAGGCGAACCACTGCGTCGAGATAAAGTCTCCTAATGGAAGGGGCAATAAGCGACGCGATAAATCGACTGTCGCCCGGGAAATTCCAAAGGCTTGGTGAGGCGTACGCAGAGATCACCTGGCCCGGGCGCTACGCCGATCTGATACCCCAAGGGCGCAATCCATTTGGAGCTACTACTGCCGGCTGGCCGGATGCTTGGACTCCGGTTGCGAACGGCCGTATCCAGGCCGTGGAGGCTACCCGTGATGCAAACTGGTCCTCCCACCTCGATAGCGACATCGAGAAGGTGCGAGGCCGCGACGGGATGGTGCAGAGCTTTGTCTTCTTTGCAGCAGCGAACCAGCCGGAAGACAAAACCCTGCGCCCCAGAATTGATGCTCTTATACAGGCAGGGATCCCGAGCGACAAAATCGATTTCGTCTTCCGCCAGAGGCTCTGCCGGGATCTAGCGGCCCCGCGATTTGCGAGGGTCCGGGCCGACCTACTGTCTCTACCTTCCTCATCCAGTCCGTTCGTACCCTTGGACCAGGCTCGGAGCCTCTTTGCTGATGGGTCAGCAGACGCGTTCGGGCCGACGAAGGAGGAGTACGCAATTCCAAATCGTGTTTGGGGGAGCCGAACTCTTCCGCTGCTACGGGAACGGCTAGAAATGCAGCGGTGGGCTTGCGTGGAGGGTCATGGCGCAAGCGGAAAGACGGTTCTGTGTACGAAGATCGGCCTCGAGCGGATCTGCGACCTGAGGCCCGTCTATTACATCGATCTCGCCGCGGCGCATGACGACGTGAGCCGAATAATTGATGCGATGGTCACCTATGGCGATGAGGGAATTCTCTTCATCGTCGACAACATTCATCTCGCCGAAGCAACTGCCGGCGAAGTCTTTGATAATTGGCAGGCGAGGGAAGACGGAAGCCAACTTCTCTTTTCTGGCCGAGAGATTTCCGGTGACCCATGGAACGGGGCTGGGGACGCGCTGCACGACATTCGGGAGCAGGCGGTTCAAGTACGTCCCGCCGCCGAAGAGATATTTGGAACTTACCGCCGCCTTGTTGCGAGGCGATTTCCAAATGCGCAAATTCCCCCACGGTTTCTAACGCGACGCTGGGCCGCGCTTTTCCGGGGCGACCTCGTTGCTTTTGCTGTTGCCCTTGGGCGGGAGCACGCTCGAGGTCAACCGTTCGGAGAGCTCTCCGCGAACGATGCCGTCGATTACGTGCGAGAGACTTACCTTTCTGGTTACGTCGGAAAGAGCCACGCGCTCGATGCATTGCTGGCCGCAGCAGCGCTCAGCGTCTTGGAGATACCTGCGCCAATTTCGCTTGTACAACCTGACCTTGTAGAGCCATCGCTTGATTCCGGTGCCCTCCTGCGGGTCGGAAATTCGATCACCGTCGCCCACCCCGGGCTCGCGCGCCTTCTGCTCGCTGCGGCCGAGCGAGAGGAGATCGATCAGGACCTGTTGCTCCGATGTGCTTCGGAACAGAGCTCGCTCGCCTCGGATATAGCGATCCGCCTATTTCGACGCCACGAGATCGAGGCAGGGGAAGCGATTTTCAGGCTCATGATCGATCGAGGAGAATGGAATGCTTTACTCCCCGAGTCGCTCGACGAGTTCTTGCGTCTCACCCACGTCATTCACGGAGTGATGTCGTGGACGGAGATGGACGAGCTCGTGGCGGAGGAGACGAGTTGGGCAAAGGTGACGCCTCGAACCTCGCTGTCTCGGTTGGTGGCGATACTGGAACTCTGCGGTGGTCGGATGCCTCGATGCTCAGCAGCGCTTGGAGAGATTTGCTTTCCAAGAAGTCGGCCCGCCCCGTGGCTGCTTCAGCGCTTTTCAGTCGTCGGCCCCGCGGCCCGTGCCCGCTTCGTCAGAGCAACTCAGAAGTTTCATAAAGGGGTTGTGTGGGGGGAAGATGACGAGGAGGCTCGCGTTCGTTGGGTCGACGACTTTGCTGTGAAGGTGGCCGCTCGCGGACTTGACCGCGCGACCTGGAAGGAAATAAAAGGAGCCTGCGAAACGTCGGAGGTCGCCGTAGTTTTGGATCGTCGGCTAGCCGACTTGGGCACCGAGGGGCTAATCGCCATGCTGTCGCGTATGCCCGCGCAGCGGATCAACGGAATTCTTAAACTTGACCTCCCGCTGTTAGCCGCGTCGATTGAGAGTGTGTTAGGTGATCGGCGATTGGCGCGAGCCTGGATCGCCAACTCACTTGAGGTCGGAGGCGCCGATGACCTGACTCGACGTTTGTTCCGAGCTCGAGACTCCTTGCCGGCTCTCCATCGCGCTGTAGGTCTCGAGCTGGCACGGACGGGTGACGCAGTGGCATGGGCTCGGGAACTGGTGGGATACCCCTATGAGTCCGAGGAAAAGAACGCTTCTCGCGGCCTGGGTAGAGCCATGAATATTTCTATTGCGAGTCTGGAGGCCGCCCCCTTCGTGAAGCGGGCAGACGAAGCCTTCGGTGCGCCCGAGCTTCAACCGTCCCTAAGGTACGCCATGCGGGTTCAGGGGGCCGAGAGCTTGGGCCGCGCGGTCCGGGTGGCGCCAGACTCATGGCCTCGGCTGAATGCCCGCCTGATCGATTTTGCCGGGGATCCGGAAGTGACCGTGTCCTTGGCACGAGAGCTCTGCAACGCCACTTTGTCTGAGCTGCGGCTACTGCTGGTCGATCATCCGCTGTCCGTTGCTGTTCTCGCCCAGGTGGTACCAGGTATGTGGGCCGTCGGACGTCCCGTCCTTGAGTCCGGTTCAAGCTACGTACATTTTCCCGCCGTTGCCTCGGGGCTGTCACGTCTGGGATTCGTAGAGCTCGCGCGTCCTTTGGCGAACAGCCTTGGGGAAGCGATCCTCAGGGGAGACGTTCCGACGAGTCGTCTCTTTCTCACCCATGTGAGCCATCTGCTGCGTCTGATCCCCACTGATGCGGTCCAGCTGCGTGATGGACTCAAGTCGCTGTTTCTCGCCGACGAGTGGGTTGGCGACGCGCTGCCCCGCATCGGGGGCTTCGCAGCCGCGCAGGCGCTCTATTCGCTCTGGGGCCATGCGCCCGATTTTGCTGAGGCAATTCCTGCGGAGCCCCTTAGGAACAAACTGAACGACGCACTTGGCAGCGAGTCCTCTGCGGCTGCCGTTGCACTTCTGGGTTCCACTTCTCTCCTGCTTCCGGACGCGATCCATAAGCCACCGGACTGGCTTGACTCCGCAACGGCTTCGAGCATGCTTGCCTGGAAGCGATGGCAGGGTCCGAGTCTCCCTCCGGTGGCCGTGCAGGTTCTTCTTGGCTTGCGGGCAGCCGCGCGTGCTGGGGCATGCCTTGAACTGCCGTCCGACCAGCTTGCGCAGATCTCGGAGAGATGCAGCGCAACGGAATCCCACAACCGACGTCTTGGCGATCTCGTAGACGGTCTCGGCGAATGGTTGAAGGCATCCGTACTGCGAGGGGACGCTCTGATTTCCGAGGGCTAAGTTGCAGCTGCCTTCCTTCCATTTCTCGCCGTCCGGTCCGGGGGCTCGCGGCGGGCCGGGCTCGCCATCGAGTGGTAGACGCTGAGCTTCGCTCCGGCTCTAGGTTGCATCTCGGTCGCATTGCCTCGGCAATCCCGCTCCTAATGCCAACGCCCCTCGTCCTTTCAAGCCGAGGCTCATCCGGGAGCACACGCTCGCCGGGCACCGTGGCCGCGGAAGCAGGCGTTTGTTAAAGGACAGCCCGAAGGGTCTGGATCAGATCCTCTTTGAGCTGGTAGGTCTGGCCCTTTGCATACGCGATGGTCCTCTGGTTGCGGATGTCGAAGGGCAGCTCGCTGAGAGGGGTAGAGCAGATGAGGATGCAGGTCTTTCCGAGGGCGAAAGCGAATCCCAGCTCGAAAAGCACGTTGGGTGCGCTCTCCGAGAGATCCGCGATGACAGCATCGCTCTTGGTGATCAGCTCGAGGATTTTCGCGACGACGTCCCCTACGTAGTCGATCTCGTCCACCCGCACGCAGCCCGCGTCTATGGCTTTCGCCGCCTCTCGCATCGCGACCCAGTAGGTATCCGAGTACTCCGGGGCGAAGGGCATCGCGGCGAAGATCTGCCGCGGTGCCGGCGGTCCTGCCCGGATTGAGCTCGCGACCTCGACCTCATCGCGCCAAGCCCGGATCGCGTCGGGAAGAGCAGCCAGCCCGACGATGGACGGGTCCGGCATCGCGGTCCGAACCTCGTGCACGACGAGGAGCCCCCGCTCAGCGCCGACCGCGTCGACCTGGAAAGAAAGCTGGTTGAGGGCATGGATCGCGTCGATGATCCCCGGCCCACTCCATGGTTTGACCTCAAGCACCAATAGGCGCCTGCCGTCGCGAATAACGAAGTCGGGCCTGACCCCTCCGATGATCGGCGCGGCCTCGGCGTCGACCTCGAGACCCTTGAGCAGGTCCCTGACCTCTTGCCAAAGGTCGGCCTCGGCGATTTCACTCCGATGCTCGACCAGATTGTCCGCGACAGCGGACCAGTCGTTGTTCCGCACGAAGATGGACCTGTAAGAGCGCAGCGCCGCGGGAAGCTGGGCGTCGCCGAGGACGACCGGAACGACCTTGCTCGTCTCGCTCTGCCCCATCACCGCCAAGGCCGCCCCGATCTCCATCTGAACCCAGGTGGATTCTGAACCTGCCTCCGAAAGAAGGACGACGAACGCGTCCGAGCGACGAATCGCCTCTTCGACGCCATTGAGGACTCGCGCCACGCGGTTCAGGTGCTCCGGCTCCCAGACCCGGGCGCCGCGCTTGGAGAGCTCCTCCTTCAGCTTCCGCGCGTGCTCCTCGTCCGCCGCGGCGAACGAGACGAAGACGAGTGGGCCGCGGCCTGGAGGCAGAGACACTGGTGGGGCAGGCTGGCTGGGCATATTGGAAATCGTAGGCTGCGGTCACAGGTACCTGAGAGGAAGTCATTCTCTCCCTGTCCGGCACTGACGTGCTCCGCAAGCGCCGAGGGCGCGCCGCCTTAAGTCTCTGCGCGTAGCTCGTCGGCGAGGCTCGTCAGCTTGCCGACGGTCGTGTCGAGCGCATCGGCTAGGCGCAGCAGGGTCGTGTAGCTCGGGTTGCGCACGCCGCGCTCGATGCCGCCTACCTGGGTGAGGTCGGTGCCGGCGCCTTCGGCTAGCTGCTCCTGGCTCAGGCCCGCTTTGTTGCGGAGGGTGCGGACGGCGTCGCCAAGGGCGGCGTGCTCGGGGGAGCGGGGCTTGCTGCGGCGCGGGGGCGGCATGGGCGCCCCGGAGCCTCTCGGTTTACAAACCGGACTGTTAGAGCATTAATGCTGCAACAGATTCAAGCGGCAAAACTGGTTGCAGCAGTCGGCTTTGGGTACTGCGGGGCGCAGCGCAGGTGGTGGAACGGAGCGTGCAGGCGGGAGCGCAGTTCCTCGGCCGCTGCTGCGGCTTCGTTGTCGTCGCTGGTGACGAGGAAGACCTCGGTCGCCGGATAGGTGCGCAGCTGGTCGGTGACGGTCTGGACGATGTCCTCGTCGCCGATCTTGGCGCTGGCGTCGACGCCCGCGCGCGCCAGCGAAGCGAGGGTGAGGACGAGGCTGCGCTGGGCGCGCTCGCGCCCCGGCCCGACGTCGCAGGCCCAGCGGTCGAGGAAACGATTGTGGGCGGGGGCGACGACGCGCACCTCCGGCTCGGGTTCGGCCGGATCAAGCGGGACCGAGGCGGCGGCGATCCGTTCGATCGCGGTCCCGTCCTCGAGCGGCTCCTCGACGACGACCAGCAGGTGCTCGCGCCGGTCGCTCGCGGCCGGCGGCACGATCGGATGCAGCGGCGGGTGCCGCACCGCCATCACCACGATGATGCCGGCGACGATCGAGCCCTCGGCCATCCCCATCCCCGGCCCGCCGACGTAGAAGGCGGCGACGATCGA
The DNA here is from genome assembly GCA_035551255.1 of Solirubrobacterales bacterium. Lineage (GTDB taxonomy): Bacteria > Actinomycetota > Thermoleophilia > Solirubrobacterales > 70-9 > VAYN01. The sequence goes on from DASZNP010000102.1 coordinate 7,283, forward strand.
GACGGCGATCGCAGCCACGATCAGGGGCAGCTTCCATGCGGTGATGCCCTGATCGGTCATGCACTTGACCTTAGAGAGTCGCCCGCGGCTGTCAATCCCCCTCGCGCGTGACGAGGGCCCGCAAGCTGGCAAAGTCCTCGGCGCAAGCGGGGCAGCCGTTGAGGTGCGCGCGCATCCCGGGGACCCGGGCGTCGGCGGCCTCGCCGGCGAGGCTCAGCTCGACGTAGCGGTCGAGCTCCTCGAAGCACTGCTCGCAGGTCAGCTCCGGGGCGCCCGGGCCGAGCACCCGGCCCAGCAGCGCGTCACGGTTGTCGTTGCTCGTCATGCCTCCTCCTCTCCGCCCGCTCCTACCCGGAAGCCGCGCGTGGCGAGCGCGGCGCGCAGGTTGCGGCGGGCGTCGTGCAGGTTCTTGTAGAGGGCGCCGCGGGTCGAGCCGAGGCGCTCGGCGAGGACGTCGATCGGCACCCCGTTGAGGGCGACCGCGACCAGGACCTCGCGCTGGCGCTCGCCGAGACACTCGATCTCCTCGCGCAGGGCGGCGAAGAGCTCGGCGTCCTCGGCGCCGCGGCCGGCAAGGGCGCCCGCGTCGGCGAAGGCGCTCCAGGCCTCGTCCTCGAGCGGGATCTCGCGCCCCTGCCAGGCGCGCCGCCGCACCTTCACCGCCGCCTCCAGCAGGGCGAACTTGTAGGCCCAGGTGGTGAAGCGGCTCTCGCCGCGGAAGTCGTCGAGCTTGCGCAGGACCGCCATCAGCGCGTCGTCGGCGGCCTGCTGGGCGAGGTCCTCCTGGTCGCCGCCGCGCAGGTGCGAGAGCTCGGCCGCGCGGCGGCCGAGCTCGAAGCGCGCCGCCTTCAGCAGCAGTGCATGGAGGTCGGCGACGGCGGCCTGTCCGCGTGGCCCGTCGGCCCGCAGGTCATCCACCCACGGGCGCGCCGCCGGGGCGTCGGGTCCTGCAGGCGTGGGACGGGGAGCAGTCATCAGCGCGGTCGCCATGCATTGTTAGCGACAGCGCGCGCCAGGTTCTTACATCGCGTGGTTCCTTATGCACCCATACCGTGCGAAAGGAACCACGACTTGGCGGTGGAGGTAAGAAGCGTGCGGGTGGTGACGCAAAGGGGTCACAGATCAACTCCGACCCTTTGGGAGGTCCCATGTCAACCACCGCAACCCTCGACCCGCGTGAGGCGACGCTTGCGCCGACCTTCGGCGAACGCCTGAAGAGCGACCCCGCCTTCCAGGCCTTCACGATCATGCGCATCGCCTTCACCGTGGCGCCGATCCTCTTCGGCCTCGACAAGTTCTTCAACGTGATGGTCGACTGGGAGCAGTACCTGGCGCCCTGGATCAACGACATCATCCCCGGCAGCGCTTCGACCGCGATGCACCTGGTCGGCGTGATCGAGATCGTCGCCGGCATCCTCGTCTTCCTCAAGCCGCGTTACGGCGCCTACGTCGTCGCTGCCTGGCTCGGCGGGATCATCATCGACCTCCTCACCTACTCGGGCTACTACGACATCGCCCTGCGGGACTTCGGCCTGCTGCTCGGGGCGCTGACCCTGGGACGGCTGGCGAGCGTCTACGACCCGCCGGGAGCCGAGGTCCGCTTCTAGGTGCGGCCCCGGAGGGCCTGGTCGGATGGGGCCAGGCCCTCCTAGACTGACCGCGTGCCGCCGCTGCTCGAGCGCATTGGGGTGGAGCTGCCCGTCGTCCAGGCCGGGATGGGCGGCGGGATCAGCCGGCACGAGCTGGCGGCGGCGGTCTCCGAGGCCGGGGGCTTGGGGACGATCGCGGTCAACGGCGCCGAAGCGATTCGGCGCGAGTTGGCGGCGGCGCGGGCGCGGACCGGGCGCCCGCTCGCCGTCAACGTCCTGCTGCCGTTCGCCCGGCGCGACTGGTTCGAGGCGGCCGGTGAGGCCGACGTCGTCGTCAGCTTCTGGGGAGAGCCGCGGCGGCGGACCGGCGGCGTTTGGCTGCACCAGTGCGGCTCGGTAGAGGAGGCGCGCGCCGCCCAGGTGGCAGGCGCCGACGGGGTGATCGTCCAAGGCGTCGAGGCCGGAGGGCACGTCCGCGGGACGACGCCGGCGCTGCAGCTGCTGGAGGAAGCCAAGCGGGTGCTGCCGGCCGACTACCCGGTCCTGCTCGCCGGCGGGATCGCCGAGCGGGCGGACGTGAGCGCGGCGCTCGACGCCGGCGCGACCGCGGCGGTCGCCGGCACCCGCTTCCTCCTCTCCGAGGAGAGCCGAGCGCACGCTCTATATAAGGAGCGCCTTCTCGCCGCGGAAGAAACGCTCCTCACTGAGCTCTTCGCCGCCGGCTGGCCGGCTCCCCACCGCGTCGTTCCAAACGCGGCAACTAAACACTGGGGCGAGCCGCCGCGGCTCAATCGGGCGCTCAACCGCCTGCTCGCTCCGGGGGCTCGGTACGCGCCGGCGGGGTTGCAGCTGCGGATGATCCGGGCGCAGCGGCCTGGGAGCCGCCTGCTCTCGCCGGCGACTCCGATCGACGATCTGCCCTCGACCTTTGTCGATTCCGGCCCCCTTTACGCCGGCGAGACGGTTAGCCGGATCGGCGAGCTGAGACGGGCCGCCGACCTGGTCCGCGACCTCGCGCCGTAGCCACCCTGGCGAACTGCATCAAATTGCCTACCTGCCAGACCGGAAATTTGATGCAGTTCGGCCGGGGGACGATCCTGGGACAATGGGAATCATGGCTGGGGGGCAGATCCTGCAGATCGCCGAGAGCTCGATCGGGCCGGATCGGTGCGAGTTGCAGCTCGAGGGCGAGCTCGACCTCTGGAGCATCGAGCGCCTGCAGGCGGTGCTGCAGCGGGTCGCCCGCGCCAACTTCGCGATCGTCGTCGGCCTCCAGAGCTGCGAGTTCGTCGACTCGACCGGGATCGCCCTGTTCCTCCAGGTACGCCGTCAGCTCGAAGCCGAGGGCGGCCGCCTCGTCCTTTACGGCTGCTCGGACCAGGTCCAGAGGATTTTCGAAGTCGCCGGCCTGACCGACGCCGGCATGGTCTTCGGCAGCCGCGGCGAGGCGATCGCGGAGCTGGCGGTCGTCGAGTGAGGCGGGGATTGCTTTGGGCGTTGGCGATGGCGCTGGTCTGCTTCGCGGCCCCCGCAGCGGCACTCGCCGCCGAACCCTGCACCTCGCCGTTCGACGGCACGATGAGCTTTCCGGACATCCAGAGCCCGGAAGACCCGGAGGATTACTGCTGGGAAGTACAGCTCTATGAAGGCCAGGAACTGCGGCAGATCAGCGAAACCGAAGCCGCGGTCTTTTACGAAAGCGGGCATGAAGCTTTCCGGATCGAGGCCGAGCAGGCTCATGATGCGATCGGCACCGACGTGCCAACGACCCTTTCTGTCACGCCTCCGAACCTGATCACGTTGACGGTTCACCACCGCGCGGGAAATCCGGCCGCTGATGGCGAACCCTTCCACTACCCCGTGATCCGGGGTGAGGGTTGGGAAGGTGGGTTCATCTCGGAAGAAATCAAAGGGCCGCCGGACGAAGCCGAACTGAAGGCGAAACTTTCCCCGCCGCCCGTGCCGGTCGAAGAAGTGCCGACTCCCACCTGCGAAGTCCCTGATCTTCAGGGCCGGACTTTGAAGTCGGCACGGCGAGCACTGCTCGCATCCGGCTGCGCTCTCGGGCCGATCCGCGGCCGCCATCCCGGGGCCAGGATCGTCAAGCAGTACCGCCCTGCTTACAAAGTGCTCCCCGCCGGCACTGCAGTCGGCGTCAAGCTCGCGCGGTAGCGCCGTCCTGCTCGCGGAGGCGGGCGCACCAGAGGGCGAAGAGCGCCACGGCGACGACTGCGCCGAGCCAGTGGACGCCGAGGACGACGGCGAGGATGCTCGGCAGGCCCGCAAGGGCTGCGCCGAGCAGGGTCGGTCCCAGCGGCAGCCGGAGCACCCGCGCGGTGAAGGCGGCGCAGAGCATCCAGGCCGCCGGGCCGGCGATCCAGCCCCAGTCCTCGAAGAAGGAGTGGGGGAGGGCTAGCGCCAGGGCGATCGAGAGCAGGGCGACGGCCGCTAGCTGCAGCAGCGCCGCCCGCCAGAGGGTGGGGACGTCCATCCCCACGAGGCTATTCGACGACGATCTTGCCCTTCATGAAGGGGTGGATCTTGCAGTGGTAGGCGAAGGTGCCCTTCTGGCTGAACTTGATCGTCACCGAGGTGCCCGGGGCGATCTTCTTGGTGTCGAAGCTGCCGCTGCTCGCCGTGTGGGTGACGTTGGCCGAGTTGGTGAAGGCGACCTTGGTGCCGCGCTTGACGTGCAGGGTCGGCGGATGGAAGGCGAAGTGGTTGATGTCGACGCTCTTGGCGCCGCTCGCGGTCGCCGTCACGGTTGCGCCGATCGCGCGCCCGCCGAGCAGTGCCGCCACCGCCAGCACCGCGATCACCAGCAGGAGCACCGGGCCTTGCAATCTCTGCCATCTCATTGAGTGAGTCATGGCCCGGCATACGAGCGCCGCTCGTCCCGGGTTCAACCGGACCCGGAGGCGAGCAATAATGAGAGCCCCGGGCGGTTAGCTCAGTTGGGAGAGCATTCGGTTTACACCCGAAAGGTCACTGGTTCGAGCCCAGTACCGCCCACTTTCGAGGCCTGCCTGCAGTAGAGGGCGGGCGGCCGCGATCGGCGCCCGCCCGGGCGTCTCTCTAGTTCGACTTGGTCAGGAAGACCGTCGGCACAGAGTCCGTCGTCGTGATCTTCACGCTGCTCACCCCCTTCCGCTAAAGCTCCCAGCCAGGAAGAGTGGACTAACAGGCGGGCAACCGCGAAGGATCGCCCGCCCGGTTGTTGCTAGGCCGACTTGGTCACGTGAACCACCGGCACAGCGAGCGACTTTTGAATCTTCACGCTGCTCACCTCCCTCCCTATCGCGCATTGCTGGTCGATAGGAAGAGGGCATAAATGCTCTAAACGTTTTCAGCGGTCTTCCAAACTCGCGCATTTAGCGACGAAAGATTACGGCACTTATGCTGCATCGCTCAAGTACATCCGATGCAAGGGAGGAAGAGCATGGCTCGGAAGAGGAGGAAGATCGCAAAGCGGAAGCGGAAGCTCGAGAAATCACCGCAGGAGGTCTTGGTCAAGGCTCTCAACCACCCCGTTCGGGTGAAGGCATTGACGATCCTCACTGAACGGACTGCTAGTCCGAAAGAAATTGCGGCTGAGATCGAGACCCCGCTCAGCAACGTCAGCTACCACGTGCGGGTGCTGGACGAACTGGGGCTGGTGGAGATCAGGGAAGAAGAATCAGTGCGCGGGTCGGTGGCCCACTTCTACAGGGCCGTCGAGCGACCACTGATCCACAATCCGGATTGGGAGAAGTTGAGCCCGCGGGTGAGGAACGCCTTCTCCAGCTATGTCATCGAAACGCTGATGAGCGACGCTGCGAATTCGCTCGAAGCCGGTCTCTTCGATCGTCGCGACGATCGTCATCTAACGCGGACGCCTCTCCGCCTCGACGAGCGGGGCTGGCGGAAAGTCACGGCGATTCAGATCAAGGCCCTCGACGGGATCCTCAAAGAGCAGACCGCGGCGGCATCCCGCCTCGATAGCTCGGGGAAGGAGGGAATCCATGCGATAGCTGGGCTGCTTTGCTTCGAAACGCTGCCGCCGGCCGAGGCTGACCGATAGGAAGGTCCCCGGTCTTTACAGCGAAAAATTTTTCCGTATGACCTTGAGTTCAACTGTTAGTCATGCGCGATTAAAGGGAAACATTTAGACCGTCGAGAAGACTGGAGCAGCCTTAATTCGGACTTCCTCGAGATCTAGTGAGCCACGTGCCCCCAAACAGCCCCGAGCGGGCGCGGAGACTCCCACCGGTCCCGGCGGTGCCGAAAGACGCGCTGGGCCACGCGCTTCTCTTGGTCTGGCTGCTGGCGCTTGTCCTCCTCGTCGCCCCGGCGCTCGGCATCGGGTTGATGCGGGACACCGACACGCCCGCCCCCGCCGATCCCTCCTTCTACGTGCCGCTTCTGTGCGCCGCGATGGCCGCCGCCGGGGCGATCTTCTGGCACCCGCGGGAGCGCCTGCTCTGGGGCGTCCTGGCGCTCGGTCTCACCCTCGGCGCTGCCGCTGAGGCGTCCCTCCACGTCGCCCAACAGGACGGCGAACCGTTCCCCACCGCTGCCGCCATCGCCTACGGCTTCTTCTGCGCCTCCTGCGGCGGCGCCGTCATCTCCGCCAGCGGCAGGCTCAACCCCGGCCGTGCGATCACCCAGGGCTTCGGGGTCTGCGCCTTCGGCCTCGCCACCGCCTGGTCCTGGCTCTTCCTCGCCCGCGGCGGCAGCTCGGCCGAGGTCGTCCACAGCGCCCTCGACCTGCTCCTCGCGCTCGGTGTGCTCGCTGCCTTCTGCAACCACGGCTGGCCCCTCAAACCGCGCTTCGCGATGCTCGCCGGCGGCTTCGGCCTGCTCGCCGTTGCCGACTCGATGCAGGCGCAGGGTGTCCTCACCGCGGTGTTCGGGTTCGACCTCGCCGACGTGCCGCCGTTCGCCGGCGCCGCCCTGATCGCGACCACCGCTTGCTACGGCCTCCGCGGCGGGCGCCGTGCCAGGCGCAGCGGCCGGCACGTCGTAATCCTCTCCGTAATCGCGGTCGTGGTCGCGGTCACCGCCCTCACCTACGACCACTACTCGCGCCTCAGCGCCGGCACCGTCCTGCTCGCGGCACTCACTCTTCTCGTCGCTGCGGTCCGTCTCACCGTTGCCCAACGCGGCTGGCGCGACGCCCGCGCCCAGGTCCGGGAGGTCGAGGTCTCGGGGGTGGTCCGAGCCGCGGCGCTCGACGCCACGATCTCACTCGATTCCGCCGGCACGATCGTCGCCTGCAACGAGCTCGCCCATCGCGTTTTCCGCCGCGAGGCGGTCGAGCTCGTCGGCAAGCCGATCGGCAACCTGCTGGGCGACGGACACGACGGGGGCCCGATCGAGGAGCTCCTCGCGACGCCCGCGGGGGTCGCGCCGGCCCCGCTGGAGCTGAACGCCTACGACACCCATGGCGTCGCCTTCCCGGTCGAAGTGACGGTCGGGCCTCCGGCTGGCAAGGTGGGCCTCCGGCCCCTCGTCGTCCGCGACATCAGCGAACGCAAGCGGCGCGAGGAGGAGAACCGGCGCCTCACCGCGATCATCCGCTCTTCCGACGATGCGGTTCTGACCAAAGACCTCACTGGGGTCATCACCGGCTGGAACCAGGGGGCCGAACGCATCTACGGCTACAGCGCCGCGGAGGCGATCGGGCGGTCGGTGGTCGAGCTGCTGATTCCGACGGAGCGGCAAGGCGAGGCGAAGCGCATCCTGAGGGAAGCGGCGGCGGGCGACGTCGTCGCCTTCGAGACCCAGCGGATCACCAAGGCCGGCAAGCTGCTTGACGTCTCCCTGCGGGCCTTTCCGATCCGCAGCCTCTCGGGTGAGGTGACCGCCGTCTGCACGGTCGGGCACGACGTCAGCGAGGCGCGGGAACGCGAGCGGGCCGAACAACGCGACGCCGAGGCGCTGGCCTGGCGGCAGCGCTTGCGCACCTCACTCAGCGAGGGTGGCCTCTTCTTCCACGGCCAGCCGATCCTCGACCTGCGGGCCGGCAGCATCCACCACTACGAGCTGCTGGTGCGGATGTGGCTGAACGGCGAAGTCGTCCCGCCGGCCCGGTTCCTGCCCTACGCGGAGGAGAGCGAGTTGATCCGCAAGCTCGATCTCTGGGCGGTGGAGCAGGGGATCCAGCTCGGGGAACGGATCCCGGTGGCGATCAATCTCTCGGCCCGCAGCCTTGGTAGCCGCGAGCTCCTGAGCGCGGTCGAACGCAGCCTCCACCGCGATGCGGCGCTGGCGCAGAACCTGATCTTCGAGATCACCGAGACCGCCGCGGCGGAGAACATGCGGGGGGCGCGGGAACTGGTCGTGGAGCTGACCAAAATGGGATGCGGCGTTGCGCTTGACGATTTCGGAACTGGGTACGGATCGTTCACCTACCTCCGCCATCTGCCTGTGAGCCAGCTGAAGATCGACATGGAGTTCATCCGCGGGATAAGCGCCGACGCCGCCGACCGGCGCGTCGTCGAATCGATGATCGCCGTCGCCCACAACTTTGAGATGACCACGGTCGCCGAGGGGGTTGAAGACGAGCGGACGCTCGAGCTGTTGCGGGAGCTGGACGTGGACCTCGTCCAGGGCTACCTGATCGGCCGCCCGCAGCCGCTCGCCCTGGGACGGGAGGCCGGTGATGAGTGAGGGGCGCGGTGGGAAGCAGCGCGAACTGGAGCGCGAGCAGTCCCTGCTCGACCTCGACCAGGCGATGGGCGATCGCAGGCAGGGGAAGATCGACAAGCGCCAGCTGGAGCACGACGAGCGCGAGGGAGCCCAGCCCGCTCGTGGCGAAGCGCGGCAGTTGCGGCCCGAGCAGAGTTGAGCTCCCGGCCCCGGCGCGAGCCGACGGTGATCGAACAGGTCTTCATCGCCTTGATCGGCGGCGAACCGGAGACCGTGATCGAGCTGATCCATCCCCAGGCCGAGTGGACCCCGACCCTCTGGAGCGGGGAGCAGACCTACAAGGGCCGCGAGGGCGTACGCGAATGGCTGGCCCAGTTCGGCGACGGCCTCGAATACCTCGACCACCAGGTCGAGCAGATGCGGATGGAGGGGGACCGCGGCGCCGTCCAGGGGACTGTTTCGACAGCCGCGAAGGCGTCATGTTCGCGGTGCGGGTCGCCTGGAGCTTCGAGCTGGAGGACGGCCTGGTGCGGCGCGCCCGCGCCCACGACAGCTGGGAGGAAGCGCTGCAGGCGGTCGGCTTAGCCGAAGGCCCGGACCGCTAGGACGGCGGCGACGGCGAGGCCGATCGCGGCGATCGTGATCCGCAGCGGGTCGCTGGGGATGCGGCGGGCGTAGTGGGCACCGACGCGGCCGCCGACGAATGAGGAGACCATGATCGTCAGCGCGTAGTGCCAGTCGACCGGAGCGAGGAAGGCGTAGACAAGGGCGGCGAGGAGGTTGGCGCCGCCGGCGAGAACGATCTTCATCCCGTTGAGGTGCTGCAGGGTGTCGGCGACGAAGAGGGCGAGGAGGGCGAGGATGAGGATGCTGACTGCGGCCCCGAAGTAGGCGCCGTAGGCGCCGCAGAGGAAGATGCCGCCAAGGAGGTATGGGGAGCGCTCGTTGCCGGCATGGGCGATGCGCGGGGTGAGGCGGGGCTGGAAGAAGAGCAGCAGGCAGGAGAGGGTGATGAGGACGGGAACGATCGCTTCGAACGCGGCGTCGGACGTGAGTAGGAGGGCAGCCGACCCGGCCAGGGCGCCGAGGAAGAGGGGCACCAGGAGACGGCGGAAGCGCTCGCCCTGCTGGCGCAGGAGGTCGCGGTAGCCGAGGGCACCGCCGACGCTGGCGGGGACGATCCCGGTGGTGAGGGTGACGTTGGCCGAGAGCGGCGGCAGGCCGAGGGCGACCAGGGTGGGGAAGGTGATCAGCGCGCCGCCGCCGGCGACCGAGTTGACGAACCCCGCCGCGGCCCCGGCCGCCGCGACGGCGAGCAGCTCGAGCATGGGCTCAATCCTTGCCGAAGAGGCGAGCGCGCAGCCGGCTGAGGGGACTTGTCCCCGGTATGCGGGGAGAACTCGGTTCACGCTTCTGTGACATCCGCCACTCGTCCTCGGTCGGCAGGCGGCCGGCTTTGCGGGCGCGCAGGACGCACGCGGTGTGGGCGTGGCGGCGGCGGGATTTGTCGCCTTCGGGCCAGATCAGCGCGTGCTCGGAGAGCGCGGGGAGGTGCTTGCCGCAGAGCGGGCAGCGGTAGGTCGCCGGCTTCAGGTTCTGCGCCGGGCGCATCGACCACCAGCGGGGCGCGTCTCCGCTCACTCGTGGTTCCTTTTGCACGTCATAGGTGCATAAGGAACCACAGGATGGCGTGGCCGGTGCTCAGGCGGCGCTCGAGTAGAGATCGGGGGTGGGGGTGCCGCCGCGCTGCTTCTCGGCCGCGGTGACGAGGTTGAAGAAGTAGTCGTTGCGGCCGCGCCGCATCGCTCGAGGCATCGCATGGCGAGCTTGCCGGTGGGCGAGGGTGACGGAGCGGAAGGCCGTCTCGTGGGCCGCCGACCAGCCGATGCCGAAGATCTGCCGTACCCGTCCCGGCAGCGTTCCCTTGATGATCAGGTTCTGGGTCTCGAGGTTGAGGCGCGCGGATAGTGGGACCGGCTGGCGGAAGGCGACCAGGGGCGCCATCTCCAGGGCGTGCGGGGTCGCGTGCAGGTCGGGCGAGGCGAGCTTGGCGTCGAACCAGGCCTGGAACTCGCGATAGGTCGCCGGCACCGCCTCGCGCGGCAGCAGGAACAGCTCGCCGAAGCGGACGTAGTCCTGCCAGAGCGCTTCGCACTCCGCTTCGCACTCCGCTTCGCTGAGCGGCCCGACCATCGCTTCGTACATCGCCCGGCCCGAGTCGGCGATTACCGCCAGCGTCCACAGCATCAGCTCCGGGTCGAAGGCCGAGTAGACGCTGCCGGCGGGGTGGGCGCCCGCGGCCTCGGGCAGCTCGCCCTTGATCCGCTCATGCAGGCGGTGGACCGCCGCCAAGGCCATGTCGGCTTCGGTCTTGGTGCCGAGGAAGACCGTCTCTTGGATCTTCGCGGTGCGGGCGAGGCGGGTGAAGGGATGGTCGCCGGCCGCGGTCGAGAGCATCGTGCCGGTGTAGGTGAGCGGTTCCAGCGCCCCGATCAACAGCGCCCGCTGCCCGTAGAGCAACCCGACCGACCTCTCCCCGTGAACCCGCCGAGCCATCGATCGGCCCGGCGGAAAGTAGTACTCGTGGTCACTCACTGGTCGTCTGGCGGGCGAGTCTACTCAGCGAGTGACAAATTGGTCAAATTAACAAACCAATACCTATATCCAGCTACGGGGTGGGCGCGTCGCGGGTGAGCGCGATGAGGGCAGAGCCGGAGCCCGGCGCGGCGAGGCCGCGCAGCTCGTGGGCATCGAAGATCTCGTCTAGTTCCTCGCGGGTCAGCGTCTCCCGCTCCAGCGCCAGCACCGCCAGATGGTCGACGACCTCGAGGTTGGCGGAGATCAGCGCCCGGGCGCGGCGGTAGGCCTCGCGGGCGAGGGTCATCGCCGCTTGGTCGACCTCGCGGCGGGTCTGATCGGAGACGGCGTAGTCGCTGGTCGGCATTGCGATCGGCGGCGGCCCGTCGTGATCAACCGCGACCCCCATCCCGAATTCGGAGACCATCTGCTTGCAGACCAGGTGGACCCGGTTGAGGTCGTCGGAGGCGCCGGAGTAGCTCTCGCCGAGCACGACCTCCTCGGCGGCGCGACCGCCCAGCAGCGTCACCACCTCGTCGAGGAGCTCGTCGCGGGACTTGAGGTAGGTGTCCTCGGAAGGGGAGTGGGCGACGAAGCCGAGCGCCGGGCCGCGCGGGACGATCGAGAGGATCTCCGGCGGGTCGAGGCCGAGCAGCTTGCGGCAGAGCGCGTGACCGGCCTCGTGGTAGGCGACGATCCGGCGCTCCTTCGAGTTCATGCGCCGCGCCTGCTGGGAGCCGACGGCCTGGCGCAGCAGCGCCTCATCGAGGTCCTCGCGGGTCATGTACCAGCGGCCGGCGCGGCCGGCGATGATCGCGCCCTCGTTGAGCGCGTTGGCGAGCTGGGCGCCGGTCAGCCCGGTGGTCTTGCGGGCGACGTCGGCGAGGTCGAGGTCGGGGGCGAGCGGCTTGTTGCGGGCGTGGCTGCGGAGGATCGCCTCGCGGCCCTTGCGGTCGGGCGGGGCGACGAGGACGCGGCGGTCGAAGCGGCCGGGCCGCAGCAGCGCCTTGTCGAGCTTGTCGACGTGGTTGGAGGCGGCGATCACGATCACCATCCCCGGGTCGCGCTCGAAGCCGTCGAGCTCGACCAGCAGCTGGTTCAGCGCCTGCTCGCGCTCGCTGCTGCCGCCATCGCCGCCCTCGCCGCTGCGGTGGCCGCCGATCGCGTCGAGCTCGTCGATGAAGATGACCGCGCGGCCGGACTTGCGCGCGTCTTTGAAGAGACGGCGGATGCGGGCGGCGCCGCGGCCGACGAACATCTCGACGAAGCTGGAGCCGGAGGCGGCGAAGAAGTCGACGCCGGCCTGGGCGGCGACGGCGCGGGCGAGCATCGTCTTGCCAGTCCCGGGCGGGCCGTAGAGGAGGACGCCGCGCGGGGCCTGGGCGCCGAGGGCGGAGAAGCGGTCGGGGTCGCGGAGCCAGGCGGTGACGTCCATCAGCTCGTCCTTGGCCGCGTCGACCCCCTGCACCTCCTCCCAGAGGACCGGTGCGGTGCGGGACGCCTTGACCGTTTCCGGCTTCGTCGTGCCCATCATCCCCCGAGTCATCTTCAGGAAGATGTAGAGCAGCAGGGCCATGAAGAAGACCCCGAAGACCGGGTACCAGTTGAAAAAGAATTCCTGCACTTCTTGCGCCATTGATGCAGTGTGGAGACAAAGGCGCGATTAACCCATCGCACATTTGTCCAAATGTGGTGAAAGGGCTAAAGGTCAGCCGCTGCGCTGCACTTGCGAGCCGCCGACTATGGCGTCCTCGCCGGAGTCGCCGAAGACGATCCAGGCCTTGTTGCCGCCGTCGTAGTCGGGGGCCCAGAGCTTCAGGCTCGCCGGGCGGTCCCAGACCGTCACTTGCTCCTCGCCGGTTGAGTCGAGGCCGCGCCAGATGCGGACGAAGGGGTTGTGCTCCCTCTCCTCGGCGACCGTGGTCGGCTCTTTGTGGCCCGGATGGACTTTGGTTTCCGGGTGGAGCTCCATCAGCCGCATCACCGAGGACTTGAGGTCGGCGAAGCCGCTGGCGCCGGGGGCCATGGTGCCGCCGACGGTCCCCTTGAAGAGGACGTCGGCGGTGAAGAGGTCGGTGCCGTCGACGAGGAAGGCGAGGTGGCCGGCGGCGTGGCCGGGGGTGAAGAGCGCTTCGATCCCGATCCCGTTCGCGTCGAGGACGTCGCCGTCGCCGAGGGTGATCTCGACCTCGTCGTTCAACTCGGCGGCGCAGTCCGGGTGGGCGACCAGCGGCGGGGTGCCGAGCTGCGCCCGTGCCTCGGTGAGGCCGGCGATGTGGTCGCCGTGCGGGTGGGTGACGAGGACGTGGGTGATCTCGATCCCGTCGCGCTCGGCCCGCTCGAGCAGCGGCCCGAGCTCGTCGTTGCCGTCGATCAGGACGCCGGTCCCGCGCTCGGGGTCGGCGACCAGGTAGGCGTTCGACAGCCACATCGGGTTTTCCGTCCTCTCGACGATCACTGCTCCTCCTTGCGCTTGGGGGTGGGGTGTCTGACTTTACGGGTCATATAGACCCCGATAAGTCAGACACGTCCG
>DASZNP010000103.1:0-7710 GCA_035551255.1 Solirubrobacterales bacterium
CGCTCCGTGATCCGCTCGTAGGCCTCGACGTACTTGGCGCGGGTCTGCTCGACCACGTCGGCGGGCAGCTCCGGCGCCGGCGGCGTGTGGTCCCAGCCCGCCTCGTCGGCCCAGTCGCGCACGTACTGCTTGTCGAAGGAAGGCTGGGTGCGGCCGGGCTCGTAACGGTCGGCGGGCCAGTAGCGGGAGGAGTCCGGCGTCAGCACCTCGTCGGCGAGGACGATCTCGGCTCCGGCGTGGCGACCGAGCTCGAACTTGGTGTCGGCGAGGACGATCCCGCGCTCGGCGGCATGCTCCGCGCCTCGCTTGTAGACCTCGATCGAGATCCGGCGCAGCTCTTCCATCAGCGCCCTGTCGCCGACGATCTCGGCGGCCTTGTCGAAGTCGACGTTCTCGTCGTGGCCGACATCGGCCTTGGTGCTCGGGGTGAAGATCGGCTCCGGCAACTGGTCGGACTCGACCAGGCCGCCCGGCAGCTCGATCCCGCAGACCGCGCCGCCTTCCTTGTATTCCTTCCAGCCCGAGCCGGAGAGGTAGCCGCGGACCACGCACTCGACCGGGTACATCTCCAGTTTGCGCACCCGCATCGCCCGTTCGGCGACCTCCTCGGGCACGTCCTCGCTGATGAAGTGGTTGGGGACGATGTCGCCGGTCAGCCCGAACCAGAAGACGGACATCCGGTTCAGCACCTTGCCCTTGTCGGGGATCGGCGTCGGCATCACCACGTCGTAGGTCGAGATGCGGTCGGAAGCGACCATCAGCAGGTCGTCTTCCCACTCGTATATCTCTCGCACCTTCCCCGAGGAGAGGAGGTTGAGGTCGGCGACGCTCGGCATCGGCGCGATGCTACCCGGCTCGGCCTCTGCGATGCTTCCTCAATCCCGCTACCTCCGGAACCTAAGATCCCGCCGCTGGTGCAGACGCTGCGTTGGGCCTTCCGCCCGATCGCCTTCATGGAGGACTGCCGGCGCCAGTTCGGCGACTCCTTCAGCTTCCGTTTCCTTGGCTTCGAGCGGCCGATGGTCCTGATCAGCAACCCCGAGGCGATCAAGGCGCTCTACCGCCAGCGCGAGCAGGCGCTGCCGCCGGGGCGCAACATCGTCCTCGAGCCGATCCTCGGCTCGACCTCGCTGCTGATCCAGCAGGGGGCCGAACACCTCAGCCGCCGCAAGCTGATGCTGCCGCCCTTCCACGGTGAGCGGATGCGCTCTTACGAGGCGACGATGACCGAGATCGTCGAGGCCGAGATCGACTCCTGGCCTCTGCACGAGGTCTTCCCGATCCACGCGCGGATGCAGGCGGTGACGCTGGAGGTGATCCTGCGCGTCGTCTTCGGCGTCGCCAGCGGACCGCGGCTCGACCGCCTGCGGGAGATGCTGGCGACGGTGCTGACCGAAACCGCCTCACCGGGCCAGCAGGTGTGGGGGCTGATCAAGCAGCGCTGGGGCGGCGGCGGCATGTTCGAGCGCTTCGAGGGGCAGCTGCGCGAAGTCGACGAGCTGCTCTACGCCGAGATCGCCGAGCACCGCGAGCGGCCGGACCTGGAGGAGCGCGAGGACATCCTCTCGATGCTGATGACCGCCGAGTTCGAGGACGGCTCGCGGATGGAGGACCGGGAGCTGCGCGACCAGTTGATGACGCTGCTGCTCGCCGGGCACGAGACGACGGCGACGGCGCTGGCCTGGACCTTCGACCTGCTGCTGCGCCACCCGGCGGCGCTGGGGCAGCTGCGCGACTCGCTCGCCGCGGGGGAAGAGGACTACCTGCGGGCGACGATCTCCGAGAGCCTGCGCCTGCGCCCCGTGATCCCGCTGGCGGGGCGGCGGCTGACCGAGGAGCTCTCGGTTGACGGGATGACGCTGCCGGCCGGGACCGACGTGACCCCGGCGATCTGGCTCACTCACACCCGCGCCGACGTCTATCCCGAACCGTTCGTCTTCAAGCCCGAGCGCTTCCTCGAGGACGGGCCCGACACCTACACCTGGATCCCCTTCGGCGGCAGCGTCCGCCGCTGCATCGGCGCCACCTTCGCCGAGTTCGAGATGCGGGTCGTCTTGCGCGAGGTCCTCACCCGCTGCGAGCTGCGCAAGGCCGACCCGCGCCCCGAGCGCACCGGCCGCCGCAACATCACCCTCTCGCCGAAAGCGGGCACGCCGGTGGTCCTCACTGCGCGGGAGCCCTCGCGCGAAGCAGCGTTGGCCTGACAAAACATTCCTGAAGGCTTTCGTCTACACTCATCCCCATGGAGGCACTTCTGGAGAAGGAGGGGAAGGTGGAGAGCTGGAACGACGAGCGGATGAACGAACTGAATGGGCGAGTAGATGCCGGGTTCAAGGAAATGAGGGAGGGCTTCGCAGCCATAAACGCGAGACTCGATCGGATTCCGACGCGTGAGGAGATCGATCACCGGTTCGAAGCTGCCGAAGGACGTATCGATCGGGTTAGCAACCGTCTAGAACACCTGGTGTGGGGACTGGCAGCCGTCGGAGGTGGCTTGTTGGCGAACCTACTAGTGAACTTCTAGCCGCTCAGCCGGCCGACTTGGCGGGGGAGCGGGGATGCTCCTTCGCCCAGCGGGCGATCGTGCCGGAGCCGGAGATCACCTCGCCGTCGTCGAGGACGAGGATCGGCACCTCGTTGGTGCCGCTGAGGCGCTTGACCTCCTCGCGGTCGGCGCTGCGGGTGCCCCAGGTCCAGGGCCCCATCCGGTAGCCCTTGACCGTCTTGATCTTGTACGCGTAGCCGGCCGCGTCGAGCGCCTTGCCGGCTTTCGCGCACGGGTGGGCGAAGCCGGGACCGTGGGTCTTCTGTCCGCAGGTGTAGAGGACCATTGCGCCAGCCTAGCCGAGGACCTCAGCGGCGGCGCGTTCGCCGGACTGCACGGCCCCATCCATGTAGCCGTTCCAGACGGTCGCGGTCTCAGCGCCCGCCCAGTGCAGGCGGCCGACCGGTTCGCGCAGGGCGCGGCCGTATTCGGTCCAGCCGCCGGTGGTCATCAGGCAGCCGTAGCAGCCGCGGGTCCACTCCTCCTCCGCCCAGATCCGCTCGATGAAGTCCACCGGAGTGGCCGCCCGCGGGCCGAAGAGGCGGGCGTGGCCGGCAAGGATCGCCTCCCGCCGCTCCGCCGCCGGCCGCGTCGCCCAGTGGCGGGCGAACCGGCCCTCGAGGAAGCCGAGGAGGACGCCGGGACTGCCGTCGGGCGGCGAGTTGTCGAACGTCACCCGCGCCGGGCCGACGTCGCTCATCCCCTGTCCCGAGAGACCCTCGCGGCGCCAGAACGGCTCCTCGTAGATCGCCATCGTCTTGATCACGCTGCCCTGCGGCATCCGCTGGGTCAGCTGATCGCGCAACGCCGGCAGCGGCGGGTCGTAAGCGATGCGTCCGGCGAGGGTGGGAGGGACAGCGACGATCGCCCGCTTCGCCTTGACGCTGAGCCCACTCTCCTGCTTGTAGGCATGAACGGTGACGCCATCGGCGCCATGCTCGATCAGCCGCACAGGTGCCCCCAGCCGCACCCGCTCCTCACCCAGCTCCTCCGCCATCAGCAGCGCCACCCGCTGGGAACCGCCCTCGAAGCGGTCCTGCTGGGCGCCGCCGTTGGTGCCGATCAAGCTTTCGAGGCCGCCGCCCGACCGCGAGTAGAAGAGGACGTGCAGGAGCGAGACGTCAGCCGGCTCCGCCGCCCAGACGGCCTCGGTCAGCAGCTCGAAGAGACTGCGAGCGGCGGCGGTGCGAACGTTGCGCCGGACCCAGGTCGCGAAGGTCTGGCCATCCCACAGCCGCGCCTTCGGCGCTTGCCACGGCGCCTCCAGCGGCACTTGCTTCGCCATCCGGTCGAGCCGGATCCGTGCCTGTTCGAAGTCGGCCAGCGCCAGCGGCGACATCGCCTTCGAGAGGTCGCGCAGCAGCCCGATGCCGATGTCGTTGAAGTCGGTGAAGGTGGCGCGCCGGCCGCCCATTTCCATCACATCGCGGCCCTCGTCGTAGGTCGGGAAGGTGCCGACCCCGAGCTCCGCTGCCAGCGCCGCGATCCGGTCCTGCGTCGGCCCGATCCACTGGCCGCCGACCTCGACGATCTTGTCGTCGCCGATCTCGTGATTGAGCAGCCGCCCGCCAACTCGGTCCCGCGCCTCCAGCACCAGCGGCTGCACTCCAGCCGCCACCAACTGCCGCGCCGCGACCAGTCCAGCCAGCCCGGCGCCCACAATCGCGACGTCGGCCTCGAGCTGCTCGGTCATCCTCAGGTCAGGATCGCAGAGCTTCCAGGCGCTCGAAGATCTCGGGCACGTGGGTGAGGTAGGCGCTGTAGTCGAAGACGGCGTCGAGGTCGAGGTCGGGGGCGGCCTCGGCTAGGAGGTCGCGGAACTCGGTGCGGGTGTCCCAGGCGTGCTGGGCGTTCTCCTGGACCACGCGGTAGGCGTCGTCGCGGGTCATCCCGGACTCGACCAGGGCGGTGAGAGCGCGCTGGCTGAACAGGGCTCCATACGTCAGGCCCAGGTTCTCCTGCATCCGCTCCTCGTTGATCTTCATCCCCGAGGCGACCTTCGTCGCCAGGTCCTGCATGTAGTCGAGCAGGATGGTGGCGTCGGGGAGGACGACGCGCTCGGCGCCGGAGTGGGAGATGTCGCGCTCATGCCAGAGGGCGATGTTCTCGAGGCCCGTCTGCGAGTAGCCGCGGAGAACGCGGGCGAGGCCGGTGATCCGCTCGGTGCGGATCGGGTTGCGCTTGTGCGGCATCGCCGAGGAACCCTTCTGGCCAGCGGCAAACGGCTCTTCGACCTCGCGGACCTCGGTTTTCTGCAGGTTGCGGACCTCGGTCGCGAAGCGCTCCAGTCCGGCGCCGGCGATCGCGATCGCGGTCAGCAGCTCGGCGTGACGGTCACGTGGGACGACCTGGGTGGCGACGTCCTCGCGGCCGAGCCCGAGTTTCTGCATCACCCGCGCCTCGACCGCCGGCGGCACCGAGGCGTAGGTGCCGACCGCACCGGAGAGCTTGCCGACCGCGAGCTGCGCGAAGGCCTCCTCGAGCCGGTCGAGGTTGCGGTCGGCCTCGAAGACGAAGCCGGCCAGCCGCAGGCCAAAGGTCGTCGGCTCGGCGTGGACGCCGTGGGTGCGGCCGACGCAGAGCGTCTCGCGGTGTTCGAGCGCCCGCTTTAGCAGCGCGTCCCGATAGGCGCAGGCGCTCGCGAGGACGATCTCGCCGGCCCGCCGCAGCTGAAGCGCCAGCGCCGTGTCGAGCACGTCGGAGGAGGTGAGGCCGTAGTGGATCCAGCGCCCGTGCTCGCCGACGGAGGCGGCGACGACGTCGACGAAGGCGGCGACATCGTGGTCGGTCACCTTCTCGCGCTCTTCAACCGCCTCGACCGTGAAGGCCGCCTTCGCCCGCGCCTGATCGGCCGCCTCCGTGGGGACGACGCCCTCCGCCGCCCAGGCCTCGGTCGCCGCCAGCTCGACCTCGAGCCAGCTTTCCAGCTTCGCCGGCTGGGTCCACACGGCCCCGATCTCCGGCCGCGTGTAACGAGGTATCACCGGCCACCCCCGGACGCGGAAGTGGGGGCCAATCCATATCTGATTCTTTTGGCCCCCACGGGAGCAGAGGAGGTGGCCGTATATGTCACGCGTTGATTATCCGCCCGGCGAGGACGCCGGCGTTTTTGGCGCCGTCGATCGCGACGCAGGCGACCGGAATACCCGGGGGCATCTGCACGGCCGAAAGGAGCGCGTCAAGCCCGCCGAGGCTCTTACCGAGAATCGGCACCCCGATCACCGGCAGGTCAGTGTGGGCCGCGGCTACTCCCGGTAGCGCCGCCGACATCCCGGCGCCGGCGATGATCACCTTCAGGCCCCTCATCCTGGCGTTCTGGCAGTACTCGCGGACCAGCTCCGGGTCGCGGTGGGCGCTCATCACCCGCACCTCATAGCGGATGCCGAGTTCCTCGAGCGCTTTCCCAGCCGGTTCCATCTTCGGCTTGTCGTTTTTCGAGCCCATGATGATCCCGACGTGCGGCTCGTCGACGTCGATCTCGGTGAACGCTTCCTCGACGGTGGCCATCGTCGCCGTCTCGGTGGGATCGGCAGGACCGGTCCCTGCGGACTCGGTGGTCCCGGTGGGCTGCGGCTCCTCTGAGATCTCGCTCATCTGTTCCTCTCGGGGTTCTGTGGGGTGAACTGGGTCAATTTGGGACGCGCTCGACCGCGCGGGCAGCGATGTCGGTGCGGATCTGCATTCCCTCGAAGGCGATCCGGCGGGCCGCATCGTATGCACGATCGCGAGCTTCGGCGGGGCTGCTACCCAGCCCGGTCACATTTAGCACCCGACCTCCGGCGGTGACGATCTCGCCGTCCCGCTCTGCGGTGCCGGCGTGGGTGATCTCGGCGAGCTCGGCCGCGTCGGCGAGGCCGGTGATTACGCCGCCCTTGGATGAGGACTCGGGGTAGCCGGCGGAGGCGAGGACGACGGTCACCGCCCAGTTGTCAGCGAACTCGGCGGTCATCCCGGCGAGGCCGCCGCGCTCGCGCGCAGCGAGGAAGAGCTCGGCGAGGTCGGACTGCAGCCGCGGCAGCACCGCCTGCGTCTCGGGGTCGCCGAAGCGGGCGTTGAACTCGAGGACCTTGGGGCCGTCGGCGGTCATCATCAGCCCGGCGTAGAGGACGCCGTGGAAGGGAACGCCGCGTGCGGCCATCGTCGCCACGATCGGCCGGTGCACGCGCTCGACGATCTCCTCGACCTCGGCGGCGCCGAAGCCGGGGACGGGGGAGTAGCTGCCCATACCGCCGGTGTTGGGCCCCTCGTCGCCGTCGAAGATCCGCTTGTAGTCCTGGGCGGGAGCGAGCGGGACGACGTTCTCGCCGTCGCAGAGCGCCAGCAGCGAGACCTCTTCGCCCTCGAGGAAGTCCTCCATCACCACCGTCGTCGCGCCGAAGCGCTGCTCGGTGAAGAAGACGTCGAGCGCCTCGCGCGCCTCGGCCTCGGTCGCGCAGATAATCACGCCCTTTCCCGCGGCGAGCCCGTCGGCCTTGAGCACGGTCGGGAAGCGCGCCCGCGCGAGCTGCTCGTCGGCCTCCTCGCGGCTACGCAGCAGCGCGTAGCCGGCGGTGGGCACCCCCGCTGCTTCCATCAGCTCCTTGGCGAAAGCCTTCGACCCCTCGATCTCAGCCGCAGCCTGGCGCGGCCCGAAGGCCGGGATCCCGGCCTCCTCGCAGGCATCGACAGCACCAGCGACCAGTCCCGCCTCCGGACCGATCACGACAAGGTCGACGCCGTGCTCCTGCGCCGCGGCGACGATCGCCGCCGCGTCGTCGACCGCAACCTCCGGCAAGCACTCCGCGTCCGCAGCGATGCCGGCGTTGCCCGGTGCGCAGAGCACGTCCGATACCCGCGGCGAGCGCCGCAGCGCCTTCACGATCGCGTGCTCGCGACCGCCTCCACCGACTACGAGGACCTTCAAGAGCGCGTTACAGCGAGGAAGCCATGTCCTCGGCCGGGATCGCGGCGAGGGTCTGGCTGGTCATCGTCCCGCGCGAGCCAAGCTCGACCGAGACCTTCGCCATCGTCTTGTCATCGGGGGCCTCGACCACGGTGACGAAGTCGTACTGCCCCAAGGTCGCGTATTGGGAGATCACCTTGACCCCCATCTGCTCGACCTCCCGGTTCACCTCGGCGATCCGGCCGGGATGGTTCTTCAAAGTCCGCACACCCTCAGCGGTCAA
>DASZNP010000104.1:0-6649 GCA_035551255.1 Solirubrobacterales bacterium
CCCGACACTCCACCACGCGCCATGGGCGAGTGGTGTCGGGCGAGGGGCACCCGCCCCCGCCTAAGCGACAGCAGACAATCCCGGCGCTTCGCCGTCGTCTTCGACGTCTTCGGCCACTTCACGCGGCAGCTTCCGCGACACCACCTTGGTCACGCCGTCGCCGCCCATGCTTACGCCGTAGAGGACGTCGGCGGCGTCCATCGTCCGTTTCTGGTGGGTGACGATGACGAACTGGGCGCGATCGGAGAAGCGGCGGATCAGCTGCAGGAAGCGATCGATGTTGGCGTCGTCGAGCGCGGCCTCGACCTCGTCGAGGATGTAGAAGGGGCACGGCCGGGCGAGGAAGACGGCGAAGACGAAGGCCAGCGCGACCAGCGACTTCTCACCGCCGGAGAGCAGCTGCAGTTTGCGCATCGACTTGCCAGCCGGCGTCACCTCGATCTCGACCCCAAGCTCGTCGCGCTGTTCGTCCTCCTCCTCCGCGTCGGGCTCCGGCTCAGCGTCGGTCGGCGCCTCTTGCTCACCAGCGGGACGCTCCTCGTCGCGGACCGGCCGCAGGCTGACCCGGCGCAGGCGACCGCGGCCACCCGGGAACAGATGCTCGACCATCTCTTCGAAGTTTTTGGCGGTCGCCTCGAAGGTCTCCTCGAAGGCGCGCTCGATCTCCTCGTCGATGTCGCGGATCAGCGACTCCAGCTCCCGCATCGAACGCTCGATGTCCTCGCGCTGCGTCTGCAGGGCCTCAACGTGCTCGCGGGCTTCGTCGTACTCCTGCTCGGCCAGTGGGTTGACGGGGCCGATCTGCGCCCGCCGCCGCTCCAGCCGCTCCAGCCGCTTGTCGATCTCCGCCCGCGCCTCGTCGGTGAGGGCCTCGGTGGCCGGTGGGATCTCCTCGCCAAGCCGCTCGGAGATCGAGGCGAGCTCGCGCTCGGCCTCGGCCCGGCGGTCGCCGAGGTGGGCGGCCTCGACCTCGGCCCGGGTCAGCTCGTCGGAGGTCTTCTTCATCTCCGCCTGCAGCTCGAACTCCTGCTGCGAGCACTTCTTGAGCTCCGCAGCGATCTCGTCGCCGTCGTCCTGACCACCGACGACCTTCTGCTCGATCCGCTCGACCCGACCGCGGATCGCCGCCCCGGCTGCTTCGGCCGCCTTCAGCGCGCTGCGGACGTCGTCGAGCAGCGCCTCGCCAGCAGCCAAGCGTGCCCGCATCGCCTCGCGGTGGCGCTCGCCGAGCAGGCCCTCGGCGCGTTTGGCGTGGCGGGAGGCGCGCTCAGCGCCGGCGCGAACCTCGCCCAGAGCGGCCTCGCGAGCCGCCTCGGCAGCATCGCCGGAGCGGGCGACGCGCAGGCCCTCGCCCGCGGTCCGCAACCCGGCGTCGATCTCGCCCAGCTCCTCTTCCAGTTTCCGCGCCCGTTCTCCCGGCGCGCTGCCCGGGCCGACGTCGAGCGTCAGCGGCCCGAGCTCGACCCGCAGCTTCTCCAGCCCCGCCTCCAGCTCGGCCTCGCGGCTCGAGAGGTTGGCGACCCGCACCGCGACCCGCTCCTGGTCGCCGCGCAGCTTCGTCAGCAGGCCCCAGGCCTGGGTGCGCTCGCGGTCGCGGGCGGCGAAGCGCTCCTCGGCCGCGGAGCGGCGCTGCGAGACCTCGCTCAGCTGCCGCTCCAGCTGTTCGCGGATGCCCCGCGCTTTCTTCGCCGCCTCTTCGGCCGCAGCGGCCCGATCGGCGCCGAAGCGCAGCTCCTCGGAGACCAGCTGCGCCCGCAGGCCCAGCTCCTCGCGCTCGATCCGCGCCCCCAGCTCGGCCGCCTGTGCCTGGCGCTTCAGCGGCCGCAGCCGCGCCCGCGCCTCGCGCTCGACGTCGAGCGCCCGGTCGAGGTTGTCGCGGGCGCTGCGCAGCTTCAGCTCGGCCCGGCGCCGCCGTTTGCGGTGCTTGCCGAGGCCGGCGGCCTCCTCGACTAGGAGCCGGCGCTCGCGCGGCTTCGAGTGGACGATCGTCTCCACCCGTCCCTGGCTGATCACCGAGTGCATCTCGCGGCCGAGGTTGGTGTCGGAAAGGACGTCGGTGACGTCGGCGAGGCGGCAGCGGGCGCCGTTCAGCCGGTAGCCGCTATCGCCGGAACGGTCGAGACGGCGCTCGACGGCGATCTCGGAGAACTCGGTGGCGGCGCGGCCGTCGGAGTTGTCGATCGTCACCTCGACTTCGGCGGCACGGCGCTGGCTGATCCCTTTGCCGCCGGCGGAGATCACGTCCTGCATTGAGGCGCCGCGGATCGCCCCCGGGCTCTGCTCGCCCAGCGCCCACAGCACTGCGTCGGTGATGTTGCTCTTGCCCGAGCCATTGGGGCCGACGATGACGCTGACCCCGGGCGAGAACTCCAGGGTCGTCCGCTCCGGGAAGGACTTGAACCCCTTCATCGAGATCGACCTCAGATACATCTGCGCGCTCCTTGCATCCCCCAAAGGCTCCCGCCCGGCTCGGACGCAAATCCGGAGCGATTAACCCCCAAGATGCGCCAAAGCCTCCTCGGCGGCCAGCTGCTCGGCAGCTTTCTTGCTCCGCCCTTTCCCCGTACCGACCTGCTCGGACTCGACGATCGCGGCAACCTCGAAGGTTCGCCGGTGCGGGGGTCCCGTCGCCGCAACCACCTCATAGGTTACGCGCGCGCCGCGCCGGGCCAAGAGCTCCTGCAGCGCGGACTTAAAATCCATCCGCGTCTCGGAGGCGAGCTCGATCCGCGGTTCGAAGGCCTCGGCCACCGCCGCGGCGGTGCGCTCGAAGCCGAAAGCGACGTAACAGGCGCCGATCAGGGCCTCGGTCGCCTCCGGCAACGGCCGGCCGCCTTCGAGCAGAACCTCGGCCGGGATCGCGCCGACGAATTCCTCCGGCTCGTTCGCCCGCAGCATCTCCGGGACCCCCAGCTGCAGGCCGATATCAGCGCAGGAGATGCCGCTGACCGACTGGTTGTGGACCTTGGTCAGGCCGCCCGCCGCCAGCTTCTCGAAGTTTTCGTAGACGTTGGTGGCGACGGCGAGGCCGAGGACGCTGTCGCCGAGGAAGGCGAGCCGCTCGAAGGAGTCGACGCGGCGCTCGGTCCAGGAGGAGTGGGTCAGCGCCTGCCGGCGCAGGTCCTCGGGCAACTCGGCAATCAGGGCCGAGAGGGCGGCTACGGCTGCGTCCGGCTCCGTCGCCAAGGGCTCAGGCTGGCGCGTGCTCCAGCACGAAGCCGACGGCGTCGCCAACCGTCTTGATGTGGGTCGCCTGCTCCTCGCTGACGCTGACCCCGTAGCGGTCCTCGAGCTCCATCACCAGCTCGTAGAGGTCGAGCGAGTCAGCGTCGAGGTCCTCCTTGAAACGGGTCCCCTCATCGATCCGCCCGATGTCGACTTCGAGCTCCTCGGCGAGGTGCTCGCGCACCAGGGTGAGGACTTCCTCGCGGGTCACGACACAGTGTCTATCAGGCGCGGTCCTCGGCAGCGAGGGCGGCGCGACCGACGCCGCCCTCGACCAGCAGGGCGGCGGTGCGGCCGACCGCATCGACCTCGGCGCAGCGCGCGGCGAGGCGGACGGCGTTGGCGATGCCCTCGGGGCCGGAGCTGCCGTGACCGACGACGGCGATCCCACGCAGGCCGAGCAGGATCGCGCCGCCGGTGGTGTCGGGGTGAAGCTCGCGCCGCAGCCCGTTCAGCGCCGGTTTCAGCAGCAGGCCACCGAGCGCGGCCATCGGGTTGGAGCGGGCGGCGTCGCCGACCGCAGCGGCGACGGTTTTCGCCGTCCCCTCGAGCAGCTTCAGCGAGACGTTGCCGGTGAAGCCATCGGTGACGACGACGTCGACCCTCGCGGCGGGCAGATCGCGACCCTCGACGTTGCCGGCGAAGCGGATCCCGGGCGCCTGGCTCAGCAGCCGATTGGCCTCGACCACCTCCTCGCGGCCCTTACCCGCCTCCTCGCCGACCGTCAGCAGCCCAACCGAGGGATCGCGGACCTCGAGGACGGCAGCGCTGAAGGCGGCGCCGAGGAAGGCGAACTGGACCAGGTGCTGGGCGCGGACCTCGACATTGGCGCCGACGTCAAGGAAGAGGACCGGTTTGCCGGGGACGGGAACCTGGACCGCCAGCGCCGGCCGCTGCACGCCTTTGAGCCGGCGCAGGCCGAAGGTCGCCGCCGCCATCGTCGCCCCGGTCGAGCCGCAGCTGACCAGCGCCGCCGAGTTGCCCGCGGCGACGTCGGCGGCGGCGCGCACCGCCGAGGCCTCCTTCTTCGCGCGGACCGCCGGGACGGGGTCCTCGTCGTTGGCGATCGCCTCGGTCGTGTCGATCACCTCGACCCCCTCGGCGCCGCTCAGCCCCAGCGATCGCTGTGGCCCGAAGACGCGTACGCCGATCCCGTCGGCAGCGGCCAGCCGCGCGCCCTGCGCGAGCACGTCGAATCCCTGCTCCGCCCCGAAGCCGTCGAGGGCAACAGTCACCGCGCGCCCAGGCGCCACGATCTACTCGTGGGTGTGAGGCGCCGTCGGGTCGGCGATCCGCTGCGCGACGACCTCGCGACCGGCGTAGGTGCCGCAGTTCGGGCAGACGCGATGCGGGATTCGCGGCTCGTGGCAGCGCGGGCAACGGTTCAGCGTCGCCTTACCCGCCTTGTGCTGCGCGCGCCGCTTGTCGCGACGAGCGCTGGAAGTTCTCTTCTTAGGGACGGCCATGAGTCGCGGAGTGTAGTCACTCTGCATGAAGGTTTATACACAGCCTCAGTACTGGGCCCGCACTACCGCTAGGTCATCCGCCTCCCAGACGACCTCGCCCCCGCACCACTCGGCCAGATCGACTGCCTTCTCCGGGAAGTCGTAGCCCGCGTCGATCGGCGCCACCTGCGTCTCGGCCTTGACGATGTCGCCGATCACGAAGGAGTGGGCCTGGGCGCGGACCTGGCGGAATAGGTTCTGCTTCTGCTCAGAGCGCAGGTGGTGGATCGAGAGAACGCCGATCACCAGGTCCCACGGGCCCTCGGGCAGCGGGTCCTCCATTCGCGCCAACTGCACGTCGTCGTAGTTCTCGCGGGCGCGGAAGACCATGTCGGCGCTGGCATCGAGCCCGATCACCCAGGCATCCGGGTAGGCCTCGATCAGCCGCCGCGTCGTCTCCCCCGTCCCCATCCCCAGCTCCAGCACCCGCTCGGGCGCGAACGGGATCGCCGCGATCGCCTGCTCCTGCAGCTCGTCGTAGCGCGGGACCTCGGAGCGGATCCGCTCCAGGTAGTTGTCCGGTTTCCAGTTGGATTGGGCCATCTCGTAACCTCGTCGGGAAGTCGTCCATCGTAAGTCCCCGAAGCAGCGGAGGTGCGGAAGTGGCCCAAGCGCCGATGACGATCATCGATCTGTCGCGCCTCTCGCTCGCCCATGGCGAGGGCAAGCGACTGGAAGTGCCGGTGGCGCTGGAGCCGTTCGAGCTGGCCGGCCAGACCTACAAGCCCGAGCCGTGGGCGCCGACGGTGCGGCTCGACGTCTCCCGCCCCAGCAACGGCTTCGCCTTCCGGCTCAACTTCCCGGTCCACCTGGAGGGACCATGCATGCGCTGCCTCGAACCGGGGCAGCTGGACCTCGAGGTCGAGGCGCGCGAGGTCGACCAGGCCGGGACCGACGACCCGGAACTGCGCAGCCCCTACGTCTCCGACGACGAGCTCGACATCGGCCGCTGGGCACACGACGCAACCATCCTCGCCCTCCCCGCCCGCATCCTCTGCCGCCCGGACTGCGCCGGCCTCTGCCCCGTCTGCGGCGAGAGCCTCAACGACAACCCGCACGAGCACGAGGCACCGACCGACCCACGCTGGTCGGCCCTGAAAGACCTGAAACTGGAGTGATGTCGCTTTATGCGTCCATAAGGACGCAAAAGGCGACAGGCCCTACGGCTGCTGGTCGAGCTCGGGCTGCGGCTGTTCCTCCTCGCGGCCGGCGAGCCGGTCGCGGCCGCGCTGCACGGCGGCGAGGAACTTCTGCAGGTTCACTTCGAGGGTGTTGAGGATCTCGTCGGCGTAGTCCTCGGCGCCGAGGCGGATTTCGCGCTCGCGGGTGCGGGCGTCCTCGACGATCTCGTCGGCGGCGCGCTCGGCCTGCTTGGTGACCTCCTCGTCGGAGATCAGCCGGGCCTGCTGCTCGCGAGCCTCGCGGACGATCCGCTCCGCCTCGCGTTTGGCCTCCGCCAGCATCTCCTGGCGCTCCTTGACGATCCACCGCGCCTGCTTGATCTCCTCGGGAATCGTGGCACGCATCTGATCGAGGAGGTCATAGATCTCCTCGCGGTCCACACGCACCTGATCCGTCAGAGGGACGGGACGGGCGTTGTGGACGACGTCGTCCAGCTTGTCAATGAGGACCAGTACGTCCATTTTCAGGTCGTAAGCCTACGTGTATGCGGGGGTTTTGGTGCGGATGGGTTCGGAAAGGCCGTTTTTTGCAAGGCGGCGCCCACTTGGACTGACTGGTCCACCACAGCCTACCTGTCGTCCAGGCGGTCAGCCAGCGCCGTTGCTACGGGCGCCGGAACAAGGTCGGAAACGTCGCCGCCGAAGGTGGCCATCTCCTTCACCCCGGTGGACGAGAGAAAGCTGTACTGGGCCGAAGCGATCACGTAGATGCTCTCGATCCCCGGGTCGAGCTTGCGG
>DASZNP010000105.1:0-6867 GCA_035551255.1 Solirubrobacterales bacterium
GGTGCGGGCGAAGCTGGCGGCGCCGGACGTCGAAATCCCTTACCCCCTGCTGGTTGACAGCGAGCGGCGGCCGCTCGGCTGGCTGAGCGAGCGCGATCTCGACGCGGACACGGTGCCGGCGCGGGCCGACTCGCCATTGGGACCGGTGCTGGAGCGCGACGACGTTATGCGCGACGCCCTCGCCGACCTGTTGCAGGGCGAGTCCCAGTACGCACCGGTGGTCGACCACCAGGGCCGCATCGCCGGCGTCCTCTCGGTCGAGATCATTTCCGAGTTCCTCGCGTCGCCGGAGGCGAAGACCGACGAGCACAGCGCCGCGGAGCGCCCGCATGGCTAGCCCATTTCTGCTCGCCGCCGGCGGTCAGGTCGGCGAAGACTTCTTTCGCCATCGGGACGTCGGCGACCTATGCCAGGCCCCTCCACCGAAAGTCTTCTGCTGGGACTGGGCCAAGGAAAACATCGACCGCTACGGGACGCCGACCGTCCAGCACCTGGAAATCGTCCTGATCTCGGTGGTCGTCGGCTTCGTGATCGCCTTCGCGCTCGCCCTGATCGCCCACCGCACCCGCTGGCTGCAGCCGCCGCTGCTGACCGCCACCGGTGTCCTCTACACGATCCCCAGCATCGCCTTCTTCTTCTTGCTGCTACCCCTGACCGGCTTCGGCCGGGACACGGCGATCATCGTCCTCGCTGCCTACACGCTGCAGATCATCTACCGCAACACCATTCTCGGCCTGAACAACGTCCCGGCCTCGGTCAAAGACGCGGCTCGCGGCATGGGATTCACTGAACGCCAGATCCTCTGGAAAGTGGAGCTGCCGCTGGCGATCCCCGAGATCATCGCCGGGCTGCGGGTCGCGGTGGTCAGCACGATCGCGATCGCTACCCTGGTCGTCTTCATCGATGCCGGTGGTCTAGGAACCCAGATTTACGGCGAAAGCAATCTGACTTTCCCGACCACGGTGATCATCGCGATGGCGATCGTGATGTCGATGGCGTTCCTCTTCGACCTGGTGCTGCTGGCGGTGCAGAGGTTGACCACGCCCTGGAGAAGGGTGGGGCAGGCATGAACGCCCTTCCTCTTGCCTCCTTCACCGGCGCGGTCGAATTCATCTTCGCGCCGCAAGATTCGAACGTCACCGGCGGCAACAAGGTCGGCGGCTTCGACAAGTCCCTCGAACTAGTGCTGAAGCACCTCGAGGTGACGGCGATCGCCCTCGCGATCGCCCTGGTCATTGCCCTACCGCTGGGGCTCTACCTCGGCCACCGGGGGCGCGGCGAACTCTTCGCTGTCGGAATCGGCAACGCCGGCCGGGCGATCCCCGAGCTGGCGGTCATCGCCCTCGTGGCCGCGTTGATTGGCGTTGGCCTGAAAACGGTGGCGCCGGCGCTGGCGATCCTCGGCATCGCCCCGATTCTGGTCAACACCTACGTAGGCGTCCGGCAGGTCGATCGCGGCGCGGTCGAAGCCGCTCGCGGCATGGGCATGAGCGAGCTCGACATCATGCGCAAGGTCGAGCTGCCGCTGGCGGTGCCGACCGTGATGGGTGGCGTGCGGGCAGCAGCGATCGTGATCCTCGCGACCGCGACCATCGCCCCCCTCGCCGGTGTCGAAACCCTCGGCGACTTCATCATCAATCGCAATGTCTACGGCGAAAACGGGCTGCTCGCGGGCGCGATCCTCGTCGCGCTTCTCGCGCTGACGATCGAGGCATTGCTCGCCCTGCTGCAGAGACGCCTGACTTCCGACGGGCTGAAGTTAAAGACTGTGTAGCCCCGACTTATCGACTTATCCCAATCCATCACCCCAAGGAGGCAACAGTGAGGACCGACCAGACGAGAGTGCGAGTGCTGCTTGCAGCGCTTGCCGCGCTCGCCTTGACGCTTGGCATCGCCGCATGCGGAAGCAGCAGCGATACCACCGGCAGCGAAACCAGCGAAGAAGGTGGTTCGTCGGCAACGGCGATCAAGTCCAACCCCGAAAACGGCAAAGTCAGCCTGACGATCGGCTCGAAGAACTTCCCCGAACAGGAAATTCTCGGCGAAATCTACGCGCAGGCGCTGACCGCGGCCGGCTACAAGGTTAAGAGCGCGCTCAACCTCGGCTCCGAAACCGTTGCCCTAAAAGCGGTGAAATCCGGTCAGATCTCCGGCTACCCGGAGTACGCCTCGACCGCCCTCACCTCGTTCTTCGGCCTCGAACCCGAAGAAGTCCCGTCCGACGCCAACGAAGCGTGGGAAAAAGCGAACCAGGAATTCGAAAAAGAAGGCCTGCAGGCATTTGAACCGACGCCGTTCGCCAGCGCCAACGCGGTCGGCACCACCAAACAGACCGCCGAAAAATACGGGCTGGAAAACGTCTCCGACCTCGAAGGGGTCTCGGAAAAACTGTCGCTCTACGGCTCGCCCGAGTGCCGCCAGCGGATCGACTGCCTAGCGGGGCTGGAAAAGCTGTACGGGCTGAAGTTCAAGTCCTTCACCCCGGTCGACATCGGCCTCCGCTACACCGTGCTGGAAAAGGGTCAGGCTGATCTCTCGATCCTCTTCACCACCGACCCGCAGCTCTCGGCCGAGAGCGACAAATTCGTCATCCTCGAAGACGACAAGCACGTCTTCCCGGCCGGCAACGTCATCTTCGTGACCAAGAAATCGATCGCCGAAGAAGCAGGGCCGGACTATGAAAAGACGATCCTCGCGGTCCAAGAAGGGCTCGACCTGAAAACGGTTCAGGAGCTTGACGCTCGGGTCGAACTTGAAAAGGAAACGCCTAAGGCGGCCGCTAAGGCGTACCTCGAAAGCGCCGGGTACGTCGAATAGGCCGAAGGTTGTAGGGACCGACGGGGAGGGCCTCGCCGGACAACAGCGGGGAGGGTCCGGCGAGACCCTCCCCGCCGGTCCTTCCGGAGGCTTAGGTTTTCGCCAGATTTGGTGGAAACCTTTGCCTATCCCTTGAGGCCCGGCTAATCTCCGGCGACGCCAGGGGTCAGGTCGGGCGCAGAGGAAAACGGCGAAAGGACTCGGATGGATGCGAGGAAATTCATTGCTGCGCTGGTGTCGCTCGTGGCGCTAGGTGTCTTCGCCGCGGCGGCGAACGCCGACCCGCTTTCGATGACCTTCACCGAAGCCCGTGCCAATGTCGGAAAACAGCTCTCCGACTCAGCCCTGTTCTCGGCGCCCGAGACGGCGCCGTTCTCCGCCCAGCTAGACCCTGCGACCGGCACGATCAGCAACGGCACCCTGGGGGTCCTCGATTTCGAAACGACGATCGAAGAACCGATCCATGCCGACGTCACGATCAGTTTCGATATCGGGCAGATCACTGGCAGCTTCGACCAGGCGACCGGTGCGCTCAGCCTCACCGGGACGGCGGGCGGGACGCTGACCGCGTCAGGAAATCCCACTTACGATGGGGAGCAGTGCACCGTCCTGGCTGAACCGTCGCCGATCACCCTGACGACCGCGGGGAGTTCCGGTGGTACGAACCCGCGTTCCGGAGTGCCCTTCACCGCGGGCCTCTCCGGTTCGGGAGCGATCGCCGGGGAATGGCAGAACATGAGCGCGGAACCGGTCGAACCGGGGGTCGTGAAAAACGAAAACTTCTGCGAAGACGTCGAAAATCAGATCGGCGGAGCGGGCGGCATCTGGATGGAACAGAAAGACGTCGTGCCGCCGGCGGCGCCGCAGCTGATCAGCACCGACCCGGCCTCGCCGAGCCTGAGCGGGACCCCGCGGATTCTCGGCAGCGCTGAGCCCGGATCGACGGTCCGCATCTATGCGGGCTCGGGGTGTACGGGAGCATCGGTCGGCAATGGAACCGCGGCCGAACTCGGCTCGCCCGGCATCGGCATCAGCGTCGCGGCAGACACCACCGCCACCTTCTCGGCGACGGCGACGGACGCTGCCGGCAACACTTCGTCCTGCTCGGCGACGATCTCATACACCCGCATTCATGCCGACTTGCCTCCGCCCCCGCCCGCGACGTGCGTCGTCCCGAACCTGACCGGGAAAAAGCTGGGCCGGGCGAAGGCCGAATTGCGGAAAGCTCACTGCAGCGTCGGCAAAGTCTTCAAGCCGAAGCACATGAAAGGCAGGAGGCGCGGAGCGCTCGTCGTCAAGTCATCGACGCCTGCGGCGGGAACGATCCTGGCCGCCGGCAGCCCGGTCAACCTGAAACTCGGCCACCAGCACCACAAACAGCGCCGCCACTAGAAGCGCACGCGGGAGCTACGCAACCGCGTGCTCCCGCGTTTGGATCTCGAAGTGGTTGAAGGAGACGCGGGCGATCCAGGCGGCGAGTAAGCCCGAGGTGGCGGCTAGCACCAGCGCCACTCGCGGGTCGTAGCTCTGGGCTAGCCAGCCCGCCAGGGGGCCGCCTATCGGGGTGCTGCCCAGGAAGACGACGCTGTAGAGGGCCATCACCCGCCCGCGCATCTCCGGGGCTACGGCCAGCTGGAGGGTGGAGTTGATCGTGGCCGCGAAGGTCACCGAGGCGGCACCCAGGAGCATCAGGGCCGGAACCTCGAAGGCCAGGGTAGGCATCAGGGCGGCGAGCAGAGCAGCTACGCCGAAGGCCAGCGATCCCGCGGCGATCAGGCGGGGGCCGGTGCGGCCTCGGTGGCCGTTGATCAGGGCGCCTACGATTGAGCCGACTGCCATTGCTGAGACCAAGGTCGCGTAGGTCATCGCGCCGGATTCGAAGCTGAACTTGGCTAGTAGCGGCAGCACTACTTGGAAGTTGAAGCCGAGGGTGCCTACTAGCGCCATCAGGGCCAGCGGGACCAGGAGCTCGGGGGTGCGGAGGACGTAGCGGAGACCGGCGCGGATCGCGCCCGGCTCGTGCTTGGCGGGCGGGGCGGGGTCGAGGCGGGCCGGGTCCATCCGCCACAGCGCCAGGATCATCGCCACGAAGGTGAGGGCGTTGATCGCGAAACAGGGGACGACTCCGACCGTGGCGATCAGGATCCCGGCGAAGGCCGGGCCGACGATCCGCGCCGCCTGGACGATGACGCTGTTGAGGCTGACCGCGTTGACGACCCGGTCGGGGCCGACCATCTCGATCACGAAGCTCTGCCGGGTCGGGTTGTCGATGGCGTTGACCGAGCCCATCGCGAAGACCGCGAGGAAGACCATCCAGGGCGTGACAACGCCGGTCGCGGTGACTGCGAAGAGGCCGATCGCCGGGATCGCCATCAGCGCCTGCGTCGTGATCAGCAGCCGCCGCTTCGGGATCCGGTCGGCGAGCAGGCCGCCCCAGGCGCCAATCAGCAGCATCGGCAGGAACTGCAGCGCGGTGGTGAGGCCGACGGCGACACCGCTGCCGGTGAGGCTGAGGACGACCCAGAGCGCGGCGACCGTCTGCATCCAGGTCCCGGAGAGGGAGATCAGCTGGCCAAGGAAGTAGCGGCGGTAGTTGGGGACCTCCAGCGAGTTGAACGAGTGGCGAATCGCAGCCGTCAAAGCTGCTCGCCCTCCCGCATCCGCTCGAGGATCTCGGCCGCCCGCTCGAGCGTCTCCACTTCCTCGTCGCTGAGGTCGCGCATGCGCCGCGCCAGGTAGGCGTTCTTGCGCTTGCGCAGGCGCCGGAGCCGCTCGCGCCCGGCGCCGTTGATGGCGACCAGGGCGCTGCGCTTGTCGGTCGGGTCCTGCGAGCGGTCGATCAGTCCCTCCCGTTCCAGGCAGCCGAGCGTGCGGGTGATCGTCGGCCGCTTGACCCGCTCGATCTCGGCGATCTCACTCGGGGTCATCGGCCCGTGCCGCTCGATCGTCGCCAGCGCCGCGACCGAAGTCGGGGTGAGGCCGGAGGTCTCCGCCGCTGCCTCCTGGCGCAGCCGGCGGGCGGTGCGGACAATCGCCGTGCGCAGGTGGGCGGCGCGCTCGCTGAGGGGGATGTCGACTTTCGCGTTCATTGATTAGCTCTGGTAATTAGTTTAGCAAACTAGTTACCGAAGCTAACCACCAACGCTCAAGACGATCCCGGTTCTTCCCCTTTCGCAAAGAGGTCGAGCAGCTCGAGCATCTTCGTGTGGTAGCCGACGCCGGTCATCAAGGTGCGTTCGGAGGCGGTTAGGTCTCCGGCCTCCGCTTGGCGCACCTCCGCGAGGATCGCTGCCAGTTCGTCCCGCTTTGCTTGGTGCCAGGCGCGGCGGGACTCGGCGAGCGGGCCGGGCGGGCCGCCGGCGAAGACCTTGAGGATCGCTTCCTCGCGCAGCTGCGGCGGCGCCACCTCAGGGTCCGAAGCCCAGGCCGCGAGCGCCTCGTGCCCCTTCTCCGTCATGGAATAGAAGCGCCGCCGCCGTCCCCCCTCCTCCTGCCGCACGGAGAGGTATCCACCGGATGCGAGCCGCGCCGGCTCCTCGTAGGCGGTCGTGTGCGGAACGGGCCAGAAATTCTGGATCGAGACCTCGATCGCCTGTTTGATGTCGTAGGAGGTCGACTCGCCGAACTGCTCCAGGAGAGCGAGCACAGCGTAGGAGTTGCCGGTGAGCCTGATGTTTTTGGTGATGCCGGTGTACTTGCTTTTCATGATTCGATGCGTATAGTACGGGACGAACTGTAGTTCTTGGTCAACGGCAACAGGTTGGAGGCCCCAGATGCCCAGCACCGATCCCCACTCCCCCATCATCAATGACCAGGCGGCGTACGACGCGGTCATCGTCGGCGGCAGCCTCGCCGGCTGTGCCACCGCGATCCAGCTCGGCCGCGCCGGCCTGCGCGTCGCCGTTGTCGAGAAACAGCCGAGCCCCGACGCCTACAAGCGGATGTGCTCGCACTTCATCCAAGCCTCGGGCGTGCCGGCGATCGAACGGCTCGGCTTGCTCGAGCCGATGGAAGCTGCCGGCGCGGTGCGTCCCCTGATTCATATGTGGA